>NZ_JBVKAO010000009.1:0-410638 GCF_055639375.1 Streptomyces sp. NPDC039462
GTGAACGAGGAGGCCGCGCGCCCCCCTCCACGACTAATGCGCCGCCCGGCTGGGAGGGGGAGGCCGCCTGTCGGGGACCAACTTTCGCGAAGTTGCGAATGGAGGAGCCGCGCGCCCCCTCTTCACGACCAATGCGCCGCCCCGGCCGGGAGGCAGAGGCCGCCCCTCGGGGACCAACTTTCACGAAGTTGCGAATGGGGAGACCGCGCGCCCCCTCTTCACGACTGATGCGCCCTCCCGGCCGGGCGGGAGAGGCCTCCCCTCGGGGACCTACTTTGGGAAAGTTGCGAATGCGTTCGCCGCACGCCCCCTGAACAGCCCATGCGCCCCCAGCATCCGAGCCCACCGCGCCACAATCCCTCCATGACCGGCCCTGCGTGACGGCGCGCGGGGCGTGGCAGGGGGGGCGCGCGGCCTCCCCATTCGCAACTTTTCCAAAGTAGGTGCCCGACCGGACACGATGGACCGGCCCGCACCCGGCAATGAAGGGTGATGGCCCGGCCAGCCGGGCAGCCGCGCCCCGAGCGTAGCCCGCGCCCACGATGGGCCGGTCCGCACCCGGCCGCGAGAGCTGATGACCCGAGCGGCGAAGCCGAGGGCCGAGCCCCGACGGTGACGTCGGCGCACGTTGGGCCGGGCCGCACCCGGCAGCGAAAGGGGATGGCCCAACCCAGGCCCCCCGTCGGCCCCACCCCTGGCCGTCCGGGTCAAAGTCAACGTGCGGTGGAGGGGCGGGAGTCAAGGGTGGAGCGGAGCGGAATCGGCGGAGCCGACGCGCAGCGCAGCGGAGCGCCCTTTACTGCCGGCCCGGAGGCGCCACACTCCGCAAAAACCGGGCGGCCCCGGTGACCGTCAACGTCCCCGGCCCACCGAAGTCTCCGTACGCCGAAGGCGGCCCCCAGGTAACGACTTGGTTGCCCTGGCCGCGCCCTCTATTGACGCCCCATTCACGCCAGCCGTACGGTCCTCACCAATTGGAAAGTTTCCTAACAGTTAGCGGCCGACAGGCAGGCAGGTGGGCGTCATGGCAGCAGGCAGCACCCCGGGCTCACCGGGTACCCCGGGCACCCCCGGGACCCCCCGCGTCCTGCGCGCCATGAACGACCGTGCCGTGCTCGACCTCCTCGTCGCGCACGGCCCCCTCACCCGCACCCGTATCGGTGAGTTGACCGGGCTCTCGAAGCCCACCACCTCGCAGCTTCTCGGGCGGCTCGAAGCCGCCGGCCTCGTGCACACCACCGGCAGCCTCAGCGGGCGCCCCGGGCCCAACGCCCTGCTGTACGAGATCGACCCGCGCGCCGGCCACGTCGCCGCGCTCTCCGCCGATCCGAACGGCATCACCGCCCTCGTCGCCGACATCACCGGCACCGTGCTCGGCCAGGCGCGCGTCGAGGCCGACGCCGTCGCCGAGGACGTGCGCCACCGCACCGCCCAGCTGGTCGCCGAGGCCGTCGACGGCGCCCTGCGCCAGGCTGGGCTCGGCCACGAGGACCTGCGGGCCGCCGTCATCGGCACCCCGGGCGCCATCGACCCGCAGACCGGCCAGCTGCGCTACGCCCCGCACCTGCCGGGCTGGCACTCGCGGACGCTGCGCGACGATCTCGCCGCCGTCCTCGGCACGCCCGTCGACATCGAGAACGACGTGAATCTGGCCGCCGTCGCCGAGCAGTACGAGGGCGCCGCCCAGGACTACGACAACTACGTGCTGACCTGGCTCGACGAGGGCGTCGGCGCCGCCATCGTGCTCGGCGGCACCCTGCTGCGCGGCGCGACCGGCGGCGCGGGCGAGATCGGCTACATGCCGCTGCCGGGCGCCCCGCTGGTACGCAGGGGGGCAAAGGGTGACGGCGGTGGTGACGGGGGGTTCGAGAGTCTTGTCTCCGCGTACGTCGTGCGTGAACTCGGCGGCCGTGACGCGACACTGGCGGACGTCATGGCCGACGACACCGCACTCGCCGAGGTCGCCCGGCGCATCGCCACCGGCATCGCCGCCGTCGTCGCCGTCGTGGACCCCGAACTCGTCGTGCTCTCCGGCTCCGTCTCCCAGGCGGGCGGCGACAAGCTGCGCGCCAGGGTCGAGGAGGAGCTGACCGGGCTCGCGCTGCCCCGCCCGCAGATCCGCATCAGCGAACTCGACGGCGACCCGATCCTCACCGGCGCCCTGCGCTCGGCCCTCACCCAGGCCCGCGACCAGGTGTTCGACACGGCCTGAGGCCCCGGCAAGCACCGAAGTCCCCCAACTCCCCTCCCCGCAAAGGAAGTCCGCCATGCCGCGATGGCGCATGCCCACCTGCGCGTCCGCGGCGCTCGCCGCAGCCGGTCTGTTGCTCTCCGGCTGCGCCAACCCGAGCGTCGGCAGCGCGAACGACGACCCGACCAAGCCGGTCACCCTGAAGTTCTGGCACGGCTGGGCCACGCCCGGCGAGGTCAAGGCCATCAACGACAGCATCGACCGATTCGAGAAGCTGCACCCGAACATCGACGTGAAGGCCACCGGGAACATCTCCGACGAGACCATCAACCAGGCCCTGCGCGCAGGCGGCGACAAGGCCCCGGACGTGGTGTCCTCGTTCACCACCAACAACGTGGGCCAGTACTGCGACTCCGGGATGTGGGTGAACCTCGACCCGTTCATGAAGAAGACCGGGCTCGACAAGCACAAGACATTCCCCAAGACGCTGCTCGACTACACCAGTTACCGCGGCAACCAGTGCGCGCTGCCGCTCCTCGCGGACGCCTTCGGGATGTACTACAACAAGGACGCCTACGCCGAAGCCGGGATCAAGCGGCCGCCCCGCACCATGTCCGAGTTCAAGAAGGTCGCCGAGAAGCTGACCGTGCGCGGCGGCAAGAGTGGCGGGGGCGGTGGCAAGGGCTCGTATGAGCGGGTTGGGTACATGCCCAGTTTCCGCTTTTATCAGAACAGTCCCGATCGGCTCTTCGCGCAGTGGGGGCCGAAGTACTTCGACGCGGACGGCACCTCACGGCTCGCCGACGAGCCCGCGTCGTACGACTTCTTCAAGACCATGCGCCAAATCGCCGCTGTACAGGGCGGGTTCCAGGATCTGGAGAAGTTCCGGCTCACGTTCGGCGACGAGATGTCCAGTCAGAACGCCTTCCTGACAGGCAAGGTGGCCATGCTCCTGGACGGCGAGTGGCGTGGCCTGATGCTGAAGGAGGCGAAGGCCGAGTTCGACTGGGGCGTGGCACCGCTGCCCGTCCCCGACGACCAGGCCGACACGTACGGGCGGGGCTTCATCACCGGCACCGTCGCCGGCATCGCGCACAGCAGCAAGCACCAGAACGCCGCCTGGGAGCTGGTGCGGTTCCTGACCGCCGACACCAAGCAGGTCGTGAGCTTCGCGAACGCCATCCACAACGTCCCCTCCACGTTCGCGGCGCTCAAGTCGCCCGACCTGGACGCCGATCCGACCTTCCGGGCCTTCTTCGACATCCTGGCGAACAAGCACAGCAAGGCCCTGCCGCCCTCCGTCAACGGCGGCGCGTACGTCGTCTCCCTGGGGGACTTTTCGTACTCCGTGGAAGCCGGCCGCGTGGGTGACCTGCGCAAGGGGCTGAAGAAGCTCGACGAGCAGATCGACGCCGACACCCTCCAGTCGAAGAGCTGAAGAGCTGAGGACCCCCGTCATGGCAATGACCCTCTCCAATCCCGCGCGCCGCCGACTGCGCACGCTCGGTTTCCTCTCCCCCTGGCTGGTCGGCTTCAGCGTCTTCTTCGCGTATCCGCTGATCGCCACCGTCTACTTCTCGTTCATGCACTACAACCAGATCAAGGAGCCCACGTTCGTGGGCCTCCGGAACTGGAAGTACGTCTTCGAGCAGATGCCCCTCTTCGGTCCTGCCCTGTGGAACACGCTCTGGCTGGTCGTGATCATGGTGGCGCTGCGGGTGGTCTTCGGGCTCTCGCTCGGGCTGCTCATCACGAAGATCAAGACGGGCGTCGGGTTCTTCCGTACCGCCTTCTACATCCCGTATCTCGCCCCGCCGGTGGCCGCCACCGTGGCCTTCGTCTTCCTGCTGAACCCGGGCACGGGACCCGTCAACGAAATGCTCGGGGCGGTCGGCATCTCCGGGCCCAACTGGTTCAACGACCCGGACACCGCCAAGCCGTCGCTGGTGCTGCTCTCGCTGTGGGGCATCGGCGACCTGATGGTGATCTTCATGGCCGCGCTGCTCGACGTACCGAAGGAGCAGTACGAGGCGGCCGACCTGGACGGCGCCGGGGCGTTCGCCAAGTTCCGGTACGTCACCTGGCCCGCCATCACGCCGATCGTGATGTTCGCCGTGGTCACGGGCGTCGTGCAGACCATGCAGTACTACACGCAGGCCCTGGTCGCGGGGAAGGTGGCCTCCGGCGTCAACATCGGCCCCGGATCCGTCATCCAGCCCGGCTATCCGGACCACTCGACCCTCACGGTCCCCCAGCTCGTCTACCAGATGGGCTTCCAGAACTTCAACACCGGCGCCGCGTGCGTGCTCTCGCTCGTGCTCTTCGCCATCGCCATGGCCGTGACGATGCTCCTGATGCGCAAGCGCTCCGGGCTGCTCGCGGCGGAGGACTGAGGACTTCGATGACATCCACGACTCTCAGCGCGCCCGCCCCCGCGGCCACCGAACGGACCGCCCCGAACCGGGGGCCCGCCGCCGCCCGCGCCCGCCGCAAGCGGATCCTGCACTGGATCGCCGTGCACAGCGTCGCGATAGCCGTCGCGCTGCTGTTCGTCCTGCCGTTCGTCTTCGTCTTCCTGACGTCGGTGATGAGCGACTCGCAGGCGATGAGCGGCGAGCTGTGGCCCGACTCCTGGCACTGGTCGAACTACAAGGCCGTGTTCGAGACGCCGGGCTTCCTCGACTGGTGGCGCAACTCGCTCATGTACGCGGGTCTCGGCACCCTCTTCACCGTCTGCTCGGCGATCCCCGTGGCGTACGCGCTCGCCAAGTTCCGCTTCCGCGGCCGGCGCACGGCGATGCTGCTCGTCATCTCGACGATGATGCTGCCGCCGCAGGTCATCGTGATCCCGATGTATCTGGTGTGGGCGCAGCAGTTCCACCTGTCGGGCACGCTGTGGCCGCTGATCATCCCGATGGCGTTCGGCGACGCCTACTCGATCTTCCTGCTGCGGCAGTTCCTCCTGACGATCCCCAAGGAGTACATCGAGTCGGCGAAGGTCGACGGGTGCGGCGAGTTCCGCACCCTGGTGAAGATCGTCGTGCCGATGGCCAAGCCCGGCATCGCCGCCATCGCCCTCTTCCAGTTCTTCTACTGCTGGAACGACTACTTCGGCCCGCAGATCTACGCGGCGCAGAACCCCGGCGCTTGGACGCTGAGTTACGGCCTCGAGTCGTTCAAGAGCGCCCACAGCGTCAACTGGAACATGACCATGGCGGCGACGCTGCTCGTCATGGCCCCCGTCATCATCGTCTTCTTCTTCGCACAAAAGGCCTTCGTCGAAGGCGTCACCCTCACCGGAGTAAAGGGCTGAGAACCGATATGAAGCTCGCAGTGGTCGGCGGAGGGTCGACCTACACACCTGAACTCATCGACGGATTCGCGCGGTTGAGGGACACCCTGCCGATCGAGGAGCTCGTCCTCGTGGACCCGGCGGCCGACCGCCTGGAGCTGGTGGGCGGCCTCGCCCGGCGCATCTTCGCCAAGCAGGGCCACCCGGGCCGCATCGTCACCACGTCCGACGTGGACGCGGGCGTCGCGGACGCCGACGCGGTGCTGCTCCAGCTGCGCGTCGGCGGGCAGGCGGCGCGTCAGCAGGACGAGACCTGGCCGCTGGAGTGCGGCTGCGTCGGCCAGGAGACGACCGGCGCGGGCGGCCTGGCGAAGGCCCTGCGCACCGTCCCGGTCGTCCTGGACATCGCCGAGCGTGTACGGCGTACGAATCCGGACGCCTGGATCATCGACTTCACCAACCCCGTCGGCATCGTCACGCGGGCGCTGCTCCAGGCCGGGCACAAGGCCGTCGGCCTGTGCAACGTGGCGATCGGCTTCCAGCGCAAGTTCGCGAAGCTGCTCGGCGTCGCGCCGGGCGAGGTGCACCTCGACCACGTGGGGCTCAACCACCTGACGTGGGAGACGGGTGTACGTCTCGGGGGCCCGGGCGGCGAGGACATCCTGCCCAAGCTGCTCGCCGAGCACGGGGACGCGGTCGCCGAGGACCTGCGCATGCCGCGGGCGATCGTCGACCGGCTGGGTGTCGTGCCCTCGTACTACCTGCGCTACTACTACCAGCACGACGCCGTCGTCGACGAGCTGCGGACGAAGCCGTCGCGCGCCGCGGAAGTGGCGGCGATGGAGCGGCAGTTGCTGGAGATGTACGGCGACCCGGCGCTCGACGAGAAGCCGGAGCTGCTCGCCAAGCGCGGCGGCGCCTTCTACTCGGAGGCCGCCGTGGACCTGGCGGCCTCGCTGCTCGGCAACGGCGGCAGCCCCTACCAGGTGGTCAACACCGTCAACAACGGCACGCTGCCGTTCCTGCCGGACGACGCGGTCGTCGAGGTGCAGGCCGCGGTGGACGGCACGGGCGCCAAACCGCTCGCCGTGCCGGAGCTCGACCCGCTGTACGCGGGGCTCGTCGCGAACGTCACCGCGTACGAGGACCTGGCGCTGCGGGCCGCGCTGCACGGCGGTCGCGAGCGCGTCTTCAAGGCGCTGCTCGCCCACCCGCTCGTCGGCCAGTACGCGTACGCCGAGCAGCTCACCGACAGCCTGATCGCGCACAACCGGGAGCACCTGGCGTGGGCGTAGGCACGAGCGTGCTCGCGATCGACGCGGGCAACAGCAAGACCGACGTCGCGGTGGTCGCGGCCGACGGGCGCGTCGTCGGCGCAGCCCGCGGCGGCGGGTTCCAGCCGCCGAAGGTCGGCGTCGAGACTGCAGTGGACGTGCTCGCGGACGCGGTGACGCGGGCGTTCGCCGAGGCCGGCGTCGACTCCGTGGGTCATGTGTCCGCGTGCCTCGCCAACGCCGATCTGCCGGTCGAGGAGCGGCAGTTGGGGGACGCGCTGCGGCGGCGCGGGTGGGGGTCCTCGGTCGACGTGCGCAACGACACCTTCGCCGTGCTGCGCGCCGGGCTCCTTGAGGACGCCGAGCCGCGCGGTGTCGCCGTGGTGTGCGGCGCGGGCATCAACTGCGTCGGCATGCTGCCGGACGGGCGCACCGCACGCTTCCCCGCCATCGGCCGCATCTCCGGCGACTGGGGCGGGGGCGGCGGCCTCGCCGAGGAGGCGCTGTGGCACGCCGCGCGCGCCGAGGACGGCCGCGGCCCGGCGACCGCGCTCCGCGAGACGCTGCCCGCGCACTTCGGCCTGGTCTCCATGTACGCGCTGATCGAGGCGCTGCACCTCGGCCACATCGCCCCGGTGCGCCGGCACGAGCTGACGCCGGTGCTGTTCGCCACCGCGGCGGCGGGCGACGCCGTGGCGCGGTCGCTTGTGGACCGGATGGCCGACGAGGTCGTGGCCATGGCGACCGTGGCCCTGGAGCGGCTCGGGCTGCTCGACGAGGAGGCGCCGGTGCTGCTCGGCGGCAGCGTCCTCGCCGCGCGCCACCCGCAACTGGACGACCGGGTGCGGGCGTTGCTGATGGAACGGGCGCCCAAGGCGGTGCCCCAAGTGGTCGTCGCGCGTCCCGTGCTCGGCGCGGCGCTGCTGGGCCTCGACCGGGTGGGGGCCCCGCCCGAGGTGTACGCGCGCGTGCGGACGCATTACTAGGGGAGGGAACCGAACACCCCTCGATCTCGTGTTCCAAGGCAGGGGGTTCCGGGGCAGGGGCGGGGGGTTCCGAGGCGGGGATCCGCACAAGATCGAGTCAAGGCCTGTGCGGATGTCTGTCCCTGCGGCAATACTTGCGGCCGTGCACTTCTTCCCGCTCCGCGCGTGCCGGGCGGAGAGACCCGTCCGATGACCGAGGGGGAGGTCGAGGTCAAGGTGACACATCCGCCGAACGGCGGCGCGGTGCCGCCGGGCCCGCCCGGGCAGGCACCGACCGCGCCCGCGCAGGCACCGGGACGGCCCGCGCCGACGATGCCGACCGTGCCGCCACAGGCACCGGGCACGCCGCCCGCGCCCGGCATGCCGCCCGCGCCGCCCGCGGCCACCACCGCCGGCACCCCCGCGCGCCGCCGCACCGCGTGGTCCGAGGGCGTCGACCGGCTGCGCGCCGCCGCGACCACGGAACCGGGCAGGCTGCGCATCATCGGTGCCGTCCTGGCCCTGCTCGTCGTCGCGTTCGGGGCGGTCACCACCTGGCAGATGACGGAGCGCTCGGCCGCCGCGGACGACGTGCTGCACCGCAGCCAGCCGCTGAGCGCCGACGCCGCCGCCATCTACCGCTCGCTCGCGGACGCCAACACCGCGGCGTCCAGCGGCTTCCTCGCGGGCGGCCAGGAGCCCGCCGCCGTCCGCGCACGGTACGAGCGCGACATCGAGCGCGCCTCCGAGAAGCTGGCGACCGCCGCGTCGAACGCGGGCTCGGACTCGTCGTCCGCGGCCTCCGTCGGCAAGCTGAACAAGCTCCTCCCCGAGTACACGGGCCTGATCGAGCGCGCCCGCGCCAACAACCGCCAGGGCCTCCCGCTGGGCGGCGCCTACCTGCGGTACGCGAACGACAAGATGCAGACCCAGATGCTCCCGGCCGCCGAGAAGCTCTACAAGGCGGAGAACGCCCGGCTGAGCTCCGACTACGGAAACGCCAAGCCGTACCCCTGGTTCGCCATCGCCCTCGGCGTCCTCGCGATCGCCGCGCTCGGCTGGGCCCAGCACCGCAACTACCGCCGCACGAACCGGGTGTTCAACCACGGCCTGCTCGCCGCGACGGCGGCCGCGACCGTCGTGCTGCTCTGGCTCGTCGTCGGCCACACCGTCGCGCGCTCGGGCCTCAACGAGTCGTACGACGACGGCGTGCGCTCCCTGAACGTCCTGAACGACGCCCGCATCAGCTCCCTGAAGGCCCGGGGCAACGAGAACCTCACCCTGGTCAGCCGCGGCGCCGAGACCACCGAGGTGCGCGGCGAGTCGGAGGACAAGTTCGACGTCGCGTACCGCGCGCAGATGAAGCAGCTGGGCGGCGCCGACAGCGGACTGCTCGGCAGGGCGGCCGAGCTCGCCGACGACGACGCCGGGAAGAACCCGGTCGCCGAGGCCGCGGAGAACGTCGGCGTATGGAAGGACCGGCACAAGGTGGCCCGCTCCAGCGACGACTCCGGCGACTATCAGGGAGCCCTCGACAAGGTCATCGGCGCCAAGGCCGACAAGCCGACCGGCGAGTGCTTCGACAACGTGGACGCGGCCCTCGACCGGGCCCTGGCGCACGAGCAGCGCGAGTTCCAGCGGGCGGCACAGGACGGCAGGGGCGCCATGAGCGGCCTCGCGGTCGGCGCCGCCGTCCTCGCGGTCCTCGGCGCGGCGGGCGCCGTGCTCGGCATCGGCCGCAGGCTTTCGGAGTACCGGTGATGGAGCCAGAGGTGATGGGGCCAGAGGTGGCAGGGGGCGCGCGGACGATGCGGACACGACCCGGCACGGCGACGCCGCGCGGCACGGCCAGGCTGCGCGGCTGGGGCGGCGTGGGCGCGATGGGCCTCGCCTGCGCCCTGGCGGGATCGCTCGTCCTGGTCCTCCCGGACCGCGGCACCGGCGGGAACGGCGCGGACCGCGGAGGTCCCGGCACCACCGTGGCCGCGCCCGCGCGGGCCGATGCCGACGACTGCAACGACCGCAGCCTGCGCCCCTCGTCCAAGGACGGCCCGACGATCGACCGGATCAAGAACCGTGAGATCAAGAAGCTCGTCGTCGGCGTCGACCAGAACAGCTACCGCTGGGGCTACCGCGACCCGAACAAGGCGGGCGGCGAGCTCGAAGGCTTCGACATCGACCTCGCGCGGGAGATCGCCGAGGAGATCTTCGGCGACCGCGACGCCATCGTCTTCCGCGCCATACCCACCAACCAGCGCATCGAGGCGATCCGGAGCGGCCAGGTCGACATGGTCGTCCGCACGATGACCGTCAACTGCGCGCGCCTGAAGGACGTCGACTTCTCCACCGGGTACTTCGAGACGGGCCAGCAGGTCCTCGCCCCGAAGAAGCGGAAGGACATCACCGGCTACAACTCCTCGCTCGCCGGCAAGAAGATCTGCACCGCCTCCGGTTCCATCGCCGAGGAAGAGCTCAAGAAGAAGGACTTCGGCGCCGACATCTCCACCACGGTGCCGAACCAGCTCGACTGCCTCGTGCGGCTCCAGCTCGGCGAGGTGGACGCCGTGGTGACCGACAGCGCGCTCGCCGCGGGCCAGGCCGCACAGGACCCCACGGTCGAGCTCAAGGGCGAGGAGCCGTTCACCACCGAGCACTACGGCGTGGCGATGAAGAAGGGCTCGGACGACCTGGTCCGCCGGGTCAACAAGGTCCTCGACGACTACCGCAAGGACACGAAGGACGGCTGGGAGAAGTCGTACGACAAGTGGCTGAAGGGCGGCCTCGGCAAGTCGCCGGGCCCGCCGGCCCCCGAGTACCGGGACTGACCGGGAGCCGACAACCGACCTGGTACGACTGAAGAGTTACGACTCAAGAGTCACGATTGAAGAGTCACGGCAACGCACAGCGGAGAGGTGATCGATGAGCGTCACGGGACCCCCCGGTCCGGTGATGGACCGGGACGAGGTGGACCGTGCGCTGGCGCGGCTCGACGCCGAGCACGAGGCGATCGAGACCTCGCTCCTCGCCCTCCAGGACCACGCGGGCCGCCGCCTCCTCGAAGGCGCCAGGCTCACCGGCGTCACCGAGGAGCGCTGGGCGGCCACGGAGAGCCGGATCACGCTCCTCTGGGCCTACTTCGACGCGTACGCGGGCGCCCTGCGCACGGCCCACGAGGTGCGCGAGCGCCGGCGCTGGCCCAGCAGGGACGACCTCGCCGAGCTGACCGAACTGCTGCGCGGCGAGTCCGTGACCGTCGCGGGCGGCACCTCGTCGGGCGCCTCCTCGTCGATCACCGGCCCCGCCAGGCTGACCGAGCGCTTCACGCTCGAAGAGCTCGTGACCCGGATGAACGACCTGTACGCGCACTCCCTCGACATGGTCGTCGCCGCCGACGCCGTGTGGTCCGCGCTGCCCGCCCGCATCGACCTGCTCGCCGCCGAGCTGGCCCGCACCCGCCAGCTCGCGCACTCCGTCGGCGTACGGCCGGGGGAGCACCCCTCGGGCGACGACCTGGAGCGGATCACCCGCACCCTGACCGCCCTGCGCGAGCAGGTGGTCTCCGACCCGCTGGCCTTCTGGCAGCCCGCGCAGGGCAGTTCGGCCCCCGGCGGCGGCCGTCCCGCGACCGACCGCTACGACCGCGAGGCACGCGCCCTGGAGGAGGTGCGCCGTGAGATCGACGCGGTGCTCACCGTCCGCCAGGACGCGGAGGCCCGCCTCGGCAAGCTGCGCGACGTGCTCTCCCGCGCGGACCGCACCCTCGCCGAGGCCCGCTCCGCGCGCGGGGAGGTCCTCGCGAAGATCGCCGCCTCCGAGGTGCCGGCCGTCAGCGGCCCGCCGACCGCATTGCAGGAACAGCTGGCGACCGCCGCCGAGTACCGCAGGCACGGCCAGTGGCACCGCCTCTCCCCGCTCCTGGAGTCCCTGGAGCAGAAGGCCGAGGACGAGCTGCTGCGCGCCCGCGAGTCGCTGGGCGCCGTCACGGCACCGCTCGCGGTCCGCGCCGAACTGCGCGGCCGGCTCGACGCGTACAAGGCGAAGGTCGCCCGGCACGGCCACGCCGAGGACCCGCTGCTCATCGAGCGGTACGACGCGGCGCGCCGGATGCTGTGGAGCGCGCCCTGCGACCTCCGCGTGGCGGAGCAGGCGGTCCTCCGCTATCAGCAGGCCGCCGCCGAAGTGCTCGCGCCGAGGGTCCCGCAGCAGGGCGGGCCCGCCGACCGGACGGGGGAATCGTGAGCCAGCGTCAGTGTCAGCGCCCCACATGCACCGGCAGCTACGACGACTTCGGCGGCGGTGAGCTGTACTGCGACACCTGCGGACTCGCCCCGGTCGTCGCGCCGAACGGCATGGTCGGATCGACGCCGACCGGCATCACGGCGGGCGGCAAGGGGTCGCGCGGCAGCGGCAGTTCCAGCGCCCGCTCGTCCTCGCGGTCGTCCTCCAGGTCGTCCTCGCGCTCGTCCCGCTCGCAGTCCTCGCGCAGGTCGGTCTCGGGCCGGCTCTCGCGGTCCCTTTCGGGCGGTTCGACGTCCCGGTCGGTGTCGGTGCGCAGCTCCGGCTCGGCGGCCTCGTCCTCGGCCCGCGGGCGGCTCGGCGTCGGCCTGGTCACCGTGCCGGACGTGCCGCGTCCCGACCCGCGCGAGGCGGTGCAGAAGAACCCCGAGGTGCCCGAGCGGAAGCGATTCTGCTCCCGCTCCGACTGCGGTGCGCCGGTGGGCCGCGCGCGCGGCGAGCGGCCCGGCCGCACGGAGGGGTTCTGCACCAAGTGCGGCCACCCCTACTCCTTCGTGCCGAAGCTGAACACCGGCGACATCGTGCACGGCCAGTACGAGGTCGTCGGCTGCCTGGCGCACGGCGGCCTCGGCTGGGTCTATCTCGCCATCGACCGCGCGGTGTCCGACCGCTGGGTGGTCCTCAAGGGCCTCCTCGACACGGGCGACCAGGACGCGATGGCCGCGGCGATCTCCGAGCGCCGCTTCCTCGCCGAGATCGAGCACTCGAACATCGTCCGCATCTACAACTTCGTCGAGCACCTCGACCAGCGCACCGGCTCCATGGACGGCTACATCGTCATGGAGTACGTCGGCGGCAAGTCCCTCAAGGAGATCGCCAACAGCCGCCGCACACCGGACGGCAGACGCGATCCGCTGCCGGTCGAGCAGGCGTGCGCGTACGGCATCGAGGCCCTCGAAGCCCTCGGCCATCTGCACAGCCGCAATCTCCTGTACTGCGACTTCAAGGTCGACAACGCCATCCAGACCGAGGGTCAGCTCAAGGTCATCGACATGGGCGCGGTCCGCAGGATGGACGACGACGAGTCCGCGATCTACGGCACGGTCGGGTATCAGGCCCCCGAAGTCGCCGAAGTGGGGCCTTCGGTGGCCTCCGACCTCTACACGGTGGCGCGTACGCTCGCGGTCCTGACCTTCGACTTCCAGGGCTATACGAACGTGTTCGTGGACTCCCTGCCCGACCCGGACAACATCGAGGTCTTCCGGAAGTACGAGTCCTTCTACCGCCTCCTGGTCCGCGCCACCGACCCGGACCCGGCCCGCCGCTTCGCCTCCGCGCAGGAGATGGCCGAGCAGCTGACGGGCGTCCTGCGGGAGGTCGTGGCGCTGCAGACGGGGCTGCCGCGGCCCGCGCTCTCCACGCTGTTCGGCCCCGAGGTGAAGGTCCCTGACACGGAGCTGTTCGCGGAGCTGACCGGGGAGGTGTCCCGGCTGGGCGCCCGCGCCGTCGCGGGGGCCCCGGGGGAGGCCGGCGGTGCGGGCGGCACCGGGATCGTGCGGGCCATCGACGCCACCGCGACCGCCCTCGCGCTGCCCGTCCCCCTCGTGGACCCGAACGACCCGAACGCCGGCTTCCTCGCCGGACTCATCGCCTCCGCGCCCGCCGAGCTGATCACCGCGCTGGGCGCGGCGCCCGCCGACTCCCTGGAGCTGCGGCTGCGCGGTCTGCGCGCCCGGCTCGCCATGGGTGAACTGGCGCCCGCCGCCCAGGCCCTCGCCGAGCTGGAGCTCCAGCACCCGGACGACTGGCGGGTGGTCTGGTACCGGGGCGTCGCGGCCCTCGCGACCGGCGACTTCGAGAGCGCGGCGCTCTCCTTCGACGCGGTCTACGACGCGTTCCCCGGCGAGCCCGCGCCGAAGCTGGCGCTCGGCGTCTGCGCGGAGGTCCTCGGCCAGCTGGACAACGCCGCGGAGTACTACCGCCTGGTGTGGACGACCGACCCCAGCTATGTCAGCGCCGCGTTCGGCCTGGCCCGGGTGCAGCTCGCCGCCGCCGACAGGGCCGGTGCCGTGCGCACCCTGGAGTCGGTGCCGGAGTCGTCCATCCACTACACCGCGGCCCGGGTCGCGGCGGTGCGGGCGCGGCTGCGGCAGAGGCTGGCGCCGGACACGGCGGCGGTCTCGTCGGACACCGCTCTGCTGGACGACCTGAGGGCGGCCGCGGGCCAGATCGAGGCGCTCGCCGGGTTCGGTCTCGACGCGGTGCGCAGGGAGCGTCTGTCGACCGAGGTTCTGGGGACGGCGCTCGACTGGGTACTCTCCGGTAGGCACTCTGGTCACGTCTCCGCACCACCGGCCGCCGCCGGCGCGCGGACCGTACTGCTCGGCAGCGACCTGGACGAGCGCGGACTCCGGTTCGGTCTGGAGCGTTCGTACCGGACGCTGGCCCGGCTCGCACAGGGTGGCGATGAGAGGATCGAACTGGTGGAACGGGCCAACCGTTTCCGCCCCCGGACGTGGGTGTGAGTATGTCGCAGATGCCCCAGCTGTCTGCCTGCCCCAGCTGTGAGGAGCCGCTGGAGTCGGGTGACCTGTTTTGCGGTGCGTGCGGGTTCGACCTGTCGGCGGTGCCACCGCGGCCGGACGTCTCCCCCAACGGATCCGCGCGGTCGGGGAGCGCCGTCCCGGACGGGGACCCGTCGGAGTGGCCCGACGCTCCGGAGGTCGACAGCTCCGACACGCCGGTGCCGACCCACCTCCCGACGGACCTGCGGGGCACCGACTCGGCGGGCGGCCAACTGCCCGCCGCCCCCGAGGCCGTGGCCCCGGAGCACCCCGACGGCCTGGGCGAGCCGGACGAGTACCCGCTGCCCGCCCCCGGCGCCGCGGGGACCGCGCCCCCGGCCGCCACAGACCCGCGTACGGACATGCCCGATCCCACGCCCCCCGCCGGCACCAAGCTGTGCGTGGCCTGCCGCTCGGGGCGGGTGGACCCGGACGGGTACTGCGAGAACTGCGGGCACGCCCAGCCGCGCGAGCGCGACCACATGGAGCAGGAGCTCGACGCGGTCGCCGCGGTCAGTGACCGCGGCCTGCGCCACCACCGCAACGAGGACGCCTTCGCGATCTCCGCAGCCGCGCTGTCGGACGGCTCCCCCGCCGTCGTCGCGATCGTCTGCGACGGCGTCTCCTCGGCGACCCGCCCGGACGAGGCCTCGCTCGCCGCGTCCCGCGCCGCCAACGAGTCGCTGCTCGCGGCGCTGCCGCGCGGCACCCACCCGCAGCAGGCGATGCACGAGGCGATCCTCGCGGCGGCCGACGCCGTCAACGCGCTCGCCGCCGAGCCCGCGTCGGCCCGCGAGCACAGCCCCCATCAGAACGCGCCTGCCTGCACGTTGGTCGGCGCGGTCGTCGCCAATGGCCTGCTCGTCGTCGGCTGGGTCGGCGACAGCCGCGCCTACTGGGTCCCTGACGACCGCAGCGGTCCCACCGTCCGCCTGACCGAGGACGACTCGTGGGCCGCACAGATGGTCGCCGCGGGCCTGATGAACGAGGCCGAGGCCTATGCCGACGAGCGCGCGCACGCCATCACGGGCTGGCTCGGCGCCGACGCGTACGAACTGGAGCCGCACACCGCTTCCTTCAAACCGGACCGTGCGGGTGTAGTGGTGGTGTGCACGGACGGGCTGTGGAACTACGCGGAAGCCGTCGAGGAGATGGCCGACGCGGTGCCCGCCGACGCCGCGGACCGGCCGCTGCACAGCGCCCAGGTGCTCGTCGGTCACGCGCTGGACGGCGGGGGCCACGACAACGTAACAGTGGCCGTCGTCCCGTTCCCGTACGTGCCGCAAGGGGCAGGATCGGCCTAGACAGAGGCAGGAGCGGCCCGGAGCCGGGCGGGGGGCCGTACCGGCTCGTGGGGCCGTGAGGTTTTTCAGGATCTGAGGGGGAGCAGTTCCATGGCCAATTTCTCGAAACCGAACGTGCCGCAGTTCTCGGTGGAGGTCTATCAGAACGAGTACCTCCCGGAGGGCGGCCGGGAGGTCAACGCCATCGCCACGGTCACGTCGACCGGTGGGGGGACGATCGGATCGGCGGTGCGCGCACCGCACCTGTACGCGGCGGGGCGGAGCCCGGACGCCGCCGTGGCGATCATGGTCGACTGCTCCGGCTCGATGGACTATCCGCCGACGAAGATGCGGGGCGCGCGGGACGCGACGGCCGCCGCCATCGACGCGCTCCGCGACGGCGTGCACTTCGCAGTGATCGGCGGCACGCACATCGCCAAGGAGGTCTATCCGGGCGGCGGCCGCCTCGCGGTGGCGGGACCGCAGACCCGTGAACAGGCCAAGCAGGCGCTGCGCAGGCTGAGCGCGGGCGGCGGCACGGCGATCGGCACCTGGCTGCGCCTGGCCGACCGCCTCCTGGCCTCCGCCGACATCGCCCCGACCGCGGTCCGGCACGGCATCCTGCTCACCGACGGCCGCAACGAACACGAGTCGCCGGACGACCTCAAGGCCGCGCTCGACTCCTGCGCGGGCCGCTTCACCTGCGACGCCCGCGGCGTCGGCACGGACTGGGAGGTGAAGGAGGTCACAGGGATAGCCTCCGCGCTGCTCGGCACCGCCGACATCGTCGCCGATCCGGCCGGGCTCGCCGCCGACTTCACGCAGATGATGGAGACGGCGATGGGCAAGGAGGTCGCCGACGTCAGCCTGCGGCTGTGGACGCCGATGGGCGTCGAGATCAAGTTCGTCAAGCAAGTCGCGCCCCGGGTCGAGGAGTTGACGGACCGTCGCACGGAGGCCGGACCGCGCGCCGGGGACTACCCCACGGGGTCCTGGGGCGACGAGTCCCGCGACTACCACATCTGTGTGCAGGTGCCGAGTGCCGAGCTGGGCCAGGAGATGCTCGCGGCCCGCGTCTCGCTGGTCGTGCCGCAGGGGGACGGCAGCGCGCAGACGCTGTCGCAGGGCCTCGTGCGGGCGGTGTGGACGGACGACATGGCGGCCTCCACCTCGATGAATCCGCAGGTCGCGCACTACACCGGCCAGGCCGAACTGGCGCAAGTCATCCAGCAGGGACTGGACGCCCGCAAATCGGGAGATGTCGACGGGGCGACGGCCAAACTGGGCCGCGCCGTCCAGCTCGCGAGCGCCTCGGGCAACGCCGATACGGCGAAACTGCTTTCGAAGGTGGTGGACGTCGTGGATGCCGCGGCAGGTACTGTTCGATTGAAGGCGAAGGTCGCCGAGGCCGACGAGATGACACTCGAGACACGGTCGACGAAAACTGTTCGCGTGAAGAAGCAGTAACCGCTCGTGACAGAGCGGTAGCGCGGCGCTCCGGCGCCGCGGACGGTACAGAAGCAGTACAGAAGCAGCACAGACGCAGTACGTACGGCCCTCGGGCCGGAGAAGGAGAGGGGGAAGCGCCGACATGCCGACCTGCCCGAACGGACACCAGTCGGGTTCCGACGACTGGTGCGAGGTCTGCGGTCACCGCATGGCCGGTGCCGTACCGCCGCCTCCCCCGCCGCCGCCCCCGGCCGGGTACGGCTATCCCCCGCCGCCGCCCGGCCAGGACCCGGGTTTCCCGCAGCCCGCGCCGGGGCGCCCGCATCTGGCCGCCGTGCCGGATCCGGCTCCGGAGGGCCAGCTCTGCCCGCAGTGCCGCACCCCCCGCGAGGCGAACGCGCCGTTCTGCGAGGAGTGCCGCTGGAACTTCCTCACCAACACGGCGACGTCGTACACGCCTGCCGCGCCGAACCCGCCGCTGCCGGCCACGCACGGCGGTCCCGGCGGCGGTCCCGGGCGGGGTCCGGGCTCCGGCCCCGGGATGCCGCCGGGTCCGAACCCGCCGCAGCAGTTCCAGCAGCAGCCGCCGCCCGGGTACGAGTACCAGGGCTCGCGTCCCTCGCAGGTGAACCGGCCCGCGGAGCCGATCCCGCCGTTCGGCAACGGCGGTGGTCCCGGTGGTCCCGGTGGTCCCGGTGGCGGCCAGCAGGGTCCGGGTCCGCAGGGCCCGGGTGGCCCTCAGGGTCCCGGTCCGCAGAATTCCGGTCCGCACGGGCCCGGCCCTCAGGGACCTGGCCGGCAAGGACCTGGCCAGCAGGGACCCGGCCAGCAGGGCCAGGGTCCGCAGGGCCACGGTCAGCCGATCCCGGGTCAGCCCGGTCCGGGCCCGCAGGGGCACGGTCCGCAGAGCCACGGCCCCCAGGGTCACGGTCAGCCGGGCCAGCCCGGCCCGCAGCCCGGTCGTCCGGGTCAGGCACCCCCCGGTGCCCCCCAGGCGTTCCAGCAGCCGGGCCCGCCCGCGCCCCCCGCGTTCCCGCAGGAGGGCGGCCCGCAGGGCCCGCCCCCGCCGCCGCCCGGCCCCAGCGGCCCCAGCGGCCCCTCCTTCGGCGGCGGAGACGACGACTGGGTGCTCTCGCCCCCCTCCTCGCCCCCGTCCCAGCAGGAGTCCTTCCCGCAGGAGCCCTTCCAGCAGGAGTCCTTCCAGCAGGGCGCCGAGCAGCCGCAGGCTCCGCAGGCCGAGCAGGGTCCCGGCACCTGGACGGTGACGATCGGTCCCGACCGCGAGTACTTCATGGCGATGATGCAGCGCAGCGGCCCCGAGGCGTCGGGGCTGAACCTGCCCGCGTACTCGCCGGAGCAGCAGCGCCCGCTGGCCGGCAACCAGATCAGCATCGGCCGCCGTCGGCACTCCACGGGTGACACCCCGGACATCGACCTGTCGGTGCCGCCGGAGGACCCGGGCGTCTCGCACCAGCACGCGGTCCTGGTCCAGCAGCCCGACGGCAGCTGGGCGGTCGTCGACCAGAACTCGACGAACGGCACGACGGTCAACGGCGGCGAGGACCCGATCCAGCCGTTCGTCCCCGTCCCGCTCCAGGACGGCGACCAGGTGCACGTGGGCGCCTGGACGACGATCACGATCCGCCGGGACTGAGTCGAGGCTGGGGCGAGACCGAGGCGAGGCCGAGGCAAACCGTCAGAGAGGCCAGACGTACGGCCCTTCGGGGTCGTCCAGCCAGGCCCACTCGTACGCCCCGCTCACCGTGATCCCGAAGCGCTCGCGCACCGGCCGCCCCTCGCGCTGCCACAGCGCGAGCGCTTCGTGCGGATCGAGGCTGCCCGCGGTCAGTTCCAGAAGGAAGCGGAACAGCTCGTTCTGCAACGCCTTGCGCGGCAGTCCGCCGATGTGCTGCTCCTGCGGGGCCCTCGCGCCGCCGCCGCGCAGCGGCACGAAGTACGCGGGGGTGTGCAGGAAACGCCCCTCGGCGTGCTCCGCGTCCCGCACGGTCAGCGCGATCAGCCCGGTGGCCAGGGGCGCGAGGATGCGAGCGCCGGGGCGGCACTGGGCGAGCCACTCCCTGGGCACCGAGCTCAGGGTGCAGGTGGCGATGATCCGGTCGTAGGGCGCGCGCTCGGGGCAGCCGGCCGCGCCGTCGCCCGTCACCACGGCGGGGTGGTACCCGGCGGCCGCCAGATGCCGCCGCGCGGACTCCGTGATCTCCGGGTCGAGGTCGACGGTCGTGACGTGGTCGTCGCCGAGCCGGTGGGCGAGCAGCGCCGCGTTGTAGCCGGTGCCCGCGCCGATCTCCAGGACGCGGTCGCCTTCGCGTACGTCCAGTTCGACGAGCATCTTCGCCATCAGGGACGGCTGGCTGCTGGACGAGACGAGTTCCCCGTCGCGCACCCGGGTGGCGAGCGGGGCGTCCGCGTAGGCGCCGCGCAGCCAGCGGGTACGGCGCCGGTCGTCGGGGTCCTCGCCCCACAGCCGCTCGTATCCGCCGACGACTCCCAGGTAGTAGTAGGGCACGAACAGGTGCCGGGGCACGGCTCTGAACGCCTCCCGCCAGGCCGGGTCGTCCCGCCAGGCCCCGCTCGCCTCGATCTCGCGCACGAGGGCGGTCCGGGCCTCGGTGAGCAGCACAGGATCGGGTTCCATAGGTCCACTGTGCTGCGCCGTCGCCGTCGATGCGAGGCGATGGTCCTAAGCCTTCCGTCCTCGGCCGTCCCGTCTGAGACCATGGAACGCGTGAACGAGATCCCGCGCGGCACGCTTCAGGAGCAGACCTACTACGAACAGGTCGGCGGCGAGGAGACCTTCCGACGCCTGGTGCACCTCTTCTACCAGGGGGTCGCGGAGGACCCGCTGCTGCGACCGATGTACCCGGAGGAGGACCTGGGCCCGGCCGAGGAGCGCCTGGCGCTCTTCCTGATGCAGTACTGGGGCGGTCCCCGGACGTACAGCGACAACCGCGGCCACCCCCGGCTGCGCATGCGGCACGCGCCGTTCACGGTCGACAGGGCCGCGCACGACGCCTGGCTGAAGCACATGCGTGCGGCGGTGGACCAGCTCGGCCTCTCCGAGGAGCACGAGCGCACGCTCTGGAACTACCTGACGTACGCGGCGGCGTCCATGGTCAACTCCGAGGGCTGACCACCCCTTCAGGCCGCCCCTCAGAGCGCCGCGAGGCTAGGCGGGTGTGACGGAGAGCCCCGAAGCACCCGCCCGGCGCACGGCGACGGATCCGTAGGCCGTACGCAACCGCAGCCACGCCCCGGCCGACAGCAGTGTCAGCGCTTCTCCGCGCAGGAATCCCAGGGTCTGCGCCGCGTGCGCGGCCCGTACGGGCAGCTCGGTGTCGCCGACGGGCCGGGACCAGATCTCCCGCCCGAGCCGGTCGAGCTCGGCCCGCACCCGCCGCTCGGCGGGCAATTCCTCGACGCGGGCCCGGAATTCGGCCACGGCCTGCTTGACCAGGGACCGCACCGCGTCCGGAGCCGGAAGTCCCGGCTCCGGCCGCCAGCCGCCGCGCGGCGGCAGCACGCCCGCCCACGGCGGCCCGGTGACGGCCTCCGGGACATCGGCGACCCCCGCGCTCTCCAGGGACTCCGCCGACTCACCGACGCGCTCCAGGAACTCACCGGCCGAGACGGTGACGTCCAGCGCGGTGTCGATCCCGTGTTCGTACGGCTTGGCGAGCCGCGCCGTCCGGACGACGAGCACCTCGAACGACGGCGGCCGCCCGAACACGGCGAGCGTGTCCCCGGCGGCCTGCAGCCGTACGGCGGCTGCCTTGTCGTAGTGGATCAGCCTGGCCAGGAAGGCGGCGAGGTCCGCCGCCTCCCCGGCATCGGCGAAGTGGAGCCGCGAGGTCATGCGGCGAGCGCCCCCGAGCCACTGTCGGCACTGTCGTCGACGTACTCCTGGAGGAACGACCTCTCCTCGGCGGTGATCCGCCGCGGCCGCTGCGCCTCCAGGTCGAACGGCACGACCACGGTCGAGGCCCGCACATACACCTGTTCCGCGTCCTTGATCTCGTACGCGATGGTCAGCGAAGCGGCACCGATCTTCGTCACCCACGACTCGACGGTGACCGGCTCGTGCCGGTGCACCAACGGCCGTACGTAGTCGATCTCGTGCCGGGCCACGACCGACCCGCCGGAGAACGACGGCGACCCGTCACCGGGCGCGAGCCGGAACATGAAGTCGATGCGCGCCTCTTCCAGATACCGCAGGAAGACGACGTTGTTGACGTGCCCGAAGGCATCCATGTCCGACCAGCGCAGCGGGCACTGGTATATGTGTCGAGCCACAGCCGCCTCAGCCTCGCGTGAGCTTCTTGTAGGTGGCGCGGTGCGGACGGGCCGCATCGGCGCCCAGGCGCTCGATCTTGTTCTTCTCGTACGACTCGAAGTTGCCCTCGAACCAGTACCACTTGGAGTCGCCCTCGTACGCCAGGATGTGCGTGGCGACCCGGTCGAGGAACCACCGGTCGTGGGAGATCACGACAGCGGCACCCGGGAACTCCAGGAGCGCGTTCTCCAGCGAGGAGAGGGTCTCGACGTCCAGGTCGTTCGTCGGCTCGTCGAGGAGGAGGAGGTTGCCGCCCTCCTTGAGGGTCAGCGCCAGGTTGAGGCGGTTGCGCTCACCACCGGAGAGCACCCCGGCCGGCTTCTGCTGGTCCGGCCCCTTGAACCCGAAGGCGGAGACGTACGCCCGCGAGGGCATCTCGACCTGGCCGACGTTGATGTAGTCGAGCTCGTCGGAGACGACGGCCCACAGCGTCTTCTTCGGGTCGATGTTGGCGCGGCCCTGGTCGACGTAGCTGACCTTGACCGTCTCACCGATCTTGATCTTGCCGGAGTCGGGCTGCTCGAGGCCCTGGATCATCTTGAACAGCGTGGTCTTGCCCGCGCCGTTCGGACCGATGATGCCGACGATGCCGTTGCGCGGCAGCGTGAAGCTCAGGTCGTCGATGAGGACCTTGTCGCCGAAGGCCTTGGACAGGTTCTCGACCTCGACGACGATGCTGCCGAGACGCGGGCCCGGCGGGATCTGGATCTCCTCGAAGTCCAGCTTCCGCATCTTGTCCGCCTCGGCGGCCATCTCCTCGTAGCGCGCCAGACGCGCCTTGGATTTGGCCTGGCGCCCCTTGGCGTTGGACCGCACCCACTCGAGCTCTTCCTTGAGTCGCTTGGCGCGCTTGGCGTCCTTCTGGCCCTCGACCTTGAGGCGGGACTGCTTCTTCTCCAGGTACGTGGAGTAGTTGCCCTCGTACGGGTGGGCGCGGCCGCGGTCGAGCTCCAGGATCCACTCGGCGACGTTGTCCAGGAAGTACCGGTCGTGGGTGACCGCGACGACGGCGCCGGCGTACTTGGAGAGGTGCTGCTCCAGCCAGTTCACCGACTCGGCGTCGAGGTGGTTGGTGGGCTCGTCGAGGAGGAGCAGGTCGGGCGCCTCGATGAGGAGCTTGCAGAGCGCGACGCGGCGCTTCTCGCCACCGGAGAGGGTGGTGACGGGCCAGTCGCCGGGCGGGCAGCCGAGCGCGTCCATGGCCTGCTCGAGCTGGGCGTCCAGGTCCCAGGCGTTGGCGTGGTCCAGGTCCTCCTGGAGCTTGCCCATCTCTTCCATGAGCTCGTCGGAGTAGTCGGTCGCCATGAGCTCCGCGACCTCGTTGAAGCGCTTGAGCTTGCCCATGATCTCGGCGGCGCCGTCCTGGACGTTCTCCAGGACGGTCTTCGACTCGTCGAGCTGCGGCTCCTGCATGAGGATGCCGACGGTGTACCCCGGCGAGAGGAACGCGTCGCCGTTCGACGGCTGCTCCAGACCGGCCATGATCTTCAGCACCGTGGACTTACCGGCGCCGTTGGGGCCCACGACACCGATCTTCGCGCCAGGAAGGAAGCTCAAGGTGACATCGTCGAGGATCACCTTGTCGCCGTGCGCCTTGCGCGTCTTGCGCATGGTGTAGATGTACTCAGCCAAGAGAAACCGTCCGGCAATCAGTGAGTGGGCAGATACACCCCATCTTGCCTGACGGCCACCCCCCGGCGGAAACCGGATGGTTGTCCGCCGGGACTACGGGGCCACCGGCGCCTCACTCCTCCGTGGAGGTGGAGGTGTCCGCAGCCTGGGCCGGGGCGTCCTTCTTGCGCAGGAAGAAGACCGCGGCGCCGCCGAGCACGATGAACGTCACGGCGATGCCGAGGATCATCGGGGTGTTGCTGGAGCTGCCGGTCTCTGCCAGGTCGCCACCGCCGTAGGTGCCGCCCGCGGAGGCGGGGCTCGGCTCGGAGACGGGCTGGGCCTTGCTGTCTATCGTGTCGCCGGCCGTCCGGCAGTCGAGCACGCCCTTGAAGCGGTTCTCGACGCCGTTCGGCCCCTTGATCGTGAAGTCGTAGGGCTGGTCCTCCTGCAGCGGGATCGTCACGGTCTGTGAGGAGCCCGCCTTGATCGTGTGCTTGAAGCCCATCAGGCGGAAGGTGAAGGGCTTGTCGCCCTTGTTGACCGCGGTGATGTCGATGCCGCTCTCGGCGCAGTTCTTCTCGGCGGAGAGCGCGGGGAGCGCCCCCTCGGCGGCCCAGTCGGCGGTCGCCGTCGCGGACACCGTCGACTCGCTGGAGCCCGCGAGTATCTGTGTCTGGCTCCTGGTCTCGGAGGCGAAGGCCCGGCCGACCGGCACGGTGGTCGACGCCTGCACGGAGAGTGCGGCCGAACCGTCCGGCGCGCCCTTCGGCACGTCGAAGTAGAGGCGGCTGCCGTCGCCCGCGGACTGCACGGCCTTGCCGTTCTTGCCGACGACCTTCACACCGCTCGCCGCGGAGTCCGCGGGCTGCGTCACCGTCACCGACTCGGCGTCGGTCCGCACGGTGACCGGACCGAGCCGCTCCCCCGCGCGGCCCGACACGGCGGGCGGCTCCAGCGTCAGCGACGCCTTGGGCTCCGCGCTGCCGCGCGCGTTCTTGTACAGATAGTCGGCGAGTTTCTCCGCCTTCGGGTCGAGGGCGTCGACCTCGGCGCCGTCGGAGTACCGCCAGATCGCCACCTGGGTGCCGGCCGCGGCGGTCTGCTCGGTGAGGGAGCCCACGCCCGCCTTGCGGGCCAGCGCCGCGAGGTCGTTCACCTGCGGGTAGGAGTGCTGCAGGATCCAGCGGATCTTGCCCGCGTCACGGTTGCCGTTCAGCGAGGTGCCGCTCCAGGGGGTCTCCTCGTACTTGGCGTCCTTCTGCGTGGGGTTCAGGATGTCGATGCAGTACGTCTTCAGGGTGCCGCCGCCCTCCACGGACATCTCGAAGAGTCCGGCGGGCACCTGCTGCGAGCTGCCGTTGTCACGGATGATCGCCTGGTCGTACGTCTGCAGCCCGCCCAGCGTCGCGATCGCGCCGCCCCGGTGCTGTGGCGCCTCCTCCGCCGCGGCCGGGCCCGCGAGGGTGACTCCGCCCGCCACGGCCAGACCCGCCGACACGGTCACCGCGGCGAGCCGGGCGGCACCTCGACTACGTATGGACAACGCAGAAAACACTGAATTCCCCTCCGGGCGGGACCCGTTCACAACGTGGGGGGTGGTCCCGCCAGCAGACTGAAAGGGGCAGGAACGCCTGCCACCTGCATGGCATCTCCTGCCAACTGCCCCGTGAGCTACGTCCGGCATCCTAAGGAAGCGGCGCATCACGAGCCCCACGCATCTCATCGGACAGCGGATCCGACTCGGAATCGTTATCCCCAACAACCGCTCCGAGCTGGGCTTATCGACAAATCAACGACATCGATTCGCCGATATGCCGCACTTCGGTCCCCTGGCCTGATGGGTCGTCACCCCACGGGTGCCGGCTCTTTCTCCCGTCCCCCGGCGGCGCTTTCCTCCCGCCCGGCCGTCGGCTCCGTCAGTGCCGGGTTGGCCCTGCCCACGCGGCGGAACGCGGCGGTACCGCGCGACAGGTCGTGTCCGACGGCCACCGCCTCGATGTCCGCGGACGTCCAGTGCTGCCCGCCCCGCTCTTCGTCGCGGACCTTCAACCGGCCCTGCACGATGACCGGTTCGCCCACGGACACGGATCCCTGCACGTTCGTACCGAGAGCCCGCCAGGCCCAGACCGTGAAGAAATTGGTGTGTCCGTCGTTCCACGTGTTCTTCGCGGCGTCGTAGTACCGCGACGTCACCGCGAGCCGGAATCGCGCCACCGGTCCCGACGGCAGCTCCCGGTACACCGGAGTCGTCGCCACGTTCCCCACCACCGTCACCAAGGTCTCGTTCATCGTCGAACCTCTCCCCCGCTCGTCCGTGTCCGCCGCCGCGCTCTCACGGCCGCGATCTCAGACTGCACCGGTCGCGCCGATCCCGCTGAGCCCTGTGGGCAACCACCCGGTTGTGGAAAACTCCGTCACCCCATCGGGGCATCCGTCAGGCCACTGGGGTGAGCACGTGGTCCGTCAGACCATCGCGGAGCGCCCTCCCGTCACCCGCACGTACTGCTCCCTGACCTCGCGATACCGCAGCAGCTCCGCCGCCACCGGATCGAGGACCCTCGCCCGCCCGCACCCGGCGGCCGCGTCCCGCAGCCGCCGTTCCGCCTCGTAGCCGTACCGGCGCGCGGGCCCCCGCGCCGCCATCCGGCTCAGCCACTCCACGCACGGGCCGCCCACGATCCCCGCCAGCATCAGCAGCACCGGCACGCCCAGGTTCGGCGTGGCGATCCCGATGATCTGCCCCACAAGCCAGAGCCCACCCACGATCTGGAGCAGCGTCATCGCCGCCTGGGCGAGGACCGCGACCGGCCACCAGCCGGGCCGCGGCGGCCGCCCGGTCGGCACGCCCGCCGTCACCGCCAGCTCGTCGAGCGCCTCCGGCAGCCCTTCGGCGCCGCGCACCGCCGCCTCCCGCACCGCCTGGCCCCAGGGCGCGGGCAGGCCCGTCGCCGCCTGATCGGCGACCGTGCGCACGGCCTGCTCCACACGCTGACGTGCCGTCACCTCCTCGTCGGCGGGGACGTGGGTGGTCTGCGTCGGGACGCCCTGCGGGGAGCGCCGGGCCTCGTACAGGCGCCACAGCCGCAGCCAGGGGTCACCGCACGCCTTGCCCGCGTGCCTGCGCCAGGCGCGCTCCGCCGCTTCCCCGGCGGCGGTCGCGCCGACCGCGTCCGCGAGCCGGTCGGCGAACTCCTCGCGCGCCTCCTCGCTGAGCCCGATCCGCCCGCGGTTCCGACCGCCGCGCGCCCCCGAGACGTACACCGGACGCAGCCGTTCCGCGGCGGCGTCCAGGTCCGCGGAGATGCGGCGGGCCGCCGCGCCACGCTCCTGGGTGAACTGGCCGAGCGTCTCGCGCAGTTCGCCCATTCCCTCGCCGGTCAGCGCGGAGATCGCGAGCACTGTGGCGCCCGGTTCCCCGTGCTCGCCGAGCGCGACGCCGTCCTCGTCGAGGAGCCGCCGCAGATCGTCGAGGACCTGGTCGGCGGCGTCCCCGGGGAGCCGGTCGATCTGGTTGAGCACGACGAAGGTGACTTCGGCGTGCCCGGCCATGGGCCGCAGATAGCGTTCGTGGAGCATCGCGTCGGCGTACTTCTCGGGGTCGACGACCCAGATGACGGCGTCGACGAGGGCCAGGATGCGGTCGACCTGTTCACGGTGCTCGCCGACCGCCGAGTCGTGGTCGGGCAGATCGATGAGTACGAGCCCCTGGAGCTCGTCGGCACCGGGCCCCTGGAGCGGCCGGCGGCGCAGGCGCCCGGGGATTCCCAGCCGGTCGAGGAGCCCCGCCGCACCGTCCGTCCAGCTGCACCCGATGGGTGCGGCCGTGGTGGGCCTGCGCACGCCGGTGTCGGAGATCATCACCCCGGCGAGTGAGTTGAAGAGCGTGGACTTGCCGCTTCCGGTGGCGCCCGCGATGGCGACGACGGTGTGCCGTTCGGAGAGTCTGCGGCGGGCGGCCGCCTCGTCCAGGATCCGGCCGGCCTCGGCGAGCGTGCCGCTGTCGAGCCGGGTGCGGGAGAGCCCGACGAGTTCGCGGAGCGCGTCGAGCCGGGCGCGCAGGGGCCCTTCGTAAGAAGTGGGGCTGCCGGAGGGGGCGTACGAGCGGGTTCCCGTGTCCGCGCCGGTACTGGCACCGCTGTGCGTGCCCGAGCGCGAGCCCCGCGGGCCGCCCGCGACGCGCCGTGCGATCAGCCCGTCGTCCCAGGCCCTTTCACGCTCGCTGCCGCCGCCGGGGGACTCCTTGCGCCTCTCGTGGTCGGTCCGGTCGCTGTGGTCGGGGTGATCGGCGCGGTCGGCGTGATCAGTGACGGCGGTCACCGCGGTCACCTCTCCTTCTGCAGTACGGACAGGGCCGCAATGAGCTCGGCCTGGGGTTCGGGGTGCACTTCGAGGGCGTCGAGAGGGGCGAGCCTGCGCTCCCGTTCGGCGGCGAGGACCTTCTCCAGGTACTCGGTCAGCAGGCGGCCGCCCCTGTCGAGGAGCCGGACCGCGCCCTGGGCGCCGATCCGCTCGGCGAGGACCTCGCCGGCCGACCGTGCCCGGCGCCCGCCGAGCAGCGCCGTGGCGAGCAGCGCGGCGACGACCTCGGGGTCGGGAAGGGCGTTCTTGTCGACCCTTTCCAACCCGCGCACCTCGTCCTCGGCGTACTCCTCCAGGACGCGCCGCCATCTGCGGACGGCCATCCCGATGCGGTGCTCGGCGCTCTCCGCCTCCGGGTCGCGGTCGGCGAGGCCGGGAGCGCCCGCGGCGGGTTCGCGGCGCCAGGCATCGTCGATGCGCTCGTCGGCGGCGGTGACGGCGCACAGCAGCAGCGCCTCCAGGCTCTCGGCGATGGCGTCGAGCAGCTCACCGGCCCCGCAGTCGAGCGGATAGCTGCGCCACCGCTTCAGGGCGCCGCCGGCGAGCACACCGCCCGCCTGCAAACGGCGGTGCACGCGCGCGTGCTCGTTCTCGTACGCGTCGTCGACGGCGGCGGTGAGCCGCAGCGCGGCGGCGTGCTGGGCGGCGACCGCGCTCGCCAGTTCCGGCATCCGGGAGTCGAGGGAGCGCAGGACGCCCCGCGCGGTGCGTGCGACGGCCTGGGCGCGGGCCGTGGGTTCCTGGACGCGGTGGGTGAGCCAGGCGCGCAGGGGGGCGACCGCGGTGGCGGGGAGCAGCCCGCCACCGCCCGCGGACTCGGGCAGCTCGGGCACGGTGAAGCGCGGTACGTCGCCGAGGCCCGCCTTGGTGAGCAGCGCCCCGTACTGCCGTGACACCTCGGTCACCACTTGGTGGGGCACGCGGTCGAGGACCGTGACGAGGGTGGCGTCGTGCTCCTTGGCGGTACGCAGCAGATGCCAGGGCACGGCGTCGGCGTACCGCGAGGCGGTGGTGACCATGACCCACACGTCGGCCGCGGAGATCAGTTCGGCGGCCAGGACGCGGTTGTCGGCGGCGAGCGCGTCGATGTCGGGGGCGTCGAGGAGGGCGAGCCCGCAGGGCAGGCTGGACGCGGTCTCGATCCGCAGGGCCCGCTCGTCCTCGCCGACGAGCGCCTGTACGTCCTCTTCGCCGTCGCCCTCGTCGTCCCCTTCGCCACCCTCCCCCGGGTCCTGCCGGGGCACCCACACGCGCGTGAGGTCGGGCAGGATCCGCATCCCCGAGAACCAGTGGTGATCGTCAGGGTGGCAGACGAGCACCGGCGTACGCGTAGTGGGCCGCAGCACGCCCGCCTCGCTGACCTGCCGTCCCACCAGGGAGTTCACGAGGGTGGACTTGCCGGCGCCGGTGGAACCGCCGATGACGGCGAGCAGGGGCGCTTCGGGTGCCCTGAGCCGGGGCACCAGATAGTCATCGAGCTGTGCCAGCAACTCGTCCCGGTTGGCACGCGCGCGTGGCGCCCCTGGCAGGGGGAGCGGAAAGCGTGCGGCGGCTACACGCTCGCGCAGGGCGGAGAGTGCGTCAAGCAATTGAGGCCGTACGTCCAAGGTCACCACATGCGAAGAATGCCCAATTTTGGCGGCTTTCTGAAGCATATGGCCGTCTCTGCGCGCCGATCGGACACAGGGGATGGAAGGGGCGACTGGGGCGCAGGCATAACGAGTGCACAACACCCGGGGCGCGAGACGCCAAAAGCGATGCGAGATTCGCACCTGCCTGCGATTATCAGGACCGCTTCACCGAACCTCCACATCACGGCGCGGAGGCGAAGCACCAGGGACAGGGCCCCGGGAGCCCTATCCTTGTCCCCGGCAAGGTCACGGATCACCCCCACATCCGAACCCCCTGCCACCCGGCCACACCCGGCCCCCGTAGCTCAGTGGATAGAGCAGGCGCCTTCTAAGCGCTTGGCCGCAGGTTCGAGTCCTGCCGGGGGCGCAAATGGCCTCTCACCTGCGGAAACGCGTGAGGGGCTCTTTCATCCCCGGACGCCCGTCGCCGTGTCATCGCTGTGACGCCAAGCGCCTTGGCCTGCCCGCCACCACTGTCCACGACTGCCCGCGATGTCCGCTGCCTGATCCACCGTGTGACGGGTACACGGCAGCCACCGGTGCAGCCACGGGAGCGGCCCGTGGTTCGCCGTTCATCGGCAGGAGGAGACAGATGCTGGCTTTCGCGGCGGCCTTGCTCTTCGTCATCGCCTTCGTCATTCACGCGGCCGAGACCTCGACCGAGACGGTCTTCAGCCCGACGAGTCTCATGCTGGTCGGACTCGCGCTCCTCGCCCTGCACTCGGCGGGCGTGGGCGCCGGATGGTCCGCCCGCGGGCGCGGTCGCCGGCGCTGACCTTCCTCTGTCCGGCTGGGCCTCTTCGTCCGGCTGGCCCACTTTCCTTCACATGCGGCGCCAGCGGGCCGAGGCGAAGGAGAAGGCGCCGAAGAGGATCAGCCCGATCGCCACGGCGACCAGGAGCCAGGGGCCCACCGGGGTCTGCGTGAAGCTGCGGAGCGTGGCGTCCACTCCCTTGGCCTCGTCGGCGTCGAACCGGACGGCCGCGGTCAGGATGAAGATGCCCGCCGCAGCGAACACCGTGCCCCGCGCCACTCCACCGACCACTCCCAGGCCCGTCACGATCTGCCGGGTGCGGTGGCTCATCGCGCCCGTATCCATCTGGCGCAGGAACTTGCGCATCGCCGCCCGGGCCGCGAGTACGGCGCCGATGCCGATCAGGAGGCAGCCCGCCGCGCCCACCAGGAACCGTCCGTACGACAGCTTCAGCACCGTCGCGGTCCAGTCCTGCGACTGCGCGTTACCGCTGGATCCCTGGCCGCCGCCCGCGGCGAAGGTGGCAGTCGCCCAGCAGACCGACGCGTAGAAGAGGGCTCGGCCGCCGTCCAGAAGCCGTGAGGCCGCCTTGCGTTCGGGCCCCCTGCTGAGCACCGCTCGTGAGCCCCGCCACAGAGCCATGCAACCGAAGCCGACCACCAGCGCCCACAGCATCACCTTCCCGAAGGGCTGCTCGGCGACCTGGTCGAGGGCGCCCTGGCGGTCGGCCGACTCCCCGCCACTGCCGAGTGCCATCTGAAGCGCCAGGGCGCCGATGAGGACGTACACGACCCCGCGCGCCATGAAACCCGCCCGGCCAGCGGCGGTCAGCGTCTCTTCCTTGGCGGCGTGTGCGGCAGACCCCCCGCCCTGGCCGTTTCCCCGCGCCTTTCCCCGTGCTTGAGACGACATCACAAGGTTTCTCCCCACAGCGATGGGCGCGCGATGCGCGTCCTGGCCGCCGAGTGCCCCCGTAACGAGGCGTGATGCGTCATACCCGCAGCGGTCTGTTCACCCTCGGTAGGGGTACTCGGCCGGCATGCGAACCCAGGAACCGCTTCAACCGCTTCCCGGCGAACGAACGAAGCCGGCCTCCCTGTCCGCGAAGAGATTGACCGGTGACCGGAGCACGCGCCGGGCCGCCCTGCGCGGCACCGGCTCGCTGGCCCTTGCCTCCGTCGTCATCCGGACCGCCACCAAAGTGCTCGACAAGCGGCGACCGCTCCGGCACCCGCCGAGCGGGATCGTGTCCTCCCACCGCACGGCCGGTGCCGCCGCCTTGGCGACGGCCGCCACCCTGGAGGCACCCCGGCTGGGGACCGCTCTCGTCCCCGTCGCTGCGAGCCTCGCCCTCGCCCGCCTCCGTGCGGGAGCGCACGCTCCCGGCCGCGTGCTGGCGGACGTCGTGTTCGGCGTGGGGGTCGCTGTCGCCACCTGCCGGTGGTGGCCGCTGCACCGCGACGAGCCCGCCGAGAGCGCCTGGCCGAAGCTACCGGTTCCCGCTCTCCCGTCCGGTGAGGGTCTTGTCGTGGTCGTCAACAGCGACGCCGGGGACGGCGTCCCGGCCGAGGACGAACTGCGGGCCCTGCTGCCGAAAGCGGATCTGCGGATCTGTGCCGCCGGCGAGAACCTGCACACCGTGTTCCGGCAGGCCGCCGCGCAGGTGCAGGCGCGCGGCGGCGCGCTCGGGGTGGTCGGGGGCGACGGCACGGTCAACGCGGCGGCCGTACTGGCCGTCGACAACCGGCTGCCGCTCGCGGTGTTCCCCGGCGGCACCCTCAACCACTTCGCCGCCGACCTCGGCCTTTCGACCTTGCGGGAGGCCGCCGAGGCCGTGGAGGCGGGCCACGGCGGCACCGTCGACCTCGGCCGGATCACCGGCGACGGCACCTGCACCTACTTCCTCAACACCTTCAGCATCGGCGCCTACCCCGAACTCGTCCGGGCCCGCGAAGCGCGCGAGACGTCCCTGGGCAAATGGCCGGCCCTCGCCATCGGCCTGCTCCGCGTCCTCGCCGACGGCACCCCCATCGACGTCACCCTCGACGGACGGCCCCGGCGGCTGTGGCTGCTCTTCGCCGGCAACAGCCGCTACCACCCACCCGGCTTCGCTCCCTCCTACCGTCCGACTCTCGACGACGGCCTCCTCGACCTGCGCATCGTCGACGGAAAGCATCCGTTCGCCCGCACGCGCCTCATCGCGGCCTTCCTCACCGGGACCCTCGCCCGCTCTCGCGTCTACCAGGAGCGCACCGCCACCCGGCTGCGCATCGGCGGTGTGGGTGAGGCAGGCGACTACACCCGGGACGGCGAGGTGAGTCCCGCCGCCGACACTCTCGTCCTCGACAAGAGGGGCCGCGCCCTCACCGTCTACCTGCCCCCGCCCCGTGATCCCGTGCCGGGGGCGTAGGCCGGCCCGTGGTGCTTGAGGCCCTCCGCCTCTCGCCCGGCGGGCAGAGCGTCGTCGGTGCCGATCGCCGGGGCCTGGCCGACCGGCGCTTTCCCGGCAGCCGGTCCGCACGGCGGCCACAGCCGGTTCAGCGGTGGTGGTGTCCGCTCAGATCGATTGGAGGACGCCGGTCTGGTGCGAATCCGGGTCCACCGCGTCAGCTGCCGCCGCTCACGGACATCGGCCCGCTCACGGACATCGGCCGGCCGAATCATGACCTTCGCCCGCCTGCCGTGTGCAGGCGCCGCAGCGCATCGCGCAGTGCATGGTCCCAGTGTTCAGGGAACGGACTCCCCTCGGAGGTGGCGACGAGAGTGGCGGCCACCTCCTGGCGGGAGACGCGGCAGCGCTGCGCGACGTCCGCCAGCAACATGCCGGCCTCCTTCCGCGGGCACGGAGCCAGGGCCATCATCATGCCGAGAGCCTGGTCGATCACGGCCCGGTTGCCCAGAGCCCGGCGCAACCGGGCGATCTCGGCGCGCAGTTCGGCGACCGCCGGGTCCAGCGCCCCTTCGCCCCAGGCCACCTCGGTCGCCATCATCCACCGGTCTTCCTGGAGGCTTGCTTTCTGTTCCATGACACCTGCCTCACCACGCGCTGATCGCGCCCGCCCGGCGGCGGCCTCATGGTCGTCGTCACGGAACGCTCGGGGCACCGGAGAGGGATTCTCACCGGTGCTGCTGCTCGTCGCGACGGTCCTGGCGCCACATCGCCGCTCTGGCCATGGCTGTCGGCGCGCCCAGGATCACAGTGGGCTCTCCCCGGGCGGAACGGGACCGCGCTGCCGGGGACCGGGGCCTCGCTTCGCAGCGTAGCCCTCTCGAGAGGCCGTGGATACGCCTGGCCGCGCCGTCCCTCGCTCAGCCGGGCAGCGCGTGGCGCAGGATGCGGTGCCACATCGATGTGTACTGCTTCCGTAGGGGGCCCGTGACGTAGGGCAGGCCGTATTTCTCGCACAGCTTGCGCAGGTGCGGGGCCACCTCGGCGTAGCGGTTGCTGGGGAGGTCCGGGAAGACGTGGTGTTCGATCTGGTGGCTGAGGTTGCCGGTGAGGACGTGGAACAGGGCACCGCCCTCGATGTTCGCGGAGCCCTGGATCTGCCGCAGGTACCACTGGGCACGGCTCTCGCCCTCCAGCTGCTCCTCGGCGAAGGTGCGCACATCGCCCGGGAAGTGGCCGCAGAAGATGATGGTGTGCGCCCAGATGTTGCGCGCGGTGTTGGCGGTGAGGTTGCCGAGCAGGCAGGGCAGCGCGGACGGTCCTGCGAGCAGCGGGAAGAGGACGTAGTCCTTGGCCGACTGGCGTGCCGCCTTGCCGAGCAGCTCCGCCAGGTCTCCGAGGAACGCGCGCGGGCTCTTGCGGCCGTCCCGCACCGCGTCGGCCTCCAGGTCGTACAGGGCGATGCCCCATTCGAAGACGGGCGCCAGCAGCGCCGCGTACAGCGGCTGGAAGAGGTGGAACGGGCGCCAGGGCTGGTCGGGGCTCATGCGCAGGACGGTGTAGCCGAGGTCGCGGTCGCGGCCCACGACGTTCGTGTACGTGTGGTGCAGGTGGTTGTGGGTGTGCTTCCAGGCGTCGGCGGGGGTGAGGAAGTCCCATTCCCAGGTCGTGGAGTGGATGGCCGGGTCGCCCATCCAGTCCCACTGGCCGTGCAGGATGTTGTGGCCGAGCTCCATGTTCTCCAGCGTCTTGGCGGCGGCGAGCAGGGCGGTGCCGGCGAGCCAGGCGGGCGGGAACAGGGAGACGGCCAGGGCGAGCCGGCCGCCTGTCTCCAGGCCGCGCTGGACGGCGATCACCGTGCGGATGTAGCGGGCGTCGTCCTTGCCGCGCGCCGCGACGATCTCGGCGCGGAGACGGTCCAGTTCCGCTCCTAGCTCCTCGATGCGCTCGGCGCCTTGCGGGGGCGCTCCGGACGCGCCTTCCGGTGCTGCTCCGAATGCGCCCGCCGGTGTTGCTCCAGACGCGCCTTCGTCCGCCGGGGCTGCTCCGCCTGCCTCTTCCGGGGGCTCCTCTTCGGCGGCGAAGGGGATCGTCGTTGTTGTCGAGGTGGTGGTGGCCATGGGGAGTTGCCTCCTCGGGAGGTCCTAGACGTCCAGGACGAGTGGGCCCGTGGCTCCGTTGACACAGGTCTGGATCAAACCGCCCGGTTCGCCGTGCACTTCGCCGGTCCGCAGATCGCGGACCCTTCCGGCCACGAGCGGGACGAGACAGCCGTGGCAGACCCCCGCCCGGCACCCGTACGGCATCGCCACGCCCTCGGCCTCGCCGAGCACCAGCAGCGGCACGGCCGCGGGGGCGTCCGCCTCGACACCGGTTCGGCCGAACCGCACCCGGCCGCCCGTGACTCCGGGGCCGGGTGGGGACAAGGGGGCCGGACGGAAGCGCTCCAGGCGGAGTCGCTCATGGACTCCCCGCTCGGCCCAGTGCCGTTCCGCCGCGGCGAGGAGCCCCGGTGGGCCGCACACCCAGGTCTCCCGGTTCCGCCAATCGGCGCAGTGCCCGACGATACGGTCCGGGGTCAGCCGGCCGTCCGTACGCGTGTAGGTCAGGTGCAGCCGGAGCCAGCGCGAGCGGGCCGCCAGATCGGTCAGTTCGGCGCGGAAAAGGCACTGTTCCGGTGTCGGAGCGCTGTGCAGGAGTACGACATCGAGGGTCGGTGCCCGGCGGCGACGGGCCAGGGTGCGCAGAATCCCCAGCACGGGGGTGATGCCACTGCCCGCCGTCACGAACAGCATCCGTCCGGGCGGCGGGTCCGGCAGCACGAACTCCCCCTGGGCCGGGCCCAGTCGCAGGACCGTGCCGGGCGGCGTGCGGTGCACGAGGTGCGGAGAGACCCGGCCGCGCGGATCCTCCTTGACCGTGACGGCGACGTTGCCGTCCGGTGCGTCGGGCGGGGTGGTGAGCGAGTATGTACGCCAATGCCGTACGCCGTCGATCTCCACGCCCACCGGCAGGTACTGACCGGGACGGTGCCCCGCCCAGCCCCGTCCCGGCCGGATCACCAGGGTGGCCGCCGCGGGCCCCTCCGCCCGCACGGCGGTGACCCGGCCCGCGGGGTGACGCGCCGACAGCAACGGGTCGAGCAGCCCGAGATAGTCGTCCGGGGACAGGGGGCTGGTCAGCCAGGACGCGGCCGCCAGCAGCGACGACAGGGGCGATAGGGGCGACATGGGCAACAGGGACATGCCGACGCCCTCCTCCCTTCCCTGCGGGCCCGGCTCATCCGCGGCTTCTGCGGCTTCTGCGGCTTCTGCAGCCCCTGCGGGTTCCGCCTGCCGGACTCGCCAGCGAAGCACACCGCGCGCCGGGACACAGGAGGCGGCGAGGGCTTTCCGCCACCCGCCGCGCCTCCCCCGCCAGCCCCGACGCGGCGGTGTTCGGATGCGGATCCGGTGGCCTGCGGAGACGGAAGCGGAACCCCGGGCCGAAGACGGGCGGAAAGCGCCCTGGGTCAGGGCCCGGAAAGCCGGGGAGCCGTCGCGCACCCGTGGTCCGGGCTTCCACAGGAGTACGCTGACAGTACCGAGGGCATTTCTTGACCGGCTTCCTCTGCCGGTATCTCCCTCGGCCAAGCACCGGGTCGTGTGCATCGCGCCCGGGGACAGGTCGACACCATGATGGTGCTCACCGAACGACGCCCCCCGCCCACCCTCCTGGGCACCCCTGCCGCCGACGAGCCGCCCGCCCGCCTGTCATTGAAGCCGTCGGGCCCTTCCTCCGGGCTGGTCGACGGCGCCTGGTGGCCCCGCTCGCGGGATTTGAACCGCGAACTGCCCGCCCTGTGCGATCAGTTGGACGCGCCGTGGGGACGCATCACGCGCGTCACGGTCAATCCGACGCACTGGCCGGTGATCCCGCACAGGGTGCCGGTCCACGGTCATACGGTCAACGTCGGGTGGTTCCGCGACGAGCAGGACACCCATCAACTCATGCTGCGTTCCTACCGCGCGGGGCGCTGGGACCTGCTGATCGTCCCTCCCGACACCGAAGCGGGCGCTGCCGCCCGACTCATGGCCGCGGCCTGCGATCCACAGGACCGTCGCACGGGCAGCGCCCTTTTGGCAGCCGAGGCGGCGGGACAGCTCGCGGCCGCCACAGGGGCGGGTCGGATCGGTACCGGTTTCAGTACCGATTCCGGTATCGGTTCCGGGTCCGGTGCGGAGGCCTGGGAGTCGGAGGGTGGCTCCACGCCAGGGCGTACGGCCATGACGTACGGGCAGTGACGGGTCATGGGCACCGCCCTCACCCGTCCCCTTCGCTCCCGCCACCGCATTCACCGTCGCGCCGATCGCACCCGGCACATTCGTGATCCACCAGCCTCCGAGCAGGAGCCCGGCATGAGCACGACCCTCCGCACTCCCTTCATCACCCCACTCAGCCCCCCAGTCCGTACGCCCCTCCCCGCCCCGCCGCGCCTTCCATCCCTCGTACGTCTACGCCTGTCCCCCGTCGGCGGCGGGCCGCACCGCATCGACGGCGTGTGGTGGCCCAGAACGGGAGACCTGCTGGCCGAACTGCCGCTCCTGCTCGGGGCCCTGCCCCACAGCTGGCCCCAGATCGCGCACGTCACCGTCAACAGCGCCATATGGTCCGACTTTCCCGGCCGGACACTCATCGCGAACCACGTCCTGCAACTGAACCGGAGCCCCAGCAGGCACACGCCTTCCACGGTGTGCCTGCTGGCGCCCGGCCGGGGCAGGTGGGACCTCTTGGTCGTACCGCCCCACACGGACGCAGCCGACGCCCTGCGGCTGATGGCGGGGGCCGTCACGCCGTGATGCCGTCGGCCGGCCCCGGGGCGGTCACCTCGAAGTACTGCGGCTTTCCCGGCCTCGGAGCATGAGGGCGCGGGCCGCCACCAGTACCGGGAGCAGCAGGAGCATCCAGCGGGCGGTGTTCCCGTCCATGACTGCCCAGGCGACGGCCACGAGTGCGAGGTAGGTGACGGTAAGGACCAGCAGGTCCTTCTTCGTGCTCGTCTTCGTGGTCATCTTCGTCTTCCTCTCTCGGTCTGCCGTCAACTGGTCTGCCGTCGACTGGTCTGTCGTCAACTGGTCTGACGTCGACTGGTCTGACGTCAGCACTTGTAGCGCTTCCAGTTGGTGATGACCCCTACGTAGCTGACCTTCCACTCCACGCACTGGTTGGCCTTGGCGGCGTCCTGCATCTGGCCGCGCAGGGAGCTCGCCTGGGCGGTCAGGGCGGCGCCGCAGCCTGCCGCCGCCACCGCGTTGGGGATCTTGGCGCAGGCCATCACGGTGGCCGTCGCCGCGAAGTGGTACATGGGGGTCTTGGCCATGTCCTTCACCTCCTTCTTGCTGAAGCGGAGGTAGATGGACCAGCCGAGCGAGACCTTCGGGTCGGCCACCACCGGGAAGGCGGTGTCGGCGTCGGTGTCGATCGTCTGCGTCAGCTTGTCGCCGTCGAGGCGGTACCGGGTGGGTACGGCCTCGCCGTCCGCGTCCTTGGCCCACGGGGCGTCGATCGCGCCCAGGACCTCGGTGTCCTCGCTGTGGCTCCTGGCGATCAGGAAGCCGCCCTCTCCGTCCTCCATCAGCCGCGCCCCCTCGGGGAGCGTCAGCGAGAAGTCGTGCGTGGTCGGGGCCTTCCGGTCCTTGAGCGTCACCAGGGTGCGGGCGGCGCCGTCCGCCGTGGGCTGTACGGCGATGTCCGTCGAGGGCGCGGCGTCGGGGTACACGACCGTGCCCGCGCCGGCCGCGACGCCGGTGGCTCCCCTCGTCTTCGTGACGCCGAGCGACACGTCGGCGTTCGGCGCGTCGATCAGCACGTCGCCGTCGGCCTTCGCGGGCGCGGTGACCGTGACGTTCCCCTCGTCCGTCCGCCCGCTGCCACGGCGGCCGTCGAGCGCGGTCAGATCCGCGGTTCCGGTCGCCTTCTCGACCACGGCGGCCGCCCGTGCCGCCGCCAACGGTGCCTCTCCGGCGACGGCCGCGGGGGCCGTCGCCCCGAGGACGGCCCCCGCCGTCACCGCCGCGACGAGGCCGCCGGTCATGCGCCGCGCCGTCCGCGTGCTCTTCTTCATGGGTCCCTCCCGTTTCAGTGCATACGAAGGCACCCCGAGCCCTCGAAGAGGATCCCCGCCCGGGGTGCCGCGCATACTTTTACACATGTGTAGAAGATGACCAACAGTGATCGCCCGGGGTTACGTGAATGAGATCAAGGACGGGACTTTGGTCCCGCGCAGAAGGCCGTGGCTTTGGTCCCGCGCGGAAGACCAAAGCCTTGGCCCCGCGTGGGAGTGGCCCCACCGGGTCGCGGGAACTCCGTGCGCCCGCCCGGGCGTTGGCCCTGTGAGGCCGGCGGCGCCGCCGGCCTCACCAACTCGCCGTGTGCTCAGCCGCCGTAGAGCGCCTCGATCTCCGCTGCGTACGCCGCCGTCACCGCATGCCGTTTGATCTTCAGGGACGGGGTGAGCAGGCCGTTGTCCTCCGTGAACTCGCCCTCCACTATCGCGAACCTACGGATCGATTCGGCCCTCGATACCGCCGCGTTGGCGTGGTCCACGGCCTTCTGGACCTCGGCGATCATCTGCGGGTCTCGGGCCAGCTCCGCGAGCGGCGTGTCCCTGGGGCGCTTGCGGACGGTGAGCCAGTGCTCCACCGCCTCGGGGTCGAGGGTGACGAGCGCGGCGACGTACGAGCGGTTGTCGCCGACGACGATGCACTGGCCGACCGGGGCGCGGCTGCGCAGCCGGTCCTCCAGGACGGCGGGCGAGACATTCTTGCCGCCGGAGGTGACGATGATGTCCTTCTTGCGGCCGGTGATCGTGAGATAGCCGTGGTCGTCCAGCGCGCCCAGGTCACCGGTGGCCAGCCATTCGTCCGTCAGCACGGCGTCCGTCGCCGCCGGGTTGTTCCAGTACGAGCCGAAGACGATGCCACCCTTGATCAGCACCTCTCCGTCGTCCGCGATGCGCACGGCCGTGCCGGGGACGGGCAGGCCGACCGTGCCCGGGCGGGGCCTGAGCGGCGGCGTGATGGTGGCGGCGGCCGTGGTCTCCGTCAGGCCGTACCCCTCGTAGATGACGATTCCGGCGGCGTAGAAGAAGAGGTTGAGGTTTCGGTCCAGCGGTGAGCCGCCGCTGATCGCGTAACGCAGCCGGCCGCCGACCTCCTTGCGGATGCGCCGGTAGACGAGGAGTTCGTACAGCGCCCAGCCGGCGTAGAGGGCGAGGGAGGGGCCCGGGGTCTTGGTGGGACGCGTTCCGTCGGCGTGGGTTCCGTTGCTCTGGGAGCTGCTGCCCTGAGACCTGTTGCTCTGCGACCTGTTCAGGAACTTGTTCAGGTACGCCTCGCCGAAGCGCACCGCGATCCGCTCCGCGCGGTCGAAGGACGAGGCGCGGCCGATCTTCTCGGCGGTCGCCCGGCCGGTGTCGTGGATCTTCTCGAAGAGGTACGGGACGCCGACGATGAACGTCGGCCTGAACGCCCGCAGCTCCGGGCGGAGTTCCTCGGGTTTGATGCTCGGGCAGTGGCCGAGCTCGATGCGGGCGAGCATGCAGGCGATCTGGATGCTGCGGCCCAGGATGTGCGCGAGCGGCAGGAAGAGGAGCGTGGAGGCGACCTGTCCGGTGATCTCCTTGAAGACGGGGTGGAGGAGGTCGACGGTGTTCGCCGCCTCCGCGTGCAGGTTGCCGTGCGTGAGGACGCAGCCCTTGGGGCGGCCCGTGGTGCCCGAGGTGTAGACGAGCGTCGCGATGGAGTCCGGGGTGAGCGCGGCCCTGCGCTTGGCTACCTCTTCGTCCGACAGTTCCCGCCCCAGAGCGGTCAGTTCCGCCATCGCGCCGCCGTCGAGGTGCCGGATGCGCGGCGGGTCGGCGAGGGCGGCCAGCGCCTGCTCGGCCGTCGCCGCGTTCTCCGCGGTCTCCGCGATGAGGAAGCGGACGCCCGAGTCGCGGACGATCCACTCGATCTGCTCCGCCGACGACGTGGCGTAGACGGGCACGGTCTGGCCGCCCGCCGCCCAGATCGCGAAGTCCAGGACGGCCCACTCGTAACGGGTACGGGACATCAGCGCGACCCGGCCGCCCGGTTCGAGTCCGTCCGCGATCAATCCCTTGGCGGCTTCCGTCACTTCGCGCGCGAAGGCGGTCGCGATGACGGGGCGCCACTGACCGCCCTCCTTGCGGCGCAGGACCACGGCGTCGGGGGCCTCGACGGCGTTGGTGAAGGGGATGTCGGCGGTGCTGCCCGCGGTGGCGGGTGCCACGAGCGCGGCGGCTCGGACCTCGCGCACCGTGCCGTGTTCGTCCCTGATGAGTTCGACCTCGGCCCGGTCCGCCAGGCCGCTGTGGCGCTGTGCCCGTTTCAGATCCTTGCGTACGCCCATGACGGCTCCCGGCTTCCGGTTCCCAGGTGATCGGCGCGCTCCAGGTACTTACTCAGGGGTCAACTTACTGACACGTAAGAGAAATTCAATGGGACGGACACAGTCCGCTCAGGTCCGGTCGCCGCGGGCTCCGGCGACGGTCGCCGGGATCACCACGCTTGGCGAAGGGCTGGGCGGCGACATACCTTACTTCCTAGTAAGTTTGCTGATCAGTGGGGAGATTGCCGTGGCGGACGCCGACATCAGCAGGATCGCCGAGCTCGACTTCGCCCGCGTCACGCCCGAGGAGTTCGCCCGGATCGTGAAGGGCCTCTCCGGCAGGCAGATCGCCGAGATCTCCCACGACGGCGAGTTGCGCGGGCGCGTCCTGAAGGAGGTCTTCGGGCGCGTGGAGCGGCAGTTCAAGCCGGACGCGGCGGGCTCCCTGAAGGCCCTCATCCGCTGGAAGGTCACGGGCAGCGGCGGCAACGACGACGTGGTGTACGAGACGGATATCGCCGACGGCACGTGTGTGGTCCGCGAGGGGCGCTCGGACGCGGAGGCGCGGGTCACGCTCGTCATGGCCGACGCCGAGTTCCTCAAGCTCGTCTCCGGAAACGCCAGCCCCGTCACCCTGTTCATGCTGCGCAAGGTCAAGATCGCGGGTGACGTGGCCCTGGCCGCCGGGCTCACGCGCTACTTCGACATTCCGAAAGCGTGAGGGGGGCGCCGGGCCCCGGCGTCGGAGTCGGAGTCGGCGTCGATTCTGGCCCCGGCGTGGGCGTCGGCGTGGCTCAAGCCGTCGTTGACCTGCGCCGATGTAGCGGTCATGACGACGTCTGCGTACTCCTCCGTCCGTAGCTCCGAAACCGTCGCCGGGCCCGCCCCCGGAGCGCCGCCCGGGGGCGGGCGATGGCGGGGCCGTTCCGTCCGTCTCGCCGTCTGCCTGCTGCCCGCTCTCGTCATCGGCTTCGCCGGGTTCCAGCGGCGGTGGATGTCCGACGACGGGCACATCTATGTACGGACGGTCCGGCAGGTGCTTGCGGGGAACGGCCCCGTCTTCAACCCCGGCGAGCGCGCCGAGTCGTCCACCGGCACCCTGTGGCAGTGGCTGCTCGTCGCGGGCGGGGCGACGGGGGCCGACATCGCGACGGTGGCGATGTACGGAGGGCTGCTGCTCACTGCCGCCGGGTTCGCGCTGGCCGCGCTCGGGGCACGGCGCTTGCTGCGTTCCGTGCCTCCCCTGCGCTCCGTGGGCCGTATCGGCCGCGTGGGCCGCGTCGGCCGCGTCGGCCGCGTCGGCCCCCTCCGGCCCTCCGGTGAGGACGGCTTCCTGCTGCCCTGCGGGGCACTCGTGCTGCTCGCGCTGCCGCCCGTCTGGGACTTCGCCACCTCCGGCCTGGAGACCGGCCTGGCCACCTGCTGGATCGCGGGGTCCTGGCTCGCGCTCATCGCCCGGCCCCGGTCGCTGGTGACGTGCGCGGTCCTGGGGCTCGGACCGCTCGTCCGGCCCGATCTGGCCCTGGTGTCGGCGGTCTTCCTGGCCGCGCAGTGGCTCATGGCGCGGCCCTCGTGGCGAGGCGTCCTCGCCGGGGCGGGTGTCGCGGGGGCGCTGCCCGTCTCGTACGAGATCTTCCGCATGGGCTACTACGGGCATCTGATGCCGCTGCCCGGCGTCACGAAGGAAGCTTCGCGCAGCCTGTGGGGCCGGGGCTTCGACTACCTCTGGGACTTCACCGGTCCGTACGCGCTGTGGCTGCCGCTGGCGGCGCTGGGCGCGGGGGTTCTGGCGGCGGGGCTGGGGCGGCGCAAGGGGCGTGCGCCGGGATCCACTTCCGCCGCCACACGCGCTGCCGGGGTTCCCGGCGCCGCGTCCGGCGGGGTGCCCGGCGCTGCTTCCGCCGGGGATCCTGCTGCGGCTTCCGCCGGGCTCGCTGCCGCAGCCGTCGGCCGTCCCGCCGCCTCCGCCGGGGGTCCCGCTGCCTCCCCCACCGGCGCGTCCACCGGGACCCCCGCCCCCACATCCGCAGGCCTGCCCGCCCCCACCCTTGCCCCCCTCCTCGCCCCGGCCCTCGCCCCCGTCCTCGCCGGCGTCCTCTGCTGGGTGTACGTCATCAAGGTGGGCGGTGACTTCATGCACGGGCGGATGTTTCTGCCGGGGCTGTTGCTGATGCTGCTGCCCGTCTTCCTCGTGCCCGTCACACGGGCGTGGAGCGTCGTCGCCGTGGTGGTCGGGGTGTGGGCCGCCGTGTGCGCGGCCAGTCTGCGGGTTCCGTACGAGGGGTACATCGGGCAGAGCGGCGTCGCGGACGAGCGTGGGGTGTACGTACGGCAGAACGCCGCGCCGCACCCCCTCCACCACGACTTCGCGGGGCATCCGGGCAACGCGTCGTACGCCCGGCTCGTACGGGACCGGGCGCGGGCCGGCGCGCCCACGCTGCTCCTGGCCCAGACACCGGTCGGAGCCCGGCAGCCCGGGGTGACCGGGGTCTACAACACGCTCGGCTTCAGCGGCTCCGTGATCCCGCTCTCCGGGGCCGCCCTCGACCCGATCGGGCTCGCCTACCCGCTGGCGGCCCACTCCGAGGGCTTCGTCGGCCGCGTGGGGCACGACAAGCGGCTCCCCGACGAGTGGATCGTCGCCGAGCGCGGCGTTCCGGGCGACCTGCCCCCCGGGCTTGACCCCGCCCGCGTCGACGCCGCCCGGCGTGCCCTGCGCTGCGCTCCTTTCGCGGAGCTGCGGGCGGCCACGCGCGCGCCGCTGACGGCGGGGCGGTTCTGGCGGAACCTGACGGGGGCCGCGGACCTCACGTCCTTCCGCTTCCCGAACGACCCGGTGCGGGCCGAGCGGGAGCTGTGCGGCACCGTGACCCACCCGGCGAAGTCCTAGCCGGCACGACCGCCATCGGGCCGCCCACCGGTCAGACGCGCCGCCCTGTCGATGGCCTCGGTCAGGTCGCGTACCTGCTTGTCGCGACCGCCGGAGGGCAACGCGTGGGCCCACCCCGAGAGTTCACGCAGGGACGGGGCGCCGGGGAGGGCCGTTCCGTGCTCCGGTCCGGAGTGACCGCCGGCCGGGGACGCGGCGCGCAGGCTGTCGGCGAAATAGGCGGCGGTCGCGGCGACCCGCAACCCCTCGTCCGCCTCGCGCAGTGAGCCGTCGAGGTCGGCGGCCTCGATCCGGCCCGACTCCTCGTGCGGCGCGCGGCTGTCCGGGTCGAGCCAGCGCACGCTCGCCGTGGCGAGGTGGCCCTCCGCGCCCGGCTCGGCCCGCACCGCGTACAGCGCCGTCACCGTGTGGCCGGGTCCGATCTCGCCGCCGTCCACGGAGTCGTCGCGGAAGTCGTCGTCGGCGACCTCACGGTTCTCGTACCCGATGAGCCGGAACTGCTCGACGGTCTCCGGGTCGAACGCGACCTGCGCCTTCGCCTCGCGGGCCCGCAGTTCGATGTGGGCGGGGAGCTGCTCGCAGAAGACCTCGCGGGCGTCCTCGTCGTTCGAGACGTATGAGGTGTGGCCGTCGCCCTTGTCGGCGAGCCGCTCCATGAGGGCGTCGCCGTAGTCGCTGCCGACGCCGACGCCGAAGAGGGTGATGCCGTGCTCGCGGCGGGCGTCGGAGATCCTCTCCAGGATGCCGTCGGCGCTGGTGTCACCGGTGTTGGCGAGGGCGTCGGAGAGCAGTACGACCCGGTTGGTGGCGCCCGCCCGCCTGCCGCGCACGGCGGTGTCGTAGCCGGTGGTGACGCCCGCTTCGAGGTTGGTGGACTGGGTGGGCTCCAGGCCGTCGATGGCGTCGTGCACGCGGTGGCGACCGTCCCCGGTGCCGGATGCGCCGAGGCGGGTCATCGGCAGGACCGTCTCCGCGGTGTCGCTGAAGGTGACGAGCGCGATGGAGTCGTCGGGCCGCAGCTGGTCGGTCATGATCCCGAGTGACCTCTTCACGAGGTCGAGACGGCCCGGTTCGGCCATGGATCCCGATACGTCGATGACGAAGGTGAGGGCGGCGGGCGGGCGTTCGCCGGCGTCCGGCTCGCCGCGGGTGGCGAGGCCGACCCGCACCAGCGACCAGCCGTCGTCCCCTGTCCTGGCACCGTCGACGCTCACGCTGAACCCGTCGCCGTCGGGCCGCGGATACTCCTGACGGAAGCTGTTGACGAACTCCTCGGGCCGGACCGTCGCCGGATCGGGCAGCCGCCCTTCGGCGAGGGTGCGCCGCGCGAAGCCGTACGAGGCGGTGTCGACGTCCAGGGCGAACGTGGAGAGGTGGTCGGGCGGGGGCGCGGCGTCCCGGTGGCCGCTCTCGTCGTCCCCGCCGGGCGTGGTGGGCGCGGGCGCGGGGAGCGGTCGGGAGCCGTCGCCCCTGGCCTTGCCCTCCGCGGTGGCGCCGTTGCCGCTGCTGCCGCCGGTGCAGCCGGTGAGCAGCAGACCGCCCACCATGGCCGCGGCGAGCAGCCCGTGTCGCGTCGTCCGGGTCCGCATCTCTCCCCCTCGTGTCGTCGTCGGCTTTCCCGACTGTGACGCGGAGGGGGCGTCGAACGATCGGCCCGGGACGTTGCGGAAGGGTTGCGATGCGGCATCGTCGAAGGGTTGCGATGCGGCATCGTCGAAAGGGCGCGATGCGGCGTCCTCGCTTCAGCTGACCACGTCCTTCCGCGCGAAGCCACGGAACGCCAGCGCGAACAGCACCAGCGCGTACGCCACCGAGACCGCCGAGCCCTGGATCATGCCGCCCCACTCCATCCGGGGCTGGATCGCGTCGGCCCAGGCGAACTGCCAGTGGGCGGGGAGGAAGTCGCGCCAGCCGCCGAGGGCGGTCACCGCGTCCAGGACGTTGCCGACGATCGTCAGGCCGACCGCGCCGCCCACCGCGCCGAGCGGGGCGTCGGTCTTCGTCGACAGCCAGAAGGCGAGGGCCGCGGTGACCAGTTGGGAGACGAAGACGTAGGCGACGACGATGACGAGGCGGCGAGTCGCCGTGCCCGCGGGGAGCGTGCCGCCCGTGGGGATCTCCAGGGGGCCCCAGCCGTACGCCATCGCGCCGACCGCCAGGGCGACGAGGGGCAGCAGCACCATCGCGGCGGCGCTCATGCCGAGTGCGACGGCCATCTTGGACCAGAGCAGGCGGGCCCGCGGCACGGGCGCTGCGAGCAGATAGCGCAGGGAGGACCAGCTCGCCTCGGAGGCGACGGTGTCCCCGCAGAACAGTGCGACGGGGATGACGAGCAGGAAGCCCGCCGACACGAACAGGCACGTCGCGGCGAAGTTCGTGGCGGACGCCGTCGCCGTGTCCATCAGTGTCACCTCGCCGCTGCGGGAGCCCGGCGAGCCGCCCGCGACGGCGAACGCGATGACCAGCACGACGGGGAGGAGCGCCATGATGCCGCCCATGACGAGCGTGCGGCGCCGCTTCAGCTGGCGGACCGCCTCGACCCGCAGGGGCAGGGTGCGGCCCGCGCGGTAGCCGGGCGCGGTGGGGCGCTCCAAGGTGGGGGCGCTCATGCGGTGCCTCCGATCAGGGTCAGGAACGCGTCTTCGAGGCGGCGGTGCGGACCCATGGACTCCACGGGCACGTCCAGGCGGACCAGTTCGGGCAGGAGGCGGACGGCACTGGCGTGCTCCGTGCCGTCGAGGCGCAGCAGGATGCCGTCGTCGGCGCGGACCGCCGAGGCGACGCCGGGCAGCGCGGCGACCTTCTCGACGAGCGGGTCGGGGATGTCCGTCGCGAGGCCGACGAGGAGCGTGTCTCCGGAGCCCACGATCTCGGCGACCGGGCCGGCCTGGACGAGGCGGCCGCGGTCCATGACGACGAGGTGCGTGCAGGACTGCTCGACCTCGGCGAGGAGGTGGCTGGAGACGATAACGGTGCGGCCGCCGCGCGCGTACCGGATCATGACCTCGCGCATCTCGCGGATCTGCGGCGGGTCGAGGCCGTTCGTCGGCTCGTCGAGGATCAGCAGGTCCGGGAGGCCGAGCATGGCCTGGGCGATGGCGAGGCGCTGGCGCATGCCCTGGGAGTACGTGCGCACGGCGCGGGCCAGGGCGTCGCCGAGGCCCGCGATCTCCAGCGCCTCCTCCAGGTGGGCGTCCTCGGCGGGGCGGCCGGTGGCCTTCCAGTACAGCTCCAGGTTCTCCCGGCCGGACAGGTGCGGCAGGAATCCGGCGCCCTCGACGAACGCGCCGACGCGGGAGAGGACGGGCGCCCCCGGCCGGATCGCGTGGCCGAAGACGCGGATCTCGCCGGCGTCGGGCCGGATGAGGCCCATGAGCATGCGCAGGGTCGTGGTCTTGCCCGCGCCGTTCGGCCCCAGGAGGCCGAGGACCTGGCCCTTCTCCACGGTGAAGGAGACGTCGCGCACCGCGTACCGGTCGGTGGATTTGGCGTACCGCTTGCTCAAGTCGGTGATCCGGAGCGGGACTTCGGCGAGCTCCGGGTCGGGCGCGGGGGCCGTGGTGCGCCTGCGCGCGGTGACGAGCAGGCCGAGGGCGAGGACGGCCGCGGCGGCGGGCAGCCACCACACCCAGGAGGGCAGCGGCGCGGCGGCGGTCTCCACGCCGGGCGCGGTCGGCACCTTCAGGTCGCTCTTCAAGGAGACGGTGTACTTGGCGGGCTCGACGGGTGACGCGTAGCCGAGGTCGGTCGAGGAGAGGGCGAGGCGGAGGCGGTGGCCCTTCTGCACCTCGTGGTCGACGGCGGGCAGGGTCAGCTCGACGTCCTTGCCGTCCTTCGCGCCGGTCACCCTTGTGGGGGCGACGAGTTGGGAGGGCAGGACCTGCTGCTTGCCGTCGGGCCCGACGTCGTACACCTTCCCGAACAGGACCGCGTCGCCGCTGGAGGACTTCACGTGGGCGCGCACCGTCGGGGTCCCGGTGATGCGGAGGTCGCCGCCGAGCGGCTTCGAGTCGAACTTGGCGAACTGTCCGGGGAAGTCCAGGGAGACGCCGACGCCCAGGGAGGACAGCCGGGAGAGCGAGCCGCCGCCGGCCCCGGGGAGCCCGGAGATCGCGGGCGGGCTCGCGCCCGCGGGGTTGTCGAAGGTCTGCTCGCGCCCACCGAGCGGCACCGCGCGCGGACCGCTCCTGAGGCCCGGATAGCGGTCGTCGCTCGCGCCACGCTGCCGCGCTGCACCATCGGTGGAGTCCATTCCTCCGGTGCGGGTGACGCGGAACGACGGGCCCGTGTCGACGCTCTTGTCGTCCTTCAGATAGCGGTCGAACCACGTGCCGATGCGCTGCTCGACGCGGTCGCGCTCGCGGTCTCCGCCGTCGTGTCCGCCGGCGATCCAGTCGACGGACACGGGCGCGTGGTTCGCGCGGACGGCCTTGGCGATGGCGTCGCCCTGGCTCAGCGGGAAGAGGGAGTCGGTCTGGCCCTGGGCGAGGAACGTCGGCACCTTGATGCGGTCGCCGACGGCGACCGGGCTGCGCGCGGCGAGCAGCTCGCGCGCCTCCGCGTCGGGCTTGCCGGCCACGGCGACGCGCTCGTACATCGCGCACAGCCGCTTCTCGAACTTCTCGCAGCCGCCACCGGTGTTGATGAACATGCCGGCCCAGAGCTTCTTGAAGACGTCGTCGGGGAACAGCGCGTCCGCGAGGTTCCAGTACGTGATCTGGGGGGCGATCGCGTCCACCCGCTTGTCGTGCCCGGCGGCGAGCAGTGACACCGCCCCTCCGTACGAGGAGCCGGTGACGCCGACGCGGGGGTCGCCGTCCTTGTCGAGCCGCACCTCGGGGCGGGTCGCCAGCCAGTCGATCAGCTTCGACACGTCGGCGACCTCGCCCTTGGGGTCGTTGAGCCCGATCTTGCCGGTGGACCTGCCGAAGCCGCGGGCGGACCACGTCAGGACGGCGTACCCCTCCTTGGCGAGGTCTTCCGCCTGCGCGCGCACGTCGCTCTTGCTGCCGCCGAAGCCGTGGCCGATGAGGACGGCGGGCCGCTTCTCGTCCGGGTCGCCCGCCGTGAAGTACGAGGTGTCGATCCGGGCTTCGCCGGTGTCGACCATGCGGTCCGCTCTGTGCACGGCCGGGCCGTCGTCCGAGGCGACCGCCGACCATGTGCCCACGCCGGCGAGGACCGCGACGGCGGCCGCGGTGGCGAGCAGCCGGCGCGGACCTCGCGGCACGGGGAACCTGGGCCTGGGCAGTCGTAGATCCATGCCGTCCACCGTACGGGCGGGGACCGACAACCGGGGCAGCCGCCGGTCTGAACCCGTGCGCCTCCCCGGGGAGTAGACTCCGCGCCCCACGTACCGCGGTGGTGGTACGCGGGGGGATCCGGGTCGTCGGTCAGCCGAGGCCGGAACGCGTCGCAGAGGGCGGTGCGGAGCGCCAGGTGAGGAATGCGGCCCCGATGACGGGCAGCATGCAGACGGTCTGCGTCACCGCGTACCACGGCGGGCAGACGCCGGGGATCAGGTCGACGCCGATGACGGCGATCGGCATGACGACGGTGAGGATCCGCACGCGTTCGACGGCCCGGCGGGAGCCGCGGGAAGCGGAGCGGGCCAGCCGGTGGATCAGCACGGCGACCAGGGGCAGCAGGACCGCCCGCACCCACATGAACGTGTTCACCGGATGTCCGGTCGCCGCGAGCACGGCCACCGTGCCGAGCAGCGCGGCGCTCAGCGCTCCGTAGAGGGTGACGAGGAGCCGGATCGTCCGGAAGGTGTGCGTGAGGGATTCCATGCCGTCGACGCTAAGGAGCGCGTGACCTGCGGAGTATCCGTCTGGACGCACGGGTGGGTGGGGCCAGACCCACTCCCCTGGCGATCAGGGCGGCCGCGGCCGCCGTCCGGTGCAGAGTGGGAGCACCGGGACGGAAGGCGAAGGAAGAAACATGCGTCAGCTGAGTAAGTGGAGGGCGGCGGGGGTGCGCGTCGGCACCGGGTTCGTGCGGGCGTGCGCCGTGGTGGTCGTCAGCATGCCGGTGCCCGCCGTGTGGGCCGCCGCCGTGGCACTGGGCATCCGGTGGGGGCCAGGGAACCCGTGGTCGTGGCTCGCGCCGTTCGTGCTGGGGTGCGGGGGCACGCTCGCGCTGTCCCGCCCGCTCTGCCGGGCGGTACGGCACCTCGTCGCGCGGTGGACGGGCACGGAGCTCCCCGCCGGATACCGGCAGGCCGGACCGGTGACGCGGATGTCCACCGGGTACTGGTGGAACGGCTTCGGCTACGAGCGGACCCGGCGCGACGCCCTCATGGACCAGAAGTGGCGGGTCCGGTGGGCCGATCCCGCCACCTGGCGCGACCTGCGCTTCACGGTGATCGTGCCGTTCACGGCGGGGTTGGCCGCCTGTGTGCCGCCGGCCGGAGTGGCCGCGGCGGTCGTCGGGCTCGGCGGGGCGGGGGCCGGGGTGCGCGTCGTCGGCGCACTTGGCCTGGTGGTGGCGGTCGCCACGGCCCCGTACGCCTGGCGCCTCCTCGAACCGGTGGCTGTCCGCTTCCTGCGCCCGTCGCCCGCGATGGCGCTGGCCGACCGCGTTGCCGAGCTGACCGCCCAGCGCGCGGACACGACCGTCGCGCAGGCCGCCGAGATCCGCCGCATCGAGCGGGACCTGCACGACGGGGCACAGGCCCGCCTGGTGGGCCTCGGGCTCTCCCTCGCGACCGCGGAGAAGCTGATGGCGACCGACCCCGAGCAGGCCAGGGCGCTGATGCGGGAGGCGCGGGCCGGCGCCGTGGCCTCGCTGGCCGAACTCCGCGAGCTGGTACGGGGGATCAGCCCGCCGGTGCTCACCGAGCGGGGACTCGTCGACGCCGTCCGCGCGCTCGCCCTGGACGTCCCGCTCGACGTGACCGTCACCGCCGACGACGGGCTGCGCCTGGACCCGCCCATCGAGGCCGCCGTCTACTTCGGCGTCGCCGAGCTGCTCACCAACGCGGTGCGGCACTCCGGCGCGACCCGGGCACGCGTCTCCCTGACCCGGGACGGCACCGGCGTCGTCGCCGAGGTCGAGGACGACGGCCGGGGCGGGGCCGGTGCCCGGGACGGCGGCGGGCTCGCGGGCCTGCGCCGCCGCCTCGCGGTGTTCGACGGCACTCTGGAAATCAGCAGTCCCGCGGGCGGCCCGACGCGTGTGAGGATGGCGGTGCCATGCGAATCGTCGTAGCCGAAGACCTCTACCTTCTGCGGGACGGGATGGTCCGCCTGATCGAGGCGTGCGGGCACGAGGTGGTGGCGACGGCTGCCACCGGGCCCGAGACGCTCGACGCGCTGCGGACCTTCCGCCCCGACGTGGCCGTCATCGACGTCCGCATGCCGCCGACGCAGTCGGACGAGGGGCTGCGCGCGGCCCTCGCCGCCCGCCGTGAGATGCCGGGCCTGCCGGTCCTCGTCCTCTCCCAGCACGTCGAGCAGCTGTACGCGCGGGAGTTGCTGGCCGACGGCTCGGGCGCCGTCGGCTACCTCCTCAAGGAGAGCGTGTTCGACGCCGACCAGTTCATCGGCGCCCTGGAGCGCGTCGCGGGCGGCGGGACCGCCATGGACCCGGCCGTCATCGCGAAACTGCTGTCCGCCGGTTCCACCGGGCGGGGCCTCGACCGGCTCACCGAACGCGAGCACTCCGTCCTCGCCCTCATGGCCGAGGGGCTGTCCAACCAGGCCATCGGGCGCCGTCTGTTCCTCAGCGAGAGCGCGATCAGCAAGTACACGACCTCCATGTTCGGCAAGCTCGGCATCAGTGACGACGACGACAGCAACCGCCGCGTCCTGGCCGTCCTGACCTACCTCAACGAGTCCTCCCCGCCCGCCTGAACGCGCCCCATAGAGTCGCGTCATGACATCCCGGGACTCCGACTCGTCCAACTCCCCCGACCCGCTCGGCTCTCTCGCCACCGGCCAGCGTTCGCTGGGTGATCCGTCCGTCCGCTTCCCGCTGTGGCCGCCGCTCACCGCCGGGTGCCCGGTCACCAGTACGGACACCGTGTCGTACCCGGTCGAGGTCGACTACGCCTACGGCCAGGTGCCCGCCGACCTCTTCACCCCCGCACCTCGCCATTCGTACGGCCACGACCGATGGGCCCCTCTCCTGCCGCCGCTGCACGCCCCCGGACTCGGCGAGGGCGGCACGCCGCTCGTGGCCTTCGGCGACGGCCTCTGGATCAAGGACGAGTCCCGCAACCCGACCTGGAGCCACAAGGACCGCATCAACCGCGTCACCGTGAGCGCGGCGGTCGGCGCGGGCGCGGAGGGCGTCGTCGTCGCCTCGTCCGGCAACCACGGCGCCTCCGCGGCGGCGTACGCGGCGCGGGCGGGGCTGCGTTGCGCCGTCCTCACCTCGGCGGACACACCTCCCGCGGTCGACGCGTTCCTGCGGGCGTACGGCGCCGTGGTGCTGCCGGTGCCCGTGGACGCGCGCTGGCCGCTGCTGCGGCGGATCGTGGAGCGGTTCGGCTACCACCCCGTCAGCAACGTGACGCCCACGCACACCGGACACGCGTTCGGGCCCGAGGGGTACAAGACCCTCGCGTACGAGATCCACGCCGAACTCGGCGTCCCCGGCGCGGTGTTCCTGCCCACCGGGTACGGCGAGCTCCTCTTCGGCGTCTGGAAGGGCTTCGCGGAGCTGGTCAGGATCGGCGTGACCGACCGGGTGCCGCGCCTCTACTCCTGCGAGCCCGCGGCCGGCGGGCCGCTCGCCGCGGCGCTGCGGGACGGGGTGCCCGCGACGGAGGTGCCGGTCGGCGAGACGGCCGCGTACGCCATCAGCTCGTCGGTCGGCGGGTACCGCGGGGTCGTCGCCGTGCGGGAGAGCGGGGGCGCGGCGCTGCTCGTCACGGACGCGGAGATGGTGGCCGCGCGGGACGAGCTGGCGCGGGGCGGGCTGTGGGCGGAGCTGTCCGCCGCGGCGGGGCTCGCGGGGTACCGGCAGCTGGGGCCCGCCGCCGTGGAGGGGCCCGTGGTGTGCGTCTCCACGTCCAGCGGGTTCAAGGACCGTGACCTTCTCGACGGGGCGGGCTCAATCGAGCTGGACCCGGCGGACTGGGCGGAGGTGGAGCGGCGGGTGGGGGCGTGAGCCCGCCACGCGTCTGCCGCGTCAGCCCTGCCCGTCCTCCGGCACGCTCACCAGCCACCGCGTGTCCCGCCGCGGCCGCAGGTACAGCGCCCAGTACAGGGTGGCGACCACCACGATCCCGCCGGTCCAGCCGAGGTAGGCCGCCTCCTGCTGGCTGAGCACGTACGCGAGCACCGCGATCAGCACCACCGGCACCGCGGGCCACAGCGGCATCCGCCAGGCCGCCGCGTGGTTGTGCGAGCCGCGGCGGGCCAGCAGCGCGGCGACGGCCACCAGCAGGTACATGCCGGTCACGGAGACGCCGGTCACGCCGTACAGCGTGTCCAGGTTGACGAAGCAGAGGAGCGCGCCGGGGACGCCCACGAGCAGCGTGGCGATCCAGGGGGCGCCGGACGCGCCGAGCTTGGACAGGGCCTTGTTGACCGGGGTGGGCCACGCCTTGTCCCGCGCCGACGCGAACAGGACGCGGGAGTTCTGGATGACCATGACGATGCCCGCGTTGATGATCGCGAGGGCCACGCAGAGGCTGACGAACGTGCCGACCGCCGAGTTCGACCAGGCGGCCACCATGGCGCTGATGTCGCCCTCGGTCAGCGCCGTGAGGCTCTCCGCGCCCATGGTGATGGCGATGACCGGCACCAGGATGATCACGGCGGAGATGGCGAGGGTGGCGAGGACGGTGCGCGCGACGTTGCGGCGCGGGTTGTCCATCTCCTCGGAGAGGTAGACGGCCGTGGAGAAGCCCTGGGTGACGAAGAGGGCGATGGCGAGCCCGGAGACGATGAGCATGGCGGTGACGGTGTCGACGCCGCCGGAGCCGCCCGAGCCGGAGCCGGACGCCACCGTCAGGTCGACCAGGCTGCCCGGGCCGCGCTCGGCGTGCGCGAAGCCGAGGACGGCCACGACGCCCGCCGCGACGACTTCGAGGACCAGGAAGATGCCGGTGATCCACGCGTTGGCGCGCAGGTCGAGCAGGCCGGCGAGGGTCGCGCAGATCATGACGCCCGCGCCCGCGTAGGACGGGTCGAGGTGCACGACCGGGGCCAGGTAGTCGGCCGTGCCCATGGCGATGACGGGCGGCACGATCATCACGACCAGCAGGGACAGGACGAAGACCAGCCAGCCCGCGAGGCGGCCCGCCATCGTGGAGACCATCGCGTACTCGCCGCCCGCGCTGGGGATGAGGGTGCCCAGCTCGGAGTAGCAGAACGCGACGCCCACGCAGAGCAGCGAGCCGATCGCGATGGTGAGCGCGGTGGCGGTGCCGAGCGAGGAGAAGAGGTCGGGGACGACGACGAAGAGCGTGGAGGCGGGCGTCACGCACGACAGCGTGAGGAGGGTGCCGCCGACGACGCCGATGGAACGCTTGAGCTTCTGGGGATCACCCGGGACGGCCACCGGCACCGGAGGTGCTTCGGTGGTGGCGGACTGGGGCGGGCGAAGCGTATCGGTCATGGAGCGCGGTTCCGATCGACTCGTGCGGCAGGAGATGCGTCTGGGATGCGGCGGGAGCGCTATCGCCTCCGAAGGCTGGTTGAGCTGCGCGTTTCTGTGGCTCCCGGCGCGTCATCGAACCCCGGGGACAACCGGAACGTCAACGGTCACTTACCTACGGAATCCGCAGCACGGCCCGACGCCAAGTCGCCTCGCATTCCCAAGAGTTTGCCGAGGCAGGCCTCAATGAACATGCCGCTACCGAAGATGACCTTCATATTGCAGGCGTATGAACACAGGGGCTTTAGCTGCCCGAATTGCGACCTGTGCACGGGAACCGCAAGGGGAGCGTCAAAAAAGAATCAGGGCCGTCCGGAATCCGGACGGCCCTGATGCACACTCGGTCACCGGTTGGCTGCGGTCAGTGCGTCGGGTGGAGCCGGTAGGAAGGATCCAGGTCGCGGATCTCCGCCGAGTACGTCGCGCCCTCCACCCCCGACAGATGCTTGCCGAGCAGCGCCAGCACGTCGTCGGAGAGCGTCGCCTTCACGGCGCGGCCGCGCCCCGGCAGCAGGCCCACGGTGACGTGCACGAAGGGTGCGCCGGGCCTGCCGTCCACGAAGGCCGCCGACGAGCGGCAGAACGTCTTGCCGACGCCGACCGAGTCCACCCGCTCCACGACCAGGGGATGCAGCTCCGCCACCAGGGACGGCAGATCCAGGACGCCGGACAGGGTGTCGGCGTAGTCGATGTCGATGTGCGGCATGGCTCACGGCCTTTCATGTAGTGCACACACATCGTAGAACGGTGAACCAACGGCGAAGCCCCCGGCCGGGGGGCCGAGGGCTTCGGGAGCCGGAGGGAGGTGGCTCAGTGGTTGCGCGGGAAGCCGAGGTCCACCCCGGCCGGCGCGTCCGACGGGTCCGGCCAGCGCGTGGTGACGACCTTGCCGCGCGTGTAGAAGTGCGTGCCGTCGTTGCCGTAGATGTGGTGGTCGCCGAAGAGCGAGTCCTTCCAGCCACCGAAGGAGTGGTAGCCCACCGGCACCGGAATCGGCACGTTCACGCCGACCATGCCCGCCTCGATCTCCAGCTGGAAGCGGCGGGCCGCGCCGCCGTCCCGGGTGAAGATCGCGGTGCCGTTGCCGAACGGCGAGGCGTTCATGAGCGCCACGCCCTCGTCGTACGTGTCGACGCGCAGCACGCACAGGACCGGGCCGAAGATCTCGTCCCGGTAGGCCTTGGCAGTCGTCGGGACGCGGTCGAGCAGGGAGAGGCCGATCCAGTGGCCGTCCTCGTATCCCTCGACGGTGTACCCCGTGCCGTCGAGGACGACCTCGCAGCCCTCGGCCGCCGCGCCCGTGACGTACGAGGCGACCTTGTCGCGGTGGGCCGCGGTGATGAGCGGGCCCATCTCCGACGTCGGGTCGTTGCCGGGGCCGATCTTGATCTTCTCGGCGCGCTCCTTGATCTTGGCGACCAGCTCGTCCGCGATCGAGCCGACCGCGACGACGGCGGAGATGGCCATGCAGCGCTCGCCGGCGGAGCCGTAGGCCGCGGAGACGGCGGCGTCGGCGGCCGCGTCCAGGTCGGCGTCCGGCAGGACCAGCATGTGGTTCTTGGCGCCGCCGAGGGCCTGCACCCGCTTGCCGTTGGCGGAGGCCGTGGCGTGGATGTGGCGGGCGATCGGGGTGGAGCCGACGAAGGAGACGGCCGCGACGTCCGGGTGCTCCAGGAGGCGGTCCACGGCCACCTTGTCGCCGTGCACGACGTTGAAGACGCCGTCGGGCAGACCGGCCTCGCTCAGCAGCTCCGCGATCTTCATCGACGCCGAGGGGTCCTTCTCGCTCGGCTTGAGCACGAAGGTGTTGCCGCACGCGATGGCCAGCGGGAACATCCACATTGGGACCATGGCGGGGAAGTTGAACGGCGTGATGCCCGCGACGACGCCCAGCGGCTGGCGGATCGACGCGACGTCCACGCGGGACGCCACCTCCGTCGACAGCTCGCCCTTCAGCTGCACCGTGATGCCGCAGGCCAGATCGACGATCTCCAGGCCGCGGGCGACCTCGCCGAGCGCGTCGGAGTGCACCTTGCCGTGCTCGGCGACGATCAGCTCGGCGATCGCGTCGCGGTTGGCGTCGAGCAGCGCCCGGAACTTGAAGAGGATCGCGGTGCGCTTGGCGAGCGAGGACGTGCCCCAGGTCGCGAAGGCCTCGCGAGCGGCGCCGACGGCGGCGTCCACCTCGTCGACCGACGCGAACGCGACCTGCGTCGTGACGGCACCGGTCGCCGGGTCGGTGACCGGGCCGTGGTTGCCGGACGCGCCCTCGACGGCCTTCCCGCCGATCCAGTGATTGACGGTCTTCGTCATGACAAGCATCCCTACTCTCACAGGTGGCGGCGTCGGGCAGCGACGTGCCGGTCGTACTCTTCCCTGGCCTTGACCGCGGACACCCGGGTCGCCGTCTCGGCCACGGGCACATCCCACCACGCCTGCGCCGGGGGCGGCCCCGACACTGTGTCTGCCGTTTCCGTCTCCACATAGACACATGTGGGACGGTCTGCCCCGCGCGCCTCGCGCAGCGCCTCCCGCAGGTCACGGACGGTCCTGGCGCGCAGGACCCGCATGCCGAGCGAGGCCGCGTTGGCCGCGAGATCGACGGGCAGCGGGCCCTCGGTGTACGACCCGTCCGGCGCCCGGAAGCGGTACGCGGTGCCGAACCGCTCGCCGCCCACGGACTCCGAGAGCCCGCCGATGGAGGCGTAGCCGTGGTTCTGCAGGACGACGACCTTGATCGGCAGGTTCTCCTGGACGGCCGTGACGATCTCGGTGGGATTCATCAGGTACGTGCCGTCGCCGACCAGCGCCCACACGGGCCGCTCCGGCGCGGCGAGCGCGACGCCGATGGCCGCCGGAATCTCGTATCCCATGCAGGAGTAGCCGTACTCGACGTGGTACTGCCGCGGCGACCGGGCCCGCCACAGCTTGTGCAGGTCGCCGGGGAGCGATCCCGCGGCGTTGATGATCACGTCCTCGTCCGTCACCAGCGCGTCGAGCAGGCCGACGACCTGGGCCTGCGTCGGGCGCACGTCCGGCTCGTCCGCCTGGAACGCGGCGTCGACGCGCCGCTCCCAGCGCTCCTTGTCGTCCGTGTACTCGACGGCGTACGCGGGCTCGACGCGATGGCCGTGCAGCGCCTGTGTGAGCGCTTCGAGTCCGGCGCGGGCGTCGGCGATCAGGGTGTCGCCGGCCAGCTTGTGGCCGTCGAAGGGCGCGATGTTGAGGTTGAGGAAGCGCACTCCGGGCGCCTCGAAGAGCGTGCCGGACGCGGTGGTGAAGTCGGTGTAGCGGGTGCCGACGCCGATCACCAGGTCTGCGGTGCGGGCGAGTTCGTCGGCTGTGGCCGTGCCGGTGTGCCCGATGCCGCCGACGTCCGCCGGGTGGTCGTGGCGCAGGGAGCCCTTGCCGGCCTGGGTGGAGGCGACGGGAATCCCGGTGGCGTCGGCGAAGTCCCGCAGCGCGTCCTCTGCGGTGCTGTGGTGGACGCCGCCGCCCGCCACGACCAGGGGGCGGCGGGCCGCGCGCACCACGGCCACGGCGGTGGCCAGTTCGCGCGGATCGGGGGCCGGGCGTCGGACGGTCCACGTCCGCTCGGCGAAGAACTCGTCCGGCCAGTCGTACGCCTCCGCCTGCACGTCCTGCGGCAGGGCGAGCGTGACCGCACCGGTCTCCGCCGGGTCGGTGAGCACCCGCACCGCGGCGAGCGCGGCGGGGATCAGCGCCTCGGGCCGGGTCACGCGGTCGAAGTACCTCGACACCGGGCGCAGGCAGTCGTTGACCGACACGTCGCCGGCGTAGGGCACTTCGAGCTGCTGGAGGACGGGGTCGGCGGGCCGGGCCGCGAAGGTGTCGCCGGGCAGCAGGAGGACGGGCAGCCGGTTGACGGTGGCGAGCGCGGCGCCGGTGACGAGGTTGGTGGCGCCGGGGCCGATGGAGGTGGTGACGGCGTGGGTGGCGAGGCGGCCGCACTGCCTGGCGTAGCCGACGGCGGCGTGCACCATGGCCTGTTCGTTCCTGCCCTGGTGGAAGGGCATCTCGTCGGCGTGCTCGACGAGTGCCTGCCCGATGCCCGCCACGTTGCCGTGGCCGAAGATGCCCCAGGTCGCGCCGATCAGCCGCTGCCGCGTGCCGTCCCGCTCGGTGTACTGCCGGGACAGGAAGCGCACGAGCGCCTGCGCGGTGGTGAGCCGCACATGGCCCGTCTTGACCTGTGTCATCGGTATCCCTCCGTGTGGTCGGGGTGGAAGCAGATCCGCCACTCCCGCTCCTGGCCGGGGCCCGCCATCACGTTCAGGTAGTACATCGCGTGCCCCGGCTGGGCGATGGACGGGCCGTGCCAGCCGTCCGGCACCAGCACGGCGTCCCCGGTGCGCACCTCGGCGAGGACGTCGGTGCCGCCTTCCCGCGACGGGAAGACGCGCTGGTACCCGAAGCCGTCGCGGCCCTCCGGCGCCTCGATCTCGAAGTAGTAGATCTCCTCCAGCTCCGCCTCGACGCCGGGGCGGTGCTCGTCGTGCTTGTGCGGCGGGTACGAGGACCAGTTGCCGCCGGGCGTGATCACCTCGACGGCGATGAGCCGGTCGCAGTCGAAGGCGTCCGCCGAGGCGAAGTTGCGCACCTCGCGGGCGCAGCCGCCGCTGCCTCTGCTCTCGACGGGTACCTCCGGCGCGGAGCCGTAGCGGGCGGGGAGTCGACGCTCGCACTTCGCTCCTGCCAGGGCGAAGCGGCCTCCCGCGCCGGAGGCGATCTGGATCCGGGCGTCACGGGGCACGTAAGCGAAGTCGGAGACTCCGCTGAACACGCTCTCGCGGCCCAGCAGTTCGATGATCCCGTCTGCTGTCTGCACCGTACAGCCGCCGGTCAGCGGGAGCACGATCCATTCACTCTCCCCGGTGGCGAAGGAGTGCAGCCCGCCCGGTCCGAGCTCGACGACGCGCAGGTGGGAATAGGTCCAACCGGCCTTTTTCGGATCGATGTCCAGGGCGTACGGACCGTCGGCCGCACTCCCTTTCGGTACGTACGTCATGTGGGCCTCCTCGGCCTGTCCGCCCCGCTACAGCAGTCCTACGGCAGTGTCGACCGCCCCCGCCACATCACCGTCGGGCGGATACAGCAGCGCCCTGCCGACGACGAGCCCCTGCACGGTGGGCAGTTGCAGGGCGCCGCGCCACTTCTCGAACGCGGCGTCCGCGTCCCCGGCCTCTCCCCCGATGTCGCCGCCGAGCAGCACCGCGGGCAGCGTCGAGGTCTCCATGACGCGGGCCATGTCGTCGGGGTTCTCGGTGACGGGGACCTTCAGCCAGGTGTACGCGGAGGTGCCGCCGAGGCCGGAGGCGATGGCGATGGACCGCGTGACGGCCTCGGCGCTCAGGTCGTTGCGGGGTGGGCCCGTCCCGTCGCGTCCGGTGAGGAACGGCTCGACGAAGACGGGCAGCCTGCGCTCGGCCATGGCGTCGACGACCCGGGCGGCGGAGTGCAGGGTCCGCAGCGACCCCGGGTCGTCGTAGTCGACGCGGAGCAGCAGCTTGCCCGCGTCGAAGCCGAGCCGCTCGATGTCCTCGGGCCGGTACCCGGTGAACCGGTCGTCCAGCTCGAAGGCGGCGCCCGCGAGGCCGCCGCGGTTCATCGATCCCATGACGACCTTGCCGTCGAGGGCGCCGAGCAGCAGCAGGTCGTCCAGGACGTCGGCGCTGGCGAGGACCCCGTCGACGCCGGGCCGCGACAGGGCGAGACAGAGCCGTTCGAGCAGGTCCGCGCGGTTGGCCATGGCGAAGGGCGCGCCGCCCGCGCCGAGGGAGCCGCGGGCGGGATGGTCGGCGGCGACGATCATCAGCCGCCCGCTGTCCCCGAGCAGCGGGCGCCGCCGGCGCCTGACGGCGGCCTCGGCGATGGCTTCGGGGTGGCGGGCCCTGGTCCTGACCAGGGCGGAGACGTCCAAGCCGCTATTCATGCCTGCCCTGCCCCTGTTCCCGCAGATCACCGGCTCCGCCGAGTTCGTCCTCAAACGCCGGACGGGCTGCATCCCCCAGCGCCTCCTCGACCTCGCCGGGAAACGGCATCGCGGAGGAACACTCCAGGCGGGAGGCGACGATCGCCCCCGCCGCGTTGGCGTACCGCATGATCCGCTCCAGGTCCCAGCCCGCGAGCAGCCCGTGACAGAGCGCCCCGCCGAACGCGTCCCCCGCGCCGAGCCCGTTGAGGACCTTCACCGGCACCGGCGGCACCTGCACGCACTCCCCCTCACGGTTCATGGCGAGGACGCCCTCGGGGCCCTGCTTGACGACGGCCAGTTCGACCCCGGCGTCGAGCAACGCCCGGGCGGCCGCGAGCGGTTCGCGCTCCCCCGTGGCGATCTCCACCTCGTCGAGGTTGCCGACGGCGACGGTGGCGTGGGCGAGGGCGGCGGCGTAGTGCGGCCGCGCCTCTTCCGGGTCGGCCCAGAACATCGGCCGCCAGTCGAGGTCGAAGACGGTGATCCCGGACCGCGCGCGGTGGGCGAGCGCCGCCAGCGTCGCCGACCGGCTCGGCTCCGCGCACAGCCCCGTCCCCGTCATCCAGAAGATCCGCGCCGCCGCGATCGCGTCGAGGTCGAGCTCGGCCTCGTAAATCTCCAGGTCGGGCGCCTTCGGCAGCCGGTAGAAGTACAGCGGGAAGTCGTCCGGCGGGAAGATCTCGCAGAACGTCACCGGCGTCGGCAGGTGCGCGACCGGGCTCACCCAGCGGTCGTCGACGCCGAACTCCCGCAGCGCGCCGTGCAGATAGTCGCCGAAGGGGTCCTGGCCTGTGCGGGTGACGACGGCGACGCGGCGGCCGAGGCGGGCGGCGGCCACCGCGACGTTGCTCGCGGAGCCGCCGAGGAACTTCCCGAACGCGGTCACCTCGGCGAGAGGCACCCCGCTCTGCAGGGGATACAGGTCCACCCCGATCCGGCCCATCGTGATGACGTCGTACGGATCGGACACCCTGCACGCCCCTTCCTCGCGTTCGTGTGTCCCCAGGTCTAATCCCGCCCCAGGAACCCTGTCAACATTTTGTCCTTACATTCGGACCACTGCTTGACACTCTTCCGAGACGGCCTGGAGTCTGGCTGGCATGACGACGCTGTCCCGTATCCGGATCGGTTCGGCGCCCGACTCGTGGGGCGTCTGGTTTCCCGAGGACCCTCGGCAGGTCCCCTGGCGGCGCTTCCTCGACGAGGTCGCGGAGTCCGGGTACGAGTGGATCGAGCTCGGCCCGTACGGCTATCTGCCCACCGACCCGGCCGAACTGACCGCGGAGACGGCCCGCCGCGGCCTCAAGGTGTCCGCGGGCACGGTCTTCACGGGGCTGCACCACGGGCCCGCCGTCTGGGAGAAGACCTGGGCGCACGTCGCGGACAACGCCGCGCTCGCCCAGGCCATGGGCGCCGAGCACCTGGTCGTCATCCCCTCCTTCTGGCGCGACGACAAGACCGGCGAGGTCCTGGAGGACCGCGTCCTCACGCCCGCACAATGGCGCGAACTGACCACCCAGACCGAGCGCCTGGCCCACGAGGTCCGCGAGCGGTACGGCCTGCGCGTCGTGGTCCACCCGCACGCCGACACCCACATCGACAGCGAGGAGAACGTCACCCGTTTCCTCGACGCCACCGACCCGGACCTCGTCTCGCTCTGCCTGGACACCGGCCACTACGCCTACTGCGGCGGCGACAGCGTCAAGCTCATCGAGACGTACGGCGAACGCATCGGCTATCTGCACCTCAAGCAGGTCGACCCGGAGATCCTCGCGGAGGTGCGGGCCCAGGAGGTGCCGTTCGGGCCCGCGGTGGCGCGCGGCGTGATGTGCGAGCCGCCCGCCGGGGTGCCCGCCCTCGGGCCCGTCCTCGACGCGGCCCAGAAGCTCGGCGTGGAGCTGTTCGCCATCGTGGAGCAGGACATGTACCCGTGCGAGCCGGACAGGCCACTGCCGGTCGCCCGCCGCACCCGCTCCTATCTGAGGTCGTGCGGCGCGTAGAGACCTGAGGTCGTGCGGCGCGTAGAGAGGGAACGGACAGCCGGACCGCACAGCTTCCGCATGCGTCTCTTCTGTCACAAACACTCCCGTCCTGTCACACATGTCTCACGAACGCGGGGCTTGCGTCACAGGCGGTCGACAGTCGCCCCCCGGTGGTCACCCTGCGTCGTTGCACCGGGCACAGGCTGAGTGATCGCCACGCGTCCCGCCCAGTTCCCCCGTCGGCCTCTCCGGTCGCCCTGGGCGCGCGCAGGGAGGTGCCACCGATGACCGACCGCAGGCTCTGGTCGTACAAGGAGATCGCCGCGCACATTCGTGTGCAGCCCGACACCGTCCGCTCCTACCGCAAGCACGGACTGCTGCCGGACCCCGACCACGTCGAGGGCGGCAAGCCCTACTGGTACGCGGACACCGTCCGGGCCTGGGTGGCCGCCCGGCCCGGCAATCGGGGCCGCAGAGGCTGAGTCCACGGGGCCGCGGCCGCCGCCGCGGCCCCTCCTCGTTGAGTAATACCCCCTAGGGGTATAGTCTCGGAGTGTGGGGCGAGGAGGTCGCCGGGGCTCCCGGGACCACCTCCAGCACGCTACGCCGCATACGTACACATCCCTCCCCGAGGAGAACGACATGAGCGCCCAGACCGAGCTCCCGCAGGCCGCGTCCGAGACGACCGGGTCCTGCTGCTCCCCCAGCGGTTCCTGCCACTCCGACGCCGCCGAGACGCCGCAGGGCGCCGTCACCACCGAGTACGAGGTGACGGGGATGACCTGCGGGCACTGCGAGGGCGCGGTGTCCGAGGAGATCTCGGCGATCGCGGGCGTCACCTCCGTCAAGGCCGTCGCCGCCACGGGCCGGGTCACCGTGGTCTCCGACGCGCCGCTGGACGAGGCCGCCGTGCGCGCCGCCGTCGACGAGGCCGGATACGAGCTCGTCTCGACCAAGGCCTGAGGCCGCCGCGCCCGCCGCGACGTCTGCCCGGCGGTCCGCCGGGTACCCCGGGCCCTGTGGTGTCGGCGCCGACACCACAGGGCCCGCCGCCGTGTCCCCACCCGGAAGCAGTACGAAAGAGTCATGACCGAAGTCGAACTCGCCGTCGGCGGGATGACCTGCGCCTCCTGCTCCTCGCGCATCGAGAAGAAGCTCAACCGCGTGGAGGGCGTGACCGCCACGGTCAACCTCGCGACGGAGAAGGCGAAAGTCTCGTACGACGAGGGCGAGGGGGTCGCGGTCGACCAGCTGATCGCCCTGGTCGAGAAGCTGGGCTACACGGCCGAGGAGATCGTGCCGGCGCCGCCGGAACCCCTCTCCCCCGCCGCCGACGGCCCCCCGGCCCCCACCACCGCCGACATCACCGAGCCCGACACCCTGCGGCAGCGCCTGATCGTCTCCGCCGTCCTGTCCCTGCCCGTCGTCCTGCTCGCGATGGTCCCCGCCCTGCAGTTCGACTACTGGCAGTGGCTCTCGCTGACGCTGGCCGCGCCCGTCGTCGTCTGGGGCGGTCTGCCCTTCCACCGGGCGGCGTTCACCAACCTGCGGCACGCCGCCGCGACCATGGACACCCTCGTCTCCGTCGGCACGCTCGCCGCCTTCGGCTGGTCACTGTGGGCGCTGTTCGTCGGGGACGCCGGGATGCCGGGGATGCGGCACGGCTTCGACTTCACGGCCTCGCCCGGTGACGGGGCCTCCACCATCTATCTCGAAGTCGCCTCCGGCGTCATCACGTTCATCCTGCTCGGCCGCTGGCTGGAGGCCCGCTCCAAGCGGAAGGCGGGCTCCGCGCTGCGCGCCCTGCTGGAACTGGGCGCCAAGGACGTGGCGGTGCTGCGGGACGGCACGGAGCAGCGGGTGCCGGTCGGGCGACTGGCCGTCGGGGACCACTTCGTCGTACGCCCCGGGGAGACCGTCGCCACCGACGGCACCGTCGTCGAGGGCGCGTCCGCGATCGACGCCTCGATGCTCACCGGCGAGTCCGTGCCGGTGGACGTGGGGACGGGCGCCGTCGTGACCGGGGGCACCGTGAACGTCTCCGGGCGCCTCGTGGTGCGGGCGACGCGCGTCGGCTCGGACACCTCGCTGGCGCGGATGGCGCGGCTCGTGGAGGACGCGCAGACCGGCAAGGCCCAGGTGCAGCGGCTCGCCGACCGTATCGCCGGGATCTTCGTGCCCGCGGTGCTGCTCATCGCGATCGGCACGCTCGGCGGCTGGCTGGGCGCCACCGGCGACGTGACCGCCGCCTTCACCGCCGCCGTCGCCGTACTGATCATCGCCTGCCCCTGCGCGCTCGGCCTCGCCACGCCGACGGCCCTGATGGTCGGCACCGGGCGCGGCGCCCAGCTCGGCATCCTCATCAAGGGCCCCGAGGTCCTGGAGTCCACCCGCCGCGTCGACACCGTCGTCCTCGACAAGACCGGCACGGTGACGACGGGCCGCATGGAGCTGACGGACGTGCACCTCGCCGGGGACGCGCAGGAGCAGCTGCTGCTCCGGCTCGCGGGCGCCCTGGAGCACGCCTCGGAGCACCCGGTCGCCCGTGCCGTCACGGCGGGCGCCGCCGAACGCCTCGGGATCGCGGCCGGGGAGCTGCCGGCGCCGGAGGGGTTCGAGAACGTCGCCGGGTCCGGGGTGCGCGGCACGGTGGACGGGCACGAGGTGCTCGTCGGCCGGGAGCGGCTCCTCGCGGACGCGGGGGTGACGGGCCTCGACGCGGTGGCCAAGCTGCGGGACGACGCGGAGGCCGCCGGGCGCACGGCGGTCCTGGTCGCCTGGGACGGCGCCGCGCGCGGGGTCCTCGCGGTCGCGGACGCGCTGAAGGAGACCAGCCCGGAAGCGGTGCGCGAGCTGCGCGCGCTCGGTCTCACGCCGGTGCTCCTGACCGGCGACAACAAGGCCGTCGCCGACACGGTCGCCCGCGCGGTGGGCATCGCCCCGGACTCCGTCTTCGCGGAGGTCCTGCCGCAGGACAAGGTCGATGTCGTACGCAGGCTGCAGGGCGAGGGCAAGGTCGTGGCGATGGTCGGGGACGGCGTGAACGACGCGGCCGCGCTCGCCACCGCCGATCTGGGGCTCGCGATGGGCACCGGCACGGACGCCGCCATCGAGGCGAGCGACCTGACATTGGTGCGCGGGGACTTGCGGGTCGCGGCCGACGCCATCAGGCTCTCCCGAAAAACCCTCGCCACCATCAAGGGCAATCTCTTCTGGGCCTTCGGTTACAACGTGGCCGCGCTGCCGCTCGCGGCGGCCGGTCTGCTGAACCCGATGATCGCGGGCGCCGCGATGGCGTTCTCCTCGGTCTTCGTGGTGACCAACAGTCTCCGTCTGAGGACGTTCACATAACCCCTTCACAAGGTCGTTTCAGCATCCTCACGCCAGTCCCGAAATCCCCATATCGGGGCCCTTGCGCATGTACTGGACATATGCAAGAGACGCAGATCACAGTGATCCGAACGTAACCATTGAGGGGGGACGAGAGTCTAATGGGGCGATGCAGGAAGATGTCTTGGGGGACGTCTTCTGACATCAGGGGACATCTTGGGGGATGTTCCTGGAAATTGCGTTGCCGGGGCACGTGCACCGGGGAGCTTTGAGCGGCCCTCCCGTACGTACGCGTCCCGGCAGACCGCAGGGCCGCCACAGACGCCCGGCCGGATCCCGTGGGGGGAATCCGCACCGGGAAAAAGGGAAGCGCCCCGACCGTCGACCCGTGGGGGGATCGGCGGCGGGGCGCTTTCCGCTTGTGCGGCCCGGGGTCAGCGACCCTCGACCGGCACGAAGTCGCGGAGCACCTCGCCCGTGTAGATCTGGCGCGGGCGGCCGATGCGGGAACCCGGCTCCTTGATCATCTCGTGCCACTGGGCGATCCAGCCCGGCAGTCGGCCGAGGGCGAAGAGGACGGTGAACATCTCGGTCGGGAAGCCCATCGCGCGGTAGATGAGGCCCGTGTAGAAGTCCACGTTCGGGTAGAGCTTGCGCTCGACGAAGTAGTCGTCGGCCAGCGCGTGCTCTTCCAGCTTCAGCGCGATGTCGAGCAGCTCGTCGGACTTGCCGAGGGCCGAGAGGACGTCGTGCGCCGCCGCCTTGATGATCTTCGCCCGGGGGTCGAAGTTCTTGTAGACGCGGTGCCCGAAGCCCATGAGCTTCACGCCGTCTTCCTTGTTCTTCACCTTGCGGATGAAGGTGTCGACGTCGCCGCCGGAGGCCTGGATGCCTTCCAGCATCTCCAGGACCGACTGGTTGGCGCCGCCGTGCAGCGGGCCCCACAGGGCCGAGATGCCGGCGGAGATCGAGGCGAACATGTTCGCCTGCGAGGAGCCGACCAGACGCACGGTGGAGGTCGAACAGTTCTGCTCGTGGTCCGCGTGCAGGATCAGGAGCTTGTCGAGCGCCGCGACGACGACCGGGTCCAGCTCGTACTCGGCGGCGGGCACCGAGAAGGTCATGCGCAGGAAGTTCTCGACGTAGCCGAGGTCGTTGCGCGGGTAGACGACCGGGTGGCCCTGCGACTTCTTGTACGCGTAGGCCGCGATCGTCGGAAGCTTGGCGAGCAGGCGGATCGTCGAGAGGTGACGCTGCTTCTCGTCGAACGGGTTATGGCTGTCCTGGTAGAACGTCGACAGCGCGCTGACCACGGACGACAGCATCGCCATCGGGTGGGCGTCGCGCGGGAAGCCGTCGTAGAACCGCTTGACGTCCTCGTGCAGCAGCGTGTGCTGCGTGATCTCGTTCTTGAAGGTGGCCAGCTCGTCGACCTTCGGCAGCTCGCCGTTGATCAGGAGGTACGCCACCTCGGTGAAGGTGGAGCGCTCGGCCAGCTGCTCGATCGGGTAGCCGCGGTACCGGAGGATGCCCTGTTCACCGTCGAGATAGGTGATGGCGGATTTATAGGCGGCGGTGTTGCCGTAGCCGCTGTCCAGGGTCACCAGACCGGTCTGGGCGCGGAGCTTCCCGATGTCGAAGCCCTTGTCGCCGACGGTCGACTCGATCACCGGGTAGGTGTACTCGTCGTCGCCGTACCGCAGTACTACACCGTTGTTAGCGTTCTCGCTCACGTCATCCCTCACCGACGTTGTGCCTCTTCTTCGAGGTGCCCTGACTGTCTCTACCATCCCCCATTTGGCCCTGGAGAGTGCACTCGGGGTCGACCATTGGGCCTATTGGCGGCACTCAGTGCCGCCAACCTGCTCATCCTGCCCCCTTCGCCCCGGTTCCGGAAGTACTGTGTGAGCTTTCCTACTCGTTTGATCGATCAAAATGTTCCAGGGCCTGCTCCGCGGCGGCCGACAGGCCCGGAAAGCCTGTAATCCAGGGCCGTGCAGCGCCTTCCCGCGGAGACCGTGCGCACTGCCTGTCCCAGAGCCTTGCGCGAACCGACCAGGACGACCAGCCTCTTGGCGCGTGTCACGGCGGTGTAGAGCAGATTCCGCTGCAGCATCATCCAGGCGCCGGTGGTGACCGGGATCACCACGGCCGGATATTCACTGCCCTGGGAGCGGTGGATCGTCACGGCGTAGGCATGGGCGAGCTCGTCCAGTTCGTCGAAGTCGTACGGGACTTCCTCGTCCTCGTCGGTGCGGACGGTGAGCCGCTGCTCGTCGGTGTCGAGGGCGGTGACGACGCCCACCGTGCCGTTGAAGACGCCGTTCTGGCCCTTCTCGTAGTTGTTGCGGATCTGGGTGACCTTGTCGCCGACGCGGAAGACCCGGCCGCCGAACCGCTTCTCCGGCAGGTCGGGCCTGGCGGGGGTGATGGCCTGCTGGAGGAGGCCGTTCAGATTGCCGGCGCCGGCCGGGCCGCGGTGCATGGGGGCCAGCACCTGCACGTCACGGCGCGGGTCGAGGCCGAACTTCTTCGGGATGCGGTGCGCGGCGACGTCCACCGTCACGCGGCCCGCGTCCTCGGTCTCCTCCTCGACGAAGAGGAAGAAGTCCTTCATGCCCTGGGTGATGGGCGGGACCCCGGAGTTGATCCGGTGGGCGTTGGTGACGACGCCCGACTCCTGGGCCTGCCGGAAGATGCGGGTGAGCCGGACGGCGGGGATCGGGCTCTCGTCGCTGAGCATGTCCCGCAGCACCTCGCCGGCGCCGACGCTCGGCAACTGGTCCACGTCGCCCACGAAGAGCAGGTGGGCGCCGGGCGGCACGGCCTTCACCAGCTTGTTGGCGAGCAGCAGGTCGAGCATCGAGGCTTCGTCGACGACGACCAGATCGGCGTCGAGCGGCCGGTCCTTGTCGTACGCCGCGTCGCCGCCGGGCCGCAGTTCGAGCAGGCGGTGGACGGTGGAGGCCTCCGCGCCGGTGAGCTCGGCGAGGCGCTTGGCGGCGCGGCCTGTGGGGGCGGCGAGGACGACCTTGGCCTTCTTGGCGCGGGCCAGCTCGACGACGGAGCGGACCGTGAAGGACTTGCCGCAGCCGGGGCCGCCGGTCAGGACGGCGACCTTCTGGGTCAGCGCGAGCCGGACCGCCTCCTCCTGCTCGGGCGCGAGCTCGGCCCCTGTGCGGTCCGAGAGCCAGGCGAGTGCCTTGTCCCAGGCGACGTCCCGGAAGGCGGGCATGCGGTCGTCCGTGGTCTTCAGGAGCCGCAACAGCTGTCCTGCCAGGGACAGTTCGGCACGGTGGAAGGGGACGAGGTAGACGGCCGCGATGTCGTCCCCGCCGTCCGGGTCGGGCAGGGATTCGCGGACGACGCCCTCTTCCTCCCCGGCCAGTTCGGCGAGGCAGTCGATGACGAGGCCCGTGTCGACCTGGAGCAGCTTCACCGCGTCCGCGATGAGGCGCTCCTCGGGCAGATAGCAGTTGCCCTGGTCGGTGGATTGCGAAAGGGCGTACTGCAGACCGGCCTTGACGCGCTCCGGGCTGTCGTGCGGGATGCCGACGGACTGGGCGATGCGGTCTGCGGTGAGGAAGCCGATGCCCCAGACGTCGGCGGCGAGGCGATAGGGCTCGTTCTTCACGACGGAGATGGACGCGTCGCCGTACTTCTTGTAGATCCGGACGGCGATGGAGGTGGAGACCCCGACGCCCTGGAGGAAGACCATGACCTCCTTGATGGCCTTCTGCTCCTCCCAGGCGGCGGCGATCATCTTCGTCCGCTTGGGTCCGAGGCCGGGCACCTCCACGAGCCGCTTCGGCGCGGTCTCGATGATGTCGAGGGTGTCGACGCCGAAGTGGGTGGTGATCCGGTCGGCCATCACGGGTCCGATGCCCTTGATGAGGCCGGAGCCGAGATAGCGGCGGATGCCCTGGACGGTGGCGGGCAGCACCGTCGTGTAGTTCTCCACGGTGAACTGCTTGCCGTACTGCGGGTGGGAGGCCCAGCGGCCGTGCATCCGCAGCGACTCGCCGACCTGCGCGCCGAGCAGCGCGCCGACGACGGTGAGCAGGTCACCGGCGCCGCGGCCGGTGTCGACACGCGCGACCGTGTACCCGGTCTCCTCATTGGCGTACGTGATGCGCTCGAGGACCCCCTCGAGCACCGCCATCGCTGCAGCTGGACTCGACATGATCCGACGCTACCGCCCGGCACCGACAACGCGGCGGGCCTGTGGACAACTTCCGCACGCTTCCGCACGCCGGGCGGGGGGCCTGTGGACAACGTCCGTGCCCGCGGCAACTTCGAAGGGGCCTGGCCCCGTGGACCAGACCCCTTCGGGTTTCCCCTCCCCTGTCAGAACCTCGCGATCCCCCCGGATCCCCCGGATCCCCCCAGATCCTGGATTTCCCCCCTCAGAAGCTCTGACGCCATATACGACACGCGTCGTGCCCGAAGGGTTGCACGGTGTTGCCCAAAAGTTTTTGGCGGGCCTCCAGGTGCTGACAAAGCGGGGCATAGGTAGCGTTTGACGCATGACTGAGGAGGAATGATGTTCGGTGTCCTCGCGAAGTTGAGCAAGCCGGTGGCCAAGGCCGTCTCCAAGAAGACCGGCATTCCCGTGCCGACGGTCACGCGCGCGATCGAGGTGGGCGTCCCTGTGGTCCTGACCGTGCTCTCCAAGCGGGCCGCGCGCACGAAGGGCAAGGGCGGCGCGGGCCCCAAGGGCGCGGGCCGCGGGAAGTAGACCGGGAGCGCGGGAAGCAGACCGCTACGCGTACGCGCGGAAGCGTTCCGCCGTCTCCCTCAGCACCTCGCTCCCGTCACGCGCCCACAGCCCCTCGTTGAAGATCTCCACCTCGATCGGCCCGCGGTACCCGGCGGCGTCGACGAGGCCGCGGAAGGCCCGGAAGTCGACGCTGCCGTCACCCAGTTGTCCACGGCCGAGCAGGACGCCCGCGGGCAACGGCGTGATCCAGTCGGCAAGTTGGAAGGCGTGCAGCCGCCCGGCGGCCCCTGCCCGCGCGATCTGCTCGGGCGCCCGGTCGTCCCACCACACGTGGTACGTGTCGACGACCACGCCGACCTGCTGCGCGGGGAAGCGCTCCGCGATGTCGAGAGCCTGGCCGAGGGTGGAGACCACGCAGCGGTCCGACGCGAACATCGGGTGCAGCGGCTCGATCGCGAGGCGCACGCTCCGCTCCTCGGCGTAGGGCCCGAGGACGGCGAGCGCGTCCGCGATCCGCTCGCGCGCGCCGGACAGGTCCTTGCTGCCGGGCGGCAGGCCGCCCGAGACCAGGACCAGCGTGTCCGTGCCGAGGGCCGCCGCCTCGTCGACGGCCGCACGGTTGTCGTCGAGGGCACGCGCGCGTGCCGCCTCTTCGACGTCCGTGAGGAAGCCGCCCCTGCACAGGCTCGTCACCGTGAGGCCTGCGTCCCGCATCAGGCGGGCGGCGCGCTCGACCCCGTACTCCTGGACGGGCGCCCGCCACAGGCCGACCGCTCCGATGCCCTCTTTGACGCAGCCCTCGGCGAGCTCGGGGAGCGACCACTGCTTGATGGTCTCCTGGTTCACACTCAGCCGCGAAAGCGACAGCGAAAGCGGCACGGGAGCGGGCTCGGGGCTCATTGCGGGACTCCGTGGACGGTGAGCAGGGATCGCATGCGGGCGGCCGCGAGGGCCGGGTCGGGGAACAGGCCGAGGCCGTCGGCGAGTTCGTAGGCGCGGGCGAGGTGGGGCAGCGAGCGGGCCGACTGGAGGCCGCCGACCATGGTGAAGTGCGTCTGGTGTCCGGCCAGCCAGGCCAGCAGGACGACACCGGTCTTGTAGTAGCGGGTCGGGGCCTGGAAGAGGTGGCGGGACAGTTCGACGGTGGGGTCGAGGAGGGCGCGGAAGCCCTTCACGTCGCCGGTGTCCAGGACGCGTACGGCCTCCGCGGCGACCGGGGCCAGCGGGTCGAAAATGCCGAGCAGGGCGTGGCTGAAGCCGTGGTCGTCGCCCGCGATCAGCTCGGGGTAATTGAAGTCGTCGCCGGTGTAGCAGCGGACGCCGTCCGGCAGTCGGCGGCGCAGGGCGATCTCGCGGTCGGCGGCCAGGAGCGAGACCTTGATGCCGTCGACCTTCTCGGGGTGGGCGGCGATCACCTCCAGGAAGGTCTCCGTGGCCGTGTCGAGGTCGGCCGACCCCCAGTAGCCCTCCAGGGCGGGGTCGAACATGGGGCCGAGCCAGTGCAGGATCACGGGCTCGGTGGCCTGGCGCAGGAGATGGCCGTACGTCTCCACATAGTCGTCCGGCGACGTGGCCGCGGCGGCGAGGGCGCGGGACGCCATGAGGATCGGCTGGGCGCCGACCGACTCGACGAGGGCGAGCTGCTCCTCGTACGCGTCCCTGACCTGCGGAAGGCTTGCGGGCAGGGTGAGTTGGTCGGTTCCCACCCCGCACGCGAGCCGCCCGCCGGACGCCTTCGCCTCCGCGGCGGAGCGGCGGATCAGCTCGGCCGCGCCCGCCCAGTCCAGGCCCATGCCGCGCTGGGCGGTGTCCATGGCCTCGGCGACGCCCAGGCCGTGCGCCCAGAGGTGCCGGCGGAAGGCGAGGGTGGCGTCCCAGTCGACGGCGGCGGGGCCGTCCGGTGAGACGTCCGCGTACGGGTCGGCGACCACGTGGGCGGCCGAGAAGACGGTGCGGGAGGTGAGCGGGGGCCCGCCGACGGTCATGCGCGGCGGTGCCTCGCGCGGGGTGTACGCGCGCGTGCCGCCTCCCGCGTCCGGCAGCAGCACCTGAGGGGGGCGGGTCACAGCGCGATCTCCGGGATCTCGATGCGGCGGCCCTCGGCGGAGGACTTCAGGCCCAGTTCGGCGAGTTGCACGCCGCGCGCGCCCGCGAGGAGGTCCCAGCGGTAGGGCGCGTCGGCGTACACGTGCCTGAGGAAGAGTTCCCACTGCGCCTTGAAGCCGTTGTCGAACCCGTCGGCCTGGTTGTCGGGCACGTCCTGCCACTGGTCGCGGAAGGAGTGGGTGACGGGCAGGTCCGGGTTCCAGACGGGCTTCGGTGTCGTACTCCGGTGCTGTACGCGGCAGTTGCGCAGCCCGGCGACCGCCGACCCCTCGGTGCCGTCGACCTGGAACTCCACGAGCTCGTCGCGGTGCACGCGCACCGCCCAGGAGGAGTTGATCTGCGCGACGGCGCCGCCCTCCAGCTCGAAGATGCCGTACGCGGCGTCGTCGGCGGTGGCGTCGTAGGGCTTGTCGCGCTCGTCCCAGCGCTGCGGGATGTGGGTGGCGGTGAGGCCCTGGACGGTGCGCACGCGGCCGAACAGCTCGTGCAGGACGTACTCCCAGTGCGGGAACATGTCGACGACGATGCCGCCGCCGTCCTCGGCGCGGTAGTTCCAGGAGGGGCGTTGGGCGCTCTGCCAGTCGCCTTCGAAGACCCAATACCCGAACTCCGCGCGGACGGAGAGAATCCGGCCGAAGAAGCCCCCGTCGATGAGCCGCTTCAGCTTCAGCAGCCCCGGCAGAAAGAGCTTGTCCTGGACGACGCCGTGCTTGATGCCGGCGGCCTCGGCGAGCCGGGCGAGCCCGAGGGCGGCGTCGAGCCCGGTGGCGCTCGGCTTCTCGGTGTAGATGTGCTTGCCGGCGGCGATGGCCCGCTTGATGGCGTCCTCGCGCGCGGAGGTGACCTGCGCGTCGAAGTAGATGTCGACGGTCGGGTCGGCGAGGACGGCGTCCAGGTCGGTCGAGAAGTGCTCCAGGCCGTGCTGGGCGGCGAGCGCGCGCAGCGCGTGCTCCCTGCGGCCGACCAGGACGGGCTCGGGCCACAGCACGGTGCCGTCGCCCAGATCGAGGCCGCCCTGTTCGCGGAGGGCGAGGATCGAGCGGACCAGGTGCTGGCGGTGGCCCATGCGTCCGGTGACGCCGTTCATGGCGATGCGCACCGTCTTGCGTGTCACGGAAGTCCCTCCGTAGGAGCGGGGAGCGGGGAGCTGGGAGCGAGGCGAGTAGCAAGCGCTTTCTATTTGGGGCAAGCTAGCCTGCCGGACAAGGTTCGGACAAGGGTTCCGGTGGAGAGCGACGACCGGGCGAGGACAAATGGGTGACCGGGGGCGGTGTGTGCTGGGGCCTGGTCCGGGCGGCCGGAGGGGCGCGTGTGAGGGACGACCGGAGGAGTACGTGATGGGCAGGGGCGTGGGCATGGGCATGGGCATGGGCAACCGGAGGAGTACGACGTGACCGTGACCCTGGCGGACGTGGCGGCCCGCGCGCAGGTGTCGCCCGCCACCGTCTCTCGCGTGCTGAACGGCAACTACCCCGTGGCGGCCGCCACGCGCGAGCGCGTCCTGCGCGCCGTGGACGACCTCGACTACGTCCTGAACGGTCCCGCGAGCGCGCTCGCCGCGGCCACCTCCGACCTGGTCGGCATCCTCGTCAACGACATCGCCGACCCCTTCTTCGGGATCATGGCGGGCGCGGTGCAGTCCGAGATCGGCGGGCCCGGCGGCCGCGCGGGCGGCGAGCGGATGGCCGTCGTCTGCAACACCGGCGGCTCCCCGGAGCGCGAGCTGACCTACCTCACGCTCCTCCAGCGGCAGCGCGCCGCCGCAGTGATCCTCACGGGTGGCGCGATCGAGGACGCCGAGCACGCCGCCGCGATCGCGGGAAAGCTCCGGCGCCTCGCGGAGGCGGGCACGCGGGTGGTGCTGTGCGGCCGGCCGCCCTCGCCGGACACCGACGCGGTGGCGCTCACCTTCGACAACCGGGGCGGCGGGCAGCAGCTGACGGAACATCTGCTGAGCCTCGGGCACCGTCGTATCGGCTACATCGCGGGTCCGGAGGAGCGCACGACCACCCGGCACCGTCTTGAGGGGCACCGTGCCGCCCTTGCCGCGCGCGGCATCGCGGACGACCCGGCGCTGACGGTCCACGGCCCGTACGACCGCCGGTCCGGCTACGACGCCACGGCCGAACTCCTGCGCCGCGCCCCCGACCTGACGGCCGTCGTCGCCGCCAACGACACGGTGGCACTCGGCGCCTGCGCGGCACTGCGCGACAAGGGCCTGCGCATCCCCGACGACGTGTCGGTGGCGGGCTTCGACGACCTCCCGTTCAGCATCGACGCCGTCCCCGCCCTGACGACGGTCCGCCTCCCCCTCCACGAGGCGGGCGCCCGCGCCGGCCGCATCGCGATGGGCAAGGAGAAGGCTCCGCCGGGCGGGGTGGCGACGGTGCACGGGGAGCTGATGGTGCGGGGGTCTACGGCGGGGCCGCGGTAGGGGGTTCGGAGGCGGCTGGGGCTAGCGGGGTGGCTGGGGTGGTCCTGGGCGGGCGGGGGGCCGAGTGGCCGGCGACTGAAGCGGCTGGGGCGACCCGGGGGGCCCGGGGGCCGGCGACCGGAGCGGCTGGGCGACCTGGACGGCCAGGACGGCCGTGGCGCCCGTGGCTGCCAGGGCACCAAGGGTGCCTAGGCCAGCTGGAGCGGCTGAAGTAGCCAGGATGGCCGGGGCGGCCGGAGTGGCCGGAAGGGCCGGGGCAGTTGGAGCGGCCGGAGCAGCCAGCGCAGCCGCTGTGGATGAGGTCCTCACACCAGCCCTCCCAGTACCGCCACCCCCTCCGCGATCTCCGCGGTGCCGGTCGCCGCGTAGCCGAGGACCAGGCCGGGGGGCTGGGGGCGTTGGGTGTGCCAGGACAAGGGGTGGACCTTGACTCCTTGGGCGAGGGCCGCGGTGGCGAGCTCCGCGTCGGAGAGGTCGGCGTAAGGGCCTCCGCGCGCCTCCGTGCCGAACGTGATCATCAGGTGCAGGCCCGCCGCGGCGCCGTGCACCACCGCTCCCGGCAGGTGTTCCCGGATCGCCCCGATCATCGCGTCCCTGCGTCGGCGGTGGTGCCTGCGGATGAGGCGCAGGTGGCGTTCCAGTTCGCCCGACTCCATGAGGTGGGCGAGGACGAGTTGGGGCAGTGCCGGGCTGCCGAGGTCGATGAGGCGTTTGGCGTCCACGAGTGCCTCCCGGTACGCGGGCGGGGCCAGCAGCCAGCCCAGGCGCAGGGCGGGCGCGAGGAGCTTGGAGACGCTGCCCGCGTAGCAGACGTGTTCGGGGAGCAGGGCGCGCAGGGCGGGGACGGCGGGCCGGTCGTAGCGGTGTTCGGCGTCGTAGTCGTCCTCGATGACGAGGCCGCCGTCGCGGGCCCAGTCCATCAGCTCGCGGCGCCGTTCGCCGCCGAGGACGACTCCGGTGGGGAACTGGTGGGCGGGCGTGAGCAGGACGGCCGGGGCCCCCGTGGCGCGCAGCGCGTCGACGCGGATGCCGTGGGCGTCGACCGGCACGGGCGGGGTGTCGAGCGGCCGCAGGTGCTGTCGTACGCCTAGCGACCCCGGCTCCTCCACCGCCACACGGGTGATCCCGTCGGCGCGCAGGACGTCGACGAGCATCCGCAGCGCCTGGGCCGTGCCGTTGACGATCAGCACGTCGTCCGGGGCGGCGAGGATCCCGCGGTTGCGGGAGAGCCAGTGCGCGACGGCGCCGCGCAGGGCGGGGGTGCCGCGCGGGTCGCCGTATCCGAAGTCCGCCGGCGAGAGCCCGGCGAGCACGGAGCGCTCGGCGCGCAGCCAGGCCGCCCGCGGGAAGGCGGCGAGGTCGGGCAGGCCGGGCGACAGGTCGATGCGGGCGGGCGCGGAACGGATGGCGTCGAAGACGCCGAGGTCGGGAGGGGTGGTGAAGAGGGTGGTGGTGGAGGGGGAGGGTGAAGGCGCTCCGCTCGCCTTTGCCTTGTCCGCGGCGGTGGTCGACGCCCGCGAGCCCACGCCCCGCGCATGGGGCACGGCCACGACGACGGTGCCGCCCCGGCCGCGCCCCGCGACGTGTCCGTCCTCGGTGAGGCGGCGGTAGGCCTCGGTGACGACGCCGCGGGACACGCCCAGGTCACCGGCGAGGGTGCGGGTGGCGGGGAGCCTGCTGCCGACGGCGAGGCGGCCGTCGGCGATCGCGCCCCTGATCTGCCGCGCCAGCCAGTCGGAGAGCCCGCCCCTGGGGGCGTCACCGATGTCGAGCTGGAGGAAGTCGACTGCCCCGACCGCACTTATGGACCTGTGGGGAGGAGATCCAATGGACCTGTTCATGGAACCATTGTGGCGGGAGGGTCGGGGGCATGGAATTTCTGCTCACTTCCCTGGTCGTCTGCGTGACGCCGGGCACCGGCGCCCTGTTCACCATCGCGGCCGGGCTCTCGCGCGGCACCCGCGCCGCCCTGATCGCGGCCGTCGGCTGCACGCTGGGGGTCGTCCCGCACATGGTGGCGGCGATCACTGGCCTCGCGGCGCTGCTGAACACCAGCGCCGTCGCCTTCCAGACGCTCAAGTACCTGGGCGTGGCCTATCTGCTGTACATGGCGTGGAGCACGCTGCGGGACAAGAGCGAGCTCACCGCCGAAGAGGAGAGCGAGCCGCGTTCGGCGGGCCGCACGATCCTGACGGGCGTACTGATCAACATCCTCAACCCGAAGCTGACGCTGTTCTTCTTCGCGTTCCTGCCGCAGTTCGTGAACACCGACGAGCCGTACGCCGCCCTGCGCATGACGGAGCTGAGCGCCTACTTCATGCTGATCACGTTCCTGGTCTTCGCGGCGTACGGCCGGTTCGCCGCCGCCATGCGCAACCACGTCATCTCCCGCCCCCACGTGGTCGGCTGGCTCCGCCGCACCTTCGCCGTGGCGTTCGCGGCTCTGGGCGCACGCCTGGCGTTCCTCTGAGACGGTCGGCGTCCGGGTGGTGAGCCGTTCGGCCGATGCGGGGGTTCCCAGCCTCGGCGGCCCGGCGTACCGTTGACTCAGTCAAAGGTGACCCGGAGTGATCCGCATGACGAAGCCCCCGCGAGAAGCCCCGGCGCGCGTGGTGTCGCGTGCCCCCGTCCAAGAGATGCGTGCCTTCAACCGGTTCTATACGAACCTCATCGGCGCGCTGGACTACAGCCGCCACCTGTACGTCCCGTACACCCTCACCGAGTCCCGCGTCCTGTACGAACTGGCGCACGCGGCGCGTACCGACGCGGCCGATCTGCGCGCCGAACTCTCGCTCGATGCCGGGTACTTGAGCCGACTGCTTGCCAAGTTCGAGCGGGACGGGCTCGTCGAGCGGGCGCCCTCGGCGGCCGACCCGCGACGGCAGCGCATCACGCTCACCGCGCGCGGGCGCGACGCCGCCGAGCTGCTCGACGAGCGGTCGCGGGAAGCCGTCGGCTCGCTGCTCGCCGAGGTGCCCGCCGCGGACCGCGCCCGCCTCGCGGCGGCCATGCGTACGGTGCGGGAGATCCTCGGGGGCGGCCGCGGACGGCCCCACCGCCGCGGGAAGCGCGCGGACGTCCTGCTCAGGGAGCCGGGGCCGGGCGACCTCGGGTGGATCGTGCAGCGCAACGCCGCCGTGTACGCCGCCGAGTTCGGCTGGAACACCGACTATGAGGGCCTCGTCGCCCGCATCGTCGCCGACTTCGCCGAGGACCACGACCCCCACCTGGAGCGCGTGTGGATCGCCGAGCTCGACGGGCGGCCCGTGGGGTGCGTGATGTGCGTACGGGACGAGGCGCCCGGGACGGCCCGGCTGCGCCTCCTGCTCGTCGAACCCGACGCGCGCGGCCTCGGCATCGGGGACCAACTGGTCGCCGCCTGCGTCGAGTTCGCGCGCGGCGTCGGCTACCGCGAGCTGACCCTATGGACCAACGACGTCCTCGCGTCGGCCCGCGGGATCTACCAGCGGCACGGCTTCGTCCTCGTCTCCGAGAAGCCGCACCGCTCCTTCGGCGTCGACCTCGTGGGACAGGACTGGCTGCTTCCGCTGCACGGGCGGCCCGCGTGACGCCCCCGCCGAGGCGGGGTTGACCTTGCCCGCGCGCCGCCTACTGTCGGGACCATGAAATTCGCCTTCTCCACCCTCGGCGTCCCCGGCCTGCCCGTCCCCGACGTGCTGCGGCTCGCCACGGCCCACGGCTACCACGGCGTCGAGCTCCGCGCGCACCCCGAGGAGCCGGTGCACCCGGGGCTCGGACTCGTCGAACGGGCCGACGTGGCCGCCGAGTTCAAGGCGGCCGGCGTCGAGATCCTCGGCATCTCCGGGTATGCGCGCGTGGCGGCGCCCGGCGAGGACGGTCCCGTCCTCGACGAGATACGGTCCCTCGTCGACCTCGCCCGCGACGTGGGCGCCCCCTTCGTCCGCGTCTTCCCCGGCGGCGGCACCGAACAGAGCGCGGAAGAAGCCGACGCGACGGCCGCGCGGCGGCTCGGCACCGCCGCCCGGCACGCCGCCGACGCCGGCGTACGCATCCTCCTGGAGACCCACGACTCGCACCGCACGGGCGCCGCCGCCACCCGCGTCCTCGGAACGGTCGGGCACCGCCAGGTCGGCGCCCTGTGGGACCTGATGCACACCTGGCTCGGCGGCGAGTCCGTCACCGACACCTTCGCCGCGCTCTCCCCCTACCTCGGCTACGTCCAGGTGAAGGACATCGCGTCCGCCGACGACAAGACCCCGCTGGCCCTCGGCGCCGGCGCGCTGCCGCTCGCCGAGTGCGTGGCGCTGCTCAGCGCGGAGAAGTGGGAGGGGTGGCTGTGCTGGGAGTACGAGAAGCGCTGGTACGAGGGGGCGGCACCGCTGCCGGAGTTGCTGGGCCCGGGCCGTGAACTCCTGTCCCGCCTGGTGACCCGCTCCGGCTGATCCCGTCGGCAACGGCTGGTGACCCGCTCCGGCTGACCCCGTCGGCAACGGCTGGTGACCCGCTCCCGCTGACCCCGTCGGCAACGACAGGCGACCCGCTCCGGCCGACCCGGGCGCGGGCCGGACCGCCCGTCCTCGCGAACGAGGTCAGCGCGACCCCGCCCACCAGCAGCGCCGCCGCGCACCACCGCAGCCCGCTCACCGACTCGCCCAGGACCAGGGCGGCCGACGACATCCCGAAGACCGGCACGAGCAGGGAGAACGGGGCGACCGTGGACGCCGGGTGTCGCCGCAGCAGATAACCCCAGGCGCCGAAGCCGAAGACCGTGGTGACCCAGGCGACGTAGAGGATGATGCCCGCGCCCGACCAGTCGAGGGAGCGCAGGGCCGCCAGATCCCGGGACGGCCCCTCGAAGAGCAGGGAGAGGCCGAGCAGCGGCAGCACCGGCACCGTACTCACCCACACCATGAAGTTCAGGGCGTCCGGCGGCGACGCCCTGCGGGTGAGGATGTTGGAGACGCCCCAGCAGGCCGCGGCGGCCACAAGCAGCGCGAAGGCGGTGAGCGGGCCGGTTCCGCCCTCGTCGACGCCCGCGACCGCGATCCCCGCGAGGGCGACGGCCATGCCCACCACCCGTACACGACCCGGCCGTTCACCCAGCAGCACGAAGGCGAACAGGGCGGTGAACACGGCCTGCACCTGCAGCACGAGCGAGGACAGACCGGCGGGCATCCCGGCGTCCATCCCGATGAAGAGCAGCCCGAACTTGGCCACGCCCAGCACGAGGCCCACCCCGATCACCCACTTCCACGCCACCTTCGGCCGCCCCACGAAGAAGACGGCGGGCAGCGCCGCCACGAGGAAGCGCAAGGCGGAGAAGAGCAGCGGCGGGAAGTGGCCGAGCCCCACCTCGATCACCACGAAGTTGACGCCCCAGACGGCGGCAACGAGGACAGCCAGACAGATGTGTGCAGGTCGCATGCGTCGAGGATCACCCGCCCCGACCATGTAGGACCAGCGCGGATCTCTGCATGATTGGATGAAGCAACGCTTACGAATGGCGACGCTTTACGAAGAGCGACGCTTACGAAGAGCGACACTCATGAAGAGGGAGGACCGCGTGCTCGATCTCGCCCGGCTCCGCGCGCTGCACGCCGTCTCCGTGCACGGCACGGTGGGCGCCGCCGCGACCGCGCTCGGCTATACGCCGTCCGCGGTCTCCCAGCAGATAGCCAAGCTGGAACGGGAGACCCGCACGACGCTCCTGGAACGCCGCGGCAGAGGCGTCGCCCTCACCGAGGAAGCGCTTCATCTCGCCGAGACGGCACGCCAGTTGATGGCCATCGTCGAGCGCGCGGAGACAGAGCTGGAGGAGCGGCGCGGAGTGCCCGCCGGGCGCCTGACGATCGCCGCGTTCGCCTCGGCGGCACGAGGGCTCCTGCCCTCCGTCCTCGCCGACCTGGCGCGCCGGCACCCCGCCCTGGACGCCCGCATGACGGAGATCGACCCGCATCTGTCCGTCGACCTCGTGGCCAAGGGCGCGATCGACGTGGCCGTCGTCCACGACTGGGACATCGCGCCCCTCCCGACGCCGCCCGGCGTCGAACAGGCCGTCATCGGGGACGACTTCTGCGACCTCGTGGTCCCCGAGGGCCACTGGCTCGCGGGGCGCGCATCCGTGCGCCGCGAGGAGCTGAAAGCGGAACGCTGGATCACGCAGCCTCCGGGGCTCGTCTGCCACGAGTGGCTGATCCGGACGCTCCGCGAGGCCGGGTGCGAGCCCGACATCGCCCATCAGGCCGAGGAGAACCCGACCCTGGTCGCGCTCGTCGCCGCGGGGCTCGGCATCGCGCTCATCCCCCGCCTGGGCCGCGGCCCCATCCCGTCCGGCGCGGTCACGGTCCCCCTCGACCCCGTTCCTGTCCGCCGCCTCTACGCCCTGTGGCGCACGGGAGCCTCCCGCCGCCCCGCCATCGCCGAGACGGTCCACACCCTCCAGTCCCACTGGCCGTCCTAGCCCGCTCGCTGCACCCTTCTCCCCCCTTCTCTCCCTCGCCCCGACTTCCGGGATTTCGGGGGCCGGCGGGAACCCGCCCGGCATCCCCGCCGTCCAACCGGCACGCTGCCGGTGAGTCCCCGCGAGGCGGTGTCGGCATCGCTGCTGGCTGCGAACGCTGACCACCCTCTCCGCCGCCCGCGGTCGGCAGCCCGCCGTCACCGGTGCGCCCCCCTTCCAAGCGCCGGTGACGGCCCGCGCTCCTCCCTTGACCGGCAGAAATCTTCGGGATATCCGTAACTCCTGAAAGTTTCCTCCGAACCGCAGGAGCCCACGTGCAGCAGCCCGACGACAGCGACCGCAGGCTCCGCGACCTCGTCGGCTCCATGTCCCTGGAGGACAAGGTCGGCCAGCTCTTCGTGATGCACGTGTACGGCCACAGCGCGACCGACCCCGACCCGGCCGACATCGACACGAACCTCCGGGAGCTCGGCGTGCGCGACGCCGCCGAGCTGATCGCCCGCTACCGCCTCGGCGGCATCATCTACTTCGGCTGGGCCCACAACACCCGCGACCCCCAGCAGATCGCCGAGCTCTCCCGCGGCATCCAGCAGGCGGCACCGGCCGTCCCCGTCCTCATCTCCGTCGACCAGGAGCACGGCGTCGTCGCCCGCGTCGGCGCCCCCGCCACCCTGCTCCCCGGCGCCATGGCCCTCGGCGCGTCCGGCTCGCACGAGCACGCCCGCGAGGCCGCCCGCATCGCCGGCACCGAGCTGCGCGCCCTCGGCATCCGCCAGGACCACGCCCCGGACGCCGACGTGAACGTGAACCCCGCCAACCCCGTCATCGGCGTCCGCTCCTTCGGCGCCGACCCCGACGCCGTCGCCGGCTTCGTGACCGCGCAGATCGAGGGCTATCGGAGCGCCGGCATCGCCACAGCCGCCAAGCACTTCCCCGGGCACGGCGACACGACGGACGACAGCCACACCGAGCTCCCGCACATCCACCACACCCGCGAGGAGTGGGACCGCTACGACGCGCCCCCGTTCCGCGCCGCAATCGCCGCGGGCGTCGACTCCGTCATGACCGCGCACATCGTGGTGCCCGCCCTCGACCCCTCGGGCGACCCGGCGACGCTCTCCCACCCGATCCTCACCGGCGTCCTGCGCGAGGAGCTCGGGTTCGACGGCGTGATCGCCACGGACTCGCTCGCGATGCGCGGTGTCCGTACGAAGTACGGCGACGACCGCGTGGCCGTACTCGCCCTCAAGGCGGGCGCCGACCAGCTCCTGAACCCGCCCCGCCCGGACGTCGCGTGGCACGCGGTCATCGACGCGGTCAGAAGCGGCGAACTCACCGAGGACCGCATCGACGAGTCGGTCCTGCGCGTACTCCGCATGAAGGCGAAAGTGGGCCTCCTGAGCGACGACGAGCCCACCACCGCAGACCTGGCATCGGCACTCCCCGCCGTCGGCACCCCCGCCCACCTCGCCGCCGCCGACCGCATCGCCGAAGCCACCACGACCCTCCTGGTCAACACCGACGGGCTCCTCCCCCTGTCGCCCGCCACCCACCCCAACATCCTGGTGGTCGGCGCCGACCCCCGTTCGCCGTCCGGGACCACGGGTCCGCCGACCACCGTCCTCGCGGACGCCCTCGACGCCCTGGGCTTCCGGGCCACGGCCCTGCCGACCGGCACCGCCCCCGACGAGGCGGCGGTCGAGAAGGCCGTGGCGGCCGCACAGGGAGGCCCGGACGCCGTCCTCGTGACGACGTACAACATCACCACGCACGCCACCACGAGGGACAACACCCAGGCGGCGAACACGACCCTGGACAACACCCGCGCCCGGGCGCACCGAGCCACCGATCACCCCGACGACACCAGCCAGGCCACCCTCGTGGCAGCGCTCAAGACCACCGGCCTGCCCGTCATCACCCTCGCGATCCGCAACCCCTACGACATCGCCCACCTGCCCCCCGTCGACGCCGCCCTCGCCTCGTACTCCTGGACGGACGTCGAGCTGCGCGCCGCCGCACGGGTCATCGCGGGCCGGGTCGCGCCCCGGGGCCGGCTTCCCGTGCCGGTGCGGCGGGCGGACGACCCGGCGCAGGTGCTGTACCCGATCGGGTACGGCCTGACGTACTGAGCCGTCCGCCCCGCCACAGCCGTCCTACGGCCGCAGCGTCCGCTCCTCCCGCACGTCACGCCGGTCGAGCTTCTTGTCGTACGCGGCCAGCGGCTTGCCTGAGTCGGAGGGCACCCCGGCCCACGCCTGGATCCGCTGCGTGGCCTTCGTCTTCTGGTCGGCGACCAGCTGCGCCACGGTCGCCCCGTGGTTGGCGCCGGGCGCCGTGAAGACGTGGCTGTCGTGCTTGGCGCCCCGCGCGGGGCGGAACTGCTCGGCGCCGTACGGGTCGTACTCGCCGTACACGTACATCATCCGGTGCGCGTTGTGCCGCACCCAGCGGTCGACGTCCCGCATCGCGTGCGGCTTGAACTTCATCGGGATCTCGCGCGGCACGAAGTTCCGCGGCGGCTGGTAGCCGTACCGGCTCAGGTCGCCGAGCCAGGGCTGCTCGATGGTGGGCGCGCCGAGTTCGGTGCCTGCCTGGTAGTAGTACGGCGTGTAGGGGGCGAGGCCCTGGTCGGTGTAGGAGGACCAGCCGCCCACCGTGTCGACGTAGTCGAAGAGGGCCTGGTCGGTCATGGTGGCCGCGTCCGGGATCTTTCCGCAGGCGGTGGCGGCGGGCTGGTACTGCCAGAAGCCCCACACCAGGTCCATGACGACGGCTTCGAAGGCCTTGTCCAGCGTGCCGACGGTCTTGAAGGTGTAGCCCTCCGCCTCCGCGTACGCCGCGAGCTTCGCCGACAGCGGTTCCCTGCGCACCAGCGCCTCGCGCTGCACGGCCTGGATCCGGTCGCGGCACTCCTTGGTGCCGACGCCCGCGAGGAACTCGTCGTAGGCCGAGTCCTCCTTGTCGACGACGTCATTGGGCGCTACGTAGGCGACGATGCCCGCCATGTCGCGCGGGTAGAAGCGCTCGTAGTACGTCGCGGTCATGCCGCCCTTGGAGATGCCGGTGGCCAGCCACTTCTTGCCGTAGATGGGCTTGAGCGCCTGATAGATGCGGTGCTGGTCGGTGGCGGCCTGCCAGATGTCGAGCTTCGACCAGTCGGCGGGGTCGGGGCGCGACGGCGTGAAGAATCGATACTCCATGGAGACCTGGTTGCCGTCGACGATCTGTGTCGGCTCGCGGCGGCCGGGGTTCGTGGAGACGCTGTAGCCGCTGGTGTAGTAGACCGTGGGGCGGCTGGTGTCCTTGTGCAGCACGGTGAGGCGCTGCTTGAAGGTGCCCTTGGACGGGTGCCGGTGGTCGACCGGCTGGGTGTAGTTGAGGACGAAGAAGCGGTAGCCGGGGTACGGCTTCTCCTCGATCAGGCTCATGCCGGGGATGGCGAGCAGCCTGTCCTTGATGTCAGTGCTGTGCGCACTGTCGGCCCTGCCCGGTTCCGCGGCGGTGGCCGCTCCGGACGTCGCTCCTGCCGCGCCCGCCGTGCCTATCAGCACCACGAGCGACAGCACCCATCTGAGCGTCTTGCGCATGCACCCTCCCCTGTCGACACAGCAATGCCCCGGAACCTAACGAAGCAACTGGGTCCGCACCAGAGGGAGTTGCGCTCCGGCCGACGGGATCAGCAGAGAATCCAGCCCGAACTGACCCCGTGTCCGCCGACCTTCCCCTTCACCCACACGCAGCGGTGGCCCGCGTGGACCGTCACCGGGCCCGCGTGGTGGGAGTACCGGCCCTTGTCGCGCGCGGGCCTGCTGCCGCGGGCCTGGACGCTGACGGACATCGTCTTGCGGGTGCCGGTGTGCTTGGCGAAGGCCACGGCGCAGACGTAGCCGCGGGTCTTGAAGACGTCGACCCGGCCGGTGCTGAAGGGGAGCGTGCGCACCTTGCGGCCGCCGCAGAGGCCGGTGACGGCCTCCGCGGACGCGGTGCCGGGGCCCGCGAGGGCGAAGAGCACGGCGGCGGCGAGCACGGCGGTGCCGAGCGTCAGCCGCCGTCGTATCCGGCCACTGCTCCGCTCACTGCTCACGGTTGCCCCTCCCGCCACTCCTGCCTCAGCGTACTGGTGTACGGACGCAGCCCCGACCCCTTGCGGTTGCAGGGAAACCCCGCCTTTTCCCGCGCTTTCGCGGCGCGCTCCCCCGTGCGCCGTCCGCCGACGGTCTCAGGCCGCTTCGACCGGCTCCCCCACGAAGGTCCGCCACAGCCGCGCGTACCGCCCGTCGAGCGCGAGGAGCTCCTCGTGCGTGCCGTCCTCCGCGACCCGGCCGTGGTCCATGACGACGACCCGGTCCGCGCGGGCCGCCGTGGTCAGCCGGTGGGCGACGACCAGGGTCGTGCGCTTGCCCGCGATGCGGTCGGTGGCCTGGTTGACCTGCGCCTCCGTGGCGAGGTCGAGCGCGGCCGTCGCCTCGTCGAGGAGCAGGATGTCGGGGTCGACCAGTTCGGCGCGGGCCAGCGCGATGAGCTGGCGCTGTCCCGCGGAGAGGTTGCGGCCCCGCTCGCTCACCTCGTGGAGGTAGCCGCCCTCCAGGGTCGCGATCATGTCGTGCGCGCCGACCGCGCGGGCGGCCGCCTCGACCTCGGCGTCGGTGGCGTCGGGACGGCCGTAGGCGATGGCGTCGCGGACCGTGCCGGCGAAGAGGTACGCCTCCTGCGGCACGACGCCGAGGCGGTGGCGGTACGAGGTGAGGTCGAGGGAGCGCAGGTCCGTGCCGTCGACCGTGACGCGGCCGCCGGTGGGGTCGTAGAAGCGGGCGACGAGCTTCACGAGCGTCGACTTGCCCGCGCCGGTCTCGCCGACGAAGGCGACGGTCTGCCCGGCGGGGATGCGCAGGCGTACGCCGCTGAGCGCCTCCTCGGGGTCGCCGTCGCCGGTGGCCGCGTACGCGAAGTCGACGTCCTCGAAGGCGATCTCGCCGCGCAGCGAGAGCACCTCCATCGGCTCCTTCGCGGCCTCCGTGGACGTGGGCTCCTGGAGCAGTTCCTGGATGCGGCCCAGCGAGACGGACGCCTGCTGGTAGCCGTCGAAGACCTGCGACAGCTGCTGCACGGGCGCGAAGAACAGGTCGATGTAGAGGAGGTAGGCGACGAGCGCGCCGGTCGTGAGCGTGCCCGCCTCGACCCGGCCCGCGCCGACGATCAGCACGGCGACGACGGCGACGGACGACAGGAACTGCACGAAGGGGAAGTACACGGAGATCAGCCACTGGCCGCGGATGCGGGCCTTGCGGTAGCTGTCGCTGTTCTCCGCGAACCGCTCGGCGCCCGCGCGCTCGCGCCGGAAGGCCTGCACGATGCGCAGTCCGGCGACGGACTCCTGGAGGTCGGCGTTGACGACCGACACGCGCTCGCGCGCCAGTTCGTACGCCTTCACGCTGGCCTTGCGGAAGAAGTACGTGCCGACGATCAGCAGCGGCAGTGTCGCGAAGACGACGAGGGCCAGCTCCACGTCGATGACGAGCAGGGCGGCCATGATGCCGAAGAAGGTGACGACGGAGACGAACGCGGTGACGAGTCCGGTCTGCAGGAACGTGGAGAGCGCGTCGACGTCGGTCGTCATCCGGGTCATGATGCGCCCGGTCAACTCGCGTTCGTAGTAGTCGAGTCCGAGCCGCTGGAGCTGCGAGAAGATCTTCAGCCGGAGCGAGTAGAGCACCCGCTCGCCGGTCCGTCCCGTCATCCGCATCTCGCCGGTCTGCGCCACCCACTGCACGACGACGGCGGCGAGCGCGAGCCCGGCCGCGGCCCAGACGGCGCCGAGCGCGAGTTCGTTGACGCCTTCGTCGATGCCGTGCCGGATCAGGACGGGAAGGAGCAGCCCCACGCCCGCGTCGACGGCGACGAGCAGCAGGCTGAACAGGAGCGGCACCCCGAACCCGGCGAGCAGCCTGCGCAGGCCGTACGACTCCTCGGGCGTGACGGCCCGCGCCTCGTCGATGCCGGGGGTGTCGGTGGCCGGGGGCAGCGCCTCGACCTGGGCGAGGAGTTCGGGCGTGGACGGCATCCCGGCGAGGGTGGTGTCCTTCGGCTCCCGGTCGCCGGTCCACAGCGCGGGCGTGATGCCGCGCTCCGCGTCGAACTCGGCGTCGAGCTCGTCGCGTACGGAGGTGTCCTCGGGCAGGTCGGCGGGGAGCGCGTGGCCGGGCGAGACGCCGCCCAGCTCGTCGGGGTCGGTGAGCAGCCGCCGGTAGAGGGCGGAGCGCTCCTCCAGCTCCTCGTGCGTGCCGAGGTCGGCGAGGCGTCCGCCGTCGAGGACGGCGATGCGGTCGGCCAGGCCGAGCGTGGAGCGGCGGTGGGCGATCAGGAGGGTGGTGCGCCCCGCCATGACGCTGCGCAGCGCCTCGTGGATCTCGTGCTCCACGCGCGCGTCGACCGCCGATGTGGCGTCGTCGAGGACGAGGAGGCGGGGGTCGGTGAGGATGGCGCGGGCGAGCGCGATGCGCTGGCGCTGACCGCCGGAGAGGGTGAGGCCCTGCTCGCCGACCTTGGTGTCGTACCCCTCGGGCAGGTCGGATATGAAGCCGTGGGCCTGGGCGGCGCGGGCGGCGGTCTCGATCTCCTCGCGGGTGGCGTCCGGGTGGCCGTAGGCGATGTTGGCGCCCACGGTGTCGGAGAAGAGGAAGGAGTCCTCGGGGACGAGCCCGATGGCGGACCGCAGGGAGTCGAGGGTCAGCTCGCGCACGTCGTGGCCGCCGATGAGGACGGCGCCGTGCGTCACGTCGTAGAAGCGCGGCAGGAGCAGCGAGACGGTGGACTTGCCGCTTCCGGAGGAGCCGACGACGGCGAGGGTCTCGCCGGGGCGGATCTCGAAGGAGAGGCCGCTGAGGACGGGCCGGTCGTCTTCATAGGCGAAGCCGACGTCGTCGAACTCGACGGTGGCGGGGGCGTCGGCGGGCAGCTCCTTCGTCCCGTCCTGCATGCTCGGCTCGGTGTCGATGAGTTCGAGGACGCGCTCGACGCCGGCGCGGGCCTGCTGGCCGACGGTGAGGACCATGGCGAGCATGCGCACGGGTCCGACGAGCTGGGCGAGGTAGGTGGAGAAGGCGACGAACGTGCCGAGGGTGATGTCCCCCTCGACCGCGAGCCAGCCGCCGACGGCGAGCATGGCGACCTGGCCGAGCATGGGGACGGCCTGGAGGGCGGGCGTGTAGCGGGAGTTGAGGCGGATGGTCCGCAGCCGTCCGGCGAACAGCTTGCGCCCGACCTCCCTGAGCTTGCCGGTCTCCTGGTCCTCCTGCCCGAAGCCCTTCACGACGCGTACGCCGCTGACGGCGCCGTCGACCACTCCGGCGACGGCGGCGGCCTGGGCCTGCGCGTACCAGGTGGCGGGGTGCAGCCGGGTGCGGGAGCGGCGGGCGATGAACCAGAGGGCGGGGGCGACGGCGAGCGCGACGAGGGTGAGCGGCAGGGAGAGCCACGCCATGATCACGAGGGAGATCACGAAGAGCAGGATGTTGCCGATGGTCATCGGCAGCATGAAGAGGAGCCCCTGGATGAGCTGGAGGTCGCTCGTCGCCCGCCCCACGACCTGCCCGGTGGACAGCTCGTCCTGCCGCCGTCCGTCGAGCCTGGTGATCGTGCCGTACATCTCGGTCCGCAGGTCATGCTGGACGTCGAGGGCGAGGCGGCCGCCGTAGTAGCGGCGGATGTAGGTGAGGACGTAGACGACGACGGCGGCGCCGATGAGCGCGCCGGCCCAGGGCCCCATGGACCGGCCGCCGCCCTGGCCGTCCTGGCCTATGACGTCGTCGATGATCACCTTGGTGATCAGCGGCACGAGGGCCATGACGGCCATGCCGCCGAGCGAGGAGCCGAGCGCGAGCACGACGTCCTTCGGATACCGCCATGCGTATCCCGTCAGCCGTTTGGCCCAGCCCCGTTGCTCCGCCACCACTTGCCTCCCGTCGACCTGACCTGCCGAGAGGCCCAACACGGCGGGAGGCGATTTTCATCCCGCCGCAACAAACCCGCGCCCCGTCGGGGGCGCGGGCCTGTGGGGGCTCAGGCGCCGGGCACCGCCACGAATGCCTCACGGGGCGTGTCCGTCGGCACGTACCGGTTCGCCGCGGCGACGCCGGGCGCGAGGTCCTTGTGGATGGCCTTGGCCACCCCCTGAATCGTGGCGACGCCGTAGTTCATCGTGCTGTTGCCGTGCGTGAGCACGGAGATCGTGTAGTCGTGGCCGCCGCCCTTGAACGCGCCGATGCTGTGCACGCGCCAGCCGTGGGTCGACCGCTGCAGCCAGCCGTTCTTGACGTGGATCTTGACGGCGGACGGGGCGCCCGCCGGGGTGCCCCAGCGCTGCGAGGAGACGACCTTGCCCATGAGCTTGAGGATGTAGGCGCGGGCGTTGTCGCTGAGGACGGTGTTCTTGGCGGTGACCAGGGCGAGCAGCTTCTGCTCGTCGGTCGCGTTGATGCGGGTCAGACCCCAGTAGCCGCCGGACCCCGGCACGGTCTTCGTCATCTTGGCGGCCTTGAGGAAGCCCTTGATCTTCTCCGTGCCGAGCTGGCGCCAGAGCGTGCTGGTCGCCGCGTTGTCCGACGTGGTGATCATGGCGTGCGCGAGGTTCGACTCGCGCTCGGTCAGCTTCCGCTCGGTCTTCTTCGCGTCCCACAGGAGCGCCGCGAGGACCGTCACCTTGACGACGCTGGCCGAGTCGAAGGAGGTGCCCGCGCGCAGGGTGCAGGTGGTGTCGGTGGTGCGGTCGTGGAGGCCGACCGCGACGGTGCCCTTGCGGTTCTTCAGCGCGGCGGTGATGTCCTTGGTGAGCTTGGCGGCCAGGCCGGCCTGCGCGGAGGTGCAGGTGACCGTGGGTGCCGGCGCGGCGACGGCGGGCGTCGCGGTCGCGGCCGTGCCGAGCGGCACGAGCACTCCGGCGGCGAGTCCGGCCGAGAGCATGCGGGCGCGCCGGGATATCCCGGATACCGGGTGAGTCATGGAGTTCTTCCCATCCCCTTGGGTCTGTACAAGACCCTCGGGGCCCGTACAAGCGCGTCCCCCGACGCGCTCGCTTCACATGACTCACCGGTACCGGTGAAGGGTTGTATGACTTATATGAAAATCTCGACCGGCTAAGCCATTGGCCGGTCGAGCTCTCGGTCGGTCAGCCCAGATGCGTCGGCGCGAACATCCGCAGCACCGCCGGCAGCACCACGACCGAAGGCCCCGGCTCGGCCAGTGCCTTCGCCAGGTCGTCCCGGAGCGTCTCGGGGGTCGTCCGGACGCCCGGCACCCCGAAGGACTCCGCGAGCTTCACGAAGTCGGGCCGCGCCAACTCCGTGCCGGTCGCCTCGCCGAAGGCGTCGGACATGTACTCGCGCAGGATGCCGTAGCCGCCGTCGTCGACGATCAGCCAGGTCACCGGCAGGTCGTACTGCTTCGCCGTGGCCAGCTCCGCGATCGAGTACATCGCGCCGCCGTCGCCGGAGACGGCGAGGACCGGGTGCGAGGGGTCCGCGACGGCCGCGCCGAGCGCCGCGGGGAAGCCGTAGCCGAGGCCGCCCGCGCCCTGCGCCGAGTGCATGGTGTTCGGCCGCCGCGCGTCGAAGGCCGACCACGCCCAGTACGCGAGGATCGTCATGTCCCAGAAGGACGGTGCCGCGTCGGGCAGGGCATCGCGGACGGCGGTGAGGACCTGCTGCTCCAGGGTGAGGTCCTGCGCGGCGATCCGCTCGCGGACCTTGCCGAGGAGAGCGGCCACCCTCTGGGGGGCCTCGGCGTCCTCCCTGGGCGTCTCGATCGTCTCCAGGAGCGCCGACAGGGCGATCCGGGCGTCCGCGTGGATGCCGAGCCCGGGGTGGTTGGACTCCAGCTTCCCGGCGTCCGCCTCGATCTGGATGACCCGGCCGCGGGGCTTGAACGTGTGGTAGTTCGAGGAGAGTTCGCCGAGCCCGGAGCCGACCACCAGCAGGACGTCGGCGTCCTCCAGGAAGTCCGTGGTGTGGCGGTCCTCCAGCCACGACTGGAGCGAGAGCGGGTGCTCCCAGGGGAAGGCGCCCTTGCCGCCGAAGGTCGTGACGACGGGGGCGTTGACCAGCTCGGCGAGCGCGAGCAGCTTGCCGCTCGCGTCCGAGCGGACGACGCCGCCGCCCGCGATGATCGCGGGCCGCTCGGCGCGCGACAGCAGGTCGGCGGCGACGGCGGTCAGCTCGGGGCGCGGCACGACCTCCTCGGGGGTCGCGTCCATCGCCGTGACGACCGGCAGCGTCGTCCCGGCGAGCAGCACGTCCTGCGGGATCTCCACCCAGACGGGACCGTGCGGGGCCGTCAGCGCCGACTCCCAGGCCGCCGCGATCGCGGAGGGGATCTGCGAGGCCGTGCGGACCGTGTGGACGGACTTCACGACGTCGCGGAAGGACGCCTGCTGGTCGCGGAGCTCGTGCAGATAGCCGTGGCGGCCGCCGCCGAGCCCGGCGACCGGGACCTGGCTGCCGATCGCGAGGACCGGCGAGGAGCCCGCCGCCGCCTCCTGGAGCGCGGCGAGCGAGGTGAGCGCGCCGGGCCCGGTGGAGAGCAGCAGCGGGGCGACCTCGCCGGTGATCCGGCCGTAGGCGTCCGCCGCGAACCCCGTGTTGTTCTCGACGCGGAATCCGACGTACGAGAGCGAGGAGCGCCGCAGCGCGTCGAACATGCCGAGCGCGTGCTGGCCGGGCAGGCCGAAGACGGTGGTCGCGCCGAGGCCGGCGAGGGTCTCGACGACGAGGTCGCCGCCGTTGCGGCCCGGCGGCGGGTTCAGGGCCGCCTCGGTCTGGCGCGGCGTGGGGCGCAGCACCAGGTCGTGGTCGTGGGTCACTGTGTGCTCCCCGTCCCGCGGGCCTCCGCGATCTGGCGGGACATGATCGTCGTCAGTTCGTACGCCGTGTGGGAGGCCGCCACCGCCGTGATCTCGGCGTGGTCGTAGGCCGGGGCGACCTCGACGACGTCCGCGGAGACGAGGTTGCAGGAGGAGAGGCCGCGCAGGATCTCCAGGAGCTCGCGGGAGGTCATGCCGCCCGCCTCGGGGGTGCCGGTGCCGGGCGCGTGGGCCGGGTCGAGGCAGTCGATGTCGATGGAGATGTAGAGCGGGCGGTCGCCGATGCGCTGGCGGAGCTGGTCGGCGACCTCGTCGGCGCCGCGGCGGTAGATGTCCGCCGAGGTGACGATGCCGAAGCCCATCTTCTCGTCGTCGGTGAGGTCCTTCTTGCCGTACAGCGGGCCGCGCGTGCCGACGTGGGAGAGCGCCTCGGTGTCGAGGATGCCCTCCTCGACGGCGCGGCGGAACGGCGTGCCGTGCGTGTACTCGGCGCCGAAGTAGGTGTCCCAGGTGTCCAGGTGCGCGTCGAAGTGGAGCAGCGCGACCGGGCCGTGCTTCTTGGCGACCGAGCGGAGCAGCGGCAGCGCGATGGTGTGGTCGCCGCCGAGGGTCATCATGCGGGCGCCGGTGCCGAGGAGGTCGTCGGCGGCGGCCTCGATGGTCTCCACGGCCTCGTTGATGTTGAACGGGTTGGCCGCTATGTCGCCCGCGTCGGCGACCTGGGCGAGCGCGAAGGGCGAGACGTCCTGCGCCGGGTTGTAGGGGCGCAGGAGGCGGGAGGCCTCGCGGATCGCGTTGCCGCCGAAGCGGGCGCCGGGGCGGTACGAGACGCCGGAGTCGAAGGGCACGCCGACCACCGCGATGTCCGCCTTGCCGCCGACCTCGTCGAGGCGGGGCAGCCGGGCGTACGTCGCCGGGCCCGCGTACCGGGGGATGCGGGAGGAGTCGACGGGGCCGCGGGGCGTCTCGTTGCTGCTCATGGTGGGGAGTGCCTTCCTTTTTACGCTTCGATGCGCTTTGTGGGCGCTTTCTGACTTTACTGAGGTACGGGGGTCGGTTCGGTCTCGGGCTCGGGATCGGCGCCGCGCCCGGCGAGGCGTTCGCGCCAAGCGGCGAGGACCGCGGCGTCGGTGGGCTTCGTCGCGAAGGAGACCACTACGTAGACGGCGAGTGAGGTCAGCAGGCCGTAGTAGACGGGCTCGTTGGCGAGGATCCCGTACCCCCACATGAGCCCGATGACGGACAGCCCGCCGGCGGCGACCGCGGCGAGCGCGCCGGCCGCGGTGCCGCGGCGCCACAGCAGACCGCCGAGGATCGGCACGAGCAGGCCGCCGACGAGGAGGTTGTACGCGACGGTCAGGGCCTCGACGACGTCGTTGAGCGCGATGGCGATGACGATTACAGCGACGCCCATGACGAGGATGAAGGCGCGGTTGCCCTTGACCTCGTCGTGCGGCTCGTCGCCGCCCTTGGTGACCGCGCCGCGCAGCCGCGACCAGATGTCGTTGTTGGCGACGGTCGCGCAGGCGATGAGCGCTCCGGAGGACGTCGACATGACGGCGGCGAGCGCGGCGGCGAGGACGAGGCCGCGCACGCCCATGGGGAGTTCGTCCTTGACGATGGTCGCGAAGGCCGCGTCGGCGCTCGGCAGCTTCGGGTACATGACCTTGGCGGCGGTGCCGATGACGGCGCCCGCGATCGCGTAGACCAGGCAGTACGTGCCGGCGACGGTGCCTCCGTAGCGGGCGACCTTGTCGCTGCGGGCGGTGAAGACGCGCTGCCAGATGTCCTGCCCGATGAGCATGCCGAACGTATAGATCAGCACGTACGTGAAGATCGTCTCGCCACCGACGCCGAGCGGGTCGAAGTACTCGGTGGGCAGCTTCTCCTTCATCTCGCCGAAGCCACCGGCCTTGACGACCGCGATGGGCAGCAGGAGCAGCAGCACGCCGATCGTCTTCACCACGAACTGCACCATGTCGGTGAGCGTGATGGACCACATGCCGCCGAGCGTGGAGTAGGCGACGACGATCGAGCCGCCGAGGACGATCGCCACGGTGCGGTTCAGGTCGAAGAGGACGTCGAAGATCGTGGCGTACGCGATGGTCGAGGTGACCGCGAGCATCAGCGTGTACGCCCACATGACCACTCCGGAGATGACGCCCGCGCGCCCTCCGTAGCGCAGGTCGAGCATCTCGGAGACGGTGTACACCTTCAGGCGCGCGATGCGGGCGGAGAAGAACACGCTCAGCGCGAGGAGCCCGAGGCCGATGGTGAAGACCATCCAGGCGCCGGAGAGCCCGTATTGGTAGCCGAGGCCGACGCCGCCGATGGTGGAGGCGCCACCGAGGACGATGGCGGCCATGGTGCCGGAGTACATCCACGGCCCGAGGCGGCGCCCGGCGACCAGGAACTCGGCCTTGGACTTGGCGCGGCGCATGCCCCACCAGCCCATGGCCAGCATCCCGGCGAGATAGACCACGATCACTGTGTAGTCGACGGCCATAAGGGGGGCCTCCTTCGCGCACCTCGGTGGCGTGTCGTGCAGATGGGGGTGAGGACCGGCCGCGGGGACATCCGCCCGTACCCGAGGCCTGCGGTCGGCACGACCTTAAGTGGCCGGAAAGCAACGCTGAAGTGTACGTTTCCTCCACTCTCCGCGCCCCAGACGGATGGAACGTCCACCATGGCCGACCCCACGGCACCCCCCACCCCGCCCGTCCCGCTCGCCGCGCTCCTCGCCCGCGAGGACCTCGGCCTGCGCCAGATCGCGGGCCCCGACGCGCGGACCGCGGGCACGGCCGTGCAGTGGGTGCACACCTCGGAGATGGCCGACCCGTACCCCTACCTGCTCGGCGGCGAGCTCCTCCTCACCGCGGGCGTGCACCTCACGGACCCGACGGGCCCGGCCGCGTACCTCGACGCCTACGTGACCCGGATCCTCGCGGCGGGCGGCGCGGCCCTCGGCTTCGGCGTCGCGCCCGTGCACGACACGGTGCCGCGCGCCCTCGCCGAGGCCTGCGACCGGTACGGCCTGCCGCTCGTCGAGGTCCCGCCGCGGACCACCTTCAGCGGCGTCGCGCGGGCCGTGTGGCGGCTGATGGCCGAGGCCAGGCACGCGGAGCTGCGCCGGGTGACGGAGGCGCAGCAGGGCCTCGCCACGGCCGCGGCACGGCCCGACCCGGTGCCGGCCGTGCTGCGCCAGCTGGCGGCCAGGCTCGGCGGGTCCGCGGTGCTGTACGGGCCGGACGGGGCGGAGCTGCAGGCGGCGGGGCAGGCGCGGGACGCCGCGCGTGACGCGCTGCGGGAGCTGACCGAAGTCGTGCGCCGCCCCGCGCCCGCCGCCCCGGCGTCCGCCGCCGACACGGCAGGGACCACGCACCTGGCCGCCTACGCCCTGGGCGGTGGCCGCGGCTTCGCGCTCGGGGTCGCCACGGAGCGCCGCGAGCCGGGCGACCACACCATCGCCGGGGCGGCGGTCGTCCTGCTCTCGCTGCTCACCGGCGAACACCAGGGCGCCTCCGAGGCGGCCCGCTCGGCGGCGCTGGTGCGGCTGCTCCTCGGGGCGCCCCCGGAGGAGACCGTCCCTCTCCTGGGGAGCGAGCTGTGGACCGTGGTGCACGCGCGCGGGGAGCGCACCCCGCTGGCCGCGGCCGCCCTCGCCGCGGCGCTGGGCACCGGCCTGGTCGACCCGAGGGATGACGACGACGCCGTACGCCTCCTGGTCCCCGCCGGCCAAGAGGTGACCGCGACGGACGGCTGGACACTGGGCGTCGCCGCCCCTGCGGCCCCCGGCGACCTGCCCGCGGCCGACGCCCGCGCGGCCCGCGCCCTGCGCCGCGCGGAGGCCACCCGGCAGCCCCTCGTCCGCCACCACGAGAACGGCCTCGCCGCCCTGCTCGCCCCCGAGGAGGCCGACGCCCACGCGCGCGTGCTGCTCGCCCCTCTGGCCGGAAACGAGGCACTGATCACCACCCTGCGCACCTGGCTCTCCCTGCACGGCAGTTGGGACCGCACGGCGGTCGCGCTCGGGGTGCACCGCAACACGGTGCGCCAGCGGATCACGCGCTGCGCGGCACTGCTCGGCGCGGACCTGGACGACCCCGACGTGCGCATGGAGCTGTGGTTCGCGCTGAGCCGTGTGTCCTGAGGCGGAAGGGGCAGAGGTCACAGGTCCGGGGTTCGGGACGGCCCACCGCTGGACCGTCACCGACGGCAGAATGGGACCCATGCCGATACCCAGCCGTGCCGCGCTCGTCGACCATCTCGTCCGCACCCGCATCGCGGGTGACGTCGCCACGCCCCGTGACAACAACCTCAGCCACTACAGGAAGCTCGCGAACGGCGACCGCCACTACTGGCTCGGTCTGGAGCTCGGCGACCGGTGGACCGACGAGCAGGACGTCCTCGCGGTGATGGCGGAGCGCTGCGGCGTCATCGACGACCCGCAGTACCGGCACGGCCAGGACACCATCGACCCGGAGCTGACGGTCGACGCCCTGGAGCGGATGGCGGCGCGCCTGCGCAAGGCCGCCGCCGGCAAGGAGAGCGTGCTCTTCGCGACCGGCCACCCCGGAGGGCTGCTCGACGTGCACCGGGCGACGGCCGCGGCCCTGCGCGCGGCGGGCTGCGAAATCGTCGTGATCCCCGAGGGCCTGATGGCCGACGAGGGCATGGTCTTCCAGTTCGCGGACGTGGCGGTGCTCGAGCGCGGCGCGACGCTGTGGCACACCCACTCCCCCGAGCCGATGAACGCCATCCTGGACGGCCTGGAGCGCGAGGGCCGCCCGCAGCCCGACCTCGTCGTCGCCGACCACGGCTGGGCGGGGCGCGCGGGCCAGCGCGGCCTGGACTCCGTGGGGTACGCGGACTGCAACGACCCGGCGCTGTTCATCGGCGAGGCCGAGGGCACCGTGCAGGTGACGGTGCCGCTCGACGACCACGTCACGAGCCCGCGCCACTACGACCCGCTGACGGCCTACCTGCTCGACGCGGCGGGGCTGACACCCGCCTCCTGAGCCGGGCCCGGCGTCGGGTCCAGGTAGACCCGCCGGACGGCGGGGAACCGCTCCTGGATGCGCTGCGCCATCCGGTCGCAGGCGCGCTCGATGTCCCCGGCCGTCGACACGTCGCGGAAGTCGATCTTCGCGGCGACCAGGGCCTCCTTGGGCCCCTGGAGGAGCGTGGTCAGCTCCAGTACGTCCACGACGTGCGGGTCGGCGAGCAGTTCGGCGCGGACCGCGGCCCGCATCTCCGGCGGCAGCGGACGCCCGATGAGCAGCTCGGAGTTGGCGCGCCCGAGGACCCAGGCGACGTACACGAGCAGCACGCCGATGCAGAGCGAGGCGACGCCGTCCCACACGCCGGACCCGGTGAGCTGTCCGCCGAGCAGTCCGGCCGCGGCGAGCACGAGGCCCGCGAGCGCCGCCGAGTCCTCCATCACGACGGCCTTGACCGCGGTGTCGGGGGTGTGGCGCAGGTAGCGCTTGAGGTGGACTCCGAAGCGGTCGGCCTCGCCGCGCGCCTGCTTGAGTCCGGTGCGCAGGGAGTAGCCCTCAAGGAGGAAGGCGACGGCGAGCACGATGTACGAGATGAGGGGGTCGCCCGGCTCCTCCCCGTGGGTGAGGGTGTGGATGCCGTCGTAGACGGCGAAGACGCCGCCGCCGACGAAGGTGGCGACGGAGGCGAGCAGCGCCCAGATGTAGCGGGCGCCTCCGTAGCCGAGCGGGTGCTCCTCGTCGGCCGGTCTGTCACTGGCCTTCAGGGAGACGAGCAGCATCAGCTCGGTGACGGTGTCGGCCACGGAGTGCGCCGCTTCGGAGAGCATCGCGCTGGAGCCGCTGATGACTCCCGCGACGGCCTTGGCAAGGGCGATCCCGAGGTTGGCGACGGCGGCGACGATGACGGTGAACGTGCTCTCGCCGTTGTCCTTCTGTTCCACTTGCTCCGACATGTATCGGACGGTATGTCCGATCAGCGGGGAACGCGAACGACGCCTTCCTGGATGACGGTCACCGCGAGCCGGCCGTCCTGTGTCCAGATGCGCGCCTGGCCGAGCCCTCGCCCGCCGGACGACGACGGCGACTCCTGGTCGTACAGCAGCCATTCGTCCGCGCGGAAGGGCCGGTGGAACCACATGGCGTGGTCGAGCGAAGCGCCGACGACGTCGCCGACGGCCCACCCGCCCCGGCCGTGCGCGAGCAGCACGGAGTCGAGCAGGGTCATGTCGGACACGTACGTGGCGAGGCAGACGTGCAGCAGGGAGTCGTCCGCGAGCTTGCCGTCGGTGCGGAACCACACCTGGGAGCGGGGTTCGCGCGGCTGTCCGACGGTGGCCCAGGGCGGGTCGTCCACATAGCGCAGGTCGACGGCGGCGCGGGTCTCCAGGAGCCGGTCGGCGACCTCGGGCGGGAGGTGGCGCGGGAGCGTCTCGGCGGCGGTGGGCAGCGTCTCCGGGTCGGGCGCTTCCGGCATGCCGGACTGGTGCTCCAGGCCCTCCTCGTACGTCTGGAAGGACGCGGAGAGGTGGAAGATCGGCTGCCCGTGCTGGACGGCGACGACGCGGCGCGTGGTGAAGGAGCGGCCGTCGCGGATGCGGTCCACGGAGTACACGATGGGCGCGCCGGGGTCCCCGGGGCGCAGGAAGTACGCGTGCAGGGAGTGGGCAGGCCGGTCATCGGGGACGGTGCGTCCGGCCGCGACGAGCGCCTGTGCGGCGACTTGGCCGCCGAAGACGCGGGGCACGAGCGCCGAGCGGCTCACGCCCCGGAAGATGTCCTCCTCGATCTGCTCCAGGTCGAGCAGATCGAGGAGGTCCTCAAGTGCCTGGTTCATGAAGGTAGTTCTACCGGGCCTCTACGGAGGGAGCCCCTACAGGCCCATGTTCTTGGCGATGATCATCTTCATGACCTCGCTGGTGCCGCCGTAGATGCGGTTGACGCGGTTGTCCGCGTACAGGCGGGCGATGGGGTACTCGTTCATGAAGCCGTAACCGCCGTGCAGCTGGAGGCACTTGTCGATGACGCGGTGCGCGACCTCGGTGGCGAAGAGTTTCGCGGACGCGGCCTCGGCGGCGGTCAGCTCACCGGCGTCCAGGGCCTCAAGGGCGCGGTCCACCACAGCCTCGGCGGCGTCCACCTCGGCCTGGCAGGCGGCCAGTTCGAACTTGGTGTTCTGGAAGGAGGCGACCGGCTTGCCGAAGACCGTGCGGTCCTGGACGTACTCCTTGGCGAACCGGACGGCGGCCTTGGCCTGCGCGTAGGCGCCGAAGGCGATGCCCCAGCGCTCGGAGGGGAGGTTGCTGCCGAGGTAGTAGAAGCCCTTGTTCTCCTCGCCGAGGAGGTCCTCGACCGGGACCTTGACGTCGACGAACGCCAGCTCGGCGGTGTCGGAGGTCTTCAGGCCCAGCTTGTCGAGCTTGCGGCCGACGGAGTAGCCCTCGGACTTGGTGTCGACGGCGAAGAGGGAGATGCCGAAGCGGCGGTCCTCGGCGGTGGGCGCGGAGGTGCGGGCGCAGACGATCACGCGGTCGGCGTGGACGCCGCCGGTGATGAAGGTCTTGGCGCCGTTGAGGACGTAGTGCGTGCCGTCCTCGGAGAGCTTGGCGGTGGTCTTCATGCCCGCGACGTCGGAGCCGGTGCCCGGCTCGGTCATCGCGAGGGCCCACATCTCCTCGGCGGAGACGAACTTCTCCAGGTAGCGCTTCTTCTGCTCGTCGGTGGCGAGCATCTTGATGTACGGCAGGGCGAGCAGCACGTGGACGCCGGAGCCGCCGAAGGAGACGCCCGCGCGGGCGGTCTCCTCGTACTGGATGGCCTCGAACTTGTGCGTGTCGAGGCCGGCGCCGCCGAACTCCTCGGGGACGTTGATGCCGAAGAGGCCGAGCTCGGCGAGCTTGTAGTAGAACTCGCGCGGCACCTGACCCGCGGCGAACCACTCGTCGTGGACGGGGACGACCTCGGCCTCGATGAAGGCGCGCAGGGTCTCCCGGAACGCCTCGTGGTCCTCATTGAAAACGGTACGGCGCACGGAGAACTCCCTCTGCCAACAGCTGCCTGCATCGACTAAGCGCTTGCTCAGAGGCAGGTTACCCGGCGGTCACGAGAGCGTCCAGAGACGCGTGTCACTCCGCGGCGGCCGCGAACGCCCCCCGGGCCAGGCGGTGCAGGAGTTCCGCCATGGCGCCCCTGCTGGGCAGCGCGTCGCGGCGGCTCAGGTGCGGCGTGGAGTTCAGCAGGCCGAAGACGGCGTGGACGGCCACCCGCGCCGCGTTCTCCGCGAGGTCCGGGTAGACCTTGCGGACGACGTCGACCCAGATCTCCACGTACTGCCGCTGGAGCTGGCGGACCAGCTTGCGGTCGCTGTCCCGCAGGCGGTCCAGCTCGCGGTCGTGCAGGGTGATCAGGGAGCGGTCGTCGAGCGCGAAGTCGATGTGCCCCTGGATCAGCGCGTCGAGGACCCGCTCGGGCGAGCCGTCCACATCGGCCACACAGTGCCTGCCGCCCGTCAGGAGCTGCCCGCTGATGCCCACGAGCAGCTCGGCGAGCATCGCGTCCTTGCCCGCGAAGTGCCGGTAGAGACCGGGCCCGCTGATACCGACGGCGGCTCCTATCTCATCCACGCCGACCCCGTGGAAGCCCCGCTCGGCGAAGAGCCGGGCGGCTTCCTTGAGGATCTGCTCGCGACGGGTGGGGGCGTCGGTTCTGGTGGCCATGGAATTGATTCTAGACAGGCCCGTTAGCGCTCGTTAACCTGGAGGAAACGCGTTAACGCTCATTAACCGATCAGAGGTCGACCGAGTGAACCGAGTGGACCGAGCAAGGGGGCTCGACTGATGCGGCAGGCACCAGTGCTGACGAGCGCGGCTGACCCCGCGTCCGAGGCATGGCGGGCGAACGAGAAGGCGCACACCGCCCTCGTCGACGAGCTGCGGGCCAAGCTCGCGGCAGCCGCGCTCGGCGGCGGCGAGCGGGCGCGGGACCGCCATGTGGCGCGCGGCAAGCTGCTGCCCCGCGACCGGGTCGACACGCTCCTCGACCCCGGCTCACCCTTCCTGGAGCTGGCCCCCCTCGCGGCCGACGGGCTGTATGGCGGCGGCGCGCCGGCCGCCGGTGTCATCGCCGGCATCGGCCGCGTCTCGGGCCGCGAGTGCGTGATCGTCGCCAATGACGCCACCGTCAAGGGCGGCACGTACTACCCCATGACGGTGAAGAAGCACCTGCGCGCCCAGGAGGTGGCCCTGGAGAACCGCCTCCCGTGTCTCTACCTGGTCGACTCCGGCGGCGCCTTCCTGCCGATGCAGGACGACGTCTTCCCCGACCGCGAGCACTTCGGGCGGATCTTCTACAACCAGGCGCGGATGTCGGGCGCCGGCATCCCGCAGATCGCCGCCGTCCTCGGCTCCTGCACGGCCGGCGGGGCGTACGTCCCCGCGATGAGCGACGAGGCGGTGATCGTGCGCAATCAGGGCACGATCTTCCTCGGCGGCCCGCCGCTGGTGAAGGCCGCCACCGGCGAGGTCGTCACCGCCGAGGAGCTCGGCGGCGGCGAGGTCCACTCGCGGACCTCCGGAGTCACCGACCACCTCGCCGAGGACGACGCCCACGCCCTGCGCATCGTGCGCACCATCGTCTCCACGCTCCCCGAGCGCGGCCCGCTGCCGTGGTCCGTGCAGCCGGTGGAGGAGCCAAAGGTGGACCCGCTGGGGCTGTACGGCGCGGTGCCCACGGACTCCCGCACTCCCTACGACGTCCGCGAGGTCATCGCGCGCGTGGTCGACGGCTCCCGCTTCGCCGAGTTCAAGGCGGAGTACGGCACGACCCTCGTCACCGGCTTCGCCCACATCCACGGCCACCCGGTCGGCATCGTCGCGAACAACGGCATCCTGTTCTCCGAGTCCGCCCAGAAGGGCGCCCACTTCATCGAGCTCTGCGACCAGCGCGGCATCCCGCTGGTCTTCCTGCAGAACATCTCCGGCTTCATGGTCGGCCGGGACTATGAGGCGGGCGGCATCGCCAAGCACGGCGCGAAGATGGTGACGGCCGTGGCCTGCACCCGCGTGCCGAAGCTGACCGTCGTCGTCGGCGGTTCGTACGGCGCGGGCAACTACTCCATGTGCGGCCGGGCCTACAGCCCCCGCTTCCTGTGGATGTGGCCGAACGCCAAGATCTCCGTGATGGGCGGCGAGCAGGCCGCGTCCGTCCTCGCCACGGTCAAGCGCGACCAGCTGGAGGCGCGCGGCGAGCAGTGGACCGCCGAGGACGAAGAGGCCTTCAAGGACCCGATCCGCGCCCAGTACGAGGAACAGGGCAACGCGTACTACGCCACGGCCCGCCTCTGGGACGACGGCGTGATCGACCCCCTGGACACCCGGCAGGTGCTCGGACTGGCCCTGACGGCGTGTGCGAACGCCCCGCTTCCCGAAAAGGACCCCGCGGCGCCCGCCTTCGGCGTCTTCCGGATGTGAGGAACAAATGACGATGTTCGACACGGTCCTTGTCGCCAACCGAGGCGAGATCGCGGTCCGCGTCATCCGCACGCTGCGGGCGCTCGGCGTCCGCTCGGTCGCCGTCTTCAGCGACGCGGACGCGGACGCCCGGCACGTGCGCGAGGCCGACACGGCGGTGCGGATCGGCCCCGCGCCCGCCACCGAGAGCTATCTGCGCGTGGACCGCATCCTGGAGGCGGCCGCGAAGTCCGGCGCCCAGGCGGTCCACCCGGGCTACGGCTTCCTCGCGGAGAACGCCGAGTTCGCCCAGGCCTGCGCCGACGCCGGACTCACCTTCATCGGCCCGCCCGCCGCCGCCATCGCCCTCATGGGCGACAAGATCCGCGCCAAGGAGACCGTGAAGGCGGCCGGCGTGCCGGTCGTCCCCGGCTCCTCCGGCAGCGGCCTGACCGACGCCCAACTGGTCGACGCGGCACGCGAGATCGGCACCCCCGTGCTGCTCAAGCCCAGCGCGGGCGGCGGCGGCAAGGGCATGCGCCTGGTGCGGGACGAGACGCTCCTCGCCGACGAGATCGCGGCGGCCCGCCGCGAGGCCCGCGCCTCCTTCGGCGACGACACCCTGCTCGTGGAGCGCTGGGTCGACCGCCCCCGGCACATCGAGATCCAGGTCCTCGCCGACGGCCACGGGCACGTGGTGCACCTGGGCGAGCGCGAGTGCTCCCTCCAGCGCCGCCACCAGAAGATCATCGAGGAGGCGCCCAGCGTCCTCCTGGACGAGGCCACGCGCGCGGCGATGGGCGAGGCCGCGGTCCAGGCCGCCCGCTCCTGCGGGTACGCGGGCGCGGGCACGGTGGAGTTCATCGTGCCGGGCAAGGACCCCTCCTCGTACTACTTCATGGAGATGAACACCCGCCTCCAGGTGGAGCACCCGGTCACCGAGCTCGTCACCGGCCTCGACCTGGTGGAGTGGCAGCTGCGGGTCGCCGCGGGCGAGGAACTCCCCTTCACCCAGGACGACATCACCCTCACCGGGCACGCCGTGGAGGCCCGTGTCTGCGCCGAGGACCCCTCCCGCGGCTTCCTGCCCTCCGGCGGCACGGTCCTCGCCCTGCACGAGCCGCAGGGCGACGGTGTGCGCACCGACTCCGGCCTGAGCGAGGGCACCGAGGTCGGCAGCCTCTACGACCCGATGCTCTCGAAGGTCATCGCGTACGGCCCCGACCGTGCGACGGCGCTCCGCAAGCTGCGGGCCGCCCTCGCGGACACGGTCACCCTCGGCGTCCCGACCAACGCGGGCTTCCTGCGCAGGCTCCTCGCCCACCCGTCCGTGGTCACGGGCGAGCTGGACACCGGCCTCGTGGAGCGCGAGGCGGACTCCCTCGTCCCGGACGGCGTGCCCGAGGAGGTGTACGAGGCGGCGGCCGCCGTGCGCGAGGCCGCGCTCCGGCCCCCGGCGGACGGCTGGACCGACCCCTTCTCCGTGCCGAGCGGCTGGCGCCTCGGGGGCACCCCGACGCCCGTGACGCACTGGCTCAGGGCAGCCGGACTCGAACCCGTCGCCCACCGCCTGCGGGGCACCGACCGCACGGTCACCCCCGACCGCGTGCACGTCACCGTCGACGGCACCCGGCACACCTTCCGGCGCGCCGCCGACTGGCTCGGCCGCGACGGCGACGCCTGGCACATCCAGGACCACGACCCCGTCGCGGCCTCCCTCACCGGCGCCGCGCACGCCGGGGCGGACGCGCTCACCGCCCCCATGCCCGGCACCGTCACCGTCGTGAAGGTCTCCCCCGGCGACCGGGTGGACGCGGGCCAGAGCCTGCTGGTGGTCGAGGCGATGAAGATGGAGCACGTCATCTCCGCCCCGCACGCCGGCACCGTCACGGAGCTCGACGTCACCCCGGGCACGACCGTCGCCATGGACCAGGTCCTCGCCGTCGTCACCCCCGAGGAGGAGCAGGAATGACCAGCACCGAACCGGCCCCCCAGTCCGAGCCCCTGGAGCTCGGGGACGCGCCGCTCCCCATGGTCGTCCCGACCCGCGGCCTGCCCTCCCACGTCCGCATCCACGAGGTCGGCGCCCGCGACGGCCTGCAGAACGAGAGGACGGCTCTCCCCACGGAGATCAAGGCGGAGTTCATCCACCGCCTCGCCGACGCGGGCCTCACGACCGTCGAGGCGACCAGCTTCGTGCACCCCAAGTGGGTGCCCCAACTGGCCGACGCCGAGCAGCTGTTCCCGCTCCTCGGCGACCTCCAGGGCGTCCACCTGCCGGTCCTCGTGCCGAACGAACGCGGCCTGGACCGCGCCCTCGCACTCGGCGCGCACCGCGTCGGGGTCTTCGCCAGCGCCACCGAGTCGTTCTCCCGGGCCAACCTCAACCGCACGGTGGACGAGGCCCTCGCGATGTTCGCCCCGGTGGTCGCCCGCGCGCGTGAGCAGGGCGTGCACGTCCGCGGCTATCTCTCGATGTGCTTCGGCGACCCCTGGGAGGGCGCCGTGCCCATCTCCAAGGTGGTCCGCGTCGCCCGCGCCCTGATCGACATGGGCTGCGACGAGCTGAGCCTCGGCGACACCATCGGCGTGGCCACGCCGGGCCACGTCTCCGCGATGCTCGCCGCGCTCAACGCCGTCCAGGTGCCGACCGACCGCATCGGCGTCCACTTCCACGACACGTACGGCCAGGCGCTCACCAACACCCTCGCCGCCCTGCAGCACGGCGTGACGACGGTGGACGCCTCCGCGGGCGGCCTCGGCGGCTGCCCGTACGCGAAGAGCGCCACCGGGAACCTCGCCACCGAAGACCTCGTGTGGATGCTGCACGGCCTCGGCATCGACACCGGGGTCGACCTCGTCCGGCTCAGCGCCACCAGCGCCTGGATGGCCGACCAGTTGGGCCGGCCCAGCCCCTCCCGCACCGTCCGCGCCCTCACGGCCCGCTCCCACGACGAGCAGACCGCGACCGCCTCCCACCAGGAGCAGTGAAGAACGATGGACCACCGTCTGAGCCCCGAGCACGAGGAACTGCGCCGCACGGTAGAGGCGTTCGCGCACGACGTCGTCGCCCCCAAGATCGGCGACTTCTACGAGCGCCACGAGTTCCCCTACGAGATCGTCCGCGAGATGGGCCGCATGGGCCTGTTCGGCCTGCCCTTCCCCGAGGAGTACGGCGGGATGGGCGGTGACTACTTCGCGCTGGGCATCGCCCTCGAAGAGCTCGCCCGCGTCGACTCGTCCGTGGCGATCACCCTGGAGGCCGGCGTCTCGCTCGGCGCGATGCCGCTGCACCTCTTCGGCACGGAGGAGCAGAAGCGCCAGTGGCTGCCGCGGCTGTGCGCGGGCGAGATGCTCGGCGCGTTCGGCCTGACCGAGCCGGACGGCGGCTCGGACGCGGGCGGCACGCGCACGACGGCGGTGCGCGACGGCGACGACTGGGTGATCAACGGCTCCAAGTGCTTCATCACCAACTCCGGCACGGACATCACCGGCCTGGTCACGGTCACCGCCGTCACCGGCCGCAAGGCGGACGGCCGCCCGCTGATCTCCTCGATCATCGTGCCGTCCGGGACGCCCGGCTTCACGGTGGCCGCGCCCTACTCGAAGGTGGGGTGGAACGCATCGGACACCCGCGAGCTGTCCTTCTCCGACGTCCGGGTGCCCGCGGCGAACCTCCTCGGCGAGGAGGGCCGGGGGTACGCGCAGTTCCTGCGCATCCTCGACGAGGGCCGGATCGCGATCTCCGCGCTCGCCACCGGGCTCGCGCAGGGCTGCGTGGACGAGTCCGTGAAGTACGCCAAGGAGCGGCACGCCTTCGGCAAGCCGATCGGCGCGAACCAGGCGATCCAGTTCAAGATCGCCGACATGGAGACACGGGCGCACATGGCCCGCGTCGGGTGGTACGACGCGGCGTCGCGCCTGGTCGCGGGCGAGCCCTTCAAGAAGGAGGCGGCCATCGCCAAGCTCTACTCCTCGACGGTCGCCGTGGACAACGCCCGCGAGGCCACCCAGATCCACGGCGGGTACGGCTTCATGAACGAGTATCCGGTCGCCCGCATGTGGCGGGACTCGAAGATCCTGGAGATCGGCGAGGGCACGAGCGAGGTGCAGCGCATGCTGATCGCCCGGGAGCTGGGCTTCGCGAGCTGAGCCGGTCGTGACGTGACGTGACGTACGGCGGGCATGAGGGGTCCGCCGAGCCAGAGTTAGCTTAGGTTAACCTAAGCTCTAATTCCGGCCAGCGGCCCCGCCGCCGTACGTCACGAAAGCAGAGACCCCCATGCCCCAGGCCCGCCTCCCCCAGCCTTCCCGCCGCGGCATCCTCGCCGCCGGCGGCGCCCTCGGCCTCACCGCCGTCCTGGCGGCCTGCGGCAGCGAGAAAAAGGACGGGTCCGGCACGGCCGAGGGCGGCGCGGGCAAGTCGGGCCCGTGGAGCTTCAAGGACGACCGCGGCAAGACGGCCGAGAAGGACGCGACGCCGAAGAACATCGTGGCGTTCACGGGTGTCGCCGCGGCCCTCTACGACTACGGCATCGAGGTCAAGGGCGTCTTCGGCCCGACGAAGACCAAGGACGGCAAGCCCGACGTCCAGGCCGGCGACATGGACATCAGCAAGCTGACGATCATCGGCAACGAATGGGGTCAGTTCAAGATCGAGAAGTACGCGGCCCTCGCGCCCGACGTGCTGATCTCCACGATGTTCGACGGCCAGGGCACCCTCTGGTACGTCCCCGAGGAGAGCAAGGACAAGATCCTCAAGCTCGCCCCGAGCGTCGGCATCAGCGTCTACGACCGGCAGCTCACGCACCCGCTGCAGCGCATCCTGGAACTCGCCGAGTCGCTGGGCGCGGACGTGAAGTCCGACAAGGTCGTCAAGGCGAAGAAGCGCTTCGAGGACGCGTCCGAGCGGCTGCGCAAGGTCGCCAAGGCGCACAAGGACATCAAGATCCTGGTCGGCTCCGCGAGCCAGGAGCTGTTCTACGTCTCGGGCACGAACCTCTCGGTCGACCTGGAGTACTTCAAGGCGCTCGGCGTGAACATCATCGAGCCGCCGGAGAAGGCCAAGAAGGAGTCCGGCGGCTGGTTCGAGAACCTCAGCTGGGAGAACGTCGACAAGTACGACGCGGACATCATCATGATGGACAACCGCACCTCCGCGATCCAGCCCGCCGACCTCGACAAGTCCAAGCCGACGTGGAAGAAGCTGCCCGCGGTCAAGGCCGGCCAGGTCATCCCGCGCGTGACGGAGCCGATCTTCTCGTACGACAAGTGCGCACCGATCCTGGAGAACCTCGCGGACGCGATCGAAAAGGCGAAGAAGCTGAAGTAGCCCACGCCTTAATCGCCGTCGACACGCCGCCCCCTTCGCTCACGGAGGGGGCGGTTTCGTTTTGGGGTGCCGGTAAGAACTCCGCCATCGATCCTGCCGGCTTATTGTGCGGTGGCCTCGACGGTGTCCTCCGACTTGCGGGCCAGCAAGTGGGCGTCGAGGAAGCCCCGCTCAGAGGCCGGGTCGTGGAGCAGCCGCGCGAACGTGACGAGCCCGGACCGGGCCAGCAGCTCGGCGAACCGGTCCGCCGGCCAGCTATAGGCGGGCGTCACCTTGTGGTCGAAGCGGACCGGCTCGGGCCCCTCGGTCCCAAAGAAGGACACCAGGAGCAGGCCCCCTGGTGCCAGGACACGCGCCTGCTCGGCGAGCAGCGCGGGCAATTCCCCAGGCGGGGTGTGGATCATCGAGTAGTGGGCCAGCACGCCGCCGAGCGCGCCGTCCTCGACTGGCAGGGCCTCCATGCGCGCCTCGTCGAACTGCAGCGCCGGATGGGCCCGCCGGGCGTGGTCGACCATGGCTGGGGAGAGGTCGAGCCCGAAGGCATCCAGCCCCAGATCATGCAGCATGGCCGTCAGATGTCCGGGCCCGCAGCCGACATCGGCCGCCCGCGGGTTCCCCGTCCCGCGCACGAGCCCGGCGAAGGTGCCGATCATGTTCCGCGAGAACGGCTGCGTCTCCAGCCGGTCCGCGAACATCGACGCATACAGCTCGACGACCCCGTCGTAGGCCGCCCTGGTCTCGTCCTGGTGCTCCGCCACGGGAAGGAAGTTAACACCCGCCGTTCGCAGCTGTTCTCCCACCTCGTGCCGAATCCCGCGCCCGTCGCCGCAGACGCTCTCGCTACCACGACAAGACCACCACCCGGCTCCGCAACGAGGCCGGTGGGACCCGGAGCCGATACGCCGTTGGCAACCACAGTCGGTCACCGACTGGCTGGGTTCCTCGGGAAACCGGCGACAGTTGATTAGGCGATCACACCAGTAAGACCCCTTCGAGCGGGTGGCCGTTCCACCAGGCATCGAGGCGGATGAGGTTGAGCGCAACGGCGGAGAAGACGTGCTCCAGGTGGGTCTTCTGGAGACCGAGGTAGCGGGCACGTCTCATCCCGGTGACCGCGACGGCCTGGTGGATGGTTCCCTCGATGCCCGCGCTCGCGGGGTTGCAGGGAGAGGGTCCGGCCGCCGGTCTTCGAGCGGGTGCACTGGTCGCGCACCGGGCAGGGGCGGCATGTCTCCTTGTCGAACTTGATGACGATGGCCTTGGTACCGCGCAGGGTGGCGGGGCTCCACCAGGTGCTCGTGTCTCCGCGTGGGCAGGTGGCCTGCCGCTTGTCCCAGTCGATGGTGAACGCGGTGCGGTCGAACCCGGCGCCGGCACGCGCCTGAGGTGAGCTGTTCATCAGGACCGGGGTGACCAGGGTGACTCCGAAGTTCTTCTTCATGCCCACGATCAACTCGGCGGAGGCGTAACCGGAGTCGAGGAAGTGCTCGGCGGGCAGGAGATCGCGGGCGGCGAGCATGTGATGGACCGGTTCGGTCATTTCCGCATCGGTCACAGTGGCGTCGGTGGTCGCGATGCTGGTGATCAAGCGCGGCGGCGGTCCGTCGGCTCCAAGGGACGTCGCCTGGCCGGTAGCCGCGTCCAAATCATCGGCATCGTCGCAGGACTCACTGAATCTTTGCTCTCCCGCCGCTTCACCTCCGCTCCGGCTTCGGACACGGTGCGGTGGTAGTTCTGCACCCACATCGTGCGCAGGACCTGCACCGCCGGGAGTTCGCGCAGCCAGGACGGAGCATCAGGGGCATGCACCGCCTCCAGCAGCGCGAACCCGTCCCGGCCGTAGACCAGAGCCATCTCCTCGCGCTTGCTCGTGGAAGCCGACGGATGCCGGGAGTGAGTCCGTGGGCCGTAGCGGTCGGCCCATTCCCGAACGGACACCGCCCCGGCCAGCCAGTCCGGGGCCGCACAGGGCCGGCGCCTCCAGCGTGGCCCGCAGTGTTTCCCCGGCCAGCTCCAGCCTGTTCAGGTCGCGGACCGCCGCCAGCACGCGGGTTGGAGTCGGTGCGCTGCCTGCCTCCCGCCTTCACCAGGCCCCGGGCACCAGCGCCAGCTGGCCCGGTGACCAGCCCGGCCTCCCTCTGGACCCGAACGCCTCGGCGAACTCGGCGTCCGCGAACAACTCGCCCAGCTCGTCACGGACCCACATCGCCAACGGGTACGGGCCCTGTGCCGCCACCGCCCGCGCCACCTGCGCGGTCAGCTCAGGCACGGTCGGCCACGGCCTCGGCCGCATCGACATTCCACACCCCACCCGCGACCGGGATCGCCAAGACGGCCGCTGCTGTCCCGACCAACGAGCCGCCAGCCCCGCCGGGCACGGAATAAGCCAGCAGGATCGCCATCGGCGGCAAACAGCGGCGATCTTGTGGCGAACTCACCCGTTCGAGTGAGTCCCGGTTCGTACAGCTGCGCGGAGTGAAGGCGCGAGAAGACAATCGAGGACCGGCGTGACAGCGAACGTGACTGCCGAGGGGGGGGGAGGGCCCCGGTGGACCGCGACAGTTCCAACGAGCAGCCGACCGGCCTACGCCGAGGTCTCGACGGAATCGGCCGCATCTTGCTGGCGGCGGCCACAGCCGCCACCCCATCGCGGGCCGAACAGGCGAAACGGGCTGCGGAAAGGCGACAGGAAGCGGCAGAACGTGAGGCGCTGCGCGTCGCCCGCGCCGCTCAGGATCCGACCGCGCGTGCCGTCCACACACGGAACGCTCTCCTGCACTGGATGCATCGGCAGTACCACCACGGTCACCGGACTCCGGTCTGCAATGCCTTCATGGGATCTCTCGACGCCTCGCTCGAAGGCATTCCACTGGAGCTCGAAGACGTGCGGGAGGCCATGGAGTGGCTCGCCGAACGAGACCTTGTGGAAGTGATCCACAAGATGAACTGGACGGATCCAGGTCATCGGGAAATCCATACCGCGCACAAGATTTCCCTGACGCGCCTCGGACTTGACTGCGCAGAAAGCGGGATGGCCGTGTCGGAGTTTCTCTACCCCAGGCCCACGTCGACGGGCGACATCTACAACACGACGTTCCAAGCCGAGGCCCGGGGCACCCAAGTAGGCGGACGCCAGAACACCATGAACAACACATGGGGGCTGGAGCCGGACGCGTTGCTGCAATTCGCGGAGGATGCGCTGGCGAGGATTCCGGAGCTCGGCCTCGACGACACCGCCGAGGCCGAGCTCACTGAAGAAGCCACAGCACTGCGTGACGAAGCGTCGGCTCAGCAGCCGAACCGTGCTGCCCTGCGCCGCGCGCACGACGCCGTCATGCGCACGCTGGGGAGGGCCCCGGACTCGGTTGCCGCCCAGTGGTTGCAGGCAGCCGGTACGGCAGCCGTCAACAGCGCGCTCGGCGGATAGGAAGCCACCGCTCTACGCGCTCACATCGAGCCCGGCCACCAAAGACGGGTGTAGTTAGGTTAGGCTTACCTAAGTCAACCCCTCACCCGGAGGACAGCTCATGCGCTCGCACCTGCTCAACGGCACCACCGCGGAGCGGTACCGCAGCTCCGTGACCGAAGGCGTCCCCGTCGAGCGCCGCGTCATCGGCTGGACCGCCGAACGGATCGGCTTCGGGCCGGACGCCGACGGGGTGTTCACCGGCGACAGCGCCGAGTCAGACCTCCAGGCGCTGCTGCTCGCTCGCGAGGCGGCCGGGGAGCGGGACCCCGCCTCCCTGCGGATCCTCACCTCCGAGGCCGCTCTCCCCAGCGTGCGCCGGACGGCCCGGTCGCTCGGCCTCGGCGACGAAGCCGTCGTGGCGGTCCGCACCGACCGGAGCGGGCGCATGCAGATCGTGGCCCTCGCCCGGGCGCTTGAGCGCTGCGTGCGCGACGACCTCTCCCCCATGGCGGTCGTCGCCACCGCGGGCACCGACGACTTCGGGTCCATCGACCCGCTGCCCGAGATCGCCGCGCTCTGCGCGCAGTACGACACCTGGCTGCACGTGGACGCCGCGTACGGCGGCGGGCTGCTCGCCTCGCGCAGGAACCGGCACCTCCTGGACGGCATCGAGCGCGCCGACTCCGTGACCGTGGACTACCGCAAGGCCTTCTTCCAGCCGGCGAGTTCGTCGGCGGTCCTGGTGCGTGCCCCGGGCGCCAGGTCCCTCCTCGCCACCGGTCGGCGCTTCGACGCCCTGGAACTGTGGATGACGCTCCGCGTGGTGGGCGCGAACGGCGTCGGCGACCTCTTCGACGAGGTCTGCGACCTGGCCACCCGCGGCTGGAAACTGCTCGTCGCCGACCCGCGCTTCGACGTGGTGGCCGAGCCGCAGCTGTCCACGCTCGTCTTCCGCTACATCCCCGCGCGGATCTGCGCCCCCTCCGTGATCGACCGCGCCAACCTCTACGCGCGAAAGGCCCTGTGTGCCTCCGGGGACGCGGTGGTGGCGGGCGTCGAGGTGGGCGGCCGGCAGTTCCTGAAGTGCACGCTCCTCGACCCCGGGACGACCGTCGCGGACATCACGGCCGTCCTCGACCTGATCGCCGGCCACGCCGAGCGGTACCTGGGAGAGCGCCTTGACCGTGCTTGCTGACCTCCACCTGCCCACCGGACGCCTCGACCGTGTGAGCCCCGGCCGTGTGGGCCCAGGCCGTGTGAGCCCCGGCCGCGGGAGCCCCGACTTCACGCTCCGGACCCTCGACCCCCTGACCGACTCCGAGCTGCTGCACTCCTGGGTGACGGACCCCCGGGCGGAGCACTGGATGACGCGGGACGCCACCCTGACGGACGTCGAGCGCGCCTACATGGCGATCGCGGCCTCCGGCCACCGCGAGGCCTACCTCGGCCTGTGCGAGGGCGTGCCGTCGTTCCTCGTGGAGTGGTACGACCTGCGGGCCCTGTCCGCCCCCTGACCGAGCGGGGCTCCCGAGACGGTCCTCGGGAGCCCCGCTCCTGAACGTGCCCGGTCCGCCGCCTACTCGACGGGCCAGGGCACCTGCGGCGACTTGTAGTAGCCGATGCCCAGCGCGTCCCAGCGCGGGGCCTGCGCGGCGAGCCGCGCCTTGTACTTCTCCCAGTCGTGCGTGGCCGCGGGCGACCAGCCGAGCTCGGCGATGCCGGGAAGCCGCGGGAACGCCATGTAGTCGAGGTGTGCGGAGGTCGACAGCGTCTCCGTCCACAGCGGCGCCTCGACGCCGAGGATCGAGTCCGCGGGCGCGCCCTTGAGGTACGTGGCCGGGTCCCAGTCGTAGGAGCGCTGCACCTCGACATAGCCCGCCCAGGACAGCCCGAGCGGCGTGTCCTTCGTGTACTTGTGGTCGAGGTAGGAGCGGTCGGCCGGCGAGAGGACCAGCTTGGTGCCGTTCTTCGCGGCGTTCACGACCTGCTCGCGCTCGGCGGCGCCGGTCCTGTCGTAGCCCCAGTACTGCGCGACGGCGCCCTTGGCCGGGTTGGCGCCGGCCAGCTGGTGCCAGCCCATCACCGTCTTGCCGTACTTGGCGACGACCGGCTGCACCTTGTCCATGAAGGCGACGAAGTCCTCGTGGCTGGTGGAGTGCGCCTCGTCGCCGCCGATGTGGATGTACTTGCCGGGCGTCATCGCGGCGAGCTCGCGGATCACGTCGTCCACGAAGTCGTACGTCACGTCCTTCTTCACGCACAGCGAGCTGAAGCCGACCTCGGTACCGGTGTAGAGCGGCGGGGCGACGCCGTCGCAGTTCAGTTCGGCGTACGAGGCGAGCGCGGCGTTGGTGTGCCCCGGCATGTCTATCTCGGGGACGACTTCCACGTACCGCGAGGCGGCGTAGTCGACGATCTCCTTGTACTGCGCCTTCGTGTAGTACCCGCCCTTGCCTCCGCCGACCTGCGTGGAGCCGCCGTACGTGGCGAGGCGCGGCCAGGAGTCGATGGCGATGCGCCAGCCCTGGTCGTCGCTGAGGTGCAGGTGGAGCTTGTTCATCTTGTAGAGGGCGGCCTGGTCGATGGTCCGCTTGACCTGGTCGACGGTGAAGAAGTGCCGGGACACGTCGAGCATCGTGGAGCGGTAGCCGTAGCGCGGCATGTCCTTGACGGTGCCGCCCGCGATGCGCCAGGGGCCCGGCTGCTTCGTCTTCTTCTCGACGGCGGCGGGCAGTTGCTGGCGGACGGTCTGTACGCCGTGGAAGAGCCCTGCGCCGGTCCATGAGGTGATGGTGAGGGAGCCGCGCGCGGAGATGACGCGGTATCCCTCGTCGCCGAGTGCCTTGTTCGCCGGTTCGGCGCTGATGCGCAGCCGGATGCCGTCGCGGCCCTCGCCGGTGGTGACGGGCAGCTTGTAGCCGGTGGAGGGGCGCAGCACCTCGGCGAGGTACTCGCCGACGCGCCGTTCCTCGGGGCTGCCCTTGCCCACGCGGATCCGGGTCTTGGCGGTGATCTCGTATCCGGCGCCGCCCGCCTCGGCCGCCAGGGGCGCGGGGACGACTTGGCCGAGCGGGGTGACGGCGGGGGCCCTCGCCTCGCTCGCGGTGGGCGCCGCGGCGAACGAGGAGATTCCGGCGGCCGCGACGAGCAGCAGCGAGCCGAGGATGCGTGTCGATCTGCTGTGCGATCTCACGAGCGGGTCCCTTCGGGCGCATCTGTGGTGCATCGCAATCGAACGATCCTCCTTGGTAACCCGGGCCCCATAAGGGGTCAAGGGGTGTAGACCAGTTATCCGAGAGGTCGGTGCGAGAATCCCTGCATGGCGGAAATCATCCAGCGCGACGGGACCTGGACCTTCGACGGGAAGACGCTGCGCCTCGTGCCCGGACGCGACAAGAGCGTGTCCCTGTTGCGCGCGACTCTGGGCGAACTGAGCGTCCCCCTGGGGGCGTTGGCGGGCATCGCCTTCGAGCAGGGCAAGAAGTCGGGCCGGTTGCGGCTGCGGCTGCGGGAAGGCGCCGACCCGCTGCTCCAGGCGACGGGCGGGAAGCTGACGGACTCCTCGGACCCGTATCAGCTGACGGTCGATGCGGACCGGTACGGGGTCGCGGAGTACCTGGTCGACGAGGTCCGCAACGCGCATCTGATCGAACAGGTGCCGACCACGCCCTGCGACGCCTATCTCCTCCCCGGCCCGTCCGTGCCGCTGTCCGTCTCCGCGGGGGACGGCACGGCGAGCTTCGACGGGGAGCGCGTACGCCTGGAGTGGAACTGGAAGACGGAGGAGGCGAAGTCGGTGTCCGGCACCCGGTCCCTGGCGCTCGCCGACATCGCGGCGGTCGAGTGGCAGCCGGCGGTCGGCCTGGAGAACGGCTGTCTGCGGTTCACCGTGAAGAACGCGCCGACGAAGGCCCCGCCGAAGTACGACCCGAACTCCGTCGAGCTGTGGGGCTTCAAGAAGGACCCGCTGATGGCCCTGGTCGCCGCCGCGGTCCAGGCCCGGCTGCCGCACCCCTCGGCCCCCGCGGCCCCGGCGGACGCGCCGCCCGCCGTCACCAAGAGCCTCACCCCGCCGCCCCCGGCCGACGACCACGACACGCTGCTGCGCCGCCTGCGCGAACTGGGCGAGCTGCACCAGGGCGGCATCCTCACGGACGAGGAGTTCGCGACGGCCAAGCAGGCGGTCCTGCGCCGCATGTGACCACGGATTCCCTCGCACGTGACCACCGATTCCGGCGCACGTGACCACCGATTCCGGTGCACGTGACCACCGATTCCATGGCGTGCGAGCGCCGATGCGACACGATCCTGCCCGATTCCGGGCAGGATTCTTGCGAAAGGGCATGCGATACCCCAGGATCAACGAATGCACGACGACCTGGTGGACCACCTCACCCGCAGCACCCCGCTCCAGCGGGGCGAAGCGCTGCGGGTCATCCAGGACGTGCTCGCCTACTTCGACGAGACGACCGAACAGTTCGTCCGTCGCCGCCACCGCGAGCTGCAGGGTCAGGGCCTGCTGAACGCGGCGATCTTCGAACAGATCTCGGCGGACCTCGCATACCGCGCGGTCGCACCGCCGGAGCTCACGCTCCGGCAGCTGCGCCGCATCGTCTACGGCTAGGAATCCCTCTATGTGTGGAATCGTCGGATACATCGGCAAGCGTGATGTCGCCCCGCTTCTCCTCGAAGGCCTGCAGCGCCTGGAGTACCGCGGCTACGACTCCGCGGGCATCGCCGTCACCGGCCCCAAGGCCACGGGCCTGAAGACGGTGAAGGCCAAGGGCCGCGTCCGCGACCTGGAGGCGAGGGTCCCCGCCCGCTTCAAGGGCACGACCGGCATCGCCCACACCCGCTGGGCCACCCACGGCGCCCCCTCCGACGAGAACGCCCACCCGCACCTCTCGCAGGACGAGAAGGTCGCCGTCGTCCACAACGGCATCATCGACAACGCCTCCGAGCTGCGCGCCAAGCTCACCGCGGACGGCGTCGAGTTCCTCTCCGAGACGGACACCGAGGTCCTCACCCACCTCATCGCCCGCTCCCAGGCGGACACCCTCGAGGAGAAGGTCCGCGAGGCGCTGCGCCACATCGAGGGCACGTACGGCATCGCCGTCCTGCACGCCGACTTCAACGACCGCATCGTGGTGGCCCGCAACGGCTCCCCGGTCGTCCTCGGCATCGGCGAGAAGGAGATGTTCGTCGCCTCGGACGTCGCCGCGCTCGTCTCGCACACCCGCCAGGTCGTCACCCTCGACGACGGCGAGATGGCCACCATCAAGGCCGACGACTACCGCACCTACACCACCGAGGGCTCGCGCACGACGGCCTCGCCGACCACCGTGGAGTGGGAGGCCGAGTCGTACGACATGGGCGGCCACGACACGTACATGCACAAGGAGATCTTCGAGCAGCCCGACGCGGTCGACCGCGTCCTGCGCGGCCGCATCGACGACCGCTTCTCCACCGTGCACCTCGGCGGCCTCAACCTCGACGCGCACGACGCCCGCAAGGTGCGCCGCGTCAAGATCCTCGGCTGCGGCACCTCGTACCACGCGGGCATGATCGGCGCCCAGATGATCGAGGAGCTGGCCCGCATCCCCGCCGACGCCGAGCCCGCGAGCGAGTTCCGCTACCGCAACCCGGTCGTCGACCCCGACACCCTCTACATCGCGGTCTCGCAGTCCGGCGAGACGTACGACGTGCTGGCCGCCGTGCAGGAGCTGAAGCGCAAGGGCGCCCGCGTCCTCGGCGTCGTGAACGTCGTCGGCTCGGCGATCGCCCGCGAGGCCGACGCGGGCGTGTACGTCCACGCGGGCCCGGAGGTCTGCGTCGTCTCCACCAAGTGCTTCACCAACACCACCGTGGCCTTCGGCCTGCTCGCCCTGCACCTCGGCCGCATCCGCGACCTGTCGGTCTCCGACGGCAAGCGGATCATCGAGGGCCTGCGGAAGCTGCCCGGCCAGATCTCGGAGATCCTCAAGCAGGAGGACGAGATCAAGAAGATCGCCAAGAGCTACGCGGACGCCCGTTCGATGCTCTTCATCGGGCGCGTACGCGGCTACCCCGTCGCCCGTGAGGCCTCCCTCAAGCTCAAGGAGGTCTCGTACATCCACGCCGAGGCCTACCCCGCCTCCGAGCTGAAGCACGGCCCGCTCGCCCTCATCGAGCCCGCCCTGCCGACGGTCGCGATCGTCCCGGACGACGACCTCCTGGAGAAGAACCGCGCCGCCCTCGAGGAGATCAAGGCCCGCAGCGGCAAGATCCTCGCGGTCGCGCACCAGGAGCAGGAGAAGGCCGACCAGACCATCCTCGTCCCGAAGAACGAGAACGAGCTGGACCCGATCCTGATGGGCATCCCGCTCCAGCTCCTCGCCTACCACACGGCGCTGGCGCTCGGCCGGGACATCGACAAGCCGCGCAACCTCGCGAAGTCGGTCACCGTCGAGTAGCCGAACGGCCCCCGTCGAGCCGCGACATGAACGACCCCCCGTGCGTGCCACCAGCGCACAGGGGGTCGTTCCTCAAGGGCCGGGGTCGCCCATTACCCCGACCCGCGCCGCCGACCGTTATGTACCCTTGACGAGGGCGCAAACCACCTCTACGCACGAGTAGATTTATCTGCTCATGGAACCGCCCGCGCACGGGAGTTGAGGGCTGCCGGACCCAACTCGCCGGAAGCCGGGGAGCGTTGCCGGGGAGCGTTACGGAATGACGACGACGGGGCGCTGCGCACGGCGCGCGAGACGGCCCGCGACGGAGCCGAAGATGCGGCCGACGATGCCGTGCGTGGAGCCGACGACGATCGCGTCCGCGCTGTACTCGCGGCCGACCTCCTCCAGCTCGTGGCAGATGTCGCCGCCGCGCTCGACGAGGATCCACGGCACCTCGGCGAGATAGTCCGCGCAGGCCAGCTCCAGGCCGAGCACCTCGGTGCGGTGGTCCGGCACGTCGACGAAGACCGGTGGCTCGCAGCCCGCCCACACCGTGGTGGGCAGCCGGTTGGCGACGTGGACGATGATCAGGCCGGATCCGGAGCGGTGGGCCATGCCGATCGCGTAGGACAGGGCCCGCTCACTGGAGGTCGAGCCGTCGAAGCCGACGACGACACCGTGCCTGAAGGCGGGATCGCAGGAGTGACGCGGTTCTTCCGCCGCTCGGGGGGTCGCTGTCGGATCGGCGACCTGCCGCTTGCGGTCCGCAGGTTCGAAGAATTCGTGACCGGCCATCGGTGTCTCGGCGAAGGAGTCCTCTGTGGGAGGGTCGGCTTTTTCTGGTGGTGCGAAAGTTCAGGACTTGAAAGGTCGTCCGGGAATCATCTTCCCAACCCCATACCCCCAAGGGTACGGCGACACTCCCCTCCTGCCCAGAGCCTGCCCGGGACCTGCGAAGAGCCCCGCACAGAGGCCGCGCCGGGCCTGCACAGGGCCTCCCGGCTTCACCGGAGCATGCATGAGCGTCGCCCGGATGGCAATGGTTGCTGCCTCCTACAGGCGGTTTGCCCACCCGTCCGGCGCCACCCGGCGGCCTCCCCAGTGACCCGCCGGGAAGCCAGGCGTTGGACAGCGCTGGATCTCCGTACGCCACCGCCACAGGGAGCACGCCGTGCCTGGACCTTCGCCCGCGTCCTCACCTTCCACCCTCTTCCCGCCTTCACCCGAGCAAGGCCGGCCGGGCCGGGAGGGCGCGCAGGAGCGTCACCCGGCCGCGGTGCCCGCGCCGCGCGCCCGCGACCCGCGGGACGCGCCCCCGGCGGACTCGGTGAGCGATGTGGTCCGCTGGGCCGCGTTCAGCTGTGTACTGGTCCCCGTCGTGCTCGTCGGGTACGGGGGCTCACTGGCCGGCGCCGCCGGCGCGGCGCTCGGCCTCGTGGCCGTCACCGGGGTCTGCCGGGTGCTCCTGCGGCAGTCCGAACGGGGCGCCGCGCGACTGCTTGCAGAACAGAACAACGGGCACCGGGGACGGCACGGCAGAACGGGCTCGGGGGCGCACAGGGGCACTCGTCACAGTGCCGACAGTGCGCCGGTCGACTGACCAATTCACACACACGCTCCCGTAGCTTTTCAGCCAACTTCCGGGGGCCGTCGATTCCTTGGCCGAACGCCCCCTCAACCCCCGTCCGACCAGGGCTGAAAGACGCGCACGAGCCGCCCGCACCCTACGGGGACCGGCCATGGAGCCAAGGCGCACTTCCCAGCAAGCCGCCCGAGTGCAACGCTTCGTGATCGAATGCTTCACGCCAAGTTGCCATGTCGACAATCTGCCGAGTGATGAACTGGTCACCCCGGCAGCACGGGACGCAGTAGATTCGATCTTGACTGTATTACGGCGGGGGACTGGTGGAGGACCGAGGGGAAACGTGCAGCAGCGACAAGCCAGGCAAGCGCGTCAAGCACGTCAAAAACGTCAAGCACGCCAGGAACAGGGAGCCGCGAAGCCCAAGGGGGGTTTAGCACCATGAGCCACGACTCCACTGCCGCGCCGGAGGCCGCGGCTCGGAAACTCTCGGGGCGGCGCCGCCGGGAGATCGTAGCGGTGCTGCTCTTCAGCGGCGGTCCCATTTTCGAGAGTTCCATACCGCTCTCCGTGTTCGGCATCGACCGGCAGGACGCGGGGGTCCCCCGCTACCGGCTGCTGGTCTGCGCCGGCGAGGAGGGCCCGCTGCGGACCACCGGCGGACTGGAACTCACCGCGCCACACGGCCTGGAGGCCATCGGCCGGGCCGGCACCGTCGTCGTACCGGCCTGGCGGTCGATCACCTCACCGCCGCCGCCGGAAGCGCTCGAAGCGCTGCGCCGCGCGCACGAGGAGGGCGCCCGCATCGTCGGGCTCTGCACCGGCGCGTTCGTGCTCGCCGCGGCGGGACTGCTCGACGGGCGTCCCGCGACCACCCACTGGATGTACGCGCCGACGCTCGCGAAGCGCTATCCGTCCGTCCACGTGGATCCGCGCGAGCTGTTCGTCGACGACGGTGACGTCCTGACGAGCGCCGGCACCGCGGCCGGAATCGATCTCTGTCTGCACATCGTGCGCACGGACCACGGCAACGAAGCGGCGGGCGCGCTCGCCCGCAGGCTCGTGGTGCCGCCGCGCCGGGCCGGCGGCCAGGAGCGCTATCTCGACAGGTCTTTACCCGAGGAGATCGGCGCCGACCCGCTCGCCGAGGTCGTCGCCTGGGCGCTGGAGCACCTCCACGAGCAGTTCGACGTGGAGACCCTGGCCGCGCGCGCGTACATGAGCAGGCGGACCTTCGACCGCAGGTTCCGCTCGCTCACCGGCAGCGCGCCGCTCCAGTGGCTGATCACCCAGCGGGTGCTGCAGGCCCAGCGGCTCCTGGAGACCTCCGACTACTCCGTCGACGAGGTCGCGGGCCGCTGCGGCTTCCGTTCGCCGGTGGCGCTGCGGGGTCACTTCCGGCGCCAGCTGGGTTCGTCGCCCGCCGCCTACCGCGCCGCGTACCGCGCCCGCAGGCCGCAGGGCGAGCGCGTGCTCGAGCCGGTGTCCGCGACGGCGCAGGCCGTGCCCACGCTGGTCGAGGCAGGCCCGGTGCCGACCCAGACCCGGCGCACGGCGGCCGCGAGCGCGCTCGGCCCGTCGACCTCGGTGCCGACCGACTCCGGCAAGCCGAACTCCGACGTGTACGCGCCAGGACGTGCTCCCCTGCCCGGCCAGAGGAGCGCGCCGTAGGGTTGGGGGCATGAACGATCGCATGGTGTGGATCGACTGCGAGATGACCGGGCTCTCGTTGACGGATGACGCACTTATCGAGGTGGCCGCACTGGTCACCGACTCGGAACTGAACGTGCTCGGCGAAGGTGTGGACATCGTGATCCGCCCGCCGGACGCGGCGCTGGAGACCATGCCCGAGGTGGTGCGCGCCATGCACACCGCCTCGGGGCTCCTCGACGAGCTGGCCGGCGGCACCACGCTGGCCGACGCCGAGGAGCAGGTCCTGGCGTACGTACGTGAGCACGTCAAGGAGCCGCGGAAGGCTCCGCTGTGCGGAAACTCGGTCGGCACCGACCGCGGCTTCCTGCTGCGGGACATGGCGACGCTGGAGGAGTACCTCCACTACCGGATCGTCGACGTCTCCTCGATCAAGGAGCTGGCCCGGCGCTGGTATCCGAGGGCGTACTTCAACAGCCCGGACAAGAACGGCAACCACCGCGCGCTCGCCGACATCCGCGAGTCCATCGCCGAGCTGCGCTACTACCGCGAGGCGATCTTCGTGCCGCAGCCCGGCCCGGACTCGGAGACCGCGCGGACGATCGCGGCCAAGCACGTCCTGCCTGCGGAGTAGCCTCCGCGGGTCCCCTTCGTACGGGGTCCGGAAAAGGTGTGCGCGAGCACCCCTTCGGACCCTGTACACTTTTTCTCGGCCGGTCGGAAGAACGACAAAAGACCGGACATGGTGGGTGTAGCTCAGTTGGTAGAGCACCTGGTTGTGGTCCAGGTGGCCGCGGGTTCAAGTCCCGTCACTCACCCTGAAGGAAGGGCCCCGGTTCGAGAGAACCGGGGCCCTTCCGCTTTTCCGTGTTCTCCCACGGGTTTTCCGTGTTCTCCCACGGGCCGACCGCTTCCCCGGGCGTCAGGAAGACGCCCGCTCCACCAGTTCCGTCGGGAGCACCAGCTGGCGCCGCTCCAGGCGCCGGGCGGCCGCGGGGCGGCTGTCCGCGATCTCGGCGAGCAGCAGGTCGATCATCGCCCGCCCCATCTCCTCGATCGGCTGCCGCACGCTCGTCAGCGGCGGGTCCATGTGCCGGGCGATCGCCGAGTCGTCGAAGCCGACGAGCGCCACGTCGTCGGGTATGCGGCGGCCCGCCTCGCGCAGCGCCTGCCGGGCGCCCGCCGCCATCACGTCGGAGCCCGCGAAGACCGCGTCCACCTCGGGGCAGGCGGCGAGGAGCTCCCGCATCGCCCGCCGGCCGCCCTCCTCAGTGAAGTCGCCCGGCACGATCAGCCGCTCGTCCACCGGGCGGCCCGCGTCCCGCAGGGCGGCGCGGTAGCCGTCGAGGCGGCGCTGGGCTCCGTACACGTCGAGGCGGCCCGTGATGGTGGCTATGGAGGTGCGGCCGCGGGAGAGCAGGTGCTCCACGGCCGAGCACGCCCCGGCGTAGTTGTCGGAGTCGACGGAGGGCAGTGCCTCCTCGGCGGAGCGGCGGCCGCTGATCACCGCGGGGATCTCCAGCTGGGACAGCAGGTCGGGCAGCGGGTCGTCGGCGTGCACCGAGACGAGGAGCACCCCGTCGACCCGGTGGGCCGCGAGGTACTGGGCCAGGCGCTGGCGCCGCTGGTCGTTGCCCGCGAAGATCAGCAGCAGCTGCATCTCGGTCTCGCTGAGCTCGGCGCCGACCCCGCGCAGGACGTCGGAGAAGTACGGCTCGGCGAAGAAGCGGGTCTCGGGCTCGGGCACGACCAGGGCGATGGCGTCCGTGCGGTTGGCGGCGAGGGCGCGGGCCGCGGTGTTCGGGACGTACCCCAGTTCGGCGACGGCGGCCTCGACGGCCGTGCGGGTCGCCTCGCTCACCCGGGGCGAGCCGTTGATCACCCGGGAGACCGTCCCCCGGCCGACCCCCGCCCGCGCGGCGACCATTTCCAGAGTGGGCCGGCCGCCACTGCGGCCGCGCGCTGCGTGAGCTGCCATTGTCCGCCTCCCGTCACACTTCCCCCGGCGAGGAATGTAACAGCCCGATCTTTGGCGGGCCGCCGAGCCGGAGCCGGGCCGAACCAGGGGCCTCCCGTAACGGCCCGATAACCGAAGACATAACTCTCTGTCCGGTCCCTTGACACCCCCGTCCCCAGCCACGAGTCTTCAACTCATCACCTGTGGGAGCGCTCCCACACTACCTGACACGTACACAACCCGCACGTTCCCCGCCCGAGCCGCAGCGTGAACCAACGGGCCCAGCAGTGCAGTTGGCCGGGGGGTCGGCACGTCAGGCAACAGGAGGACGTCATGCGCACCAATCACCGCCGGTCCCGCCGACTGGTGGCCTACGCGGCAGCGACCGCGCTGGCCACGGGCCTGCTGACCGCATGTTCGAGCGACGACGACAGTGGCTCGGCAGGCGGCGACGGCAAGATCACGCTCAATGTCGGCACGTTCGGCGTACTGGGCCTGAAGCAGGCCGGTCTCTACGACGAGTACGAGAAGTCGCATCCGAACATCAAGATCAAAGAGAACGTCATCGAGCGGAACGACGCCTACTACCCGAAGCTCCTCACCCAGCTGCAGTCGGGCGCGGGTGTCAACGACGTCGCGGCCATAGAGGTCAGCAACATCACCGAGGTCGTGCAGACCCAGGGCGCCAAGTTCGAGGACTTGAGCAAGGCCGAGGGCGTCAAGAAGTCGACGTATCTCGACTGGAAGTGGCAGCAGGCCACGACCGAGGACGGCAAGACGATCGGCCTCGGCGTCGACATCGGCCCGACGGCGCTCTGCTACCGCAAGGACCTCTTCGAGAAGGCAGGCCTGCCCACCGACCGCGAGAAGCTCGCCGAGGAGTGGGCCGGCGACTGGGACAAGTACGTCGCCATGGGCGAGAAGTACATGAAGAAGGCGCCCGGGGGCAGCAAGTTCGTCGACTCCGCCTCCAGTGTCTACAACGCCGTCTTCGCCGGGGCGAAAGAGCGGTACTACGACAAGGGCGGCAAGGAGATCTACGAGGACAGCCAGGGCCGCAAGGACGCCTGGGCGGCGGCGATGAAGGTCGCGCAGGGCGACATGTCCGCCAAGCTCAAGCAGTTCGACCCGACGTGGGACCAGGGCTTCGCCAACGCCAAGTTCGCGACCGTGGCCTGCCCCGCGTGGATGGCCGGTTACATCCAGGAGAAGACGGGCCCCGAGGGCAAGGGCCAGTGGGACATGGCCAAGGCGCCCACGGACGGCAACTGGGGCGGCACGTTCCTCGGCGTGCCGAGCGCGGGCAAGCACAAGAAGGAGGCGACCGAGCTCGCCGTCTGGCTGACCCAGCCCGAGCAGCTCGCGAAGATCTTCGCCAAGCAGGCCAGCTTCCCGTCCACCCCGTCGGTCTACGACACGCTGAAGCCGTCGCCCGCCACGAAGGCGTACTTCAACGACGCGCCCATCACGGAGATCTACGCCGGCATCGCCAAGAACACCCCCTCGGCCGTCTACGGCCTGAAGGACGCCCAGATCGGCCAGTCCATCACCGACATCGGTGTGCTCCAGGTGGAGCAACAGGGCAAGTCCCCGGCCGAGGGCTGGAAGGCCGCGCAGGAAGAGATCAAGGACGTTCTGGGACAGTGACGCCCATGTCCGAGACCACTGAGTACGCCGAGACCGCGTCCCCCGGTGCGGGGGACGCGGCCCCGGCCGCGTCCGGGAGCCGCAAGGCCTCCCCCACGTCGTCGTGGCGCAGCCGTCTGTACCGCTGGGACATAAAAGCGTCGCCGTACGTCTTCGTCGCCCCCTTCTTCCTCTTCTTCGGCGCCTTCGGCCTCTTCCCGCTGCTCTACACCGGCTGGGCGTCGCTGCACCGCCTGTCGCTGACCAACCTCGACGACAGCACCTGGATCGGCCTGGAGAACTACACCAACCTGCTGCAGAGCGACTACTTCTGGAACGCGCTCGGCAACACCTTCACCATCGGTGTCATCTCCACCGTCCCGCAGCTGGCCGTCGCCCTCGGCATCGCTCACCTGCTCAACTACAAGCTGCGCGGCTCCACGCTGTGGCGCGTGGCGATGCTCGCTCCGTACGCCACGTCGGTGGCGAGCGCCTCGCTGGTCTTCACGCTGCTGTTCGCGTGGGACGGCGGCATGGTCAACTGGATGATCGGGTCGGTGGGCATCGATCCCGTCAACTGGCGTGAGTCGTCGTGGGGTTCGCAGTTCGCGGTGTCCTCGATCGTCATCTGGCGGTGGACCGGGTACAACGCGCTGATCTATCTGGCGGCGATGCAGGCCGTGCCGCACGACCTGTACGAGTCGGCCTCGCTGGACGGCGCCTCGCGCTGGCAGCAGTTCTGGCACGTGACCATCCCGATGCTGCGGCCGACGATCCTGTTCACGGTGGTCGTCTCCACCATCGGGGCGACCCAGCTCTTCGGCGAGCCGCTGCTGTTCGGCGGCACGGCCGGGTCCAAGGGCGGCGCCGACCACCAGTTCCAGACGCTGGGGCTCTATCTGTACGACCAGGGCTGGATCAACGGCCACCTGGGCCGGGCGTCCGCGGTCGCCTGGCTGATGTTCGTGATCCTGCTGCTCATCGCCGCGGTCAATCTGCTGATCGCCCGACGATTGAGGAAGGACCGATGAAGGCCCGCACGGTGGACCCGAAGTCCGGAGGGCGTCGGCTGGGTCCGAAGGCCGGCCGCACGATGCACGCGGGGCCCGTCACCTACCTCGTCCTCGCGCTGTTCACGGCCGTCTCGCTGGCGCCGCTGATCTGGACGGCGATCGCGGCCTCGCGGACGAGCGGGCGGCTCGCCCAGACCCCGCCGCCCCTGTGGTTCGGCGGCAACCTCTTCAAGAACCTCGAACGGGCCTGGACCGAGGCGAGCCTCGGCGACGCGATGCTCAACACCACGATCGTGGCGGGCAGCATCACCATCGGCACGGTCCTGTTCTCCACCATCGCCGGCTTCGCCTTCGCCAAGCTGAAGTTCAGGTTCAGCGGGGCGCTGCTCCTGCTGACCATCGGCACGATGATGGTGCCGCCGCAGCTCAGCGTCGTACCGCTCTATCTGTGGGTCGCCGACCTGCAGTGGACGAACCAGCTCCAGGCGGTGATCCTGCCGACGTTCGTGAGCGCCTTCGGTGTCTTCTTCATGCGGCAGTACCTCACGCAGGCGCTGCCGAGCGAGCTGATCGAGGCGGCGCGGATGGACGGGGCCAGCAGCCTGCGGATCATCTGGCACGTGGTGTTCCCCGCGGCGCGGCCCGCGATGGCCGTCCTCGGGCTGCTCACGTTCGTCATGGCCTGGAACGACTTCCTGTGGCCGATCATCGCGCTCAACCAGTCGAACCCGACCGTCCAGGTGGCGCTCAACTCCCTGGGTACGGGCTACATCCCCGACCGGGCGGTGATCATGGCGGGTGCGCTGCTCGGCACGCTGCCGCTGCTGCTCGCGTTCGTCCTGTTCGGCAAGCAGATCGTGAGCGGCATCATGCAGGGCGCGGTCAAGGGCTGAACTCCCCGGGAGCCTCCGGGCTCCCGGGCCTCCCCCGCCCTCACCCCCGCTTCGCCTTCCTCTCGTACCCCTTTCCTCTCTCCCGTGGGAGCGCTTCCATGTCCGAATCCCTTGCCTTTCCCGCCGACTTCCTCTGGGGCACCGCCACCTCCGCGTACCAGATCGAGGGTGCCGTGCGTGAGGACGGCCGCACGCCCTCCATCTGGGACACCTTCAGCCACACCCCGGGCCGGACGGCCGGCGGCGACACCGGTGACATCGCCGTCGAGCACTACCACCGCTACCGCGACGACGTGGAGCTCATGGCGGACCTGGGCCTGAACGCCTACCGGTTCTCCGTCTCCTGGTCCCGCGTGCAGCCCACCGGGCGCGGCCCCGCCGTCCAGCGGGGCCTGGACTTCTACCGGCGCCTCGTCGACGAGCTGCTCGGCCGCGGCATCCAGCCCGCCCTGACCCTCTACCACTGGGACCTGCCGCAGGAGCTTGAGGACGCGGGCGGCTGGCCGGCGCGCGAGACGGCGTACCGGTTCGCCGAGTACGCGGGCATCGTCGGCGAGGCGCTCGGCGACCGCGTCCCGTCCTGGATCACCCTCAACGAACCCTGGTGCAGCGCCTTCCTCGGCTACGGCTCCGGCGTGCACGCCCCCGGCCGCACCGACCCGGCGGCCGCCCTGCACGCCGCCCACCACCTGAACCTCGCGCACGGCCTGGGCACCCAGGCGCTGCGCGCCGTCCTGCCGGCCCGCGCCGGTGTCGCGGTGAGCCTCAACTCCGCGGTGGTCAGGGCGGTCTCCGACGCGCCGGGCGACCAGGACGCCCGGCGGCGCATCGACAACCTCGCCAACGGCGTCTTCCACGGCCCGATGCTGCACGGCGCCTACCCGGCGGACCTGTTCGCGGACACGGCCCGGATCACCGACTGGTCCTGCGTGCAGGACGGCGACCTGGCCGCCATCCACCAGCCGCTGGACGCACTCGGCCTCAACTACTACACGCCCGCCCTTGTCTCGGCCGCGCCGGACGGCTCCGCGACCCGGCGCGCCGACGGGCACGGGGTGAGCGAGCACTCCCCGTGGCCGGGCTCCGACGACGTCGCCTTCCACCAGACGCCGGGCGAGCGCACCGAGATGGGCTGGACCATCGACCCGACGGGCCTGCACGAGCTGATCATGCGGTACTCCCGGGAGGCGCCCGGGCTCCCGATGTACATCACGGAGAACGGCGCGGCCTACGACGACAAGCCAGACCCGGACGGCCGCGTCCACGACCCGGAGCGCATCGCCTATCTGCACGGCCACCTGAGCGCCGTCCGCCGCGCCATCGCCGACGGCGCCGACGTGCGCGGCTATTACCTGTGGTCGCTCCTGGACAACTTCGAGTGGTCGTACGGCTACGGCAAGCGGTTCGGCGCGGTCTACGTCGACTACGAGACGCAGGTCCGCACCCCGAAGTCCAGCGCCCACTGGTACGCGACGGTCGCGGGGGCGGGCGCGCTGCCCGCGGAGTCCGTCGTGGGCTGACGGGTGCGGGCAGGGCGGCGTCCCGGCCGGGGGTTCGCTACTTGTACGCGGCGAACGCCTTCGTGAACTCCAGCGGCTGCTGCTCCATGGACGAGCACGTCGGCTGCGCGGAGCCGGACGCGCCGCCCTCGCAGGCCTTGTCGCGGGTCGAGGACCACATGGAGAGCCGGCCGACGCCCTTGGACTCGGCGAACTTCACGAGCTCGGTGGCGTCCTCGGTCCTGAAGACCTCGGTGGTGACGTCGTTGACGCCGATCATCGGGGTGACGGCGACGGTCTGCCACGCGGCCTTGTCGGAGAGGCCGAGCGCGGTCTTGAGCTGCTTCTGCGTGGCGGTGGCGGCCTGGATCGCGTACTCGCCCATGTCGCCGCTGTAGGCGGGCCCGTAGTCCATGGCCATGATGTTGACCGCGTCGATCCGCACGCCGTTCTTCTTCGCGTCGGTGAGCAGGTCGACGCCGGGTTGCGTCAGGCCCTCGGGCATCACGGGCAGCGTGAACGACACGTCCAGGTCCGGGTGCCGCTCCTGCAGTTGAGCGATCGCGCGGGCGCGGCGGGTGTTGGCCGCGGTGTCGGGCAGCGCGGCGCCCTCGATGTCGAAGTCGACCTTGGTCAGGTCGTACGCGTCGACGACCTTGCCGTACGCCGCGGCGAGGGAGTCGGCGCTGTCGCACTTCAGGCCCAGCTCGGAACCGGCCGCGCCGCCGAAGGAGACGCGGACGTCGCCGCCCTTGGCGCGCAGGCCGTCGATCTGCGCGGCCACCTTGTCGTCACCGAGTCCGGTGGTGCCGCCCCACAGCGGCTCGCAGCCGCCGCCGGAGGTGATGAACGCGAGGTTGAACTCCTTCACGCCGGTCTTCTCCGCGGTGTCGAGGAGGTCGTAGGCCGGGGCGAGGGAGGTGTCGACGAAGGGCGCGAACTTCGCCTTCGCGGGGGCAGCCTTCGTCTGTGCGGGGGCGGCCTTCGTCGCGAGCGCCGTCCCGGAGAAGAGAAACGCGCCGCCGCCGACGAGGGACGCGGCGACGAGTCCGCCGACGACCTTGGACCGGGTGCTGACCGTGCGCCGGTGCGTGCTGCTCATGGCGTGCCTGCCTTAGCTGTAGGGGGAGTTGTACGGGGTGGGGGTGCGGCAGCACGCTAGCCGCGCGAGAAACGACAAAACGCCCATGCGGGGCGGGGGCCGGCGATCTTAGGGTGCGCTTAAGGGAGGGATGGGGGCCGATTAAAGATCGCGTACGGGGCGGGCGAACCGGCGCGCGGACTGCGTCAATGTGGTGGCGCCGTTCGTCGACTCGGCCAGTCAGGCGATGTTCCCGAGGAAGTAGCTCTCCCCGGCCGGCGTCACGCCGTCCGGCCCGGGCGGCTCGGTCCCGGGGCGCGCTTGCGGCCGCGCACCGCGGTCCCCCGGTGGCCCCGGCGCCCCTCCGCCGGGCGGCGGGCGTCCAGCTGTATCCAGATGCGGACCTCCGTGCCGCCGAGGACCGAGCTGCCGATGCGGACGTCGCCGCCCGTCGACTCGGCGAGGCGGCGCACGATGTCGAGGCCGAGACCCGTGGAGCCGTCCTCGCCGGAGCCCGCGCCCCTGGCGAGCGCGGCCTCCGGGTCGGCGATGCCGGGGCCCGCGTCGGAGACGAGCACGATCACGGCGTCCTCGCCGCTGTGCACGTCCACCGAGAAGGCGGTGCCTTCGCCCGTGTGCCGGAAGACGTTGCCGAGCAACGCGTCGAGGGCGGCGACCAGTTCGGCGCGGGCCACCGGGATGCGGACCGGCCGCTCGACACCCGCCACCCGCACCTCGCGCCCCTCGTCCTCGGCGAGCGCCGACCAGAACGCCATCCGCTCCCTGATCACCTCGGCGGCGTCGCAGCCCGCGCCGGGTCCGACCGTCGCGGTCTGCGGCTTCGCGTCGCGCGCGGTGCGGATGATGGTGTCGACCTCGCGCTCCAGCGTCTCGACCGCCGTGCGGGTCTGCTCCGCGGCGGGCCCCTCGCCGAGCGAGGCCGCGTTCAGCCGCAGGACGGTCAACGGCGTCCGCAGGCGGTGCGACAGGTCGGCCGCCAACTCCCGCTCATTGGCGAGGAGTCGCACCACCTGGTCCGCCATCGAGTTGAACGCCACCGCGGCGAGCCGCAGCTCCTTCGGCCCCTCCTCCGGCACCCGCGCGCCCAGCTTCCCCTCACCGAGGTCGTGTGCGGCGCCCACCAGCCGCTTGGCGGGCTGGACCATGCGTACGCCGAGCCGGTCCGCGACCGCCACCGAGCCGATGACGAGCGCGATGCCGACGCCCGCGAGCACCAGCCACGCCGTGGCCACGCCATTGCTGACCTCGGCCTCGGGGACGTAGATCTCCACGACCGCCGTGCCCGAGCTGAGCGCGGTCGGCTGCAGCACCACGAAGCCGCCGGGCACCCCGGTGGTCCTGGCCCGGCCCTCCTCGCGGGTCGCCGCCACGGCCCGCGCCCCGGCCCTCGGCTCGCCGACCTCGAAGGCGTCGGCGCCGTCCACGGCCGGCACGTACACGGCCATCCGGCCGTCGCCGCCCGCCTCGGACGAGGCGACGGCCCGGGTCAGCTCCTCGCGGTCGGTGGTGATGGAGAGCGTGGGGCCCATGCCCGCGCCGTGCCGTTCCGCGTTCGAGATGGCGCGGTCCCTGGCCATCTCCTTGACGACGAGGCCGAGCGGCACCGCGAACGCCACCACGACCATCGTCGTGACGGCCAGGCACACCTTGACGAGAGCCCACCTCACGGCGCGGGCTCCGCCGGCGGCGGCTCCAGCTTCACCCCGACCCCGCGCAGGGTGTGGAGATAGCGCGGCCGGGCGGCCGTCTCCCCCAACTTCCGCCGCAGCCACGACAGATGTACGTCGATGGTCTGGTCGTCGCCGTAACTCTGCTGCCAGACCTCGGCGAGCAGTTCCTTGCGCGGCACGACGACACCGGGCCGCCCGGCGAGGAAGGCGAGCAGGTCGAACTCGCGCCGGGTCAGGTCGAGGCGCGCCCCGTCCAGCTCGGCCTGGCGCCGCAGCGGGTCGATGGAGAGCCCGCCGACCCGGAGCACGCTGCCCGGCGCCGCCTCGCCGGCCGGGACGCGCGCGCGGCGCAGCACGGCGGCCATGCGTGCCGAGAGGTGCTCGACGGAGAACGGCTTGGTGAGGTAGTCGTCGGCGCCGTCGTTCAGGAGCCGCACGATCTCCGTCTCGTCGTCCCGCGCGGTCGCGATGATCACGGGGACGTCCGTGATGCCGCGGAGCATCTTCAGTGCCTCCGACCCGTCGAGGTCGGGCAGGCCGAGATCCAGGATCACCACGTCAAAGCGGAAATGGGCGACCTCGCGCAGCGCCTCCAGGGCCGTGCCGACGCTGCGCACGGTGTGCGACGCGTCGGTCAGATGCCGGATGAGGGCGGAGCGTACGAACTGGTCGTCCTCGACGACGAGCACACTTGCCATGGGCGGCACCGTACGCCATACGGAGGAACGCGGTCCCCCTCCCGGGTGACCGTGCCCCCGGGGGACAGCGGCGCGACGCGTGGTGCAGTATGGCCCGCGATGCGCAGAGGACTCGTACACGGAATCGCCTGGTCGCTCGCCACGGGCGCGGCGGTCACGCTGTCCTGGTGGGGCGTCCACACTGTGCTGGCGGGCACCGCCTACGACCCGCCGCGCGCCCTGCCGCTGGCCGGTGAGGACGGCGGCGCGGGCCGCGCGGAGCCGCTGGCGTCCTCGACGCACCGCCCCGAGTCGACACCGGCCGAGAAGCCCGAGAAGTCCCGGAAGCCCGAGAGATCACCGAAGCCGCCGACTGCCCCGAAATCCGCCGGACCGTCCAGGACACCCTCCGACGATCCTTCGGCCCCACCACCCACGAACTCCGGCACGGTGAAGAGCTACAGCACCGACGGCGGCCGGGTCGTCCTCGACCTCGGCAAGGACTCCGCGACGCTGGTCTCGGCGACGCCCGCGGCGGGCTGGTCGGTGCAGACGTGGAAGCAGGACAAGTGGATCCGGGTGGAGTTCACCGGGGGCGCGGCCCGCGTCTCGGTGTTCTGCACGTGGCACGACACGGCGCCGCGCGTGGAGATCGACAAGTCCTGAGCTTCGCGGACCCCGGAGGCGTCAGCGGAAGACCGATGGCGGCGGCGCCGGTGAGGCGACCGCGCCCGCGTCGGTGACGGCCGCCGCTCCGCCGCCGAAGTCCCGGAGTGCGCGCCCGTGTTCGACCCGGCCGGGGTGCGGGTCGCTCGCGCAGCGCCGGGTCAGCTCGGCGACCGGCAGCTCCCGGTCGGAGCCGAGCAGCACGGCGTTGCCGAAGCGTTTGCCGCGGAGCACGGCGGGGTCGGCGGCGAGGGCGAGTTCGGGGAAGAGGACGGCGGCGGTGGCGAGCTGGCCGCGCAGGTGTGCGAGCGGCGGGCCGTCGGCGAGGTTGGCGGTGTAGTACCCGCCGGGCTTCAGGACCCTGCGTATGTCGGTGAGGAATTCCGTGCTGGTGAGATGGGCGGGGGTGCGTGCCCCGCTGAAGACGTCGGCTATGACGAGGTCCGCCCAGCCGTCGGGGATCTTGGCGAGGCCTTCGCGGGCGTCGGTGCCGCGCACCCGTATGCGGCTCTGCGGGTCCAGCGGCAGCTCGCGGCGGACGAGCCGGACGAGGGCGGTGTCGCGCTCGACCACCTGCTGGGTGGAGCGGGGGCGGGTCGCGGCTATGTAGCGGGCGAGGGTGAAGGCGCCGCCGCCGAGATGCACGGCGTGCACGGGCTTGCCGGGCGGGGCGACGAGGTCGGCGATGTGGCCGATTCTGCGCTGGTACTCGAAGTCGAGGTACGCGGGGTCGTCGAGGTCGACGTGGGACTGCGGGGCGCCATCCACGAGCAGCGTCCAGGCGCGCGGCCTGTCCCGGTCCGGCATGAGTTCGGCGAGTCCGCCGTCCACCTTCTCGACGACGGCCTCCCGCGCTTCCCGGGCCCGCTTGTTCCTTGCCATCCGGCCATTATCGGCGTACGCGAACGGCACGGCCCGCCGGCGGTGCGCGGGGCGCCGGGGCCCTGCGGTGCGGTGTGGTGCGCTGTGGGCCGGCTCAGCGGCAGTTGTCGGCGGCCTCGATGGTGCGGGCGGCCTGGCCGAGCGCGGCCCGCAGGACGGCCGGGTCGGTAACGGGGTCGGTCTCGCCGCCCGGCGGGAGCAGCCAGCCGGTGCCCGCGACCGGCGGGTCGGGGACGACGGACCCGGCGGGCCCGCCCTGGCCCGGCTGCCCGGCCGCCGGGTGGGTGTACACGCTCATGCCGCGTCCGTACGTCTGGGTGCAGGCGCTGCCCGGCAGGTCCCAGCCGTCGGCGGTGCCCGGCGGCACGAGGAAGCCGAGCGTGGCGCAGCCGCCGTCGTGCAGCACGGGGCCGATGGTGTCGCCCGCGCCGCGGCGCAGGATGTCGACCGCTTCGAGGCCCTGCCTGGCCGGGACGGTGACCAGGTCGCAGCACTCGTCGTCGCAGGGCATCGAGCCGGGGGGCGGGGCGCTGCGGTCCTGGGTGGGCCGGTGTCGCGCCGTCGTCAGGGACGCCGGGGATGTGCCGTTCCCCTTACGGGAGTCGCCGTTCTCCATGCCGATCTCCAACAAGGAAACCCCTCCTCGCCAGTGCGGCAGCCGCCCGGCTCCCGCTCCTCATGGTTCAACGCGCGACGACGTCAACAGGCACTGCGGCACGCCGCCGCAAAGGATGGCATTTCATGGCGGATCCCGGATGAGATATCCGGTTTGTAGCCAAACCCCGCGTGGCGGACCCGTCACAGCCGGTACGTTCGTGCTCCGCCGGAACAGGGCAGGCCCGCGAGACCCAGCGCGCGGGCGCGGCGTCCAGTGCGCGAGCGTGTGCACCATCCGGCACGATCCGCACGAGAGGGTCCGGCCATGGCGTCGTCACCGATGGCATCGTCAACTCAGTCCCCACGACCGAACCTCGCATTCCGACAACTCCGCGGACAGCGCTCGCCGGGCGAGTTCGCCGCGGCCGTCCGGCGGTCCGCCCGTGAGATCGGCGAGCGCGTCAGCTGCGACGCCCGCTACATCGGGCGCGTGGAGGCGGGCGAGATCCGCTGTCCCAACTACGCCTACGAGCGCGTGTTCCTGCACATGTTCCCCGGCCGGTCCCTGACCGACCTGGGGTTCGCCCCCCGCGCCCTGGTGCGCGGCAGGGGGGCGCGCGCCGAACAACCGACCACGATCCAGTTGTACGAGTCCCATCCGTCCGGGTCCGACCCCCGCGCCTGCGATCCGTACGCGGTCCAGACCCACGAGGAGAGCGACGTGCAGCGTCGCGCGTTCATGACCGGTTCCACGGCCACCGTGGCCGCCGCCCTCGGCCCCATCGGCCTCACCCTGGGCGGTCCGGCGGAGGCGGCCGCCCTGCGCGGCCGCAGGGTCGGCGATGCCGAGGCCGGCGCGGTCGAGGAGGCCGTGCGCAAGATCAGGCTGCTCGACGACCGGCACGGCGCCGACGGGCTCTACCGGCGCGCGGCCGCCCCCCTGCGCACCGCCTACACCCTGCTCGACGCGGGGACCACCACCCGGCAGGCCACCTCGGACCGGCTGCACGCGGGCGCCGGTGAGCTGGCGATCTCGGTGGGCTGGCTGGCCCACGACTCGGGCCGCTTCGACGACGCCCGCTCGCACTACGCCGAGGCCCTGGCGACGGCCCGGGTCTCCGGGGACGACGCCCTGGAGGCGCACGCCTTCTGCAACACGGCCTTCCTCGCGCGGGACGCGGGGCGGCCCCGGGAGGCGGTGCGGGCGGCCCAGGCGGCCTCGCGCGCCGCCCGCCACCTCGGCTCGCACCGGCTGCTCTCGCTCATCGCGCTGCGGGAGGCGGGGGGCTGGGCGGGGCTCGGCGACCGCTCGGGCTGCGAGCAGGCGCTGGCCCGCGCCCACGGCCTCTTCGACCGCGGGGCCCGCGCGGAGGACCCGGAGTGGATGAGCTTCTACGGCCCCGCCGAGTTCGCGGGCCTGGAGGCGCAGTGCTGGTCGGCCCTCGGCGAGTGGGCGCGGGCCACCGGGCACGCCCGGCAGGCCGTGGACACCGCCTCCTCGCAGACCCCGCAGTTCACCCGGAACATCGCGCTCTACACCGCCGAGCTCGCCGACGACCTGGCCCGCGCGGGCCGCCCCGACGAGGCCGCGGCGGCGGGTCTCGAAGTCCTCGCGCTCCTGGGAGAGGTGCAGTCCTCACGCATCCAGTCGATGCTCGCCACGACGGCACGAGTCCTCCTGCCGCATCGCAGCACCTCAGGGGTGAGCGACTTCCTGGAGGGGCACGCCGCCCTGCCGCGCGTGGCCCAAGGCGCGGGGCACTAGGCCAGGTGACCGGTCTCGTTCCACGACTCGACGGCAGGCTCTCCGTAGGCCCAGCCGAGGACCGACAGGGACGTCGGGTTGAGGCGGATGCGGGCGGCGAACTCGATGCCGAGGCCCAGCCAGCGCGCGCCGATGACCCGCAGGATGTGGCCGTGCGCGAAGACCAGCACGTCGCGGTCGGCGCTCCTCGCCCATTCAACGACCTCGTCCGCGCGCGCGGAGACCTGCTCCAGCGTCTCGCCCTCGGGGACCCCGTCGCGCCAGATCAGCCAGCCGGGCCGGATCGCCTGGATGTCGGCGGGGGTCATGCCGTCGTACGCGCCGTAGTCGAACTCCATGAGCGCGTCCCAGGCGGTGGCGCGGTCCCCGAAGCCGGCGAGCTCGCAGGTCTCCCGCGCGCGGGAGAGCGGGCTGGTGCGCACCTCGACGTCCGGGAGGCCGTCGAAGGGCGCGCGGCGCAGCCGCTCGCCCAGGAGCTTGGCGCCGCGGCGGCCTTCTTCGAGGAGGGGGATGTCGGTCCTGCCGGTGTGTTTCCCGGACAGGGACCATTCCGTCTGTCCGTGCCGGGCCAGCAGGATGCGGGGGGCCATGGGGTCACTCCAAGTCGTACACATGTCGAATCCGGCCACGTGCGCCGATGACACTTTTGATGCTTTTCGCGGACAGGGCGCGCCTGCCCCTCCATCATCGCCCACCTGTGATCGAGCCCCCGCCGGGGTGGGCAACCCGGGCGCCGATCTCTGCGTCTTAGTCGGCCGGGGGATGCCTCGCCCGCCTTCGCGTACGCCGTAAAGTGAGGCGGCGGCAGACGCCGCGTGAACAAAGACATGGGGGACCTATCGGATGCCGAAGACCGACGTGCCGGGCATCACCGGCATATCCGGGCCCCGGCTGCGCTGGTGGACGGAGCTGCCGCTGATCGTCCTGGTGTACGCCGCGTACTCGGCGGGCCGGCTCATCGTCCGAGGCGATGTCTCCAGTGCCATCGACCACGGTGTGGGAATCCTGAAGGCCGAGCGGTTCCTCCGTATCGACGCGGAGACCCCGCTGAACCGTCTCTTCACCGACAACGCCTGGATCGGCGTCCCCGCCGACTTCTGGTACGCGTCACTGCACTACCTCGTCACGCCCGCCGTCCTGGTCTGGCTGTTCCGCAGCCGTGCCGTCCGCTACCGGGCCGCACGCGCGTGGCTGATGATCTCCACCATGATCGGCCTGATCGGCTTCACGCTCCTGCCGACCTGCCCGCCCCGGCTGCTGAGCAAGGGGTACGGCTTCGTCGACACCATGGCGCAGTACAGCAACTACGGCTGGTGGGGCGGCGAGGCGAGCGCGCCGCGCGGGCTCGGCGGGATGACGAACCAGTACGCGGCGATGCCCAGCCTGCACGTGGGGTGGGCGCTGTGGTGCGGCGTGATGCTGTGGCGGTGCGGGCGCACGCCGGTGACCAGGGTGGCCGCCGTCGCCTACCCCCTCATCACCACGATCGTGGTGATGGGCACCGCCAACCACTACCTCTTCGACGCGCTCGCGGGCGCCGCGGTGATGGGCGTCGGGCTGCTGCTCGTACGGCCCGTGCAGCGGCTCGCGGAGCCCGTGATGAACCGGTTGCGGACCCGCTTCCTGCCGTCCTCGGTGCCCTCGTCCGCCACAGAGTCCTCAATTGTCGGTGGTGGATGCCAGACTTCGACAGGTGAGCGAATTCCCCGACAGCGCAAGCAGAGTGTCGCCCCCGGCACCGAGTCGAGTGCCCGCCCCGCAGACGTCGGCCGACCCACCGACGCGGGGGAAGGCGCTGCGGCACCGGCTCGCTGAGCTGCGCGGCGCGGATCTTCCCGCGCGGCCGCTGGACGCCCGGGCGCTGGCCGCGCTCGCGGCCAACCCGGGGTGCGGACGGCGTGCGCTGCTGGACGGCGCGGGGGTGGACAAGGCGGCGCTCGCGGAGTCCCTCGGCTCTCCCTCGGGCTTCGGCCAGTCCCAGTTCGCGTTCATGCGGGGCAATGCCTTCGAGGCGCGGGTCAAGGCCGACGGCGGCGCGGAGCTGCTGCGCCTGACGCACGCGCGCGTGGGCGGCGGGGCCGAGCCGGTGCCCGGCGAGTCGGCCGTCCCCGACCTGTCGGCGGCGGGCCCCGAGGGCCGCGCCGCGCGGACCGCGCTCGCACTGCGGGAGGCCACCGGTGCGGGCGGCTGGACGCTCCTCGACCACCCCATGCTGGCCCTGGACGTCGCGGGGAGCCCCGCCTTCCTGGAGCCGGACGCGGTGGTGGTCCATCCGGACGGCAGCTGGACGGTCGTCGAGATCAAGTCCTTCCCGATGATCGACGGCTCGGCGGACGCGGCGAAGGTGGGCGCGGCCGCCCGCCAGTCCGCGGTGTACGCGCTGGCGCTGGAGCGGGTGGCGGAGCGCATGGAGCCGGCGCCCCGCGTCCGGCACGACGTCGTCCTCGTCTGCCCCAAGGACTTCTCGAACCTGCCGACGGCGTCCGCGGTCGACGTCCGCAAGCAGCTGTCGGTGACCCGGCGCCAGCTGGCCCGGCTGACCCGGGTCGAGGACATCGCGGCGGAGCTTCCGGAGGGCACGACCTTCGACGTGCGCCGTCCCGCGGACGAGCTGGCGGCGGCGGTCGAGGCGGTCCCCGCGGCGTACGCCCCGGAGTGCCTCGCCGCCTGCGAGCTGGCCTTCCACTGCCGGGAGCGGGCCCGTGAGCACGGCGAGGTGACGTCCCTCGGCCGCGCGATCCGCGGCGAGCTGGGCGGCCTGACGACCATCGGCGAGGTCCTGGCGGCGGCCGCGGGCTCGACCGGCGATCCGGACGACCCGGCGGTGGCGGCGCTGCGGAGGGCGGCGGGGTTGCGGGCCGAGGCGCTTTCTGGCGTGGGCGCGATTTCTGGCGTGGGCGCCTCGGGCGGTGCGGAATGCTGACCGTCGTCCCGTCGCCCGAAGGTCACCTCCCCACCCACCCACCCTTCACCCACCGACCGGCCCCGCCCCCACCGCGCGTCGGCGCCGCCGACCACAGCGGCGGCAGGGCCAACAGCAGCCGGCTGGCCTGTGCCGTGCCGGGCGACCGAGCCGCCAGCCCCCGCCGGACCGCCACCGAGCCCGACGGTCGGCCTACCGACGCACAGTCGGCCACTGCCGGGCCGGGCTGCCCGCCGGGTATGGCACACCCGGGCGTGCCCGCCGGCGGTAAGCCGGGCGGCGCCGAGCCCGACAAACGATCCCTGGTTGCTCGACCACGTGACGCCGGTCCTCGCCCTCGCGCTGAAGAGTCCGCCCACTCCCGGGCGGGTGGCGTCGGGGGCCCGTGGGTGGGGAGTTGGGGGCAGGCCGGTGGGGGGCTTGTGCGGATGGGGAAGGGGCCCTCGTGTCGTTGATTGATGGGCTTGCTCGGTTGGAGGCGGTCAAGGCGGGGCGGGCGCAGGTGCGGGCGACCGTTCGGCATCGGCATGTGTCTCAGCGGCCTCTCGTGCTCGTGCCGCTCATCACCGCCGGTGAGGCGGGCGCGCCGCTCGGCGCGCTCGTCGGGACGAAGCGCACCTCGCCCCGCCTGCTGGTCGTGCCGCAGCCCCGCGACCGCGACCTCCGCTTCGCGTTCCTCGCGCAGCTCGCGGAGATCGTTCTGCCGTACGTGGACGCGTTCGCGCAGGACGTCGAGACCGCCGAGCGCAACGAAACCGACCCCGAGACCGGCAAGCGCGTCAAGGTCGAGGTGGAGCTCTGCACGGACGCGCCGCAGCTGATCGTGCCGAGCCGCGCGGGCATCGAGTTCGTAAGGCTCCTCGGCCGCTCCATGCGGTTCCGGCGCACCGCCGAGCAGGACCCCGACGCGCCCTACCCCGCCCCGCCCCGCGTCCCCCTCCTCGGCCGCTGGCTGACGCACTTCGGGGAGCGGGCCCGTGTCCCCGGGTCGTCTCTGCTCGTCGCCATGACCGAGCTGCTGTCCCGGCACTGGGCGACGGGTCAGTCCAGCCTGGAGGACCAGCACCTGGGCGCCCTGCTCGCCTGGATCGAGGCCCCGGAGGGCACCTCGGGCGCCGAGGCCGCGCTCCGCGCCGAGCTGGCCCGGGACCGGGACGGCCAGCTGTTGTGTCCGCCCGCGGGCCCGGCCACCGACCCGGCGTTCGACAATGACCTGCTGGCCCCCGCCATCGAGCGCTACGACCGCGCGCGCACCGCCCTGGCCGCCGCCGAGGACGGTGTCGAGGCGGACGAGCGGCTGGCGCTCCTGACCGCCGCCGAGCGGGAGATCCACGCCCTGATCGACAGCAGGACGCGGCCCACCTGGGACGCCGTGTGGCGCGGCCTCGACGCCCTGTGCACGCTCCCCGAGGCGGCGCACGCCGCCGACCGGTGGACCCGCGACCGCTGGTCGTTCACCGGCCACCGCGACAGGGTGGCGGCGGGCGAGCCGCCGCAGCCGCGCGTCGACGACGCGGTCACCGCGGCGAACAAACTGGCGACCCGCGAGCGCGAACAGGCCCGCCTGGACGCCCAGGAGGCCCTCGACGACCCGCTGGTGATGGCCGGCCGCCGGCTCGCGGGCGAGGCCTTCGTCGGCGAGGTGACGGAGGTCGTCATGGCGTACAGCGAGGGGAAGAGCCCGCGGCCGCGCCCCCTGATCACCGTCCGCACGGACGACCAGCCGCACCTCGGCGAGCGCACGAAGGTGTACCGCGCCCTCGGCGGCAAGCCGCAGACCGCGGAGTTCGTGGGGTACGAGGCGTACGAGAGGGAGAGCGGCACGGCGGCCGTCGTGCTGCGCATCACCGACAAGATGGGGCGCGGCAAGGAGCCCGAGCCGGGATCCGTCCCCGAGAAGGGCGACCGGATCTGCTGGACGCTCTTCGAGCACGAGCAGCGCGGCGGCCCCAAGCTGCCCGACCCGGAAGCCACCCCGTGGACCCACGGCGGCCCGCCGTCGGGCGCCGCGGAGAGTCCTGACCCCGTGACCGCGGAGGACACCCTGTGATGCAGCTCGCCCCGCCCGCGGGCGGCACGTTCGACCCCGGCGCCGAGGCCGCGCGCGCCACGGAGGCGATCCTCCACGACACGCTGCACGGCACGCACCGCGGCGTCGTGGTCGACTCCCCGCCCGGTGCGGGAAAGTCGACCCTCGTGGTCCGCGCGGCCCGCGAACTGGCTGCGGCGGGCCGCCCCCTCATGGTGATCGCGCAGACGAACGCGCAGGTGGACGACCTGGTCCTGCGCCTCGCCGAGAAGGACCCCGAGCTGCCGGTCGGCCGGCTGCACAGCAGCGACCCCGATCCGTACGACAAGGCCCTCGACGACCTCGCGAACGTCCGCACGTCGACGAAGGCGGGCGACCTGGCGGGCCTCGACATCGTCATCTCGACGGCCGCGAAGTGGGCACACGTCAAGGCCGACCAGCTCGACGCGCCGTGGGGCCACGCCATCGTCGACGAGGCCTATCAGATGCGCTCGGACGCGTTGCTCGCCGTGGCGGGGCTCTTCGAGCGGGCGCTGTTCGTGGGCGACCCGGGGCAGTTGGACCCGTTCTCCATCGTCGGCGCCGAGCAGTGGGCCGGCCTTTCGTACGACCCCTCGGCGTCCGCCGTGTCGACGCTGCTCGCCCACAATCCCGAGCTGCCGCAGCACCGCCTGCCGGTGTCGTGGCGGCTGCCGGCCTCGGCGGCGCCCCTCGTCTCGGACGCGTTCTACCCGTACACGCCCTTCCGCAGCGGTACGGGGCACGGGGACCGTGTGCTCAACTTCGGGGTGCCGTCGGACGGTTCGGCCCCCGACCGGGTGATCGACGAGGCGGCGGAGTCGGGCTGGGGCCTGCTGGAGCTGCCCGCGCGGAACACGCCGCGTACGGATCCGGAGGCCGTCCGCGCGTTGGCGCAGGTCGTGCGCCGCCTGCTGGACCGCGGCGGCGCGGCAACCTCCGAGCGCGGCCCTGATCCCACGCCGCTCACCGCCGACCGGATCGCCGTCGGCACCGCCCACCGCGACCAGGCGGCAACGGTGCGGGCCGCCCTCGCGGACCTCGGCGTCCTGGACGTCACGGTGGACACGGCGAATCGCCTCCAGGGCCGGGAGTACGACGTGACGGTCGTCCTGCACCCGCTCTCCGGGCGTCCGGACGCCACGGCCTTCCACCTGGAGACGGGGCGCCTCTGCGTTCTGGCGTCCCGTCACCGGCACGCCTGCATCGTCGTCTGCCGCGCGGGCGTCAGCGCCCTGCTCGACGACCATCCGTCGACGGAGCCGGTCCAGCTGGGCGTCACGGTGAAGTTCCCCGACGGCTGGGAGGCAAATCACGCGGTCCTGGCCCGCCTCTCCGAACACAGGGTGACTTGGCGCCCCTGATGGGGGCCCGTCAGGGGCGCGAGGAACTGCGCGAGCAACCACAAACCAGCCGCAGACGCACCTGCCGAAAACCCCGCAGACGCGTCTGCGGCCCGCCGCGAGCTGAGCGCGCAGCTCCCCGCGCCCCTGTAGAGCACCCGGCGGCCCACTTGCGCGGCAAGGGAGAATGGGAGTCGGCCGGCACCGGACGGACGGCGCGCACCGTACGAGGAGGAAACAACCATGGCGGAGCCCGAGCGGCCCCGGACCGAACAGCGCACCGAACAGCGCATGCGCCCCGCGCCCCTGCTCTTCGAGCCCGCGGAGGCCACGGCCGACCCCGAGCACTTCTTCGACCTGGAGTCGATCGAGGACCCGCGCGAGCTCCTCGACCGCGCCACCGAGCTGACGCACGCGTTCCGCGCCGCGACGGACCGGTCCATCGAGTTCCAGGCCATGGCGGCCGCCCAGCTCGCCGACCCGCGCCGCTTCGACCGGCTGACGCCCGCGCTGATCGCGGAGCGCGCGGAGTGGACCGAGGACTACGCGAAGAAGATGGTGGAGTACGGCCGTGACCTGATGCGGGGCGGTGCGGACAAGCACTAGCCCGGCGACGGAGCCGGAGTCGGAGCAGCCCGCGCTCACGATCTTCTGGCATATGCCCAGCGGGGCAAGGTACTCCCCCGCCCCCCTCCCCGTCCCCTTTTCCGGCAACTCTCGGGAACGGGGCTTCCGTGTTCTGTAGATGTAGCTGGCATGAGCAGCCCCTCGCCCAGCCACGACGTCTGGGACGTCACCGCGGAGGGAGCCGCCTGGCTCGCCTCGGCCGAGACGTATCCGCGCAGCGCTCTCGCCCTCTGGCGGAGCAGGCCCGACGCCCCCGCCGTGCTTCCCTGCGGTTCCGCTTTCGACGTGGTGAGTGTCCCCGCGGTCTTCGGTCGCCGGATGCTCGACCGCCTGTGGGGGGAGGGCCCCGGCTCGGGGCCGGTCGCCGCGCACCGCGGCCGCGTCCTGCTCTTCGCATCCCCCGGCACCGCGCAGCGCCTGCCCGCCCTCCTGGAGTGGGAGGAGTGGGGCCCCGCCGTCCCGCCCGTGCTCTGTCACGGCACGGGCGACGCGGTCACCGTGCCGCCGCTCGTGGCGGGCGGGGAGGTCGGCGGGCGCCTCGGATCGCGCTGGCTGGTGGCCCCCGGCACCCGCCACCCGTGGCTCCCGGGACCCGAGGTGTTCCTCTGGGCCTGCGTACGGGCGGCCAGGTCGGCGGCCTCCCCCGCCGTCCGCTTATCGATTTTTCCTCGCGGCGATCAGGGTGCTAAGGTCTACGACGTCAGCAGGCGCCGCTAGCTCAGTTGGTTAGAGCAGCTGACTCTTAATCAGCGGGTCCGGGGTTCGAGTCCCTGGCGGCGCACAGACGGTGAGAAGCCCCTCGCGGAAGCGAGGGGCTTCTTGCGTGTATGGCCGGCGACCTGCGCCGCCTCAGCCCGTGGTGACCTCCACCGTCCATGCCCCCGAAGCCGTCCGCCCCGCCACCTCCACGCGCACGTCGTGGCCGGGCACCGTGAAGCTCTCGCCGGCCCGTACCGGCGCGTCCGCCAGCTGCGGGTAGACCGAGTCGCCCCAGCAGGACTCGGACTCCGGATGGGCGTCGACGACCTCGACGGGGCCGCTGCCCGACGCCGTCCCGTTCTGTACTTCGTAGAGGAGCACTCCCTCCGTGCACGTGGCGTGGTCGTTGCCCACGGGGCCGCGCGCCTCCAGGGCGAGCACCGCGTCCCGGCCCGTGCGGATCACGGCGAGCCGGGTGCCGCCGAGGGCGCCGGGCGCCGGGGCCGCCGACAGCGGGTCCAGGGTCAGCCGCTCAGTGCCCGCGCCCACGCACCGCACCTGCCGCGACTCCAGCCAGCCCAGCTTCCACTTGTGCCAGCCGAAGAGGTCGGGGGCGAGTCCGAACTGGCTGCCCATGACGTCCCAGTCGCCGACGTGGGTGTCCCAGTCGCCCTTGCCGTCGGTGGGCCGGTGGTACAGGTCGGGCAGGTCGAAGACGTGGCCGGTCTCGTGGGCCAGGACGTTGCGGTCGGGCGGATGCCGTTCGAAGACGGTGACGATGCGGCGGATGTCCGTGCCGTCGGCCCGCATCGGCCGGTCGAAGTTGACCACCTTCGTGGCGTCCGAGTCGACGCCGGGCGCGTCCGGGTCGGCGACGAGGTACACGATGTCGTACCGCGAGAAGTCCACGTGCGGATCGGCGGCGGCCACCGCGTCCCGCAGATAGGCGGCGCGGCGCTTGGGGTTCCAGTCGCGCTGTATGGCGTACGAAAGGGAGTCGTCCGGCATCCGGACCCACTGGCGCAGCGGGTGCGGGACCAGCGTGAACTTGCCGTACGAGGCGCGTTCGAAGAACCGGCTGGTGGCCGGGAAGTGGTCGGCGGCCAGTTCGTCGGGCGTGGTCAGCGGCGGGGAGTCCGGGAAGGACAGGAACACCATCGCCGCGTTCAGGGTCCTGGACGGGCGCGGATAGGCGGTGTTCCAGGTGTCGAGGCCCTCCGAGTGGTGCGCGGCGGTGCGGCGCAGGGCGCACGGCCCCGCGGTGGACTCGGCGGTCGCGGGGCCCGCGACCAGTGAGGTGGCGGCCAGAGCGGTCAGTGAGGTGATGAGGGCGGCGGTGCTGCGCAGGCGGGATTTCTCCCCTCCACGGGTGAGTCCCCAAGGGGGGAGCTGACGCGGCACGTCGACCTCCGGGTGCGGAATGCGGGACACCCCACCCACCTTGTGACGCTTTGTTGACCTCTGCCCTGTTTGTCTGGCCCTTCCGAGTGAGGACGAGGCGAGGGGGCGACACCCCGACCGCTCACGGAACGTCACAAGCGATCGGGTCGCAACGGAAGCGGTCCAGGGCCGAGCAGAAACGATCTGCCGACCGGGGTGGCGTCCGCCCGGACCGGCGGTACGGCTGGAACGGTCATCCGGCCAACCTCTATGATCGGCACACTTTCCTGCGCGGGACCGGTCCCCACACCACCACCCGCCACCTGCCCGCCGCCCGACGAGACCTGTTCGAGAACAAACTGCACTGCGGGAGCAAGCGGTGAACGGAACGTCCGAAGGGCCCACCCCCACGGCCACAGCACCCGGCCGGACCCGCCCCGATGTCACGGAGCGTCGCCGCACGGAGCGGTCCGACTACCGCGCCGCCTTCGCGGCCGCCCCGCTGCCCCTCGCGGTCGTCGACGGCGAGGGCCTCGTCATCAGCGCCAACGACGCGCTGGCCGGCCTCTTCGGGGAGGCCCCCGGCGCGCTCGCCGGACGGGTCGCCGCCGACCTGGTCGACCTGGCGTCCGACGCCCGCACCTGGCACACGTATCTGGAAGTGCTCCGCGGCCGGCAGGCCCGGCTGCGCTGCACCCGGCGCCTGAAGCACCCCGACGGGCACTCCCTGTGGGTGCAGGTCACGGTGGAGCCGATGCCGGGGGCCGCCGACCGGGACGACGGCGGCACCGTGCTGCTCGCCGCCACCGACATCAGCGCGCGCCGCGAGCTCCAGGCCCGGCTGCGCCACGTGCAGATGCACGACCCGGTGACCCGGCTGCCCAACCGCAACCTCTTCTTCGAGCGCCTCGCGTCCGCGCTCGAAGCGGGGACGTACGACGACACGAGCACCGGCCGGATCGGGCTCTGCTACCTCGACCTCGACGGGTTCAAGGCGGTCAACGACACCCTCGGCCACCGGGTCGGGGACCGGCTGCTCGCCGCCGTCGCGGAGCGGCTCACGCGCTGCGCCGACCGGGCCGGATACGGCAGGGCGGCGGCGCCGCTCGTGGCGCGGCTCGGCGGCGACGAGTTCGCGCTGCTCGTCGAGGAGTCGACCGGCACGGACCAGCTGGCGGAGCTCGCGGAGACGACGCTGCAGGCGCTCCAGGAGCCCTTCGACCTGTCCGGGCAGCGGCTCTCCGTCTCCGCGTCCATCGGCGTCGTGGAGCGGCGCGCCGCGGGCACCACCACGACGGGGCTCATGCAGGCCGCCGACACCACGCTGTACTGGGCGAAGACGGACGGCAAGGCCCGCTGGACGCTCTTCGACCCCGAGCGCAACGCCCACCGCATGACCCGCCAGGCGCTCTCCAGCTCGCTGCGGCCCGCCGTCGACCGCGACGAATTCGTCCTGGAGTACCAGCCGTTGGTGGGGCTCGACGACGAGGGGCTGCACGGTGTCGAGGCGCTGGTGCGGTGGCAGCATCCGCAGTTCGGCCTCCTCACGCCGAATCGGTTCATCGGATTGGCCGAAGAAGACGGGTCGATCGTGCAGCTCGGCCGCTGGGTGCTGCGCAGCGCCTGCCGGCAGGCCCGCCGCTGGCAGCTGGACCACCCCGACCGGGACCCGGTCTTCGTCAGCGTCAACGTGGCCGTGCGGCAGGTGTGGGACTCCGATCTGGTCGCCGATGTCGCGGAGATCCTCACCGAGACCGGGCTCTCCGCCCGGCTGCTCCAGTTGGAGCTCACCGAGTCCGCCGTCATGGGGTCGGCGGGCCGGCCGTTGCAGGCGCTCCAGGCGCTCAGCGACATGGGGGTGCGAATCGCCATCGACGACTTCGGGACGGGGTACTCGAACCTCGCGTACCTGAGCAGGCTGCCGGTGTCCGTCCTGAAGCTGGACGGTTCCTTCGTGCGGGGATTCCAGTACGAGGAGGGCGAGCAGCACACCAACCCCGCCGACGAGGTCATCGTCGAGGCGATGGTGCAGCTCGCGCACCGGCTCGGGCTCACGGTGACCGCGGAGTGCGTGGAGACCGCGGCCCAGGCGGCGCGGCTGCGGCGGATCGGGTGCGACACGGGGCAGGGGTGGCTCTACTCCCGGCCGGTTCCGGCGGATCGTATCTCCGTACTGCTGGGCGGGGCCGCCTAGCCTCGCCGTACTGCTCGGCGGGGCCGCCTAGCCTCGCCGTACTGCTCGGCGGGGCCGACCGGCCTCTTGCTGCCGCTCGGCGGGTCGACCGGCCCCGGCCCGCCGGGCTCTCCCTAGCCCAACCAGGTCACATCTGCGCCCAACCCTCCCCCGGCCGGTGCGTCCCCGTGGCCGGTGCGCGCCGATCGGACGATGTTGGTGCCCGGTGTGCGTGCCGGTGGGTGACCTCGGCACCTGACGAGGACGAGAGCTAGGGAGCCCACGATGCCGGAACTGTTCGTCGACGGCGAGTGGACCGGGACCGTCCACGGCGCGCGGCGGGACGTGGTCAATCCGTTCGACGCGTCCGTCATCCAGCAGGTCGACGACGCCGACGAGGCGGACGTCGAGCTCGCCGTCCAGGCCGCCCGGCGCGCCTTCGACCGCGGCGACTGGCCGGGCGCGCCGACCCGGGAGCGAGCCGACGTGCTGCTCCGGGTGGCGCGGTTCCTGCTGCGGGACCAGGAGGAGATCGCGCACGTCGAGTCCCTCGACACCGGCAAGACGCTCGCCGAGGCGCGGATCGACGTGGAGGACGTGTTGAACGCGTTCCGCTACTTCGCCGAGATCGCCGACAAGGACGGCGGCCGGGTCGTGGACGTCGGCCCGGACGTGCTGAGCCGCGTCACGTACCACCCCATCGGGGTCTGCGCGCTGATCGCGCCGTGGAACTATCCGCTGTTGCAGGCCTCCTGGAAGGTCGCCCCGGCGCTCGTCGCGGGGAACACCTTCGTGCTGAAGCCCAGCGAGACGACGCCGCTCTCCACCATCCACATGATGCGGCTGATCGCCGAGGCGGGGGCTCCGGCCGGGGTCGCGAACCTCGTGCTCGGCCCCGGCGCCACCGTCGGCGCCGCCATGTCCGCCCACCCCGAGGTGGATCTGGTCTCCTTCACCGGTGGCCTCGCCACCGGGCGCCGGATCATGGAGGCGTGCGCGCCGGGCGTGAAGAACCTCGCGCTGGAGCTCGGCGGCAAGAACCCGAACGTGGTCTTCGCGGACTGCGACTTCGAGGCCGCCGTCGACCACGCCCTGGAGGCGTCGTTCCTGCACTCGGGGCAGGTCTGCTCGGCCGGGTCGCGGCTCCTCGTGGAGGACTCCCTGCACGACCGGTTCGTGGAGCGGCTCGCCGAGCGGGCGAGCGCCATCCGGCTCGGCAACGGCATGGATCCCCGGACCGAGAGCGGACCGCTCAGCTCGGCGGAGCACCGCGAGAAGGTCGAGGGCTATCTGGAGATCGCCCGCGACGAAGGGGCCCGCCTCGTCTGCGGCGGCCGCCGCCCGGACGACCCCGAGCTGGCGCGCGGCTTCTTCCTGCTGCCGACGATCTACGCCGACTGCGACCGTTCCATGCGGATCGTGCAGGAGGAGGTCTTCGGCCCGGTGGTCACGGTGGAGCGGTTCCGCTCCGAGGACGAGGCCGTGGAGCTCGCCAACGACACGCGGTACGGCCTGGCGGGCGGGGTCTGGACGAGCGACGCGAGCCGCGCCCAGCGGGTCGCCGCCCGGTTGCGGCACGGCACGGTCTGGATCAACGACTTCCACCCGTACGTACCGCAGGCGGAGTGGGGCGGCTTCGGCCGCTCCGGTTTCGGCCGGGAGCTCGGGCCCACCGGCCTGCGCGAGTACCAGGAGGCCAAGCACATCTACCAGAACCTGCGGCCGGGCCCCTCCGGCTGGTTCAAGGGCTGAGCGGACAGGGCGAGGCGGGCGAGAGAGAGGGCGACGGCATGAGCGACGAGACGACGGTCTACGACTACCTGGTCATCGGCGGCGGTACGGCGGGGTCCGTGCTGGCCGCGCGGCTGAGCGAGGACCCGGCCTCCCGGGTGTGCGTGGTGGAGGGCGGGCCCAGCGACGTCGGCGACGACCGCATCCTGAAGCTCCGCAACTGGATCAACCTGCTCGGCGGCGAGTTCGACTACGGCTACACCACCGAGGAGCAGCCGCGCGGCAACTCCCACATCCTGCACTCCCGGGCCCGGGTGCTCGGCGGCTGCTCCTCGCACAACACCCTGATCAGCTTCCTGCCGTTCCCGCAGGACCTCGACGAGTGGGTGGCGAGCGGCTGCGAGGGGTGGGGCCCCGAGACGATCCTGCCGTACCGGTCGCGGCTGCAGAACACCATCGTGCCCGTCGGCGCCGCCGACCGTAACGCCATCGCCCAGGACTTCGTCACGGCGGCGGCCACCCGGCTCGGTGTCCCCGTCGTCGACGACTTCAACGCCCGTCCCTTCACCGACGGCGCCGGTTTCTTCTCGCTCGCGTACGACCCGGAGACCAACAACCGGTCCTCCGCCTCCGTCGCGTATCTGCATCCGATCATGGACCGGCCGAACCTGACGCTGCGTCTGGAGACCTGGGCGTACCGCCTGTTGCGGGACGAGGAGGGGCGCTTCACGCGGGTGCAGGTGCGCAACGCCGACGGTTCGGTGTCGATCCTGGAGGCGGAGGCGGAGGTGCTGCTGTGCGCCGGGGCGATCGACACGCCGCGGCTGCTCATGCTCTCCGGCATCGGCCCCGCCGACCAGCTGCGCGACCTGGGCATCGAGGTCCACGCGGACCTGCCGGGGATCGGCGAGAACCTTCTCGACCACCCCGAGTCGGTGATGGTGTGGGAGACCCGCGGCCCGCTGCCGCCGAACTCGGCGATGGACTCCGACGCCGGTCTCTTCCTGCGCAGGGACGCGACGGGCGGCCCGCGCCCCGACCTGATGTTCCACTTCTACCAGGTGCCGTTCACCGTCAATACGGAACGTCTCGGCTATCCCGTCCCCGAGCACGGCGTCTGCATGACGCCGAACGTGCCGCGCGCCCGCTCCATCGGCCGCATGTGGCTGCGCAGCGCCGACCCCACCGTCAAACCCGCCCTGGACTTCCGCTACTTCACCGACCCGGAGGGGCACGACGAGCGCACGATCCTCGACGGGCTGCGGATCGCCCGTGAGGTGGCGGCCACCGCCCCGCTCAGCGACTGGCTGCTGCGCGAGGTGGCGCCGGGTCCTGACGTCACGTCGGACGCGGACCTGTCGGAGTACGGACGCCGGGCCGCGCACACCGTCTACCACCCGGCGGGCACCTGCCGGATGGGCGCCGAGGACGACCCGATGGCGGTGGTCGACCCACAGCTGCGGCTGCGCGGGCACGACGGGCTGCGCATCGTGGACGCGTCGGTCTTCCCGACCATGCCGTCCATCAATCCGATGGTCACCGTGCTGCTCGCCGCGGAACGCGCGGCGGACCTCATCATGGCCCGGCCCGCCCCGGGCCCGGCGGCCGCGGAAGGACCTGTCCAGTGACCGCCCCCGGCCCCCCGGACGGCGCCGCGGACACCGACGCCGTCGCGCCGGGCGAGGAGAAGTCGGAGTTCCGCAAGGACATGGGCCCGTGGGCGAACTTCGCCCTCGGCTTCACGTACCTCTCGCCCGTGGTGAGCACGTACACCCTCTTCGGCACGGCTCTCGCCGACGGCGGGCCCCCGATGATCTGGGCCTTCGTCATGGCGGGCTGCGGGCAGTTCCTCGTGGCGCTGGTCTTCGGCGAGGTCGTCGCGCAGTACCCGGTCGCGGGTGGCGTCTACCCGTGGGCGCGGCGCCTGTGGGGCAAGCGCTGGGCGTGGATGACCGGCTGGGTCTACATGTGGGCGCTGCTCGTCACGATCACCAGCGTCGCGTACGGCGCCGGGCCCTACATCGCGATCCTGCTCGGCTTCGATCCCACCGTGCACACCACCGTGCTCTGCACGATCGCCCTGATCGTGATCTCCGTGCTCATCAACTACGCGGGTACGAAGGCCCTTTCGTGGGCGGCGCTGATCGGTTTCAGCGCGGAGCTGCTCGGCGCGCTCGTCGTCGGCGTGATCCTGCTGACCACGCACCGCTTCCACGGTCTCGGGGTCCTCTTCGACGACTTCGGCGCGGCCGGTGACGGCTCCTACCTGCCGGTCTTCCTGGGCGCGGCGATCATCGGCTTCTACCAGTACTACGGCTTCGAGGCCTGCGGGGACGTCGCCGAAGAGGTCAAGCACCCCGGCAAGGTCATCCCGAAGGCGATGCGCCGCACCATCTACGTGGGCGGGGCGGCGGCGACATTCACCTGTCTGACGCTGCTGCTCGCTGTCGTCGACTACCGGAAGGTGATCTCCGGGGAGGACGCCGACCCGGTGGTCAGGGTCCTCTTCGACGCCCTCGGCGAGGCGGGCGCGCGGACCGTGATGGCCGTCGTCCTCATCTCGTTCCTGTCCTGCACGGTCAGCCTCCAGGCGGCGGCCGGGCGGCTGATCTACTCGTACGCCCGCGACGAGATGATCATCGGGCACCGGCTGCTGCGGAAGTTCTCGCCGAGCCGCGCGGTGCCCGAGTACGCGCTGCTGGTGGCGGCGGTCGTGCCGGCGCTGATCGCCGTCGGCTCGCTGATCTCGGAGAACGCCCTGACCAAGATCGTGTCCTTCGCGATCCTCGGCATCTACGCGTCCTTCCAGATGGTCGTCCTCGCCGCGCTGCGGGCCCGCCTCAAGGGCTGGAAGCCGAGCGGCGAGTACCGGCTCGGCCGCTGGGGCATGGTCGTCAACTTCGGGGCGCTCGCCTACGGGATCTTCGCCATCGTCAACATCGCCTGGCCCCGCACCCCCGAGGCCGCGTGGTACGACAACTGGATCGTGCTGCTCAGCGGCGGCATCGTGGTGCTCGCGGGGCTGGTGTACATGTTCACGACGCACCACTACGGCCGCAGCGACGCCCCGGCGGACAACGCGGTGCCCGACCCGGACGACGCCCGGCCGTAGGACGGCGGGGGTCGCGGCTACGCCTTCGGCAGGCCGTACGCGTCCGCGATCAGTTCGTAGGAGCGCAGGCGGATGTCGCCGCTGTGCGCGTTGCCCGTGATCATCAGTTCGTCGGCGCCGGTGCGCTTGGCGAGGTCGTCGAGGCCGGCGCGGACCTGGTCGGCGGTGCCGTGGACGACGTTGGCGTTCCAGCTGGTGATGAAGTCCCGCTCCATCTCGCTGAACGCGTACGCCTCCGCCTCCTCGGGGGTGGGCACGAGGCCGGGGCGGCCGGTGCGCAGGCGGACCATGTTCAGCGCGGCGGCCATCACCTGGCGGCGGGCCTCCTTCTCGTCGTCGGTCGCGAGCGCCGAGACGCCGATGAGGGCGTACGGGGCGTCGAGGACGGCGGAGGGCCGGAACGTCTCGCGGTAGAGGTCGAGGGCCGGGATCGTGTTCTGCGCGGAGAAGTGGTGCGCGAAGGCGAACGGCAGACCGAGGGTGCCGGCGAGGCGGGCGCTGAACCCGGAGGAGCCGAGCAGCCACAGCGGAGGCCGGTGCGGGGACTGGACGCCGCCGGGCGAGGTCGCCTGGACGGGCCCGGGGACGGCGTGGATGCGGGCGTAGGGGTGCCCGTCGGGGAAGTCGTCGTCGAGGAAGCGGGTGAGCTCGGCGAGCTGCTGCGGGAAGTCGTCGGCGCCCTCGTTCAGGCGGTCGGTGCGGCGCAGGGCGGCCGCCGTCGCGCCGTCGGTGCCGGGGGCGCGGCCGAGGCCGAGGTCGACGCGGCCCGGGGCCATCGCCTCCAGGGTGCCGAACTGTTCGGCGATGACGAGCGGGGCGTGGTTGGGCAGCATGACGCCGCCGGAGCCGAGCCGGATGCGGCCGGTGTGGGCGGCCAGGTGGGCGAGGATCACGGCCGGCGACGAGGAGGCGACGCCGGGCATGGAGTGGTGCTCGGCGACCCAGTAGCGGTGGTACCCGCGGGCCTCGGTGAGCTTGGCGATCTCGACGCTGGTGCGCAGCGCGTCGGTGGCGGTGCGTCCTGCGCCGACGGTGACGAGGTCGAGGACGGACAGGGGCACGGGCGCGGAGCCGAGCCGCTCGCCCCGGATGCCGTCGTCGTCCGGCCGCTCCCCGCGGATGCCGTCGTCGCGGGTGCCTTCGCCGGTCGGGTCCACTGTCACTGGGGGTGCCTCCTGCACTGCGTACATGCGTCACGTGGGTACGGAGACGCCAACAGGAGGCTCACTCCGTTTTATTCCCGGCCCGTCCCGGCGCGTCGCGGCACCCGCCCGGCTACGGTGCTGGCCATGGCTGATCCCCTGAAGACTCTCGTCGACGGAGTCGAGGTCGAAGTGCCCAACACCATCCCGGACATCCGCGCCGCCCTGCCCGCGGGCCGGCGCGCGGAGTTCGACCGGGCCATCAACACGGCAGGGGTCGACGAGATCCACGCGGTGATGCGGCACTGGATGCTGGAGGCCGTGCCCGACCCCGCCGCCGAGGCCCGGCTCGTCCGGCTGGCGTCCGACGAGGCCGAGAGGCGGGGCACGTCGTGAGCCCTCGCCACCGCAAGGGCTACCGCGTCACCTACGCGCCGCCCGCCGACGACACCCTCACCAAGATGGGCGACGCCGACGCCTTCCGCGCCGTCCTCGCGCGCACCGTGGGCCGGGATCCGTACGGCCACGGCTCCACGCCCGTGCGGGACGATCCCGACCGCAGGGAGGCCACGGTCGACGGGGCCATAGTCCTGTACTACGTCTCCGGATCGGTCCAGACGTTAACGGTGGTCAGACTGATCCTCAGCCCGTGACCTCCCACGGCCTCCCGCGCGTTACTTCCCGGCCTGGACCAGCGGCTCCTTCGTGAACAGGAAGCCGAGCGCGGGCGCGTTCACCCGGCGCTGGGCGAGGCGCAGCGCCTCCCAGACAGTGACCTGGTTCGCCGTCAGGACCGGCTTGCCGAGCTCGGCCTCCAGGTCGCGGACGTACGCCGCCGTGTGCAGGGCCGTGTCCGGCAGGAGCACCGCCTGGGCGTCCGGGTGGTCGCCCGCGCGGGCCAGCGCGAAGACCTCGTCGCGGCCCCAGGTGCCGACCTCCGCCGCCGTGATGATGCCGCTCCCCCTGGCCGACACGACCTCCGTGCCCCCGGCCTTCAGGAACGCAGCGAAGTGTCCCGTCACGTCCTCCGGATACGTCGCCGCGACCGCGACGCGGGCCGCCCCCACCTCGCCGGCGGCGTGGGCGAAGGCGAACGACGTGGAGGACGCGGGCAGCCCCGCCGTCATGGCCAGCTTGCGGACCTGGTCGTGGGCGCCCTCCCAGCCGAGGACGAAGCTGCCGCTGGTGCACGCCCACACCACCGCCTCGGCACCGGACAGGCGCAGCTCCTCGACGCCCGCGGCGAGCCGTTCGGCCGAGCCCATCTCCAGGAGCGCGTCGACCCGGTGGGCGTCCTCGCCGATGTCCGTGTGGACGAGCTGCAGCCGGATGCCGCTGCCGAGCATCTGCTCCATGCGGGGATAGTCGTCCTCGGCCGAGTGCCCCGGGTAGAGAAATCCGAGTGCCGTCACGTCCAGCCTCCTCCTTCTGCGGGTGGTCCTTCGGGCAGGCCCTGCGGCGGTGCCGGCGGATTCAGCGGGCTGCTCGCGCCCGGTCGCGCCGTCGGGTCGATCAGTGCCTGATAGGGCCCTACCGCACGGGTACCCAGCCGACGCAGCGCGGACCACATCGTCACCTGGTTCGCGGAGATCACCGGCATGCGCAGTTCCGCTTCCAGTTGCGGGATGACGTCGTACGTCGGCAGGTTCGTACAGCTGATGAAGAGGAGGTCGACGCCGCCGTCGCTGCCGAGGACCGCGCGGCGCGCCATGTCGGCCACGTCCCGGTAGGGGACCTTCCAGATGTGCCGGGTGAGGCCGAGGTAGGCGCGGCCGGTGACGGCGACGCCCGCCGCGGCCAGGTACTCCTCCAGGGCCTGGGTGACCGACCAGGTGTAGGGCGTGACGAGCGCGATGCGCCGTGCGGCCAGTTCCTCGATGGCTTCGAGGAGCGCGCCCGACGTGGTCACCGAGGCGACCGCGCCCTCGCGCGTCATCGCCTCGCACATCGCGCGCTCTCCCGCGGTGCCGCCGACGAAACTGCCCGACGTACAGGCGTAGGCGAGGACTTCGGGCTCGGCGGCGGTCAGTGCGCGGACCGCCTCGGCGAGCGTCTCGTGCTCGCTGACGAGGCGTGCCAGGTCGAGGCTGACCTCGACGGGGACGTACGGCGTGCGGGTCAGATGGAGGGAGACCTCGTCGGGGATCCAGCGCCACAGTTCGCGGTCGAGGACGAAGTCGAAAGGGGCGACGACGCCCACACCGCGCTGAGGGTGAGGTCCGCCGAGAAAAGAGACGTCCATGAGCAGTCCCCAAGTTCGTGCGTGTATTCAGGGACCGGCCGGGGGCCGGGGACGAGCGATGCCGGCGACGCGCCGGGACGTCGGGACGGGGAGATCTGCGCGGGCGTACCACACAGAGGGTGTGAGCGGCTGCACGGAGAGTACTGGTTCCCGCACTGCCGGTACAGCAGTGCCTCTGTTGACGAAGGTAGGTTCGGGTGCGAGCGTGGTCAATCCGCACATCTCAGACGGCTGAGTCGTGTTTGGACGCGGCTCGGCCGTACCTCCGGACAGGGAAGCGGAATCTCATTGCGAAACGGTGTCCCGTCGGTTTCCGAAACGACCCTCCTCGTCCTCGACGCGGCGCCCCCGGCCCCGCCGCCGCGCCTGGGAAGGCTGGCCGGGCGGGCCCGGATCGTGCACGCCGACGCGACCACGCTGGCCGGCCGACTGCCGCTCGCCGACGTGCTGTTGGTGTGGGACTTCACCTCCGACGCCGTGCGCCGCGCCTGGCCCGGCGAGGGGCCGCGGCCCCGCTGGGTGCACACCGCGAGCGCGGGCGTCGACCATCTGATGTGCCCCGAACTCGCCGCGTCGGAGACGGTGGTGACGAACGCCAGGGGCGTCTTCGACCGGCCCATCGCCGAGTACGTGGCGGCGCTGGTGCTCGCCATGGCCAAGGACCTGCCGCGCACCCTGGAGCTGCAGCGGGAACGCGCCTGGCGCCACCGCGAGACCCAGCGGATCGCGGGCACGCGCGCGTGCGTCGTCGGTTCCGGGCCCATCGGGCGGACCATCGTGCGCACGCTGAAGGGGCTCGGCATGATCACGGCCCTGGTGGGCCGCACGGCGCGGGACGGGGTGCACGGCGCGGCGGAGCTCGACCGGCTGATGGCGCGGGCCGACTGGGTGGTGTGCGCGGCGCCGCTCACGGACGACACACGCGGCATGTTCGACGCGCGGCGCTTCGGCCTCATGCAGCCCTCCGCCCGGTTCATCAACATCGGGCGCGGACCCCTCGTCGTCGAGGACGACCTGGTCGCCGCCCTGTCGAAGCGGTGGATCGCGGGCGCCGCCCTCGACGTGTTCGAGCGGGAGCCGCTGCCCGCGGACAGTCCGCTGTGGACGGCGCCCGGCCTGCTCATCTCCCCGCACATGAGCGGCGACACGGTGGGCTGGCGTGACGAACTGGGCGCGCAGTTCGTCGAGCTGTACGAGGCATGGGCGGCGGGCCGGCCGCTGACGAACGTGGTGGACAAGGAACGTGGGTATGTCCCAGGCCATTGATCACCCCCGCCCCTCTCCCCCGGCCACACCCCGTCTGCCTGCTGAGGAGCCTGCATGACCGAGCTCACGGATCTCACCGCGGTACAACTCGTCGAGGGCTATCGCAAGGGCGAATTCAGTCCGGTCGACGCGGCGAGGGCCGCGCTGCGGCGGGCCGAGGAGACACAGCCGACGGTGAACGCGTTCGTGCGGATCGAGGCGGAGCAGGCCCTTGCGGATGCGGAGGCCAGCGCGGAGCGGTGGCGGCGGGGCGAGCCGCAGGGCCTGGTGGACGGCGTGCCGGTGTCCGTGAAGGACCTGATCCTGATGCGCGGCGGGCCGACGCTGCGCGGCTCGCTGACGGTGCGCCCGGAGGGGAAGTGGGACGAGGACGCGCCGTCGGTGGCCCGGCTGCGCGAGCACGGCGCGGTGTTCGTCGGCCGCACGACGACCCCGGAGTTCGGCTGGAAGGGTGTGACGGACGGTCCGCAGAGCGGCGTCACCCGTAATCCGTACGATCCGTCGCGCACCTCCGGCGGCTCCAGCGGGGGCAGCGCGGTCGCCGTGTCCGTCGGCGCGGGCCCGCTGTCGCTCGGCACGGACGGCGGCGGTTCGGTGCGCATCCCGGCGGCGTTCTGCGGGATCTTCGCGCTGAAGCCGACGTACGGCCGGGTGCCGTTGTATCCGGCGAGCCCCTTCGGGACGCTCGCCCACGTGGGGCCGATGACGCGGGACGCGGCGGACGCGGCGCTCATGATGGACGTGATCACGGGCCCGGACGTCCGCGACTGGTCCCAACTGGACGCCGTGGCGGAGAGTTTCAGCTCGCGCCTGGGCGGCGGGGTGCACGGCCTGCGCGTCGCCTACTCGCCGTCGTTCGGCGGGCAGGTCGCGGTGCGGCCCGCCGTCGCGGCGGCGGTGCGGCGGGCGGTGGAGTCGCTGGCGGCGCGGGGCGCGTACGTCGAGGAGGTGGACCCCGACTTCTCGGAGCCGGTGGAGGCCTTCCACACCCTGTGGTTCAGCGGGGCGGCACGCGTCGTCCACCATCTGCCCGCAGAACGGCGGGAGTTGCTCGACCCCGGGCTGCGGGAGATCTGCGGGCAGGGCGCGCGGTACAGCGCGCTGGACTATCTGGAGGCCGTCGACGTGCGCATGGACCTCGGGCGCCGCATGGGCCGCTTCCACGAGACGTACGACCTGCTGGTCACGCCGACGCTGCCGATCACCGCCTTCGAGGCGGGCGTCGAGGTGCCGAAGGGGTCGGGGCACCGGCGGTGGACGGGCTGGACCCCGTTCACGTACCCCTTCAACCTGACCCAGCAGCCCGCCGCGACCGTGCCCTGCGGGGTGGACGAGGACGGGCTGCCCATCGGTGTGCAGATCGTCGCCGCGCGCCACGCCGACGCGCTGGTGCTGCGGGCGGCGCAGGCGCTGTACGAGGCGGGGGCCGGGGGCATCGCCCCGCCCCCGCGGACCGGTACTACAGCCTCCTGAAGCTCAGCGTCTCGCCCTGGGCGCCCGCGCGCCACAGGTCGTTGCAGGCCTCGGCCATCCGGTCGAGGCCGTCGACGATCTGTCCCCAGACGATGCCGGGGACCCAGCCGACGTCGCCGTTCAGGAGCAGGTTGTTCCGTTCGTAGAAGAGGGCGAGGTCGACGACGGTGGTGCCCGCCCGCACGCCCGCCTCCGCCTCGTATCCGTAGGCCTGGGTGCCCAGTTCCGTCCCGGAGAAGGAGAAATAGCAGAGATCGCCCGGGATGGGGGTGACGGTCGGGTTCTCCAGCGGCGGCTCGCGGTCCGCGAACGCCGGGAAAAGGGCGTAGATCTCGTTCCGCGCGTACTTCGCGTGGTAGACGTCCGAGCCGAGCGGCAGCGCCTCCCACACCGCCGCGCAGGTCACCGGGGCCCGGTCGTCGAGCAGTTTTGCCGTGCACTGGACTCCCCGCTTCGCGAGGGAGACTTCGATGAATCGCTCCGCCATGTGCCCCATGCTCCTCCCTGGTTCACTCCCCGGGTCAAGAGCACAACGATTGCATCAGGGGCCGGAATTCGTCGGCATATCTCGCGTCGGGTCGGGTAGCCGCGCGCCCATGGCTCCACCACTTGGGAACAACGAGGGATTCACTGGCAGAGCGGTTCGCCGCCGCGCCCTGCTCACCGGAGCGGGCGGGGCGGCTCTGGGCACATTCGGGCTCTCGGCATGCAGCCGGGTGCCGGAGGAGGGGAAGGTCGAGGGGGGCGATCTGCTGGACCGCCTGCGCGACAGCGGCACGGTCAGGATCGGTGTCGCGGGCGAGGTCCCGTTCGGATACATCGACGAGAACGGCGAGGTCACCGGCGAGGCGCCGGCCATCGCCAAGGTCATTTTTCCCCGCCTCGGCGTGCCCGAGGTGAAGGCGGTGCCCACCAAGTTCGGCGCGCTGATCCCCGGGCTCACGCAGGCGCGGCAGTTCGACGTGGTGTCGGCGGGCATGTACATCAACCCGGTCCGGTGCGAGCAGGTCCTCTTCGCGGACCCCGACTACCTCATGCTCGACTCGTTCATCGTGAAGAAGGGCAACCCGCACGGCATCAAGGACTACGACGACATCGCCAAGAAGGGCCTGAAGCTGGCGAGCGGCACCGCCTACGCGGAGATCGACTACGCCAAGGCCGCGGGCGTGAAGTCCGTCCTCGTGCTGCCCGACCAGGTGGCGGGGCTCGACGCCGTCGCCCAGGGCCGGGTCGACGCGTTCGCCGGCACCAACGTCACCGTGCGCACGGTGATCAAGAAGAATCCGCGGGTCGAGGCGACGGAGCCGTTCCAGCCCATGGTCGACGGCAAGCCCGCCTACGGCGCGGGCGGTTTCGCCTTCCGGCTGTCCGAGAAGAATCTGCGGGACGCCTTCAACAAGGAGCTGCACAAGCTCAAGGAGAGCGGCGAGCTCCTGCGCATCGTCAAGCCGTTCGGATTCACCGAGGCGGAGATGACGAAGCTGACCGTGGAGAAGCTGTGTCCCCCGGCGAAGGGCCTCTCCTCATGATGTCGTCGGAGTTCTTCGGGAACTGGTTCCTGCCCGGTGTCTGGATCACCGTCCAGGTCACGTTCTACAGCGCGGCCCTCGCCTTCGTGATCGCCTTCCCGATCGGCGTGCTGCGCACCAACCGGCTGTGGATCGTGCGGTTCCTCGCCGGGGCCTACTTCGAGATCTTCCGCAGCACGTCGTCGCTGGTCTTCATGTTCTGGATCGCGTTCACCGTGCCGCCGGTCTTCAACATCAGTTTCCAGCCGATGTTCGCGGGCGTACTCGCGCTCGGCATCACCTACGGCGCGTACGCCTCGGAGATCGTGCGCGGGGCGCTCGCCGCGGTGCCGCCCGCGCAGCGCGAGGCGGGCATCGCCCTGAACTTCACGCCGCTGCAGCGGCTGCACCGCATCGAACTGCCGCAGGCCTGGCCGGAGATGATCCCGCCGTTCAACAACCTGCTGATCGAGCTGCTCAAGGGCACATCGCTGGTGTCCCTCATCGCGGTGGCCGACATGACCTTCGCCGGTGACCTGCTGCGCCTCGTCACGAACGAGAGCGCGCCGATCTACACGCTGCTGCTCGCCCTGTACTTCGTCTTCGCGTTCGTCCTCACGCGCGGCATGCGGCTCCTGGAGCGGCACGCCAAGAAACGCGTCGGCCAGGCGCCCGAGAAGACGGGCCTGTTCAGCGGGATGCGCGCCAAGTCGTCGATCGACGTCGTCGCCGGTACGGGGGGTGCCAAGTGAACTGGAACTGGTCGCACGTCGACGACTTCATGCCGCTCTTCTGGGACGGCGTGGAGCTCACCCTCAAGGCGCTGCTCTTCGGCACCCTGATCGCCTTCTCGCTCGGCCTGGTGTGGGCGGTCGCGCAGCGCTCGGAGAAGAAGTGGATCCGGTGGCCGGTCACGGTGGTCACCGAGTTCATCCGCAACACCCCGCTCCTGGTGCAGCTGTTCTTCCTGTTCTACGTGGTGCCGGAGTGGGGCCCCTCGATGTCCCCGCTCACCACGGGCATCGTCGGTCTCGGGCTGCACTACTCGACGTACACCTCGGAGGTCTACCGGGCGGGCATCGACGGTGTGCCGGCCGGTCAGTGGGAGGCGGCGACCGCGCTCAGCCTCTCCAAGCGCCGCACCTGGACGTCCGTGATCCTGCCGCAGGCGGTGCGCCGGGTGATCCCCGCCCTCGGCAACTACGTGATCGTCATGCTGAAGGAGTCGCCGCAGATGGCCGCCATCGGCGCGCTCGACATGCTCGGCCAGGCCCAGGGCTACAGCCAGGCGACCTTCACCTACGAGGCGATCAGCGTGGTCGGCGTCGCCTTCATCGTCATCGCCTACCCGGCCTCTCTTCTTCTGCGAGTTTTGGAGCGTCGCCTTGTCCGCTGACAGCAGCACTTCCCAGGAAATCGCCAACCCGGCCGTCGACGGCAGCGAACTGATCCGCTTCGACAAGGTCGTCAAGCGCTACGGCTCCAACGTCGTCCTCGACGAGCTGGACTTCTCCGTCGCCTCCGGCAAGCACGTGACGCTGATCGGCCCCTCCGGCTCCGGCAAGACCACGATCCTGCGGCTCCTCATGACGCTGGTGAAGCCGGAGCAGGGCACCATCAAGGTGGGCGGCAAGTACCTCACCCACGAGGAGAAGAACGGCAAGCTCGTCCCCGCGGGCGAGAAGCACGTCCGCGAGGTCCGCAAGAACATCGGGATGGTGTTCCAGCAGTTCAACCTCTTCCCGAACATGAAGGTGCTGCGGAACATCACCGAGGCGCCGGTCTCCGTCCTCGGCCTGCCCAAGGACGAGGCCGAGGCGCGGGCCCGCGAGCTGCTCGACCTGGTGGGGCTCGGCGACCGCTGCGACGCGTACCCGACGCAGCTCTCCGGCGGCCAGCAGCAGCGGGTCGCCATCGCGCGGGCCCTGGCGATGCGCCCGCAGGTGCTGCTGCTCGACGAGGTCACGTCCGCTCTCGACCCGGAGCTGGTGGCGGGCGTCCTGGACGTGCTCCGCGACATCGCGCACACCACGGACATCACGATGTTGTGCGTGACGCACGAGATGAACTTCGCCCGGGACATCTCCGACCAGGTACTCATGTTCGACTCGGGCCGGGTCATCGAGTCCGGGACGCCGGAGAAGATCTTCACCGAGCCCGAGCACGAGCGGACCCGGGAGTTCCTCAGCGCGGTGCTGTGACCGGTGGGGACGGCATCCCGCCTGGAGCATGACAGAGGCATATGCCAGAGTGGCGCGTTCCTGCGTACAGAGCCGGAGCGCGCCACCAATCTCCCCAACAGACGCTCCATATGCGCCACTTGGCCGCTATCTTGGTACGAGGCCCAGCTGTCCGGAACCGTTCCACGCAGGGGGATGCCGTGGCGTTGCAGCACGAGGCGATCACGCCGCACCGCTCCGTCCAGGACGCCCTGCGGGTCCTGGAGACCGTCGCCCGGCACGGCACCGGAGTCACCGCCGCCCGCATCGCCCGCGACACCGGACTGCCCGCGGTCCGCCTTGCATCCCTGCTGCGCATGCTGAGCAGCGAGGGGTACGTCGAACAGCTCACCGGCGAGGCGACCGGCGCGTACGTCACCGGGGAGGCCCTCGACCGCCTCGGCTCGGCCGAGAACCACGCCGAGGCGCTCCGCGAGAAGCTCCGGAACACCCTGGACGGGCTGCGCGACTCCCTCGGCGCCGCCGTCTACATCAGCCGGTACGTGGACGGCGAGGTCCGCGTCACCGACTGCGCGGCGGGGCCCCGCACCCCCGCGGTCAACGAATGGGTCGACTTCCGCTCCTCCGCCCACGCCAGCGCGGTCGGCAAGAGCCTGCTCACCCAGCTCGACGTGGACGGCCGCCGTGATCATCTCTCCCGGCACAAGATGGCCCGGCTCACGTCGCGCACCATCACCAACGAGCGGGTCCTGCTGAACCGCCTCGCCGCCCAGCCCGCCACGGTCCCGGTCCTGGACCTCCAGGAGTACGCGGTGGGCACGGTCTGCGCCGCCGTCCCCATCACGGCGGGCTCCACCGTCGGGTGCCTCGCCCTGTCCTTGCCGGTGGAGCACGCGCACCGACTGCGGGAGGCGGCGGACACGTTGAACCGCCGGGCGGCGCCGGTCTTGCTGTCCCTGGCGATCTAGGTTTTCATCCGCGGGTCCGCTGTGGCCGGCCGCGCAGTTACCCGCGCCCCTGAGGGGCCCGGCCGCCGTGGTCGGAAGCACGCTCCCGGACCAGGTACTATTTATTCGTCAGCAGGCGCCGCTAGCTCAGTTGGTTAGAGCAGCTGACTCTTAATCAGCGGGTCCGGGGTTCGAGTCCCTGGCGGCGCACTTGCGAATGCCGAAAGGGCGTTCCCGGTCTCCGGGGACGCCCTTTCGCGTACCCCTCCCCCAGCAGGGTGCGGTTTTCCGCACCCCCATCCGACGGCAACCCCCATACCGTCGCTGACCTGCAATTTCTAGCGTGGCCTCCATGGACCTCATGACTCTCGCCCTTCCCCAGGAACCCGCCGGCGGCATCGCCGGCTGGGCCGCCGACCTCGTGGACACCCTGGGCGGCCCCGGCGCGGGGCTCGCCATCGCCCTGGAGAACCTCTTCCCTCCGCTGCCCAGCGAGGTGATCCTGCCGCTGACCGGCTTCGCCGCGGGGCAGGGAGTGATCAGCCTGGCCTCCGCGCTGTTCTGGACCACGCTCGGCTCGGTGGTCGGCGCGGCCGCCCTCTACGGGATCGGCGTCTGGTTCGGGCGCGAGCGCATGCACGCCCTGTGGGCGAAGCTGCCGCTGGTCAAGATCTCCGACCTGGAGCGCACCGAGGCGTGGTTCGCCAAGCACGGCACCAAGGCGGTCCTCCTCGGCCGGATGGTGCCGATCTTCCGCAGCCTCATCTCCGTGCCGGCCGGTGTGGAACGCATGCGGCTGCCCGTCTTCCTCGCCCTCACCACACTGGGCAGCCTGGTCTGGAACTCGGTGCTCGTCATGGCCGGATACTGGCTCGGCGACCAGTGGGACGTGGTCGAGACGTACGTGGGGCTCCTGTCCAAGGCCGTCCTCGCCCTGGTCGTCGTGGCCGTCGCCGGGTATGTGGTGGTGCGCGTACGGTCCCGGAAACAGCCCGGGACCACTGCTGAGGCCCGCCACCGCCGCACCCACTAGGGCTCGGCTAATGTCGGACGACGTGAGGGAACCCGTCGCCGCGCCGTTCGTCATGCGGGTCGTCGGGGTGCTCGTCGGGTGTCTGACCGCGCTCATCGGGCTGCTGTACTTCGTGGTCACCGGGGCGGCACTCGGCGCCTTCCTGCTCTGGCCGCGCACGCGCGGCCGCGCCCATGCCCTGCTCGCCGCCGGTGCCCGCAGGCTCACCGCCCTGGAGCGGCGGCGCCGGTCCCTCTTCTTCCACGACGCTTTCCCTGAGCACCGCGCCTCCGACCAGCAGATCCTGCGCTACCTCGCGGCCCGCACGTACTCCGGGCTGCTGTGCGCCGTCGTCGTCGGCCTCGTCGACTTCGGGGCGGTCCTCGCGGGCGTCTTCGCCGTCTCGCTCGCCCGGTCGTCGATGACCTGGGTGGACGTGCTGAGCCAGGTCGTCCTCGGCGGCACCCTGCTCTTCCTCGCCGTACAGGGGCTGCGGGCACTGACCGAGCAGGACGCGCGGCTGGCCCGCGAGTGCTTCGGCCCCTCCGAGCGCGAGCTCCTCCAGCGCCGCATCGACGAGCTGGCCACCAGCCGCGCCGCGGTGGTCCGGGCGGTCGACGTGGAGCGGCGCCGTGTCGAGCGCGACCTGCACGACGGCGTCCAGCAGCGGCTCGTCGCCCTCGCCATGCTGCTCGGCAGGGCCCGCCGCGGCCGCACCCCGGAACAGGCCGACGCCCTGCTCGAACAGGCCCACAAGGAAGCCAGGGAAGTCCTCACCGAACTGCGCGAGGTGGCCTGGCGGGTCTACCCCACCGCCCTCGACAGCCTGGGCCTGCGCGAGGCGCTCGGCGGGGTGTCGGAGCGATGCGCGATCCCCGTGCGCATGGAGTACGACGTACCGGACCCGCTGCCCTCCGCCGTCGAGACGGCCGCCTACTTCGTCGTGTCGGAGGCCGTGAACAACGCCGCCAAGCACTCGGCGGCCGAGGAGGTCTTCGTCGGCATCCGACAGCAGGGCGGACAGGTGTCCGTCGTCGTCCGCGACACCGGGTCCGGCGGCGCCGACCCCACGGGCAGCGGACTCACCGGGCTGCTCAGCCGGGTCGCCGCCCTCGACGGCACCCTGGATGTCGACAGCCCCCTCGGGGGCCCCACCACGATCACCGCGGAGCTGCCGTGCGCGTAATCCTCGCCGAGGACTCGACCCTGCTGCGGGAAGGCCTGGTCCGGCTGCTCGCCGAGGAGGGCCACGAGGTCCTCGCCGCCGTGGGCGACGCCGACGCGCTGCTGCGCGAGGTCGCGGCCCACGAGCCGGACGTCGTCGTCACGGACATCCGGATGCCGCCGGACCACACCGACGAGGGCCTGCGCGCCGCCGTACGGATCCGCGAACTGCGCCCCGAGATCGGCGTGGTCGTCCTCTCGCAGTACGTGGAGCGCAACTACGCGGCCCAGCTGCTCACGTCGAGCGCCGAGCGGGTCGGCTACCTCCTCAAGGACCGGGTCGCGCAGGTCGAGGAGTTCCTCGACGCGCTGGAGCGGGTGCATGCCGGGGGCGCCGCCATCGACCCCGAGGTCGTACGGCAGCTGCTCATCCGCACCACCCACGCCGACCCGCTGACCCGGCTCACCCCGAGGGAACGCACCGTCCTGGAGGCGCTGGCCGAGGGGCACACCAACGCGGCCATCGGGCAGAAGCTGCACATCTCGCTGAGCGCGGTCGAGAAGAACCTCGCCGCGATCTTCGACAAGCTGGGGCTCTCCCAGACGACGGGGTACAGCAGGCGGGTGCTCGCGGTGCTGCGGTACCTGGAGTCGTGACTCCCCCTCGTCATATCCCTCTCACCGGTGAGGACGGTGGTGTGCGGGCGCGGTGATACTGGCGCTCTCCCTCCCGAGGAGCCGCCGTATGTCCGGTGTCGCCCGGTCCGCTCTCGTCCGGTCCTTCGCGTGGGTGCGTGCCGCTCCGCCGTGGGTGGTAGACACGGCGCTGGCCGCCGTCGTCCTGCTCGCCGTGTCCTTGCAGTTCCTCTTCCCCGACGAGGGCGGGGACGCCCTGTCCCTGCCCGGCTTCCTGCTCGGCGCGGGTACGGCCGTGCCGCTGGTGTGGCGGCGCCGCGCGCCCTTCCTCGTCGCGTGCGCCGTCACCTGCTGCACGCCCGCCATGGCGGTCCACCACCGGCCGCCGCCGGACATCGTGTACGGCGGGCTCGTCGTGCTGTACACCGTGGCCGCCCTCGCCCGGCCGTGGCAGCGGCGGGCCGTGCTGGCCGGGTGGCTGGTCGGCACGACGGTCACCATGGCGTTCCACGAGCGCGCGGAGCCCTATGAGTACCCCTTCCACCTGCTGAGCCTCGTCAGCGCGTACGCCCTCGGGGTCCTGGCCCGCGTACAGCGCGCGTACACCGCTGCCCTGGAGGACCGGGCGCGGCGCCTGGAGCGGGAGCGGGCGAACGAGACCGCGCGGGCCGTGGCCCTCGAACGGGCCACCATCGCACGGGACATGCACGACATCCTCGCCCACGCGGTGAGCCTCATGGTGGTGCAGGCGGAGGCCGGGCCCGTGGTGGTGCGCAGTGATCCGCCGCGCGCGGAGGCGGCGTTCGACGCGATCGCCTCGGCGGGGCGCGACGCGATGGTGCAGCTGCGCCGCATCCTGGGCGTGCTCAGGGAGCCTAGGGCGCCCGGCGAACGGAGCCCGCAGCCGTCCCTCGACGCCCTGCCCGGCCTGGTCGAGCAGGTCGAACCAGCGGGCCTGGCAGCGGAGTTGACGGTCAGCGGTACGCCGCATGCGTTGCCCGCGGACGTCGAGGTGGCGGCGTACCGCATCGTCCAGGAGGCACTGACCAACACGGTGAAGCATGCGCGGGCCACGCGGGTGCGCGTGCGACTGGAGTGGGGCGCAGGGCAGTTGCGGGTCGCGGTGACCGATGACGGGCGCGGGGACGGTGACAGTGACGGTGGTGGTGGCGGGCACGGGCTCGTCGGGGTGCACGAGCGTGCCGCCGCCTGCGGGGGTCGTGCGGAGACCGGGCCCGGGCCCGGTGGGGGATTCCGTGTCGCCGCGTGGCTGCCCACGGCATCCTTGGGGGATGAGCATCCGGGTGGTGGTCGCCGACGATCAGGAGCTGGTGCGCAGCGGCTTCTCGATGATCCTGGACGCGCAGCCGGACATCGAGGTGGTCGCGGAGGCGGGTGACGGCGCGGAGGCGGTCGCCGCGGTGCGTCTGCACGCCGCCGACGTGCTGCTCCTGGACATCCGCATGCCCGGCATGGACGGCATCGAGGCGGCCCGCCGGGTCTGCTCGGTGTCCGGCTGCCGGGTCGTCATGCTCACCACCTTCGACCTGGACGAGTACGTGTACGAGGCGCTGTACGCCGGAGCGAGCGGGTTCCTCCTCAAGGACGTCCGCAGGGACGACCTGGTGCACGCGGTCCGGGTCGTCGCGGCCGGCGAGTCGCTGCTGGCGCCGACGGTGACGCGGCGCCTGGTCGCGGACATCGTGCGGCGGGGCCGGGGCGCGGGCCCGGGGGCACCGGCCGCACGGCTGGCCGTCCTCACCGCCCGCGAGGAGGAGACGCTGCGTCTGCTGGCGCGGGGCCTGACGAACGCGGAGATCGCGGCGTCCTTCGTGGTCAGCGAACACACGGTGAAGACCCACGTCAGCAACGTCCTCTCCAAACTGGCGCTGCGGGACCGCGTGCAGGCGGTGATCTGCGCGTACGAGACGGGGCTCGTGGTGGCGGGGGACGACGAGGGGTGAAGGGGTGGGGCGGCGCTCGTGCGGGGCTCCCTCCTGCGGGTGAGTGCTCGCTCCGGCGAGGGAGGGGACAAGACCGCTCCGCGCGGTGATTCGCGGGGGCGGTTCCGGGACGACTCTGGGCGGACAGTCCGGTCACTCCCCAGGAGCCGTCATGCTCGCCACCTTCGCCCGGACGGCGACACGCCGCCCGCTCACCGTGATCGCCGTGTGGATCTGCCTGCTCGTCCTCGGACTCGGCTTCGGGAGCCGGGTCTTCGGGGATCTGACCTCGACGGTGGAGGACGTGCCGGGCAGCGAGTCGGTCGTCGCCGACGAGCTCCTCGACGACCTCGACCCGTCCGGCGCCACCATCACCGCCGTCGTCTCGGGCGGCGGTGACGTCGACCGGCCCCGGCTGCGCGCCGAGGTCGGCCGCGCCGTCGCCGCGGTGCGTGCGCTGCCCGGCGTCGCCGAGGTCCCCCACCCCTACGACCGGCGCGGTCTCGTGGCCGAGGACGCCAGGGCGCTGCTGATCCCCGTCACCCTCAAGAGCGGGCTCGACGACGACGCCGAGGAGGACACCGTCGGCGACGCGGCCGACCTGATCCGCCAGATCGACGCGGCCGACGTGGCCGTCAGCGGTGGCCCCCTCCTCGGCGAGCAGCTGGGCACGCGGGCCCAGGAGGACGTCGCCAAGGCCGAGTTGATCACGCTGCCCGCCGTGCTGCTGGTGCTGCTGCTCATCTTCGGCGGCCTGCGCGCCGCGGGGCTCCCGCTGCTCGTCACCGTCAGCGGCGTCGCCGGGGCCTTCCTGATCCTGTACGGCTTCAGTCTGCTCACCGACATCTCCGTCTACGCCGTCCAGATCGTCACCATGCTCGGGCTCGGACTCGCCGTGGACTACGCGCTGTTGATGGTCGTCCGCTTCCGCGAGGAGCGGGCACGGGCGCTCGATGTCGCCGGGGCCGTGCACGCGACGGTCGCCCGTGCCGGGCGCACCGTCCTCTTCTCCGGCCTGACCGTCGCGATCTGCCTCTCGGGCCTGCTCTGGTTCCCCAGCCCGTTCCTCCGCAGCATGGGTCTCGCGGCCGGGGCTGTGGTGGTCGTCGACATGCTGGCGGCGTTGACGCTGCTCCCGGCGCTGCTCGCACGGTTCGGCGGGAAGATCTCGGCCGCGGGGGCGGGACGATTCGGGGCGCGCGGGGACGGGAAGGGCCGGGACGGGGAGGTCTTCGCGCGGGTGGGGCGGTTCGCCGCCCGGCGGGCGGTTGCCGTGCTCGTGCTGGTGGGGGCCGCTCTCGTCGTCCTCGCCGTGCCCGCCTTCGGGATGCGCATCGGCATCGGCGACGCCCGGCAGCTGCCGCGCGACACCGAGGCCCGGCAGCTCCACGACACCGTGCGCGAGCACTTTCCGCCCGCGGCCGGCACCGACCCCGTGAGCGTCCTCGTACGCCCCGGTGCCCCCGCCGACTGCGAGCGCAAGATCCGTGCGCTGCCCGGCATCGCGGCGTCCGAACGCCAGCGTCTCCGCGACGGCACCGTCCTTCTCGAACTCACCCCGAAGGGCTCCGTCGACGGGCCGACCGCGACCGGCCTCGTCGAGCGGGTCCGCGATCTGCGCGGCGCCGAGCCGGTCCAGGTCACCGGCAACGCCGCCCGCCTCGTCGACTTCCGCTCGATGCTCGCCGAGCGCGCCCCCTGGGCCGTACTGACCGTCCTCGTCGGCCTGTTCACGCTGCTCTTCGCCTTCACCGGGTCCGTCCTGATCCCCCTGCGCACCCTCGCCACCACGCTGCTCAGCCTCGGCGCCGCGCTCGGCGTCGTCACCTGGGTCTTCCAGTACGGACACGGGGCGTCGCTGCTCGGCGGCGAGGGGCTCGGCGCGCTGAGCCTGACGGCGCCGCCGCTCATCATCGCCATCGCGTTCGGGCTCGCCATGGACTACGAGCTGTTCATCCTCTCCCGGATGCGGGAGAGCTGGGCGGAGACCGGCGACCACCGCACCGCCGTCGTCGAGGGCCTGCGCCGCTCCGGGCGCGTGGTCAGCTGTGCGGCGCTGCTCCTGGCCATCGTCTTCGCCGGGTTCATGACCGGCGGCTTCTCACCGATCCTGCAGATCGGGCTCGGTCTGACCCTGGCCGTCCTCATCGACGCGACCGTGGTCCGCATGCTCCTCGTTCCGGCGACGATGGCGCTGCTCGGGAGCCGGGCGTGGTGGGCGCCGGGGCCGCTGCGGCGCCTCCACGAGCGTTATGGCGTAAGGGAGTTCACGACCTCGCCCATGTCCGAGAAAGGTGCTACGACAGCTACGACAGAACGAAACCGTCCATGACCAGCGCCGCCGCGAGCCCCGCGGCGAGGAGCCAGGTGCCGAGCCTGGTCCGGCCGCGGCGGCTCAGCTCGATCACTCCGCCGCAGAGGATGAGCAGCAGTCCGTAGACGCCGACGACGAGGACGGACGACCGGCTCGCCAGCCGGAGCGCGAGGACCACCGCCGCCGCGGCCATCAGCAGCGAGGCCGCGGCGATACGGGCGCGCCGGGCGCGGGCGGCGGGGGTGGGCGCCTCGTTCTCCGGGGTGTCCGGGGTGCCCTGCGGGGTGTCGCTCGGGGCCGGGGTGGTCTGGTCTGGCGCGCTCATGGACCAGAATCGTAATCGGTCACACGCGCGGTTTTACCGACTTGTGTTCGTTCACCACGGATTCCTCACGCCCGGATTCCTCACGCCCGCAGATACGCGAGGACCGCGAGCACCCTGCGGTGCGTGCCGTCCGCCGGCGGCAGGTTCAGTTTCCCGAGGATGTTGCCGATGTGCTTGCCCACCGCCGCCTCGGAGACGACGAGTTCGGCGGCGATCGCCGCGTTCGACCTGCCCTCGGCGACGAGGGCGAGCACCTCGCGCTCGCGCGGAGTCAGCTGCTCCAGCGGGTCGCGGCGGCGGCGCAGCAACTGCCGTACGACCTCCGGGTCGACGACCGTGCCGCCCTCCGCGACCGTCGTGAGCCCGTCGACGAACTGCTCGACCTGGCCCACGCGGTCCTTCAGGAGATAGCCGACGCCCGTGCCGTCACCGGTGTCCAGGAGCTCGGCGGCGTAGGACCGTTGGACGTACTGGCTCAGTACGAGCACCGGGAGCGTCGGCCGTGCCGCCCGGAGCGCGACGGCCGCCCGCAGTCCCTCGTCCTGGAAGCCGGGCGGCATCCGCACGTCGGTCACGACGATGTCCGGGTCGTACGCCGACACGGCGTCCCGCAGCGCGTTCGCGTCGCCCACCGCGGCGACCGTCTCGTGCCCGAAGCGGGCCAGGACGCCGATAAGACCCTCGCGCAGCAGCACGCTGTCCTCGGCGAGGACGACTCTCAGGCTTCGGCCGCCGGTCGGTCTGCTGCTTGGCACGGGATCTCCACGGACAGGATGGTCGGGCCGCCCGGTGGGCCGACGACCGTCAGTGTGCCATCGAGGACGGCGAGCCGGTCCGCGAGGCCGGTGAGTCCCGTGCCGCGGGCCGGGTCGACGCCGCCGCGGCCGTCGTCGCGCACGTCGATGCGGAGTACACCGTGTACACCGCCGGTGTGGGTGGCGGTGATGCGGGCCCGGGTGGCGCCGCTGTGCTTGCCGATGTTGGTGAGGGCCTCGCGGACCGCGAAGTAGGCGGCGGACTCGACGGCTTCGGGGAGCCGCGGGAGCGGGGTGCCGTCGTCGGTCTCCGTCACCGTCTCCACGGGGACGGCCGAGCGGTCCGCGGCGTCCTCGACCGCCGCGGCGAGGCCGTAGTCGGCGAGCACTTGGGGGTGGATGCCGCGGATCAGCTCACGCAGCTCCGTGAGGACGCGGCCCGCCTCGTCGTGCGCGGTCGCGAGCTGCTCGGCGAGGGGACTGTCCGGGGGTGCGTCGAGCCGGGCGAGCCCGAGGGTCATGGTGAGCGCGACGAGCCGCTGCTGCGCCCCGTCGTGCAAGTCCCGCTCAATACGGCGGCGTTCGGCCTCGAAGGCGTCCACGAGGCGGGCGCGTGAACGGGTGACCTCCGCGAGGGCGTCGGCGGCCTCCGTCTCGCGCGGGGCGAGAAGGAGGCGGGTGAACGCGGCGCGGGCCGTGGCGTACGCGCCGAGCGGGTACGCGAGGGCGATGAGCAGGACGAGCCCCAGCAGCGCGGTGCCCCACGCCGCGGGGTACGACTCCACGAGCCACAGCTTGGCGGGCCGGACCCCTCCTTGTCCCGGGCCGCCGGTCAGGGCGAGGTGGGCCGGGGCGACGAGGAGGAGGCCGGGGAAGGCGGTGGTGCAGGCGAGGACGAGGAGGTCGAGCGGCCACAGGACGAGGGCGAACAGGACGGTGTACGCGAGTTCGCGCCAGGTCGCCTGCTCCTTCAGCCGGAGACGGAACCAGGCGGGGATGCCCGGGGTGGTGGGGGTGCGGTGGGGGGTGGGTGCGGGGATGCGTGCGCGAGTGGGATCGACGAAGAGCAGGCGGCGGCGTTCCAGGGCGGCGACCGGGACGCCGGCGAAGGCGAGGGCGCCGAGGAGGGGGATGCCGATGAGGACGAGGCTGAGGAGGACGCCTACGGTGGTGAGGACGAGCCCCAGGACGAGGATCCCGGCACCGAGGACCCCCCCTCCCAGCAGATACACGACACTGCGCCAAGGCACAGCGCCCTCCGAAAGCCGAACCACCACACTCCCCCGAGCCATGGCCCTACGGTAGACGGATGCTGGCGGGGTCCGCCTCCTGCCCGCCTGTGGGGCGGGGCCGCGGGGGTATGTGCGTACTCGCCATCCCTGCGCCACGCTGCCCGAACAAAGACGCCAGAGCTGGCTCGGTGCTCCGTTCGCACATACCCCCACGTCCCCTCGGGCGCGCTCGCGGCTGCGGCCCGGTGGGGGGCCTTGCCCCTACTCCCGCATGACGTCGCGGGGCAAACGGGTGGGTGGGTGGGAAACATCCGCCGCGAAGCGGCGGGCTCGGTGCTCCTACCCGAGCGGGACGTCGCAGGGCACAAGTCACCGGCCCAAAAGCACCGCACGGGATTGCGTGGCGTACCTCGTCAGGAGGGATGACACGTCGGAGGGGGTGAGGCGGCGGTAGGACCCGGAGCCCGGGGGGCGCCACCAGACGGGGTCCTCGCAGAGGAACGCCTCGCGGCGCAGCAACCCCCGCGCCACCTTGTTCGTCGCAGTCGTCGGCATCCGCCGAACCACCCTGACGTAGGCAGGAGCCATCTTCGTCCCCAAGTCCGGTTGGGCGAGGAGGAAGGCGGAGAAGGAGCGCGGGTCGAAGGGGGTGTCCGGCGGTGGGGCCAGCGCCGCCATGACCTGGTCGCCCGCCACCGGGTCGGGCACCGCGTACACCGCCACGGCCACCACCCCCTCGTACCGCGCGAGAATGTTCTCGATCATCGCCGCCGCCAGATTCTCGCTGTCCACCCGCAGCCGGTCGTCCGTACGGCCCGCGAAGTAGAGGAACCCCGCGGCGTCGCGGTAGAAGAGGTCACCCGTCCAGTACCAGCCGTCGCGGCACCGTTCCGCCTGCGCCGCCTCGTTGCGCCAGTACCCCTCGAAGGGGTTCGGGCCCCGGTTGACCAGTTCCCCTATGGCAGTCGTGCCGTTCAAGAGGCGCCCGTCCACCCCGAATCGAGCCGGCTCGCACTCCCGCCGCGTCTCGGGGTCCACCACCGCGAGGTCGTCCCCGGGTGCCGCGCGGCCGATCGCCCCGGCCGGTGTGCCGGGGGTGCGCTGGATGGCCGCACCGCCCTCGGAGGAGCCGTAGCCCTCGACGAGCCGCACGCCGAAGCGTTCCTCGAAGCGCGCCGCGTCCACCGCCCCCGCCTCGGTCCCGAAGCCGACGCGCAGCGGGTTCTCCCGGTCGTCGGGCCGCTCGGGCGTGGCCAGGATGTACTGGACGGCCCGGCCCACGTAGGTGAAGTACGTCGCGCCGAACTCCCTGACGTCCGGGAGGAAGCCCGACGCGGAGAAGCGGGACCGGAGCGCCACCCCCGCCCCCGCGGCCAGCGCCGGAGCCCAGTCCGCGATCACCGCGTTGCCGTGGAACATGGGCATGCAGATGTAGTGCGTGTCGGAGGCCTGCATCCCGAAGTGCTGGACCAGGGAGCGGCCCGCCGCGGCCAGCCTGCCCTGGCTGCAGATCGCCGCCTTGGGCGCGCCCGTCGAGCCGGAGGTGAAGTAGAGCAGCATGCGGCTGTCGGGGCGGACGGTCCGGTCGATCTCCGGTTTCGCGTCGGCGTAGGGGGCCAGCAGGTCGGCGTAGGCGTCGGTGTCGGTCACGAGGACGCGTACGCCCGGGAGTTCGAGCCCGGCGAGGAGCGGCAGAAGGGTCCGTTCCGTCACGAGGACCGTGCAGTCGGTGTGCAGGATGTCGCGGGCCAGCTCCGGGCCGCGCCGCGTGGGGTTGATGCCGGCGACCGCCGCGCCCGCGAGCGCGGCCGCGCTCAACCACTGGGGGAATTCGGGGGTGTTGTCGAGCAGGACGCCGATGTGGCGTTCGCCGTGCGGGGGCAGCAGGTCGGCGAGGAGCGCGGCCCTGGCCGCCGCGCCGGCCGTCACCTGGTGGTGGCTCAGCCGGCCGCCCGCGTGGCGCAGGCCGGTGCGGTGGTCGCCCCAGCGCGCCTGTACGAGTTCCGCGACCGTGCTTCCGGTGCTCTCCATGGCCGCGCACGGTAATTGATGGAGCGTCAGATGGGGAGTCCGGCGCGTGTTCGCGTACGGCTCCGCGCACGCCGTGTGGTCGGCACGGCGTGCGCGGACCCTACCCGTGGGGTGTGGGGAAGACCCTCGGGCTGTGCCCAGAACCGGCAAGGACGCGGGGAGACCTCGTCAGAACTGGACGTCCGAGCAGGCGTAGAACGCGTTCGCCGTGTCCGCGACCGTCCAGACGGCGACGATCACGTGGTGACCGCTGCGGCCGCCGGGGATGGTGCCGCTGTGCGACAGGGTCGCGGGCGGCTGCTGACTGTTGTAGGGAACGCTGAGGAACGGCGTGGTGTCCAGGGCCGCCCTGGTCACCGCCTTGCTGTCGTCCCAGCCCTGCTTGGTGATGTAGTACTTGAAATCGGTGGTGCGGTGGCGCGCGGTGAACTGCCAGCGGAACGTGTAGTTCTGACCGCCGCTCACCTTCGTCGTCGGCCAGGCCGCGCCGCCGGGCGTCTTGGGCGAGTTGAGCTGGTTGAAGCCCGCGATGCCCGCCGAGCAGATCTTGCCGTCGGCCGGGCCCCCGGCGGGGAAGCCCTTCGGGCCCTCGACGCTCTGTGGCTCGTACTGTATGGAGCCGCAGTTGGCCACCACGCCCTTGGCGCAGTTGATCTGCCGGCTGGCCGGCAGGTCCGTGTAGCCGTGGCTGCTGGCGCCACCGGAGGAGAGCGCGAACGCGCCGACCGTGCCGAGGCCGACCAGGGCCGCGTACATCTTCTTGTTTCGCATGTGCCGCTCCTGCCGAACGTGGGGAGTTCCGTGGGACGTGCGCGCACTGCGGTCTAGACCAAGTTCAGATTATTGGCGTTAGTTGAACATGTCCATACCAATCTCGGAGAGGATCCGTCCGCATCTCCCCCGCGACGTCTCCACGAGTTCACCGTTGGGCCCGTCGTTCGTCCCGACCCAGGCCACGGCCTCCTCCAGTGTCCTGCCGCCCGCCAACTGCCGCTCGATGAGCCGCTGTTGGCGTACCTCCGCAGGTGAGTCGAGGTACCAGCACTCCGCCATGAGGCCGTACGCGGCACGCCAGCCCGGCAGGTCGCAGGCGAGGTAGTTCCCCTCGGTGATCACGAGGCGGGCGGTGGGCGGGACGAGGTGCCGGGCCGCGATCGGTTCGTGGAGCGTGCGGTCGTAGTCGGGTACGTAGATGTCGTGCGCCGGGTCGTCGAGCACCCGGCGCAGCAGCGCGACGTACCCCGCCACGTCGAAGCTCGGCTCCGAGCCCTTGCGGCCGGTGAGGCCGAGCCGCGCCAGCTGCCGGTTGGACAGGTGGAAGCCGTCCAGCGGCAGATACGCGGCGTCCGCGCCGATCCGCTCGACCAGGGCCCGCGCGAGCGTCGACTTGCCGGTGCCGGGCGGCCCCGCGATCCCGAGGACGGCGCGCGGGACGCCGGCCGTCAGCCTCCGGGCGTCGGCGGCGAGACGGTCGAGGTCATCGGTGTTCTCCATGGCCCGTATAGAACGCCACCGTCAGGTCCTTCACCAAGGCCTTGCGCTCGTAGTCGTCGAGATCCACGAGGCCCCGCGTGGTCAGCCGCGTCACCGTGTCCTCGACCGAGTCGACCACCGAGGTCAGGACGGTGTCGCGGTGCCGTGCGTCCAGGGCGGCGACCCGGCGGCGCTGCATCGCGGCGGCGACCTCGGGGGCGTACTCGATACGGGTCGGCTGCGCCGAGAAGATCTCGACGCCGACCGCCTCCGCGTCCGCGGCGAGCGTCCGGGTCAGCGCGGCGCCGACGGCCTCGGCGTCGCGCAGGGTGGGGGCGTCGTCGTGGAAGGCGTCGGCGGGCAGCCGCGAGAGGACCCGGGCCGTGGTCGCCTCCACGCACTCCCGCAGATACTCCTGGTGGTCCTCGACCGCGAGCGTCGCCCGCGCGGGGTCCTTCACCCGCCACACGACGAGCAGCACGACGCGCAGGGCGACGCCGCCGCGGTCCACGGCCGGCATCGGCTCGCTCCGCCAGTGCCGCAGCCGTACGTCGACACGGCGGCGCAGCAGGAGCGGGTTCACCCACATCAGGCCGGTGCGGCGGACGGTGCCCCGGTAGCGGCCGAAGAGGCTCAGCACCCAGGCCCTGCCGACCCGGCCGCGGGCCAGGCCGCCGAACCCGAAGAGGCCGAGCGCCCCCGACCCGGCGAGCGACGCCCACTGCGCGGGGCCGAGCCGGACGCCCTCGTGGCCCGGCAGTCCCGTCACCGCGGGTACGGGCTCGGGCAGCACGCCCGCCCACCACAGCGAGAGCGCGCACCCCGCGACGCCCGCGCAGCCGCCGAGCACCCCGGCGAGGCCGGGCAGGACCCGTGCCCGCCGCTCCACGAGAGCCGGGTCGACGTCGGGCACCGGCCGGGCGACCGGCGCGGCGAGGGGCATCGGCGCGGGACGGCGCGGTGTCCGCGGCTGCTCCCCCGTGCCCCGCCTGCGCCGCACCACGGCGGGCGGGAGCGCGACGCCCGTCACGTCGTCCGGATCGTCGCGGAAGAGCAGGTGCACGGGGATCTCTGTGGTGGCCTCGCTCTGGATCACCCGCGGCAACCGCGCGGCGCCCGTCTCGGGCCCCCCGTCGGCCCGCGGGGCCGGTGACTCTGAAGCTGCCGTCGCGCTCATCCCTGCCTCCGCATCGACCTTGTCCGGCTCCCGCACCTCCGCGCGCTCCGGAAGCGCGCGTCCACCCAACGCTCCGCTCACCGGAACAGCCGCCGCCACGTCTCCGGCCCCGGAAAGCCGTCCGCCGCCGCGCCCCGCCACCCCTGGGAGCGCTGGAACGCCTCCACGTTGCGCCGGTCGCTCTCGCTCCAGGAGCGGCCGGGACCTCGCGTGTAGTACCGGCCGAAGCCCTTGCGCACCAGCTGTCTGCCGAGCTGCTCGATCGCCGGATGGGACTGGCCAGGACGGAAGACACCCCGCCCCGGATAGGCGGGCACCCCCGCACCGCCGGACGAAGCGGAACCGGCACTGCCATCGCCCTGCGTCACCTTGCTGCCGACGTCGGTCGGCGCGGTGGCCGCAGGCCCCGAGCCGGCCGGAGGGCCGACGCCCACGCCCTTGTGGCGGTAGGGCACGTAGCGGTCCTTGTACGTCCAGTAGCCATAGGGAGTGGACTGTTTGCGGGCGTGCGGGCGGGCCTGTTCGTATGCGAGGTAATGCGTGCGTGTGTAGTCCGTCCAGCCCCCGAAAATGGTCACGTGTGAGCCATTGGTGGGGTTCGCCGGATTGTGGAAGAGAAGAATGTCGCCGGGCTGCAGCTGGTCCTTCGTAATACGCGTCGCGTAGGTGTCGAGGCTGCCCGTCCATTCGTTGCCGCCGAGGTTCCAGGCCATGGAGACAAAGCCGGAGCAGTCCTGCCGGTAGCCGTCGGGGCGGTACTTCTCCATGCTGTACGGGACCTTCTCGGCGACCCACGCCTTGGCCCGGTTGATGATCTCCGTCCGGGTGATCGCCCGGACCCCGCTCGCCCCTGGCGGGCCCGCCAGACCCACGCCGGGGCGGCCGTACAGCGGGCTCGCGGTGCCCTGCGGGGTGTCGGGGCCGCCGTCGTCCGCCGGGCTCGCCTCCGGTCCTGCCGAACGGCCTCCCACCTCGGCCGATGCCACCGCGGGCAGCGTCTGGCCGCCGAGCACCGTGCCGGCCGCGGCGGCGAGGACGAGGGCGCGGCGCGCGCCGTGCGCCGCGGGGTGACCACCGAGCCGCCGGGGCAGCGCGTGCGCCGTCGTGCGGCGCCGGTGAATACAGCCGGGACAGTCGCAGTCGCTCTCGGGGATGAATTCCTCGAACAGCGGAGCGGCCTCCATGCGATTCCCCTCACACCCCGGAAAAGAATGTTCGCGCATCTGCACGTCCGTCAGTTTCTCAACTGTCCCGGGATATCGCATGTTGACGGTCCGAATGATGGATCGGGCCGCCCGGCGGGGCCCGCCGGGGCCCGGCGGGCCCCGCCGGGCGGCCGCCGGATGGTCGGGACCACCCCTCGGCATCCGGTAGAGTTATCCAGGTCAGCAGGCGCCGCTAGCTCAGTTGGTTAGAGCAGCTGACTCTTAATCAGCGGGTCCGGGGTTCGAGTCCCTGGCGGCGCACAGACAGCGAAGGCCCTCCGTTCACGCGGGGGGCCTTCGTCGTGTCCGCGCGGGGCCGGTCCCCGCATCCGTACCGCTAACGTGTCGCCATGGCGCGCGACATCCAGGAGCGGATCAAGAAGCTCATCATCGATTCCAGGCTGCCCTCCGGCGCCTCCCTGCCGACGGAGCCCGAGCTGATGGAGCGCCTGGGGGTCAGCAGGAACTCCGTGCGGGAGGCCCTCAAGGCGCTCCAGGCGATGGGGATCGTGGAGATCCGGCACGGTTTCGGGACATATGTCGGTCCGATGTCCGTCGCGCCGATGATCGAGGGCCTCGCCTTCCGCACGGTCGCGGGCCACTACCGCGGCGAGGACAGCCTGCTCCAGCTCCTGGAGCTGCGCGAGGCCGTGGAGACCGGGCTGATCGCGCGCCTCGCGGGCCGCGTCCCGGACGACGACCTGGCCGAACTCGACGCCCTGGTGGAACGGATGGAGGCCGAGGCGGCATCCCCGGAGGGCGCCGTGCGCGCCGAGACCGACCGGGCATTTCACGCCACGCTCTACCGCGGCCTGGGAAACCTGCTGCTCGGTGAGGTTCTGGAGGCGTTTTGGGACGCTTTCCACAAGGTTCGTACGGACCTGGTGGACGTTCCGCTGGATCCCCGGGTCACCTGCCGCCAGCACCGGGAAATCCTCGCCGCGGTGCGCTCGGGTGACGTTCTCCGCGCTGAGCAGGCCATACGCGAGCACTTCGGCAACATCCGTACCCGTCTGAGCTCACCCGTCCCAGCAGACACTCCAAATCGCTCGTATGACCGGTAAACCCCTTGTTTTCGCTCTTGCGATCATGCCGTGAGGCGTAGAACCCTGGCGATGCCAGGGGGGCAGCATGCGAACGACCACGCGGCGCACCGCGTGCGGGGGGATGCTCATGACGTCGACGCCGCCGGGCGCCCGACAGAACGACCCGTCGGAGACGACCCGGTTACGGGTGCCGTCGCACGCGACGGGCGGGTTCCGCAGAATCAAGAAGACCCTGCCGCGGTACGACTACGAGCACTACAGCCGGCTCGCCGGACCCCTGACCCGGCCCGATCCGGGCAGGCCCTACAGGGTGAGGTACCGCTCACTGCTCTCGCAGGAGCCGCACAGGATACGGGCCGCGCTGATGCTGGGCGCGGCCCCGCTGCTCTCCCTCGTACTGCTCGGCTGGCTGCTGCAGCCCGAGCACTGGACCGAGCGGGACCACGTCGCGAACGACTGGCTGCCGGCCCTCGACGTCGTCATGCTCATATCGATCGGTCTGATCGAGTTCTTCCGCTGCATGAACGTGCTGTCGAACGCGCACGCCACGCTCGTCGCCCGGGACCCGATACCCGTGGTCCCCGAGACCGGCACCAGAGTCGCCTTCCTCACCTCGTTCGTGCCCGGCAAGGAGCCGATCGAGATGGTGACGAAGACGCTGGAGGCCGCGGTGAAGATCCGTCACCGCGGTCCCATGCATGTATGGCTCCTCGACGAGGGTGACGACCCCGAGGTCAAGGAGGTCTGCCGGCGGCTCGGCGTGCACCACTTCTCCCGCAAGGGCGTGGCGCGGTGGAACACGGCCAAGGGCCCGCACCGCGCCAGGACCAAGCACGGCAACTACAACGCCTGGCTGGACGCGCACGGCGACGGCTACGACTACTTCGCGTCGGTGGACACCGACCACGTCCCGATGCCGAACTACCTGGAGCGGATGCTCGGCTTCTTCCGCGACGAGAACGTCGGCTTCGTCATCGGCCCGCAGGTCTACGGCAACTACGACAACTTCGTCACCAAGGCCGCCGAGTCGCAGCAGTTCCTCTTCCACGCGCTGATCCAGCGCGCGGGCAACGCGTACGGCGCCCCGATGTTCGTCGGCACGTCCAACGCGGTGCGCGTCAAGGCACTCAAGCAGATCGGCGGCCTGTACGACTCGATCACCGAGGACATGGCGACCGGCTTCGAGATCCACCGCGCCACGAACCCGGCGACCGGCAAGAAGTGGAAGTCGGTCTACACCCCGGACGTGCTCGCGGTCGGCGAGGGCCCGAACGCCTGGACGGATTTCTTCACGCAGCAGCTGCGCTGGTCCCGGGGCACGTACGAGACGATCCTCAAGCAGTTCTGGAAGGCGCCGTTCTCGCTGCCCCCCGGACGCCTCTTCAACTACACGATGATGGTCATCTTCTATCCGATGTCCGCCCTGAACTGGATTCTGGCTGCGCTGAGTTGTGCACTGTTCCTGGGGTTCGGCGCGTCCGGCGTGAACATCGACCCGGCCATCTGGCTGATGCTGTACGGCAACGCCTCCGCGCTGCAGATCGGCCTCTACATCTGGAACCGCAGGCACAACGTCTCCCCGCACGAGCCCGAGGGCTCCGGCGGGGTGGCGGGCATGGTGATGTCGGCGCTCTCCGCACCCATCTACGCGCGCTCGCTCCTCGACGCGGCCCTGCGCCGCAAGAGCAAGTTCGTGGTGACCCCCAAGGGTGACTCGGCGAGCCCGGACACACTGTTCGGGACCTTCCGGATCCATCTGTTCTTCATCCTGGTCTTCGGCGGCTCGATGGCCGCCGCCTTCGTGTACGGGCACTCCCACCCCGCGATGATCACCTGGGCCACCTTCGCCCTGCTGATCACGGCCGCGCCGATCTTCGCGTGGCGCTGGGGCATGCGGCAGGACAGGAAGAGGCCCGGGCCGCCCGCGCCCGACGTGGTCGTTCCGCGGCAGAAGCCCAGCTGGGCCGCCCCGCCCGACCAGATTCCACGGATCTCGCTCGGGGGGCGTGAGAAATGAAAGAGCGTGCCGGCCGTCGTCGCGCCCGCCGCATCGCGATAGGCGCGGCGGTCGTCCTCGCGCTGGCGGGGCTGAACGGCCCGTGGCTGTGGCGCGTGGGCTCCGAGAAGTACCACGAGTACAAGATCAACAGGCCGGAGTACAAGGCGGACAACGGCCACTGGGAGGTCCTCGACTTCCCCGAGGAGTACCGGCAGAACACCATCCACGCGGCGCTCCTGCACACGGGCAAAGTCCTGCTGGTCGCCGGCTCCGGCAACAACCAGAAGAACTTCGACAAGAAGAAGTTCGACACCCGGCTGTGGGACCCGGTCAAGAACACCATCAAGAAGATTCCGACGCCCACCGACCTGTTCTGCACGGGCCACACCCAGCTGGGCAACGGCAATCTGCTGATCGCGGGCGGCACCCAGCGCTACGAGAAGCTGAAGGGCGATGTCACCAAGGCCGGCGGCCTGATGATCGTCCACAACGAGGACCCGGACGAGCCGAAGACGATCCCCGCGGGCACCAAGTTCACCGGGAAGAAGAACGGCAGGACGTTCGTCTCCCAGGACAGCGTCCTGGTCGAGAAGGCGAAGAAGGTCTTCGACAAGCGGACCGGCCGGTTCCTGCGCACCGAGCCGGGCCTCGGCCGGGTCTACGTGGAGGCGGCGAGGAGCGGCGCCAAGTACGAGACGGGCACCCAGGACAACTACCGCATCCAGGGCCTGAAGGGCTCCGACACCCGCAACGTCTACGGCATGGCGCAGAAGCTCGCCCTGGACAAGAAGGACTTCCAGGGCATCAAGGACACCTTCGAGTTCGACCCGGTCGCCGAGCGGTACATCAAGGTCGACCCGATGAACGAGGCGCGCTGGTACCCCACGCTGACCACCCTCACCGATGGCAGGATCCTCTCCACCTCGGGCCTCGACGAGATCGGCCAGCTGGTGCCGGGCAAGAACGAGGTGTACGACCCGAAGACGAAGAAGTGGACGTACACGAAGGGGATCCGCCAGTTCCCGACGTACCCCGCGATCTTCCAGCTGCCCGACGGCAAGCTCTTCTACTCCGGTTCGAACGCGGGCTACGGCCCCGACGACGTCGGCCGCAAGCCCGGCATCTGGGACCTGCGGACCAACAAGTGGCGGGGCATCCCCGGCCTGAGCGACCAGAAGCTCCTGGAGACCTCCGGCACGGTCGAGCTGCCGCCCGCGCAGGACCAGAAGTACATGGTCGTCGGTGGGGGTGGCGTCGGCGAGTCCGAGGAGTCCAGCGAGAAGACCCGCGTCGTCGACCTGAAGGCGGACGAGCCGCGCTTCGTCGACGGGCCCTCGCTGGAGAAGGGCACGCGCTATCCGCAGATCTCGACGCTGCCCGACGACACCGTGCTGATCTCGGGCGGCTCCGAGGACTACCGCGGGCGCGGCGACTCCAACATCCACCAGGCGCGGATCTACGACGCGAAGACCGGGAAGATGCGGCGGGTGGCCGACCCCGAGGTGGGCCGCAACTACCACTCCGGTTCGGTCCTGCTGCCCGACGGCCGCGTGATGTTCTTCGGCTCCGACTCGCTCTACGCCGACAAGGCCAACACCAAGCCCGGCGTCTTCGAGCAGCGCATCGAGATCTACACGCCGCCGTATCTCTACCACGGTTCGCGGCCGGCGCTCGGCGCGGGCCCGAAGACCATCGCACGGGGCGAGTCGGGCACATTCCCGACGAAGCGCGCGTCGGCCGTCAAGACGGCCCGCCTCATCAAGCCGAGTGCGTCGACGCATGTCACGGACATCGACCAGACGTCGATCGCGCTCGACCTGAAGAAGTCGCGGGGCGAGGTCACGGTGACGGTCCCGAAGAACCGGAGCCTGGTCGAGTCCGGCTGGTACATGCTCTTCGTCACGGACGACGAGGGCACCCCCAGCAAGGCCCGCTGGGTGCGGGTGCCGTAGCCCCGTCAGGGGCGCGGGGAACTGCGCGAGCAACCACAACAAAGCCGCAGGCGCGTCTGCACAGCAACTCGGCAGACGCGCCTGCGGCTTTTCGCGGGCTGAGCGCGCAGTTCCCCGCGCCCCTAACGGGCCGCCTTAGCCAGGCCCAACGCGTATTCGGGCCACCACTCGCCCGCCTTCGGGCCACCCCTGCACGTGCCGTCGGACTCGCCGGGGCGCTTGACCCAGAGGTACGCGTCGACCAGCGGGTCGGACGTCTTGGTGGTGGGCGTCTCGCCGAGGGCCCGCCCCGGCGGATTGCACCAGGGGTCCTTGCCCTTGGTGTACGGCCCCGCGCCGTTGCGCCCCGTGTCGATGACGAACGGCTTGTCGCCGATCTTCGCCGAGAGGTTCTTGCCGAACTCGGTGCTGGCCTCCGTGGTCTGGAAGTTGGAGACGTTCACCGCGAAGCCGTCGGCCTGCTCGACGCCGGACCGCTTCAGCGGCTCCCAGAGTGCGTCGGGGTTCTGCCAGCCCGCGTTGCCCGCGTCGAGGTACACCTTCGTGTTCTTCAGGGACTTGAGCTTCTCGATGGCGCCCCTGAGGAGGTCGTACCGCTCCTCGTGGAACTGCTCCGGCGTGCAGTTGTCGACCAGGTGGAGGACCGCGTCGGGCTCCAGGATCACCGTGGCGTGCCGGTCGCCGATGCCCTTGGCGACCTGGTCGATGAAGGCGCGGTACGCGTTGCCGTCGGCCGCGCCGCCGCCCGAGTACTGGCCGCAGTCGCGGTGCGGGATGTTGTAGACCACCAACAGCGCGTCCCGGTCGGCCTTCTCCGCCGCCTCGGTGAAGCCGCGCGCCTGGTCCTCCGCGTTCTCCGGGACGATCCACTCGGCGACCGGCTGCTCCGCTATCTTCCGGATCAGCTCGGCGTCGTCCTTCTTGCCCTCCTTGGCGTACGCGGCGACCTGCTTGGCCGCGTTGCCGTCCGGGTTGACCCAGTACGGGTCCTTCTCCTTGGGCTGCTGCTTCACCGGCCGGCTCGACGTGTCGTCGTCCTCCGAGCCGCCGTCTGAGGAGCACCCGGCGAGGAGCAGCGCGGCCCCCGCGAGCGCTGCTCCCGTCCTCACCCCCCGGGCCGCGAAACCCCGTGCGCGGCCGGTGTGTTTGCGGTCCATCCACTCCCCCTCGGGTGCACTGGCCCTGCCCCAATCCTGGCATACCTCCCCCCTCCCCACGAGGCCCGCGAGGCCCGGCGCAGGGAGCTGTACGAGAGCTGTTACAGCCCGCCGCAGCGGGGTAGGCGCAGTCCGCGGGGAGTGGAGGTGCATGGGGCATGCGAGACCGCGACAGCGAACTGCGGCTTGCGGAAGTCCTGGTGGAGACCGCGGACACTCTGATCGACGACTTCGACCTCGGCCGCTATCTGAGGCGGCTCGCCGACCGCTGCGTGGAGCTGCTCGGCGCCCGGGGCGCCGGGGTGATGTACACCGGCGGTGCCGACGACGTGCTCCTCGCCGCCTGCGGACGCCCAAGGGCGGCGATCCAGGAGCTGTTGGAGATCCAGCACCTCGGCGGACCGTGCGTGGAGAGCTTCGGCACCGGCGAGCCCGTGGCGCCGGTGCGGATCGACTCCGCCGGCGCGGGGGCCCGCTGGCCGGCGTTCGCCGCGCGGGCCGGCAAGTACGGCATCGCGGAGACGTACGCGGTGCCGATCAGACGGAACGGCACGGTACTGGGCGCGGTCAACGTCTTCGTGGCGGCGGCACATCGCGCGGTGGGCCACGAGAGCGGGCCGACGTCCGACCGCGAGGTGCGGATCGCGCAGGCCCTCGCCAACGCCGCGGCGACCGGCCTGCACAACCACCGCACCCACTTCGCGTGCCGGCTCCTGTCCGAGCAGCTCCAGACCGCGCTGGACAGCCGCATCCGTGTCGAACAGGCCAAGGGCATACTCGCCGAGCGCTGGCAGACGGGCATGGACGAGGCGTTCGAGGCGATGCGGAGCTACGCACGCAGAGAACGGCAGGTCGTCGACGTGGTCGCGGCACAGGTGATCAAGGGGCTGATCGACGCCGAGACGCTCCGCCGGGACAGGGGAGGACCGTCCTGAGGGTCGGGCCTCCACCTGCGCCGATCACGCAGGGAGAGGGATCCGCGACGTGGCGTCATTCCGCCCCGATCGCCCTCTAGGCCCACGCGCTCATTCGTTCTACAGTTTCTTGCACGGCCCAAGCCCCCGGCCAGTCGACCATTCCGCGTTCCGGAATGGTCCCCGTACCTCCCGCGCCGGCGCCGGGTTTCTCCCGCAGCCCGTGCGCGCGCGGTCGAGGACCAGCCCGGTCGGCGGCTCCGGGGGGAGCGGGCCGCCGACCGGGCCAGGTACGGGAGCCGCACACCGGGAGGCCACGGCAGTTTCGCTACGACCGGACGCCCGTGAGGTAGGCCGAGACGATCACGTTGGCCGAGTAGGTGCGGGCGGTCTTGTCGAAGACGCCGCCGCAGGTGATGAGCCGCAGCTCGGCGCGGCCCTCCTGGTGCGGGCCGTACGCCTTCTCCGCGTCGAAGCGCGCCCGGGTGACGACCCGGACGTCGTCCACCGTGAACTCCGCGACCGTGCCGTCGTCGCGGGCCACCCTGATCTCCTCGCCGGCGCGCAGCGCGCTCAGGTCGTAGAAGACGGCCGGTTCGGTCTCCGTGTCGACGTGGCCGACGAAGAGGGCCGCGCCGGGCTCCCCGGGCCGGGCGCCGCCCGCGTACCAGCCGACGGTGTCGGCCTGTGCGAAGGACGGCGGGTCGATCGCGCCGTCGGCGTCCAGGCCGCGGGCCGCCACCGGGGCCCGCACCTCCAGCGAGGGCACGTCGACACGTTGCGGACGCGCGGGCGTCAACGGCTCGTGCGCGGGCGGCAGTTGCACGCCGAGGGGGCGGCCGACCGCGGCCACGTCACCCGTGGCGGGCGCGGACAGCCCGCCGCGCAGGCCGGAGATGTCACTGCCCCAGAGCCAGAGGCCGACCAGGAGGACCGCCCAGGCGACGCCGGTCAGCAGGCGCCCCGAGCCGGTCGCGCGTCCACCGCTGGACACGGTTCCGCCCGCCCGTCACTCGGAGCGTCGTCGGCGGCGGACGCTGCGGAACGCGACGGCCACGGCGGCGACACCGGCGAGGACCAGGCCGATCACGGCGTGCCGGGTGCCGGGCCCCGCCTCCTCCGCCTCGGCCGAGGTGGCGGTGGTCAGCTGCGCGGCGCCGCCGCCACCGGCCCGCACCGGGGAGACCGGGGCCGCGTCGTGCCGGGCCACCTGGACCGTGCCGACACCCTGGTGCGGGTGGCCGTCACAGGTGACCGTGACGTCGAACGTCCCGGTGACACCACTCCTGATCTTGGTGCTGCCGTTGAGCGCGTACTTGCCGCCGTCGCGGCCGGTGAGCTCGGCGTCGCCCTCGAAGGCGCCCGACCCCGCCGTACCGGTGGTGCCCCCGCAGCCCGAGACGCTCACCTCCACGGTGGCGCCGGGCGCGGCACTGGCCGGGGTGACAGTGGCCCGCACCGAGTCCTTGTCGTGGGCCTGGGCCGCACCGACGGGCAGGGCGGCCGCCAGGACGACGGCCACCCCGGCCCGACGGAGAGCTAGGGAACGTATACGCATCGTGAACCTCCACCTACGAGGTTCACCCGCCCCGGGCGACTCCGCATCTCGGCGGGGCGCTAGACGCGGTCGACGAGGTCCGCGATGGAGTCGACGATGTTCGACGGGCGGAAGGGGTGGCGGTCGATGTCGGCCCTGGTCGTCAGGCCGGTGAGCACCAGGAACGTCTCCATGCCGGCTTCGAGCCCGGCGAGGACGTCCGTGTCCATGCGGTCGCCGATCATCGCGCTGGTCTCCGAGTGCGCGCCGATCGCGTTCAGGCCGGTCCGCATCATCAGCGGGTTGGGCTTGCCCGCGAAGTACGGGTTCTTGCCGGTCGCCTTGGTGATCAGCGCCGCGACGGCTCCGGTGGCGGGCAGCGGGCCCTCCGTGGAGGGGCCCGTCTCGTCGGGGTTGGTGCAGATGAAGCGGGCGCCGCCGTTGATGAGGCGGACGGCCTTGGTCATGGCCTCGAAGGAGTACGTGCGGGTCTCGCCGAGCACCACGTAGTCCGGGTCGTGGTCGGTGAGGACGTATCCGATGTCGTGCAGGGCGGTGGTCAGGCCCGCCTCGCCGATGACGTACGCCGTGCCGCCGGGGCGCTGATCGTCGAGGAACTTGGCGGTGGCGAGCGCCGAGGTCCAGATGTTCTCGACGGGCACGTCGAGTCCCATGCGCTTCAGCCGGGCCTGGAGGTCGCGCGCGGTGTAGATGGAGTTGTTCGTCAGGACCAGGAAGGGCTTGCCGGACTCGCGCAGCTTCTTGATGAAGGCGTCGGCGCCGGGGATCGGCACTCCCTCGTGGATGAGCACGCCGTCCATGTCGGTGAGCCACGATTCGATGGGCTTGCGCTCTGCCATGGGGTGCACTCCTGCGGTGTACGGGTTGGCTGGGGCGCCGGAACAGCGCTGTGCCGACAGCCCACAGCCTAATCAGGATGCGGTGATCTTGACCCCGCCGATCACGTCCGGCCTGGGCGTGACGGTCCGAGCAGGACGGTTCCGGCGGGAGGGCTCAGCTGCCCGTCGCCGACTTCCAGTCCTCCACGTACGACTGGAGGTTCTCGGAGATGTCCTTCCAGTCCGGCTCGAAGATCTCCACACCGTCGATGATCTTGTCGAGGGCGATGGCGTTGGCGTCGGTGGCCTTGATGTCCTCGCGGGCGGGGAAGCCGCCGCCGATCTCGCTGACCTGCCGCTGGGCCTGCTCACCCAGGAGGTGGTCGAGGAACTTCTTCGCGTTGGCGTTGTGGGGCGCCTTGCTGACCAGGCCGGCGGCGTACGGCAGCGCGAACGTGGTGGGCCTGTCCGGGTTCTTCTTCGTCGCGGGGAACCAGATGCCGAGGTTCGGCATGTCCTTGGACTGCGCGTAGTTCATCTGGACGTCGCCGTTGGCGGCGAGCAGTTCGCCCTTGTCGACCTTGGGCGCGAGCTTGCCGGTGGAGGCGGACGGGCCGACGTTGTTGGTCTGCAGCTTCTTCAGGTACGCCATCGCCGGCTCCTTGCCGCCGAAGTCGTGCATCGCCTTGATGAGCACGGCGGTGCCGTCGCCCGCGACGCCCGGCGTGGAGTACTGCACCTTGTTCTTGTACGCGGGGTCGGTGAGGTCCTCCCACGTCTTCGGCGCCTTGCCGCCCGCCAGTTCCTTCTTGTTGTGGATGAACCCGAAGTAGTTCTTCACCACGGCGGTCCACTTGCCGTCGGGGGCCTTGTCCGCGCCGCTGACCCGGTCCGACCCCTTGGGCTCGTACGCCTGCAACAGGCCCTTCTCGTCGGCCTGCTGGATGAACGGAGGCAGGGTGATGATGACGTCGGCCTGCGTGTTGGACTTCTCGCGGACGGCGCGCTGCACCATCTCGCCGGAGCCGCCCTCGACGTAGTTCACCTTGATGCCGGTCTTCTTCTCGAAGTCCTTGAAGACCCGGTCGTACCAGCCGTCGCCGTTCTCGCCCTTGAGGCCGTCGGCGCTGTAGACGGTGACGACCTTGTCGTCGGACGCGGCCGAGCCGCCGCCGCACGCGGTGAGGGATCCTGCGAGGACGAGGCCGCCGGTGACGGCGGCGAGCGTTCTGATGCGGATGCGGGTGTGACGCGACATGACGTTTCGTACTCCTTGAAGAAGTCGGCTTGGAGAAGTCGGCTTGCGGAGGTCGGCTTGGCGGGGTCAGCGGTAGGAGGCGCGGGTGCGGACGCGGGAGACGGCGAGGAGCACGAGGAGCGTGGCCGCCATCAGGACCACCGCGAGGGCGGCGCCGGTGAAGGTGGACCCGCGGTCGGTGGCCGCGTAGATCCGCACGGGAAGCGGCGTCCAGTCCGGCGGGTAGAGCATCATCGTGGCGCTCAGCTCACCCATGGAGAGGGCGAAGCAGAGCCCGGCGGCCGCGTTGAGGGACGGCAGCAGGAGCGGCAGCTTCACCTTCCACAGGACGTACGAGGGACGGGCGCCCAGCGACGCTGCGGCCTGTTCGTACGCCGGGTCGAGCCGCGCGATCGCGGCCGTGACCGACTGGTAGGCGAACGCCGTGACCAGCAGGGCGTGCGCCAGGATCACGATCCACCGCGTCCCGTTGAGGATCATCGGCGGCTTGGAGAAGGCGACGAGGACCGCAAGGCCCACGACCACGGACGGCACGGCGACGGGCAGCACGAACAGCGCGTCGAGCAGCTTGCGGCCGCTCCCCTTGAGGGATGCGGCGGCGAGCGCGGCCCAGGAGCCGACGGTCAGCGCGAGGAGACTGGCGCCGACGGCGGTGACCAGGCTGGTGGTGAGGGCGTGCAGCGACTCCCCGCGGGTGGCCGACGCGTAGTGCTCGCCGGTGAGCCCGGACGGGAAGGCCCCCGACCAGTGCTCGGAGAACGACGCCGTGAGGATCACGAGCAGCGGCAGCGCGAAGAGCGGCAGGAAGAGCACGGCGAACAGGGCCCAGGTGGCCCACTTGCCCTTGCGGCTATGCACCAACACGACGGCTCACCACCCGGTACAGGCCATAGAGGCCCACGGAGATCGCGATGTTGACGACGGCGACGACGCACGCCGCGGGATAGTCGGCTTCGAGCATCGCCTTGCTGTAGACGAGCATCGGCAGGGTCGTGACGCCCTTCGCCCCCGTGAAGAGGACGATCCCGAACTCGTTCAGGCACATGACGAGGACGAGGCTGCCGCCGGCGGCGAGCGCGGGCAGCGCCTCGGGCAGGATGACGCGCCGCACGATCCGGGCGGGCTTGGCCCCGAGGCTCGACGCGACCTCGAGCTGCGCGGTGTCGAGCTGCGAGAACGCGGCGAGCAGCGGCCGCATCACGAAGGGCGTGAAGTACGTGATCTCGGCGAGCAGCACGCCCCACGGGGTGGTCAGAAACTGGAACGGTCCCTCGGCGGCGCCGGTCGCGTCCGTCCACACTCCGTTGGCCATGCCCTTCGTGCCGTAGATGAACAGCAGGGCGAGGGTGATCAGGAAGGACGGGAAGGAGAGGAAGACGTCGATGAACTTCGCGACGGCCTTCCCGCCGGGGAACGGCACGAACGCGATGACCAGCGCGAGCGCGAACCCGAGCACGAGACATCCCACGGTCGCCCCGGCCGCCAGCCACACGGTGGTCCCGAGCGCCTCCCGGAACGCCTCGGAGGCGAACACGTCGGCGTACGGCTGGAGGGAGGTCCCGCCGGTGTCGGGCTGCAAGGACTGCTGGACGACGAGGAAGAGGGGGTAGAGAAAGAACACCCCGAGGAGGCCGACGGGCGGCAGCACCCATACCCAGCGGGGGACCCGCAGGGGCGGCCCTGACTGCTTCACGGGTGCGGCGGTGAGCGCCGAGCTAGCCATCGGTCACCCCTCCGGCCAGGAGCACCGCGTCGTCGGGCGCGAAGTGCAGCGTGACCTCGTCCCCGATGGCCGGCGGCGTCCGCAGCTCACGGACGTCCGCCTTCACCCGCTCCCCGGACACCTCGACGTACAACCGGTGCGTGGCGCCCCGCCACTGCACCTCGGCGACCCGCCCGGTCAGGGCGTTGGGCCCGTCCCCGAGGCCGACCAGGTGCGGCCGCACGCACAGCGTGGCGGCGGCCCCCGGGGCGACTTCCCCCGTGTCCACCTTCAGCGACACCCCGCCGAAGGAGACGGCCCCCGTCCCCACCGTCACCGCGAGGAGGTTCGCGTTGCCGACGAACGACGCCGTGAACTCCGTGCGCGGCGCCCGGTAGAGCTCCTGCGGCGTCCCGCAGTCCCGCAGCCGTGCCCGGTCCATGACGGCGATGCGGTCGGCCAGGGTCAGCGCCTCGACCTGGTCATGGGTGACGTACAGGATCGACACGTCGGGCAACTCGCGGTGCAGCCGGGCGAGTTCGGCCAGCATGCCGGAGCGCAGCTGCGCGTCGAGCGCGGAGAGCGGCTCGTCGAGGAGCAGCACGCCGGGCCGGATGGCGAGCGCCCGCGCGATGGCGACGCGCTGCTGCTGCCCGCCGGACAGCTCGCGCGGGAACCGCTTCGCGTACGCGGCCATGCCCGTCATCTCCAGGGCCTCGGCGACCCGCCCTGGGATCTCCGTCTTCGGCGTCTTCTGCGCCTTCAGGCCGAAGGCGACGTTGTCGGCGACCCGCATGTGCGGGAAGAGGGCGTACTGCTGGACGACCATGCCGATGCCCCGCTGGTGCGGCGGCAGCGCGGTGACGTCGCGGTCCCCGATGAACACCCGCCCCGCGGCGGGCCGCACGAAGCCCGCGACGGCCCGCAGCGCGGTGGTCTTGCCGGAGCCGGAGGGTCCGAGCAGGGCCATGACCTCGCCGGGCTCGACGGTCAGGTCGAGGGAGTCGAGGACGGTGTGCCCGTCGTACGCGACGGAGACCCCGTCGAAGCGGATGCCGCTGCCCATCAGCCGGCTCCCCGGAGCAGCGCGGGCAGTTCGGCGACGGAGCCGAGCACGTGGGTGGCCCCGGCCTCGCGGAGCGCGGCGGCACCGTGGGCGCCGGTGAGTACTCCGGCGACGACGGATGCGCCTGCGCGTACGCCGCTGAGCATGTCGTACGCCGTGTCGCCCGCGACCGCGACGTCCCGGACGCCGGCCACGGCGCCGGTCCGCAGGAACGCGCTGAGCACCATGTCGGGGTAGGGGCGGCCGCGGCCGCCCGCGTCGGCGGGGCACAGGGTCAGTCCGACCAGGTCCCGCCACCCCAGCGCGTCGAGGATGGCGTCCTGGGTGACCCGGGCGAACCCGGTGGTCAGGACGACGGTGCGGCCGTCGTCCGCGAGCTCCTCGATGGCTTCGCGCGCCCCGGGGACGGGTGCGATGCGGCCGCCGTCGACCAGCGTCCCGTACGCCTTCTCGAAGGCGATGTTCGCCTGCTGTGCGAGCTTCTCCTCGCCGAACAGGTGCCGGAAGACGGAGATCTTGGACTCGCCCATCGTGGCGCGGACGTACTCCAGTTTCGCGGCGTGGTCCGCGGAGTCCGGTTCGACGCCGAGCTCCCGCGCGGCGGCGGCGAAGGCCTGTTCGACGAGGCCGCCGTCGGCGACGGTGGTGCCGGCCATGTCGAGCACGACCAGGCCGATGTGTTCGTTCGCGGTCAATTCCCTCACCATCCCAGTTCGTCGGCGGTCCGCTCGGCGATCGCGGGCGAGCAGGTCATGCCGCGCCCGCCGGGCCCGGTGACCAGCCACACGCCGTCGCGCACCCGCTGCCGGTGCACGACGCGGCTCGTGTCGACGCACTGCGCGTACACCCCGGCCCAGCGCCGCCGGATCTTCGGCAGCGGGCGGCCGAGGAAGCCCTCGACGACCTCGGTGAGGTGGTCGTAGGGCTCCTCGACGGTGTCGAAGGCGAAGGGGTGCTCGTACTCGTGGGTGTCGCCGATGGTCAGGCCGCCGTCCGCGCGCTGCACCATGAGCAGCTGCATCTTGTGCTCGGCGGCGGTCGGCGTCTGGGCCTGGCCGGCGTTGAGCGCGTCGAGTGCCGGCGACTTGTACGCCGGGTAGTAGCGGAAGCTGTCGGCGTCGGCGACGGAGGTGGTGAGCGGTTCGCCGAGGGGCTCGGTCTGCATCATCTGCAGGCGTACGCGGCGCACGGGCAGGTCGGGTCCCGCCAGCTCGCGGACGAGGCCGCCGAGCCAGGCACCGGTGGCGAGGACGACGGCGTCACCGGTGTGCACGTCGCCGTGGTCGTCGCGGACCGCGCTCTCGCCGACGACCTCGCGCACCTCACGCCCGGGCAGGAAGGTGTAGCGCGGGGAGGCCAGGAGGGCCTCGCGCAGCCGGAGTTGAGCGGTGCGCGGCTCCACGGCCGCGTCCCGCTCGCACCACAGGGCGGCGCTGAACCCGCCGCGCAGGGCCGGGTTGAGGGCACGCGCCTCGTCGGCGCCCAGCAGCTTGTAGCCGCGGGCCGCCGCGTCCGGCCGGGCAAGGGCGGCCTCGGCGACGGCGCGCTCGTGTTCGTTGCGCACGAGGGTGAGGGAGCCGTTGGCCCGGAAGCCGAGGCCCGGCACGCGTGCGCCGATGTGCTCCCACAGCTCGCGGGCGCGCAGGGCGGTGTCGAGTTCCTCGCCGCCCGCCCGGCCGCTCACCCATATCTGCCCGAAGTTGCGCAGGGACGCCCCGCGGGCCTCGCCCTCGCGCTCGATCTGTACGACCTCGTGGCCGCGTTCCACTGCGTGCCAGGCGTGCATGGTTCCCACCACGCCGGCTCCTACGACGATGACTCTCACGGCGGCAACGCTCCTGGGGACCGGTGTCCCGCGCGGGGCCGGACGGCAACGGGACGGTGAACGGCCACCCAAGCTTGGCCTAGACCCGTTACGTTTCCGTTATGCGCGTTTCCATTATGTGGCTGAGGTGGTTCGCGGGGCGGCCGCTTCAGCCGAGACGCGTGGTGAACGAGAACCGGTCACCTCGGTAGAGGGTGCGCACCCGCTCCAGCGGGCGGCCCGAGGTGTCCCGCGACAGCCGGTGGATCAGCAGCATGGGCAGCGCGGGCGGCGTCCCGATGAGCAGGGCCTCGCGCGGGGTGGCGAGGACCGTCTCGATCCGCTCGTCGGCGTCCCCGAAGGAGATGCCGAGGCTGTCGCGCAGATAGGCGTAGAAGGAGGAGTCGGGCTCGAAGTCCGCGTCGAGCCGGGGCACCCGCGCCACGGAGACGTACGTGCTCTCCAGCCCCACCCGCTCGTCGTCGGCGAGCAGCACGCGCTCCATGTGCCAGACGGGCTCGCCCACGTCGGCGCCGATCTCGCGGGCGAGGGCGGCCGGGCACGGGAACCGGTCGAGGGAGATGAGGTTGCGTCCGGGGGTACGCCCCTGCCGCCGCACGCCCTCGGTGTAACTCGCGAGCGACAGCGGCTGCTCCAGCTTCGGCCCCGCCACGACGGTGCCGCGCCCCTGCCTGCGCAGCCGCCCCTCCAGAAGCAGCTCGCGCAACGCCTGCCGCACGGTCTCGCGCGCCACTTCGTACCGCTCGGCGAGGTCCCGCTCGGTCGGCAGCGGCCGTCCGTCCCCCAACTCCTCGATGAGCGCGGCGATCCTGGCCTTCACGGCGTAGTACTTCGGGATGCGGCCGTGCTCGGGGATGCCGGAGCGGATGGGAGCGCCCGGCGCCTGGTCGAGCAGGTGGGCGGGGTGGTGCGCGGTGTTCGGGTTGTCCACCCGGGGATGTTCGCAGATGTACGTGAACGGAGGCGCCGGAGCCTGCCTGTGCCCGTGCCCGCGTTCAGCGCGACCGGGCCCGCAGGCGGCGGGCGCCCCACAGGGCGAGGACGCCGCACCCGACGAGGACGACGGCTCCGGCGGCGGCGATGCGCGTGGCGAGCGGGACGTGCCGGCCGGTCTCGGCGAGTTCGGCGCGCAGGCCGGCGGGCGGCTCGGCGTCCCGTTCCGCGGATGCGACGGGGACGAGGTCGAAGGGGTAGTCGTTGGAGGCGCCGACCCAGTCGCCGTCGCCGCCTCTGCGCTGCACCACGGCGGCGGACGCCACGACGTGGTTGGGCCCGGCGTCGGCGGTGAAGGCGAGCCGGACCTTGACGGTGACGGTACGGCCGGGCGCGACCGTGAAGCCGGCGAAGCCGTCGTCGAAGACACCGACGTGCTCGCCCTGCCCGGTCCGCTCGAACGCGACGTCCCGCCAACGCGTCCCGTCGTCGAACCGCAGCCGCACCTGCCGGGCCGTCAGCGTCCGCTGCTCGTCGACCAGGACGAGGATGGGGTGGATGTTGCCGCAGGGTTCGTCGGTGGCGTTGGTGAGGTCGACGGTCCACTCCTCGTGACCGCCACCGGGTTCATAGTCGGCGGGCCCCCGGCGAATACGGGTGTCGATGGGAAAGTCGACACGCTCCTCATCCACACAGCTGGGCCGCCACCCGGCGCCACCCCGGACCTCCTCCGGTCCCCGCCCCCGCTCCCGGTCCCGCTCCCGCTCCCGCTTCTGGGCCACACGGACCCCGGACTCCCCGGGGGCGGCAGCGCAAGAATCCCGGACCGAGCCCCCTGCCGCCACACACCCCGCCCCGCCACCAGCCCGCGCGCCCCCCTCCACGGCCACACCGGGCACGGCGGACACGAGAGCGGCGGCTGCGACGACCACGGCGGTGCCACCGAAGGCGAGAGAACTGCGGAAGCCCATGAAAGACCTTTACTCGGCGCCGGCTGGCGAAGGGAGATGGGGACGGGTGGGGGACGCGGGGGCAGGGGACGAGGGACGGGGACAGGGCGTACGAACAACTGGGGAGGCGGACGGACGGGGGACGGAGACGGAGGCTCGGGAGCTGGCTGACCAGGCGGACGGACGGAGGACGGAGGCGGAGACTCGGCAGCCAACGGGACAAGCGGTCGGACGGGAGGCTGAGGCTCAGGCTCAGGAGCCGCCAGACGACACGGGACGGACGAGGGACGGGGGCGGAGACTCGGGGCCGGCAGACAACACGGACGGACGAGGGACGAAGGCGAACGTGCAGGAACTGGCGGACTTCGCGGACGGACTGGGGATGAAAGCGGAGACTCGGGGGCCGGCTGACGACGTGGACGGACAGGGGACGGGGAGCGGAGGCCCAGGGGTCGGCAGCCGACATGGCCGGACCGGACCGCGCCGGCCCACCGGACGGCACCAGACCACCGGACCGACCGCCGGACGGCACCAGACCGGGCCGTCCGGTGGTCCGGGCCGGGCCGAACCACCGGACGGCCCGGACCACCGGACCTCACCGCATCGGACCAGACCGGACCGGACCACCGGACGGCACCGGACCGCACGGGACCGGACCACACCGGACCACCGGACCGCCGGACGGCACCGGACCGCACCGAGCCGGACCACCGGACGGCGCCGACGGCACCGGACCAGACCGGACCGGACCGCCGGGCGGCACCGGACCGACCGCCGGACGACACCGGACCACCAGCCGACGCCACACCGCGCCGCCCCGGAACCGCTCCCGCTTCTGACCCTGCCATGCGTGTGCGGCGCGGCCACCCCACCAGCGCCGGACAGGACCGACCGGCCCACCCAAGCCCCCCGTTCAGGCGAGATCCCCAACCCCACGCATAACTCCCGGCCGTGACACCTACCAACCGCCAACCCGCCCTCAACGCACCGGAAAAGCCACCTCAGCCCGCCCGAAGAGCGGTGCGAGGACGAGCTGTGCCGCGCCTTCCGCCACCCCCCGCTCCCCGCCGGGCGCGAGGCTCACCGGCACCCGGAGGGTCCCGCCCCCGCGTCGGACGCGCTCGGCGACGACGGCGCCCACTCCCCGTACGAAAAGGTCACCCGCCGCGAAGACGGTCCGTCCGCCGAGGAGGACGTGGTCGATGTCGAGGAGGCCGACGAGATTGCCGGCGGCCGTGCCGAGCACCCGCGCCGCCTCGTCCAGGTCGCCCCGGGCGACGGCTGCGAGGCAGAGCGCCTCCACGCAGCCCCGGTCCCCGCACTCGCAGGGCGGCCCGTCCAGCTGGAGCACCTGGTGGCCGAACTCGCCCGCGCCGGTACGGGCCCCGCGGTGCAGGGCGCCGCCAAGCACGAGCCCGGCGCCGAGCCCCGTACCCAGATGGAGGTACGCGAAGGAGTCGGCGGCACCCGCGAGAGCGAGGCCGAGAGCCGCGGCGTTGGTGTCCTTGTCGACCACGACGGGCAGCCCGAGCCGCCCCGACAGCACGTCCCGCAGCGCGAACCCGTCCCACTCCGGGAACCCGGTGACCCGGTGCAGCACCCCCGCCGCGTGGTCGAGCGGCCCGGGCAACGCGACCCCGACCCCGGAGACGGACACGACACCCCCACCGGCGCCACCGGCGCCACCGACGCCGTCACCACCACCGCCACCGCCGGTGCCACTGCCACCGGCACCGGCACCGGCACCGATGCCGCCGCCCCCGGCGAGCAACCCCCGCACCTCCCCCACCGCCACCTCCACCACCGCCTCCGCGCCCGCGCGGAAGGCGAGTGGGGCGCGGCGTTCGGCGACCACTGTGCCGGTGAGGTCTACGAGGACCGCCGTCAGCTCGTCGCGGTCCAGGTGGAGGCCGACCGCGTGGCCCGCGCCGGGGACGAGGCGCAGCACCGTGCGGGGCTTGCCGCCCGTCGAGGCGCGGCGGCCCGCCTCCGCGGCCAGACCCTCGGCCCGCAGCCTCGCGGTGATCTTGCTGACGGCCTGCGGAGTGAGCCCGGTGCGCTCGGCGAGCTCCAGTCGGCTGATGCCCTCGTCGCCCGCGGCGCGCAGCAGATCGAGCACGAGCGCGGCGTTGTGCCCGCGCACGGCGGGGAGGTTCACTCCGGGGTTCACCCTGTTCACGTACGACTTCACCTGCCCATTGTCCCGCCCGCTTGCACTTTGGCAACACCGTTGCTTAAGTGGAGGACATGACTGGCACAGGTACTGGTACTGAGACGAGCACAGGCACGCGTGCTCCCCTCCGCGTCGGCCTCGTCGGGTACGGCCTCGCGGGTTCCGTCTTCCACGCCCCGCTGATCGCCGCCACCGAGGGCCTCGTCCTCGACACGGTCGTGACGTCGAACCCCGAGCGGCAGGCGCAGGCCCGCGCCGAGTTCGGCGACGGCCTGCGCTGCGCGGCCTCGGCCGACGAGCTGTGGGAGCGGGCGGACGAGCTCGACCTGATCGTCATCGCGTCGCCGAACAAGACGCACGTGGCGCTGGCCACCGCCGCCCTGAAGGCGGGCCTGCCGGCCGTCGTGGACAAGCCGGTCGCGGGCACGGCCGCCGAGGCGCGCGGGCTCGCGGCCCTCGCCGACGAGCGCGGACTGCTCCTCTCCGTCTTCCAGAACCGCCGCTGGGACAACGACTTCCGCACCCTGCGCAAGCTGCTCGCCGACGGCGACCTCGGCGACGTATGGCGCTTCGAGTCCCGTTTCGAGCGGTGGCGCCCGAAGCCGAAGGGCGGCTGGCGCGAGTCCGGCAACCCGGAGGAGATCGGCGGTCTCCTCTACGACCTGGGCAGCCACGTCGTCGACCAGGCCCTGGTGCTCTTCGGCCCGGTCGTGAGCGTGTACGCCGAGTCGGACGTCCGGCGCCCGGGCGCGGAGGCCGACGACGACACGTTCCTCGCACTCACCCACGCGAACGGCGTCCGCTCGCACCTCTATGTGAGCGCCACCACCGCCCAGCTCGGCCCGCGCTTCCGGGTCCTCGGCTCGCAGGCGGGCTATGTGAAGTACGGCCTGGACCCGCAGGAGGCGGCCCTGCGCGACGGCAGGCGCCCGGCCACGGATGACCCGTGGGGCGTGGAGCCGGAGTCGATGTGGGGGACGGTCGGCTCCGGCGAGTCCCCGCTGACCGGCGGCGGCCGCCCGCTGCCGACCCTGCCGGGCGACTACCCCGCGTACTACGAAGCGGTGGCGAACGCCCTGCACGGCACCGGCGAGAACCCCGTCACCGCGCACGAGGCCGCCGCTGCCCTGGACGTCCTCGAGGCGGCCCGCCGCTCGGCCCGCGACGGCGTGGCGGTGACACTGTGACCGCGCACGAGGTGACCCCGCCGAGCATCGACGAGCTGGAGGCGCAGGAGCGCCGCCTGGTCCTCCCCCACTTCACGTACGACGACGCGTGGGCGCTCGGCACGCTCCTGGTGGAGCTGGCCCGCGAGCGCCGCGCCCCCGTGGCGATCGACATCCGGCGCGGCGGCCAGCAGCTCTTCCACGCGGCGCTGCCCGGCTCCACCCCGGACAACGACGCCTGGATCGACCGCAAGCGCCGCGTCGTGGAGCGCTACGGCTGCTCCTCCTACCTGGTCGGCTCCCGCTTCCGCGCCAAGGGCACGACGTTCGAGGACTCCTCCCGCCTCGACCCCGACGTGTACGCGGCCCACGGCGGCGCGTTCCCGATCGCGGTGGAGGGCGCGGGGGTGATCGGCACGGTGGTGGTGTCGGGGCTGCCTCAGGTGGAGGACCACGCGCTGGTGGTGGAGGCGTTGGAGCGGTTCACCGCAGCCTGAACGGTACGGTTCGTCACCGCCGGAACGGTTCCTCGCAGCCCGAACCGGGATTGTTCAGCGCAACGAGTGAAAACCACTCGCTTGAATGAGGGGAAGCGATACTCCGGGGCCCCACGGACCCCATAGTGTCCGTCCATGCAACTGCCCGCGTTTGTAGACCTGCGTCCCATCGGGCGTTGCAACCTCAGCTGCCCCTTCTGCTTCGGCCCCCGCCACGAGGTCCCCTCGATGCCCCGGGAAACGGCGCTGCGGATCGCCTCCGTCCTCCGGGACTCGGGCGTGCGAGGCGTCGTCATCTCCGGTGGAGAACCGACACTGCTGCCCTACCTCCCCGAACTGGCCGAGGAGTTGAGCCGCCCACTGCCGTCCGGGCGGCCGCCCCGCGTCGTCCTCAGCACCAACGGCCTCGCCCCGCTGAAGTCCATGCAGCGCATCCTCCCCCACCTCTCGTGGCTCGCCCTGCCACTGGAGTCCAAGGACGCGGCGGAGCACGGCCTGCTGCGCACCGGCAGCCCGGCACCGCACCGCGAGAGGGTGCTCGGCCTGCTGAGGGAAGTGCGCAAGAACCACGCGCACGTCCGGGTGAAGCTGGGCACGGTCGTCACGCGCCTCAACGTGAAGGGCGCGCCGCACGTCCTGGACCTGATCGAGGACGAGACCTCGCTGCCCGACGTGTGGAAGGTCTACCAGATGTCCGAGACCAACTACGGCGCGGACAACCGGGACTGGCTCTCCATCGGCGACGCGGAGTTCGAGGACGTCGTCGCGGAGTGCGAGGAGGCCGCGCGGCGGCGCGGGGTGACCTTGCGGGTGTACCGCAACTCGACCCGCACCGGCAGCTACTTCTTCATCGATCCGGACTGCGAGATCGTCGTCGTCGACGAGGGTGAGGAACGGAGGATCGGGAATCTCTTCGAGAAGCTCGCCGACCGCACGCTCCGGCCCGCCGAGCTGATCACCCCTGCCCGGAACGTCGAGAACTTCGCCGGCACCTATCCGGACCCGGACGGCACGCCGGCCCTGTGAGGAGCTCCCGATGACAGCGCATGTACGCGTAGGTGTCCAGGCGATCGTCCGCCTCGGCGGTGACGTCCTGCTCGGTCTGCGGGCCAACTGTTTCGGCGCGGGCACCTGGGGCCTGCCCGGCGGCCATCTGGAGGTCGGCGAGTCCCTGACGGACGCCGCCCGCAGGGAGCTGGCGGAGGAGACCGGCATCCACGCCCTGGACCTGCGGGTCGCCTGCGTGACCGACCCGGACCCGGCGGCCAACCACCACATGCAGGTCGGCGTCGAGGTCGTCGACTACACCGGCGACATCCTCGTACGCGAACCGGACCGCTGTCTGCGCTGGCAGTTCTGGCCCCTGGACGCGCTGCCCGATGCGCTCTTCGTCGGCTCCGCGGGTGTCCTCAGAAGCATCAGGGACGGCGCGGTGCACTGCCCCTGACCTGCCGGGGCATCCCTATTCCTGGCTCTTGCTCCACCGGTCGTCGGACTGTGTCGTCATCAGCGCGCGCAGCCTCTCCTTGTGCTTCTCCTCGTGCATGCCGAACTGCTCCCACGTGCTGGTCAGTTCCCACTGCGTACGGAACGCCGCCAGGCTGTCCTCGTAGTACTTGCTGTCCTTCAGGAACTGGTGCTCGAAGACGCTCAGGCCCCTGCGGGTGCGCTGCAGCGGATTCATCGTGATGTACGGCTCGAAGAATCCCGCCTCCGACGTGAGCAGCGTCGAGCCGGATATGTCGGTGGGCGTCAGCTTCAGTTCGATGTGATCGGGGAATCGGTCGCGCAGGTCCTGATAGGAGGCGATGACCGGCAGGAACGTCTCCTGGTAATACGTGCTCGCCCGCACCCGGTCCACGATGTTCTGATGACTCACCGGCTCCGAGTCCGCGCTGTGCTGCATGAAGATCGCGAGATTGTTCCAAGGACTGCTCAGAATCACGTGGAAATAGGTGCCGCGCTCCAGGGCGCGATGAATCTGCCAGTAGAAGATGTCCAGGTCGGCGAGGAAATAGGAGGCGCCCGCGTGCGCGGTCAGCCGGATCACGTTCCGCTCCGCGTCGATCGCCTTCTTCTTGGCGGTGTTGCGTACGTCGTTCTCCTGCGGGGTGTACGTGCGGTCGATCCGGTACGGCAGATCGTCCGTCTGCACCGTGGCCGCCCGTAAGTGCGCGAGCGCCTCCCGGATCGCGAGGGTCTGGGCGTGCTCCCTGCCGAGCGCCTCCACGGCCATCTCCTCGGCGCTCTCCAGCAGCACCACGGCCCGCCGCCGGCGCAGCAGACTCCCCGAGCCGCCGCTCGCCGCCTCGAACTCCGCGACGGCCAGGGCCGCCTGGGCCACGATGGTCTCGCGGTGGGTCGCCCCCAGGAACGCCGACGCGTTCAGCTTCACGATCTCCAGCTCGCCCAGCTGCCGCTCGCTGAGCTCCACGTCGTGCGCGGCCGCGGCCGCCTCGAACGTCGCCGTGGCGAGGGCGCGCCGGGCGGCGATGGCCGCGGGGTGGTCGCCGCCCTTGAGGGCGATGGAGTGCTCCGCCGACCGGTCGAACTTCTGCAGGGTGTCGTGGATCCGGTCGATGTCCTTGCCCGACCTGGCGACCTCCAGCCGCACCAGGTCCGCCGTCAGCCGGGCATCGGGGTCGTCGCCCGGCCGCGTGTCCATCTCCTCCAGCGCCTTCTCCGCCCAGAAGTCGGCGTCCCCCAGGTCGCCCCTGCGCAGGCTGACGGCGCTCAGGTTGGCGAGGATGCGGCCCCGCTCGGGGACCTCGCTGCCCCGCTCGGCCCTGCTCAGCGCGCGGCCGAGGACGAGCCGCGCCCTTTCCAGTTCGCCGTGCTCGGCGAGCAGCGAGCCCAGCTCGTTCCAGACGGACGCCGCGTACACCTCGCGGTCCGCCTCCACTATCTCCATGTGCCGCAGCGTCATGTCGGCCACCGACAGGGACAGCGTCTTCATGCCGAGGGCGCTCAGCAGCTTGGCCAGGTGGATGAGCTGTCCCGCCCGTAACTGCTGTGACGTGTCGGAGGGATCGGGCCTGCGGACGTGCTTCACATAGGCCGCGAGGCGGCCCTTGTCCTGCCGTCGCGGCCCGGCGGGGGCCAGGAGCATCTCTTCGGCGACGGCTATGGCGTCGTCGAGGTACCGCATCGTCGTCATGGTCCCCTCCCAGGAGGTCGCCGGCCCACGTGCCGGTTGCTGGGTCAGCGGCGTATCCAGTGCACTGCCACCACGGAGTCGTGGCCCGCTTTCTTGAGGGCCTCGGCCACGGCGGCACTGACCCGGAGCTTCTGCTCCGTCTCGGTCGCCTCCACCGAGTAGGGCCGGACGGCCAGGGGCCACTGGTCCCTCGCCAGGTCCTCGATCCGGAACCGGAAGCGGTCGAACTGCCGGACGGCCTCGCGGATCGTGCCGGCGTAGACCGTGTCGCCCGCCGTGCCGGCCGCCGCGCGCCGCTCGACGATGAGTCCCAGTACCGCCGTCGGGCGGTAGGGGTCGCCGCGCTCCACCGGGCTGCCCGCGTACATCCCGTAGTCCTCGAGGCTGGCGTGGCAGTTGAGGCGCAGGGCGCAGATCTTCACGCCCTTCTGGGGCTCGCCGTACTCGTAGGAGACGTCGGCCACGATGCCCGTCAGGACGTCGTCGGTCTCCGGGGGCTGGTGGGTCGCCTTCCACAGCTCGTCGCGGCGGGCGTCGTCGAAGCAGACTCCCGGGAGCTGGACGTCCTCGCCCTCGGCGAAGCTGAGGTTGAGCAGGGCGAGGTCGGACCGCCGGTCGTAGTCGAGGACCGCGCCCGTGACCTGCTTGCCGTCGGAGAGCCGGAGCATGACCGGGTCGAGGCCCTTGAGCTCGCGGGCCTTGAGGCAGTGCGCGGCGGTGAGGGCGAACTCCCGGGTGAGCCGCACGCCCGAGCCCCGACGGCAGCTCTCGTCCTGACCGAGGCCTTCGTCCCGCCGGCAGTCGTCCCCCCGTCGGCATTCGCCGCCCTGGCGGCAGCCGCTCCGGAAGATCTCGATGAAGTGCTCGTCGTACACCGCGGACCAGCCCCCCGTCCGGACCCCTGAGCGAGACCCCTGAGCGAACCCCCGCCACCCCTGAGCGAACTCCCGCTTTCACCCGGAAGACGCCATGGTAGCCAGAATCGGTTGCCGTGGAATGGGCCTGTGGCACATCTCTTGGAATATTCGGCCGGCGGGTGGCCAGGGATCACTCAGGGGTCGATCGAGCGTCCGCGCCGTGGATTCGGCAGCCTGAACCGCTTCAGCCGCATCAACATCTTGCGTCTCGCGGAGATCCGTTCGGGATGGACCTCCGCGCGCAGCAGCGAAAGGACCTTGCGGTCGGCTTTCCGTGACTTCTTCACGGCCTTCTTGAACTCGACCCAGAATGCGTCGTTGTCGCTGATCCGGGGGTTGTTCTCGCGCTGGGTGTGCCATTTTCCCCAGGCGAGTTTCCATCGCCTGCGGGCCGCGAAGGCGTGCTTGCAGGCGGCGAGCAGCTCGTCGCTGCCGTAGATCTCCAGGCGGGCGAGGAGCGGGGACATGTCGTCGGTGGGGACCGTCTCACCGGACCGCCGTTCGGGGAAGGTGCCGGTCCGCCGGACGGCCTCCCTGAGGTCGGCCATCCGTCTGACGACGATCATCACTTCGTCGTAGACGGCCATCCGCCGGTCCCACACGCGGTTCTCGCGCTCGCGTCTGGTCGTGGCCCGCTGAATGAGCCACGCGCTGGAGAACGTGGCCAGGGCACCGAACGCCGTGCCGGTGAGCGCCGCTTCGGCCGGAGTCAGTCCCATGGCGTCATCATGGCGCGCCGGCGCCCCCGGCGAACCGGGAACGCCGGCCCTGCGTGCGGGCGGGGGGGCTGCGCGTTCCGGACGGGCTACGCGTCCTTCAACTCCTGCCGCTGCCGCCCGAGTCCCTCGATCTCCAGCTCCACCACATCGCCCGCCCGCAGGTACGGCTTCGGCTCGGGCTGTCCCATCGCAACCCCCGCGGGCGTACCCGTGTTGATGACGTCGCCCGGGTACAGCGTCATGAACTGGCTCACGTACCGCACCACTTCGGCGACCGGGAAGATCTGGTCGGCGGTCGTGCCGTCCTGCTTCAGTTCGCCGTTGACCCAGAGCTTCAGGGAGAGGGCCTGTGGGTCCGGCACCTCGTCGGCGGTGACCAGCCAGGGGCCCAGCGGGTTGAACGTCTCGCAGTTCTTGCCCTTGTCCCAGGTGCCGCCCCGCTCGATCTGGAACTCCCGCTCCGAGACGTCGTGCGCCACCGCGTACCCCGCGACGTGCGCCAGCGCCTCCTCGTGCGACTCCAGATAGCGCGCCGTACGTCCGATGACCACGGCGAGCTCGACCTCCCAGTCCGTCTTGACCGAGCGGCGCGGCACCAGGACGGTGTCGTCGGGGCCGACCACCGTGTCGGCCGCCTTGAAGAAGACGACGGGTTCGGCGGGCGGCTCGGCGCCGGTCTCCCGGGCGTGGTCGTGGTAGTTGAGGCCGATGCACACGACCTTGCCGATCCGCGCCACCGGCGGTCCGACGCGGAGCCCCTCGGCCGCGAGTACGGGCAGGTCGCCCGCGTCGGCGGCGGCCCTGATCCGGTCGAGCGCCGCCGCGTCGGCGAGCACGGTGCCGTCGAGGTCGGCGACCACGCCGGACAGGTCCCTGAGGGTCCCGTCGGCGTCCAGCAGCGCGGGGCGCTCCGCCCCCGCCGTACCGACTCGCAGCAGTTTCATGGTCAGTCTCCCTTGGTCGAGCGTGGCCCGGCCGATGGGGTGCGGCCATCGGAGGATTGGTCGATCCTCCAAGGTCCCTGTGCCGTATGCAATACCCGGTTCACGTACTGGACCGTTACCCGGCGGTAGCCAGCGCTCCCGCTCCGCCCGGCATGTCCCGGTACAGCACCGCCCGCTCGACCGCGCTCCACGTCGTACTGGTCACCACGTACAGCGCGGCGGCCAGCGGCACCACGGCCACCGTGAACAGAGTCATGAACGACATCAGCGGCATCACCTTCGTGATCGCGCCCATGCCGGGCACCTGCTGGTCCCCGGCCTGCCCCTGCGGCAGCGGATTCGCGCTCATCTGCGCCTTGGTACGCCGGTAGTTGAAGGTGGCGACGGCGGCGACGACCGCGAACAGCGCCACGTAGACGAGGCCCTGCGCCCCGAAGAACCCGCCGTCGGCCAGCGCGTCCGTCCACCGGCCGCCGAGCGGCGCGGCGAAGAGGGTGTGGCCGAGCAGCGCGTTCGCCTCGCCGCCGATGCGGGAGCTGGAGAAGAGGTGGTAGAGGAGGAAGAAGGCCGGCAGCTGGAAGAGGCTCGGCAGGCAGCCGGAGAGCGGCGACACCTGCTCCTTCCTGTGCAGTTCCAGGACGGCCCGCTGGAGCTTCTCGGGGTTCTTGGCGTGCTTCCTGCGCAACTCCGCGATCTGCGGCGACAGCTTGGCGCGCGCCTTCTGCCCGCGGGCCGCGGCGCGCGACAGCGGGTGTACGAGGAGTCGTACGCAGGCGGTGAACAGGACGATCGCGGCGGCGGTCGCCGAGCCGTGGAAGAACGGGTCGAGCAGGTCGGCGATGTGCTCGACCAGGTCGGCGAACAGGGACATGAACGCGGACATGAGATCGGACATGGAGAAGCCCTCCGAGGGGTTCCGTCGTGCCGGAAGGAGAAAGCGACGGAAGACGTCGCGTCGGCGTGACGGCCCACGAAGGGTCGGGGCAGGGGCTGTTGCTGTGGTGCGGGATCCCCTACGCGGCCGTCAGGAGGAGACGGCCGGGTGCTCGGGGGCGCCTGCGGCCCCGGGCGTCGGGGTCGCGTTGCGGCAGGAAGGCGGTGCGCATCTCGCGGTCGCGGATGGCCGTGCGCACTCTGGTGCGGGGCACGGCGGGCGCGCAGCGCGCGGCGATCACGGAGCAGGCGGCGAGCGCGGAGCCCGCGGCGGCGGTCGCGGCGAGCGCGACGGCGGAGGCGAGGCCGCCGGTGTCGAGGAGGACGACCTCGACAAGGAGGAACAGGAGGAGCAGGGCGGGGCGTGCGGCTGCTTTCCAGCCACGGATCACGTCGCGCATGTCCCCCCTCCTCACATCTGTCGTACTGCCGTTCAGCGGTACTGCCGTTTATACAGGATCGAGGTCGACCGGCTGAAGGAGCCTGCGGGGCCGGGCGAGCGCCCGGCTGACCGGATCCGCCGGCTCCGGATCGAGTCCGGGGCCGGGCAGCATCTCGACGTCCGCGAGGGGGACGGGCCCGCCGCAGGCCGGGCAGTCCCCCACGAGGCCCAGTTCCGTGCCGCACCGCGCGTGCCGGAAGTACCGCAGCGGCGCGGTGCCGGGGATGTGGTCGCGCCCCCACAGGCCGAGTGCGCGCAGCGCGGGCCACAGGGCCTCGCCGCGCTCCGTGAGCACGTACTCGTGCCGTCTTGGCGCCTCGGCGCACGGCCGCTTGTCGAGGACCCCGGCGGCGACGAGCGCCTGGAGGCGCGCGGCGAGGACGGCGCGCGGGATGCCGAGGTGGACGAGGAAGTCGTTGTACCGCCGCACTCCGTAGAGGGCGTCGCGGACGACGAGCAGCGTCCAGCGCTCGCCGACCACCTCCAGCGCGCGGGCGATCGAGCACTCCTGCGCCGCGTAGTCCTTGCCGAGAGCCATGGCCCCACTCTAACCACTTTTCCCATACGAGGTTCAGTGAACGAACTTCGGATGCTACGGTCACTCACCTCACCGAGTTCATTGACTGAACCTCGAAGGGCTGACCCATGTCCACCCGGCTCGTCCACACGCCGACCACCGCTCCCTCGACCGCCACCGCTCCGTCGACCGCCACCGCTCCGCCACCCGGCGCCCGCACGCCCACCGCGCCGCGCGCCGCCGCCACGCTCGCCGTCACCAGCGCCGCCACCGCCGTGGCCCTCATGACGTACACCGCGCCGATGATCACGCTCCCCGACACGGCCGCCGCCCTGCACACCCCGCTCTCCGCCCAGGCCTGGCTGCTCAACGGCACACCGCTCGGCCTCGCCGCCGTGCTCCTGGTCGCGGGGAGCCTCGCCGACGACCACGGCAGGCGCCGGATCTTCCTCTCCGGCACCGTCGCGCTCGGCATCACCACCGCACTCGCCGCGCTCGCCGATTCGACCTGGCTGTTCACGCTGGCCCGCGTCGCCCAGGGCGCGGCGAGCGCGGCGATCCTCGCGAGCAGCCTCGGCCTGCTCGTGCACGCGTTCCCCGCGGGGCCCGGCCGGATCAGGGCGACCGGCATCTGGGGCGCGTTCGTCAGCGGCGGCATCGCCGCGGGCCCGCCCGTCGCGGGCGGCATCGCGAGCGTGGGCCCGGACGGCTGGCGCTGGGCGTACGCGGTGCTCGGCCTCGCCGCACTCGTGGTCGCCGCCTTCGTCCCGCGGGCCGTGACGGAATCCCGCGCCGCGCACCCCGGCCGCCCGGACCTGGCGGGCGCGTCGGCGCTCGGCCTCGCCCTGACCTCCCTGGTGGCCGCGCTCACCCTCGGCAGGGACGGCTGGCTGCGCGCGCCGGTGGGCGCGCTCCTCGCCGCGACGGTCGCCCTGCTAGCCGCGTTCGTGGCCGTGGAGCGCCGCGGCAGGAACCCGATGCTCGACCTCGGCCTGCTGCGCCGCCCGCTCTTCCTGGCCTCGACGACGGGCGGCCTGTTCACGGGCTTCTCCGTGATCGCCCTCTTCAGCTACCTGCCGACCCTGCTCCAGCACACGCTGGGCCTGTCGACGATGCACGCGGCCTGGCTGTTCGTGATCTGGTCCGGCACGTCCTTCGTGGCGGCGCTGCAGGCCAGGCGTCTCGCGGGCCGGATCTCTCCCCGCCACCAGCTGGCCGTCGGCTTTGCCCTGCACGCCGTCGCCGTCCTGACGATGCTCGGCGCGGCCGGGGGCGGCTCCTGGCTCCGGCTGCTGCCGGGCCTCGTCCTCTCGGGCGTGGGCAGCGGCCTGCTGAACGCCGCGCTCCCGCTGCTCGCGGTCGAGTCCGTGCCGGCCGAGCGCGCCGCGATGGGCTCGGGCGCCAACAACACGGCGCGCTACATCGGTTCGGCGGCGGGCGTCGCGCTGATGATCGCGGTGTCGACGTCCACGGACGACCTCGCGCACGGCGCGGACGTGGCGATGGCGGTCTCGGCGGGCCTCGGCCTGCTGGCCGCGGTCATCGTGCTGCTGCTGAGGGAACGGCGGGGCTGAGAACATCCTCGTCGCCGAGCGGATCGCTCGCGAGCACGTCCGCGTCCGGCCGCTCGTCCACACGACCGGCCGGACCGACGTACGTCACGGTCAGCGCCACGGCGAGATTGACGGCGAGCGCGACGATCCCCGCGTTCACCCCGAAGACGGGGTCGTGCTCGCTGAAGACGAGTGCGCACACGATCCCGACCCCCACGACGAGCCCGCTCAACACCCCCGCCAAGGTCAACTTCCGCCACACCAGACCCAGCAGCAGCATCGGTACGAGCTGGGCCATCCCCTCGTAAGAGATGAGAGACAGCCGTACGAGGGTGTTGGGCGCCCCGTAGGTCAGGGCGAGGGCGAGTGCGCCCGCGACGACGACCACGCCCTGCGAGGCGAGCTTCTGCCGCTGCGGAGTACGCCACCGGGGCAGCAGCGACAGCACGCTGCTGCCCCACATCGTCCCGATGACCAGCATGAACACGGCCATCGGCACGATGGATGAGAGCGCGGCGGCGACCCCGATCACGCCCACGGCCCACGCGGGCAGCGAGTCGACGACCAGCTTGAAGAGCGCGAGGTTGGACTCGGCGCCGACGAGCCCCGGCACGACGAAGAGCGCGGCCATGCCGAGGAGCATGGGCACGAAGAGCAGCACGTTGTAGGCGGGCAGCCAGATGGCGTTGCGCCGCAGCCCGTCCGCGCTGCGGGCGCCGAGGTAGCCGGCGACGGTGGTGGGGAAGATGACGACGGTGAGCGCGTTGAGAAGCGAGGTCGTGGCGAACCACGCCTCTCCGTAGGCACTGCCTCCGCTCCCCGGCAACGTCAGCCAGTCGCTCTTCTCGCTCACGACCCGGTCGAGGAACGGCCCGTATCCGTCGAAGTAATGCAGGGGTACGTAGACGGCGAGGAAGGCAAGAGTCCCCACGACGAGGACGTCCTTGAGCACGGACACCCAGGCGCTGCCGCGCAGCCCGCTCACCACCACGAACCCGGTCGTGACCGCGAAGCCGATGAAGTAGGCCCAGTTGAGGCTGATGGCACCGTAGGAAATGGTGGAGACGACCACGCCCATGCCGGTGATCTGCAACTGGATGTACGGCAGCAGGAACACGGTGGCGAGCAGGGCGACGCCCGCGCCGAGCCAGGGCCGCCCGTACCGGTGGGCGACCATGTCGGAGATGCTGACCAGCCCGTGCCGCCGGGCGTAGGCCCACAGCATGGGTCCGACGACGTACCCCACGGCGTAACCGCAGGACATGTACGCGACGACGTACAGCACGGGCGCCCCGTAGTTGTACCCCCAGCCCGCCGCCCCCAGATAGCTGAAGCTGGTGTAGCCCTCCCCCGCCATCAGCACCCAGATGAACACGGCCCCGAGGCTGCGCCCGCCCACGGACCACTCGGCGATCCCGCCCTGCCGCCCGCGCCCGCGCACGGCGGCGAGGCCGAGGGCGACGGTGCCGGCCATGAAGACACCGAAGACGAGGGTGGCGACGGCTCCGTCACTCATGCCTGTTCCTTCCTCTGCTGCCGGCCCTTCCTTCGATCCCCTCGGTGGGCCAGCCACACGCACAGCGGCGTGAGGAGGGTCGCGCAGAGGAGCCAGAAGAAGAGGAAGGGCAGCCCGAGGACGACGGGCCGGACGCGGTTGGCGAGGGGCAGGGCCCCGAGGTACAGCACGAAGGGTCCGAGGAGCCAGAGGAGATGGGGGCGGGACAGGTATGACGGGGGTCGGCGAGCGATCACGAGAGCCGACCCTATCCGGGCCTACGCGGGCCTACGCGGGCCTACGCGGGCCTACGCGGGCCTACGCGGACCTACCTGGGCCTACCCGGGCCGCATGGACCGCAGCTTGCCCCAGACGACGAGCCGGTATTTGGAGGTGTACTCGGGGGTGCAGGTGGTGAGCGTGATGTAGTACCCGGCGTCGCGATACCCGTATCCCTCGCGCACGTCACTACGAGGCACGCTCCGGATGACACCGCTGTCGCGGGCGGAGGTCCGCGCCAGGGTCTTGTCGACGACGTACGTGTAGCGGGCGTCCGCGGTCCGGACCTCGATCTCGTCCCCGCGCCGCAACCGGTTGATGTACCGGAAGGGCTCCCCGTGGGTGTTGCGGTGCCCGGCGAGAGCGAAGTTCCCGGCCCGGCCGGGCTGGGCGGTGCGGGGATAGTGCCCGGCGTACCCCTGATTGAGCACGGCCCCCTTGCTCACGCCCTCGCCGACGGGGACGCGGATGCCGATGCGGGGGATGCGGAGGACGGCGTAGGCCTGGTCCCAGCGGGGCTCGGACGCGCCGGTCGACCCATCGGTGGCCCCCGCGGCTGGGCGGCCGTCACGCGGCGATGGTCGGTCACCACCTTCCGAAGAGGCCCGGGGAGGGGACCCCGAAGACCGCCCGGAACCGGCGGCCGGACCAGGCTCCCCGTCAGGGGAAGCGGCCCACGCCTCCTCCAGGGCCTCGACCTTCCGCTCGGCGGCGGCGCGGGCCTGCCGGTTGGTCCACCAGAGCTGATGGGCGACGAGGAGGAGCAGGACGAGCCCGAGGGTGACGGCGACTTCGGCGCCGTTCCAGAGCAGCCGCAGGCCGAGGGGGCGAGGCGGGCGGCGCCCTTGCTGAGGGCGACGGGGGCGGCCCCCTTGCTGAACGACGGGCACGCGACTACGCACAAGACCTCCTCCGCCCGATGCCCCCGCCCGGCCCGGCGGGGTGCCGTTGCCCGGCAGGCCGACGTTCCCCGGCGGCCCGGAGGATAGGCGCTGCACCGACAACATTCCATGGCCGAACCGGAGCAGCCCCCGCACCGACTCAGCGCTGCCCCCGCCCCGACCCTCCTGCGGGAGGCACGCTCGGCAGTACCGTGTCCCGTATGCGCCCCGAGAAGCCTGCTGCCGCCGACCACGTCGACGTCGACCACATCGCCGAAGCCGCGCGCCTGGAACGCACGGCCGACCTGTATCCGGAGGACGCCGAACAGCTCCTCATCCAGGCCGCGGCCCACCTCGAACTGGCCGGCGCCCGCGACCGCGCGACGACGCTCTACGACCGCCTCCTGTCACCCTCCGCGCCGCACCCCGCGTCCGCCCCGCTCCTGATCCGCGCGCTGAAGGCCTCGAACCTCTGGGAGTACGGCCACGAGGCCGAGGCCCGCGCGATCATCGACGGAGTCCGCACGGCGTCGCCCCGGGACCCGGCACCGTGGGTGATCGTGGCGGAGTCGCTGGAGGCACACGACGAACTGGAACAGGCACAGGCCACCTTCACAGAGGCGGCATCCCTCCTGATCCCCGCCACCACGACGAACCCCCCGTACGCGACGCACCCCCTCCTCTTCGGCCGCCACCGCGTACGCCGCCTCCTGGGCGCGGAGCACGACGAGTGGGACGCGCTCGCGGACCGCGTCTCGACGGCCTCCGTCTCCCTGGACGAACTCCACGACCCGAAGCGGACCTGGTCCCTCGGCTCGGAGAACCCCGCGGAACTCCGCGCGGAAATCGCCCGCATCCAGGCGGAGTTGGGCTCCTACCGCGAGGCGCTGTCCCGCCCGTTCCCCGTGGCAATCCTCCACTGGCCGGCCGCGGAACTGACAGAACTCCTGACGGCATACCCGTCCCTGACCTCGGAGTACCCGTCCCACGAGGCCCACCTGTCGACCATAGAGTCCTCCCTCCGCGAACTCTCCACCTCCGGCACCCCGAACCTCGGCATCGTCACAGGCACAGTCCCCTCCTACGAAGCCTTCGCCGCCTCAGAAGCCACATCCCCGGAGGACCCGTCCCTCCTCCCTCAGTACGCAACGACACTGGCAGCCCGAGGCCGAGCGGTCCCTTGGCCACCGGAGAAGGGTGGGGTGTGCTGGTGCGGGTCGGGCCAGACTTACGCCTCGTGCCACGGAGCTCCCTCCGCCTGACCGGGACGACCTCTGACTAGCCCCACCGACACAACGTTAAAGATCCTCCTGCTGCCGACCGAGTCCATAGGCTGGTTCGGCATACCGCCCGCTAGGTGATATCGCGTGCGGCACTTTCCTGGGGAGGACGAGGCGTGACTGCGGCGTTGGGGCCCAACGAGGCCACTTCTGGGTTGTACGAGCAGTTGGTGGCGCTCCGCATCGAGGACCAGTTGAAGGGCCTCGATGCAGCCAACTTGCCCACCATCAACGGCCTGACCGGTTCTGCGTCGACACCTCGCGACGTCGCATGGCGCATTGCCGAGGCCATACGCAGCGCACTCCAGCAGCTGCCTGAGCAGGAACGGGTGCACACGGCACACAGCCTTCTGGAGTCAGTGGCAACGTTGGACGGTGTCCGTGACTGGGTCAATCGCCTAGCTGCTGAACGTGGAATGATTGCCTATCCGCACCAGAAAGACATGCTGGAGCGTCTAGCAGTAGAGCGCTCAGTCCGTGGCCGCCACCGAAACCTCCTGGTTGCCGCGACTGGAACGGGCAAGACGGTGATGGCGGCGCTCGACTACCAGGAGCTGTGCCGCGAAGCAGGACGCAGTCTGCGACTTCTTTTCGTCGCACACCGCAAGGAAATCCTGGATCAATCACGGCAAACATATCGACGCGTACTTAATGATGCCACGTTCGGCGAATCACTACACAGTGGCGACAGCCCTGAAAAGTGGTCACATGTCTTCGCGAGCGTTCAATCTCTCAACCCTCAAGTGCTAGAGGGAATATCCCCAGAGTACTTTGACGTAATCGTCATCGACGAGTTCCACCACAGCACTTCCCCTACATACCGAAAGATCATCGATCACTTCACGCCGATGGAACTTCTCGGCCTGACCGCAACCCCCGAGCGCATGGACGGAAAGAACGTTCAGGATGAGTTCTTTGACGGTCACATCGCGGCAGAGATGCGCCTATGGGAGGCGCTAGAGAACGAACTCCTCAGCCCCTTCCGTTACTTCGGGATCAGCGATGACACTGACCTGCGGTCTGTGGCGTGGAAGCGTGGCACTTACGATCTGGCCTCCCTCAGTGAAATATTCACGCAGAGCGGTGAGAGAGCCCAACTCGTCGTAGAAGCAGTCAAGGAAAAGGTTCCTGACCTGGGAAGTATGCGAGCCCTGGGATTCTGCGTATCCGTCTCTCACGCGCAGTTCATGGCCCACTACTTCCGAGAGGCTGGGATAAAGGCCACCGCTCTCTCCGGCGCGAGCCACCGCGATGAGCGAAAAGAAGCCCTAAGCGACCTGAAGGCCGGAAAGATCCAAGTGATCTTCTCTGTTGACCTGTTCAATGAGGGTCTCGACATCCCCGATGTAGACACTTTGCTGCTGCTCCGCCCCACCGCAAGCGCGACCCTGTTCCTGCAGCAACTCGGCCGCGGACTGCGCCGCACGGACCATAAAGAGTTTCTGACCGTTCTAGACTTCATCGGCCAGCACCGCAAAGAGTTTCATTTCGAGAATCAATTTCGAGCGCTCACGAACCTCACAAGGAAGCGCCTGCTGGACAACTTGGAGCACGATTTCCCATCGCTGCCATCGTCCTGCCAAATCATTCTGGAGCCCAAGGCCAAGCAAGCCATCATCAAGAACATCAAGGAGCAACTTAACGTCAACGCCAATGCGCTTGCTCGCGAAGTCAGGGAGTACGACGAGCCCTACCTGTCTACATATCTGACAGAAAGCGGGCGAGACATCAAGGAAATCTATCGTGGCGGCAACGGCAACTCGTGGACCAGCCTTCTCCGCCGCGCGAAACTGCTACCGGAAGCGGCCCCTCATGGCGAGCTAGGCCTGTTGAAGCGCATCTCGTCTTTCCTCCACGTGGACGATCGTGACCGCATCGAGGCGTATCAGCGTCTCCTTTCAGATGATGCACCTATCTACGACGCCATGAGTCCGATCGAGCAGAGCTTCGCCCGCATGCTGTTCTTCAACTTCTGGGACAATGCCGGTGGTTACTCGTCCTACCAGGAGGGCCTAGCCTCACTACAGGAGCATGAAGCTGTACGCGACGAGCTACGCCAGGTCCTTGAACACTGCCTGGCCCACGCAGATCACTACCCGATCCGCCTAGAAGAGCCGCACAGCAGCCTCCCCTTGAACATTCACAGCTCCTACAACCGCTCGGAGATTCTTGCGGCCCTCAACGTGGCGCGCTTGGGTGGGCAGATGCCGCGTTCGTTTGCGCAAGGTGTAGTGGAGGCCAAGGAATTCAACACCGACGCCCTCCTCATCACTCTTGAAAAGGATGACAAGGACTTCACTCCTACCATCCGGTACAAGGACTACGCGATGAGCCCGACGCTATTCCACTGGGAGTCGCAGAACGCCACGGATGAGAACTCCGCCACCGGCCGCCGCTACCGCGAGCACGCCCAACGCGGCAGTCACATCCTGCTGTTCGTGCGCCGCTACAAGAGCACCGACATCGGTGGCGCCGAGCCATGGATGTTCTTGGGTCCCGCCCAGTACGTATCCCACGAGGGCAGCAAGCCGATGGCGATTACCTGGCAACTCCAGCACGAGGTCCCGGCCGACGTCTGGACGTACTCCTCAGTCACAACCTAGGAGTCTCTTCCTCAGCCTCGAACTGCAGTTGTGCACGGTCCAACACCTCGTCGGGGTCACATCCGTACGCGCGGAGCCAATGGAGGAGGCCGGCGATCTGACCGATTGCCGCTTCCTCCGCCACCACGGCTCTCAGGCGCCCCTGCCCTAGTTGCTGCGCAAAGCAGGCGCCGCTGTACACCGCAAGGGGCTGCACCGCCCGCGGCGTAGGTGAGCAGTCCCCATGACCATTCGTGGCAACGAGGTCCATTGCCAATTCACACCACACCACCTTGGAATCCGCGTGGAGGATAATGCCCCATCGTTGCTCTGTGACGGCATCGATGAGCTGCATTCCACGCCCCGATTCCGCGTCACTTCCGGCGGCGTGGAGAGTGGGTAGCGCTCGCGCGTCAGGGTCTCGCATTTCGATGCGCAGATACGTGCACTTCATGGAGACCATGAGCGTAGCGGGCGTTCCCACACCCACGTGGTTGATGACGTTCGAGGCCAATTCCGTGACGCACGTCTGAGCCGAATCGACGAGCCCCGGAACCCCCCACCCGGTGAGGTGGTTCTTCAACGCGCGCCGCAGTACCGCTACCTCGCCGAGATCTGCCACGAAGGATAGGTCCCACGATTTCTGCCTAGGGCAGCTACCTGCAGGGGTCACCATGCCTACCTTCCACACCATCCGTGCATTGCGTGACCACGGGTCACTCTTAGTGAGAGACTCCCAGTGACCATCCCGCCGTGCAACATGCACGAAGAGATTCCCCTGATGGAGTGATTGGAAGTTGGCGCCACTTCCGATGTGATGGCACATCCGCTACAGCAAGAGGAGTTGACGTGTCCGGTTCGCCCACCGCACGCCGCCGACGACTGGCGATCGAGGTCAAGAGGCTGCGCGAGGAGAACGGCTTCACCTGCAACCAGGTCGGCAAAGCGCTGGACTGGAGCAGCTCCAAGGTGAACCGCATGGAGACGGGGCAGGGGCGGGTCCAACCATCCGATGTGGACGCTCTGTGCCGCTTCTACGAAACCTCGGATGAACTGCGCGACCTGCTCAAGTCCCTGGCCAAGGAGTCCAAGACAAAGGGTTGGTGGCACGCCCACGGGACTGCTGTCCCCTCCTGGTTCTCCGTCTACGTGGGACTGGAGCAGGCGGCATCCGGCCTGCGTAGCTATCAGGGAGAGTTCATCCCCGGCTTGCTTCAAACGCATGACTATGCAACGGAGTTGAGTCGCTCCTGGGTCGATCACACAGCCGACGAGATCCAGCGGATGGTCGACGTACGCATGCGACGCCAGGCTCTGTTGGTAGGCGACTACCCTCCTGACCTGTGGACAGTCGTACACCAGAGCACGCTGATGCATGTCGTCGGAAATCGGCGGGTCATGGCCGGCCAGCTCGAACGTATGCTGGAAATGGCGGAGCTGAGGAACGTGACGGTCCAGGTCTTGCCGTTTGACGCAGGCGCATACCCCACGACCGGGTCGTTCACTGTGCTCGGCTTCCCGGAACAAGAGGACCCAGACGTGGTGTACCGGGAAGGACTGACGGACTCCGTCTATCTCGAGGAGCCCAGGGACGTCGCCCTCTACTCGAAGGCCTTCGACCACCTCAGGGCCTTGGCCCTCGGCCCACAGCGCTCAGTATTGCTGATCAAGCAAATCCTGAAGGAGCACTCCCTATGACCTCACTTCCAACCGTCCAGTGGCGGAAGAGCAGTTACAGCAATGGCATGGGCGGGGAGTGTGTCGAGGTCGCCCAGTTGTCGACTGACATTGTCGTGAGGGACTCCAAGGTGCCTACGCGACCTTGCATTACCGTGGGCGCTCGCGCCTGGGAGGGCTTCATAGGCGCCGTTCGCGATGCGAAGTCCATCGATGCCTAGCTAGCGAACCGCTCAGCTTCTAGGTGGCTGACTGCTCCGTACCTCGGACTACCTCCCCGGCACGTTCCAGGAAGAGGGCGCGGTGATCTGCCACGACCTGCATTTTTCGCTCCCACTGGGTCCAGCGTGAGTCCAGGTCTCCTGCGGTCTGGGGCATCCCACGCTGAGCGTCGACGAGAGCCTGTGCTGCCTCAGCCGTCTCGGCTCTGAGTAGCTGAGCGAGATCCACCACCTCCTGCGGCCCCCACAGAGCGAGTTGGTTGAGGCAGGGCTGCATAGCCAATATGCGCGAACCGAGTTCAGTACGGGCGTCGCTTGCGAGAACTCCGCCCCCGCGCACGCCAGCCGCTGCTCGACGCAGCGAGTCCTCCACCGCGGAGTGCGCGTCGAGCAACTTCGCGTAGACCTGCTGCTGTTGGCTGCGAACCCATTGGACATGCCCGGCAGCAGCTTGTCCCTCAACCTGCAGTCGAGCGGACTCCACTGTCTTCTCTCCGCCAATGCGAGCGCCTCGGAGGCCAGCGAGCGCGCCGATGAAAGCGCCTGCGACGGCCCCCGCGGTTCCGGACACTCCAGCTATCACCGCAGCGAGTCCTTGGTCCATGAGTTCATCATCCCCGACTCGCCAGTACGCCCCAACGGCCCCCCTGGCTTGGCCCCTTGCCCCCTCACTCTCAGGCTGGATCGGGCCGACTAGCCTCTGAGGCATGACGACTCTCGCCCCTTCGTTCAGACCCGGAGACATCCGTACACGTGCGGAAATTCGTGCGGAACTGGGAGGAAGCCCCCAAGGGGGTATCTGCCCGTCAAGGGAGAAGGGAACGGTAGTTCTCTACTCCGACATCAGCGCTGGCGAGAAGTACGGGTACCGGGACGGGTGGCTGCGGGAGCCGGATAGATTTGGCCCCATTTTCGAGTACACAGGTGCGGGCGCTGTCGGAAACCAGTCGTTCGAAGGGCTGCGCGGGTCAGGGAACGCGGCGATTGCCCTGCACGCCACTGATGGGCGCATACTTCATCTATTTATCGCGGCTGGAAAGGTCCCGGGCACGGGCATCAGGACCCACCGCTATATAGGGGCTTTCGGGGTCGATGAAGATCGACCGTATGTCATACGCCGCGCGCTCGACGAGAACCAAACAGAGCGCGATGTCATCGTTTTCCGTCTGCGACCTATCGGGGAATTCTACCGGTCGGAGGATGACGTAATTCCGCCCGCGCGGGAGACGAAAGTGACCTTCGTCCGAGGCGGGGCACTACGCCGCCCGAGGGCGCCCAAGCGAGGGAGGGTAGTCGGCGGGCGGGACGCCTCGGCGGCAACTGCTGCTGCTCAGACACGGGAGGACTTGACTGTTGACTATGCAGCCACACTCAGCGGTGATCAACACTCCGTTGGCCGTCTTGAAGTGCGGGCCCGAGGCCTCGAAGACACCCTAGTCGCCGAACTGTTCGACGAGACCCAGCATGCCGTCTACGAACCTTCCGGAAGCGCCTCCCGCCAGGCAACCAAGGACGCCTTTGTACAGCTCTTGGAAATCAGTAGATACGTGGAGTCAACCGACAACAGGCCACTGCGGCGCATGGTCCTCCTGCCTGGCTTGCCTGATGACGACATTCGCGATCTTCTCGCAGCGAATAACGTCGGCATTATATATCGCGACGAAGCTGGAGAATTCATCGAGTTCTCCAGCTCAAGTCCCACATTCAGCATGTCGGAGAACCCGACATACCCCTGCGCTGAATGCCCTGCACTCGCCCGTTAGGGCCGAGTTACGGTGGTTCTGCTCGATGTGTCGATGGAGAGGGAGATCCGTGCCTTACGCCCGTGAGAACGACCAAGACCGCAAGTTCCTGGACATGGCCATCGCCAACTCTCGGCGCTCGCTTGAGGAGGGCAGCAGCAAGAAGCCCTTCGGGGCCGTCGTCGTCCAGGGTGGGGAAGTCGTGGGGACCGGGAGCAACTCTGTCGTCGAGTCATGTGATGCGACCGCTCATGCTGAGGTCAATGCCCTGCGCGACGCGGGGCAGCGGCTCGGGACGTATCTCTTGGAGGGGGCGACGCTGTACTCCAGTTGCGAGCCCTGTCCCATGTGTCTCACCGCCTGTTACTGGGCGGGGATCAGTCGTCTCGTCTACGCCGCCGACCGGCACGACGCTGCCCGCAACGGGCACCCGGACCTGCAGTTCTATCGGGAGCTGGCGCTGCCCAACAGGGAGCGGCGGTTGTTGGACGAGGTGCCCGTCGAAGGGGAGGTCCGGTCCGATGCGGTCGGGGTGCTCGCCGCGTGGGCCGCCGAGCAGCCGGAGCCGGTCGAGCCGAAGCTTTGAGGGTGCCAACCTGAGCCGAAGCTCTGAGGGGGTCGGCCGCCGTCTCATTGCTCCGCGTTAGCCTCATCCGTAGACAGACAATGTGGGTGTAATACCGAGAGGCGGATAAATCATGGCGAGGATTCCCGGCGCAGTCGTGGCTGCGAGTGGGCTGGTCGGGGGGTACGCCACCGCCCGGTTCACCAAGAAGCGGCCCCTCGGGGGCGCCGTGCTCGCCGCCGCGGGAGTCGTCGCCGCTCGGCAGTGGCGCGAGGCCGCCGGCGCGAAGACCGCCGCCGCGCTCAGCGCGGCCTACGTCGCCGGGTTCGCCGGGTCGCATCCTCTCGCCAAGAAGGTGGGCGCCTGGCCCGCCGTGTTCGGCGTCGCGGGTGGGGTCGGGGTCGCCTCCTGGGTCCTCGCCGACCGCCGTAGTTGAGGGGAGGGGGCGGGCGCGGGTGCTGCGGCCCAGCCCTGCCTCATGCCTTGCGGCGGGCCGCGCTTCGCGCCGCCCCCGCCGTCACCAACGCCCCCACCCCCATCACCAGCGTGCAGAACGCCCACGCCAGTGGCCACGCGGTCGCGTCCTGCGTGGGGTGGGAGTTGAAGGAGGCGTACATCAGCGTCGCCGGTGGAGCCGCCACCACCAGTAGCGTCCATACAAGGCGGTCTCTGATGCCGAAGTAGGCCGCGAGGGTCAGGAGCGACAGGGCCAGGAGTGCTGCTCCTGACGTCGTCACCGGGGACGTTTCGTTGAGTGCGCCCGCGGTTTCCGCGCGGTTGCGCAGGTCCCAGGGGAGGCACGCCACGTATGCCGTGGCCGCCAGCGCCGCGCCCAGGAGGCGGGTCGCGTATCTGGGGAGCGGTGCCGTGTGCCGGAGCGGTATCAGCGTCGCGTTCATGTGTACGACGGTGCCGTCCCGGCCGCGTGGCACGACAGAGTACGCGTACTCATTCCCGGAGCGCCTCGGAGGGGCTGAGCTCTCAGCCCCTTCGGCATTTCCGAAGTGGGGCCTGGCCGCGGAACGTTGATCTGTACGTCGCCGGTGATACCCCCACCCCCGCCACGAAGTGCGCCCTCAGCGACGCCGCCGTGCCGAAGCCCGCCTCCGTCGCCACCCGGTCCACCGTGTGGTCCGTGGATTCGAGGAGTTCCCGCGCGCGGTCGACCCTCCGCTGCGTCAGCCACTGCATCGGCGTCAGGCCCGTCTCCTCGCGGAAGCGGCGGCTGAACGTGCGTACGCTCATCGAGGCCCTGGCGGCCAGCTCACCCAGCGTCAGCGGGTCGGACAGGTGCTCCTCCGCCCACGCCCGCGCCGCGCTCGTCGTCGATGTCGACTCCCGGACCGGAACCGGCCGTTGGATGTACTGCGCCTGGCCGCCCTCCCTGTGCGGCGGCACCACCGTGCGGCGTGCCACGTCCGCCGCCACCGCCGCGCCGTGGTCCCCGCGGATCATGTGGAGGCACAGGTCCACGCCCGCTGCCTCCCCCGCCGAGGTGAGGATCCGGCCCTCGTCCACGTACAGGACATCGGGGTCGACCGTCACCGAGGGGAACGTACGGGCGAACAAGTCCGCCGACAACCAGTGCGTCGTCGCCCTGCGGCCGTCCAGCAGACCCGCCGCCGCCAGGACGAACGCTCCCGTGCAGATCGACGCCAGCCTCGCCCCTGACGCCGATTCCAGTGCCCGTGCCAGCGGTGCCGGCAGGCCGCCCGGGGGCAGTTGCTCGTCCTCCTCGTGCGAGGCGGGCACGATCACCGTGTCCGCCCAGGCCAGCGCCTCCGGGCCGTGCGGTGCGCCCACCGGGAAGTCCGCGTCCGTGCGGATCATGCCCGGACCCGTCACCGCGCACGTCCGCACCTCGTACAGCCGCTCCCCCGCCGGGCCCCGCGCGCCGCCGAACAGCTGGTGCACCAGGCCCAGTTCCATGGGCAGTACGCCGTCTCGTACGAGCACCGCCACCCCGTGCGTCCCGGAACTCATGGCCATGAGCAGAACCTAGCGGCCCCTCACTTCGCCGTCGGCGCCGTCGTCGCCGACAGGGGTGTCGCGATGTCCTCAAGGGACCTCCGCTCCGCCCGCACCGCGAGCGCCGCCGCCACCAGGCCCGCCGCGCACATCAGGCCCGCGCCGATCTGGAAGGCCAGGACCGTGTCGCCGACGACTCCCGACTCCGTCAGCTTGGCGAAGATCAGGGGGCCGCTGATGCCGCCTGCCGCCGTGCCCACCGCGTAGAAGAAGGCGATGGCCATGGCTCGGGTCTCCATCGGGAAGATCTCGGAGACCGTGAGGTACGCGCTGCTCGCGCCCGCCGACGCGAAGAACAGGACCACGCACCAGCAGGCCGTGAGCGTCGCCGCGCTCAGCGAGCCGCGGTCGAAGAGCCAGGCCGTGGCGAAGAGGAGGAGGCCGGAGAGGATGTATGTGGAAGAGATCATGATGCGGCGGCCGACCGTGTCGAAGAGCTTGCCGAGGAAGAGCGGGCCGAGGAAGTTGCCCGCCGCGATGACGGCGAAGTAGTAGCCGGTGCTGCCCGACGGGACGTCGTAGAACTTGGTCAGGATCGCGCCGAAGCCGAACGTGATCGCGTTGTAGAGAAACGCCTGGCCGATGAAGAGGGACAGACCGAGGGTCGCGCGCTTCGGGTAGTCGCGGAACACCGTCTTCGCGATGAGGCCGAAGCCGATGCTCTTGCGCTGGTGGATGGTGATCTCGCGGTCGGGCGGCGGCAGCGGCTTGCCCTTCTCCTCCTCGATCTCCCGTTCCACCGACGAGACGAGTTCCTCTGCCTTCTCCCCGTGCCCGTGGATCAGCTGCCAGCGCGGGCTCTCCGGGACGTGGCGGCGTACGAGGAGGATCACCAGGCCGAGTACGACGCCGAGGGCGAACGTCAGCCGCCAGCCCAGGTCCTTCGGGAAGATGCTCGTGTTGAGCATGACGACCGAGAGCAGCGAGCCGCCGATCGCGCCCAGCCAGTAGCTGCCGTTGATGATCAGGTCGACGCGGCCCCGGTACTTGGACGGGATGAGCTCGTCGATGGCCGAGTTGATCGCCGCGTACTCCCCGCCGATGCCGAAGCCCGTCAGGAACCGGAAGAGGAAGAACCACCAGGCGTCGAAGGAGAGCGCCGTGAGGGCCGTGGCGGCGAGGTACACCGCGAGGGTGACCATGAAGAGCTTCTTGCGGCCGTACTTGTCGGTGAGGCGCCCGAAGAACAGCGCACCGGCGCAGGCGCCCGCCACGTAGAGGGCCGCCGCGAGGCCGGTGACCTGGGCCGAGCTGATCGCAAGACCGCTGCCTTCCTCGGAGAGGCGGCTCGCGATGTTGCCGACCGTGGTGACTTCGAGGCCGTCCAGGATCCAGACCGTGCCGAGGCCGATCACGATCATCCAGTGCCAGCGGGACCAGGGCAGCCGGTCCAGGCGGGCGGGGACGGCGGTGGTGACGGTGTTGCCCGAGCCCTCTTGGTCACGCGGTTCCGCGGGCGTGGACGACGCGGTCATGGCGGGTGACTCCTTCCGCTGCAGCCACGTCGCCGGACGCGGGACGCGTTACGCCGGTCGCGTTGCGCCGGACGCGTTACGCGGGACACGGGCTGCGACCCCGCACCACCGGGCGACGGCCACCTCTACGCCGAGGGGCTCCTCCAGAGTGCCCAGCGATCCCCCGATCACGCTCGCCGACCCGCGTCGCCCCCCTCAGGCGTACGCCTGAGACGTACGCCTGAGACGTACGCCCATGCCCCACGCCCGGCAGCCGCTACGCCCCCAGCAGCCGCGACACCGTATAGATCGCGAGCCCCGCCAGGGAGCCGACCACCGTGCCGTTGATCCGGATGAACTGCAGGTCACGGCCGATGTGCGCCTCGATCTTCTTCGAGGTGTGCTCGGCATCCCAGCCGGCCACGGTGTCACTGATGAGCGAGGTGATCTCGTCGCGGTACGTCGTCACCACGTACACCGCGGCGCCCTCGACCCAGCCGTCGACCTTCTGCTGGAGCCGGCCGTCCTTCGCCATCCGCGCGCCGAGCGACAGCAGCGACGCCCGCACGCGCAGCCGCAGCTCGCTGCGCTCGTCCTCCGCCGCGGCCACGATCATGGCGCGCACGGCCGACCAGGCGGAGGCGATGAGGTCCTGCACCTCACCGCGTCCGAGGACCTCGCGCTTCAGCCGCTCCACGCGCTCCCGCGTGTCCGAGTCGGACTGCAGGTCGGCGGCGAAGTCGGCGAGGAACCGGTCGACGGCGCCCCGCGCCGGGTGCCCCGGCATGTCCCGCATCTCGGTGACGAAGCGGAGCAGTTCCTTGTAGACCCGCTCGCCGACCCGCTTGTCGACGAACCGCGGCGTCCAGCCGGGCGCCCCGCCCTGCACCGCGTCCATCACCGAGTCGCCGTGCTCGACGAGCCAGTCGTGCGCGCGTACGCAGACGAGGTCCACGACCCGCTTGTGGCCGCCGTCCGCGACGACCTTCTCCAGCATCTTGCCCATGCCCGGGGCGATCTCCTGGGCGTCGGCCCGCCGCGTGATGGCCTCGCCGACGACGGCCTGCACGTCCGAGTCGCGCAGCACGGTCAGCGCGCCGCGCAGGGCCGTGGCCAGTTCGGCGGTCACCCGGTCGGCGTGTTCGGGCTGCGCGAGCCAGGTGCCGAGGCGGCTGCCGATGCCGACCGCGCGCAGGCGGCCTCGTACGACATCGGCGGAGAGGAAGTTCTCCCCCACGAAGTCGCCCAGGGAGGCGCCCAGCTGGTCCTTCTTGTTCGGGATGATCGCCGTGTGCGGGATGGGCAGGCCGAGCGGGTGACGGAAGAGCGCCGTGACCGCGAACCAGTCGGCGAGCGCGCCGACCATGCCCGCCTCGGCCGCCGCGGCGACATACCCCGCCCAGGCGCCCGCTCCGGAGTGCTGCGCCCACTTCGCGAGTACGTAGACGACGGCGACCAGGACGAGCAGTCCCGTCGCCGTGATCTTCATGCGGCGGACGCCCCGGCGCTTCTCCTCGTCGGCGGGGCTGTAGGCGAGGCCGCCGAGGCCGCCCTTCATGGGCCCCACGGGTTTCCGTATGGGCCCCTTTGGGCCATTTGTGGGGTTATCGGCACCGAAAGCGCCGTCCCGCTCGGTCGAACCCTCCGCATTTGCGCGTTCCACTCACTCCACCCGGCCCGTTCGCGTCGTCCTCGTCCGCACTGCTCCCCTGCCACTGTTCCCCTGCCGCCGTTCCCATGCCCTGTGTTCTACGTCCCTTCTGACCTACTCCTGGAACGAACGACAAGTTCCCGGCGTCTGAAAGAGCGGAGGGGGGCACTGTCGGCCGTCTCCCGGCCCATGCCGCATCATGGGGTGATCACACCGGAGCCTCGGGGCTCCCCCTGCCCGAGGAGAAAGAGCCCGCATGACCAAGCGACACGGTTATGCCCTTCTCGCCGCGGTTCTCGCGGTCATAGTGGTGATTTCAGGCGCCATATACATCGGCGTCTCCGGCACGGACGACGGCTCGCAGGACACCATCAGCGCCGGTGGCCGCAACCCCCGCAACTCCGCCGCACCCGCCTCCTCCGGCATCTGGGTCGGCTCCTGGTCCGCCTCGCCCGCGGGGTCCGAACCGGGCACGGCGCAGAAGGGGTTCGCCGGCCGCTCGATCCGCAATGTGGTGCACACCAGCGTCGGCGGCACCAGCGCCCGCATCACCCTTTCGAACCTGTACGGGACCACACCGCTCAGCATCACGCACGCCTCGATCGCCCTCGCCTCCGCGTCGAACAGCCCCGCCGCGGCGGCCGGCACGCTGCGCAGGCTCACCTTCAACGGCAACACGTCGGTGGTGATCCCGCCGGGCGCCCAGGTGATGAGCGACGCGGCGCGGCTCCGGGTCCCGCACGACGCGGACCTGCTCGTCACGACGTACTCACCGACCCCGTCCGGCCCGGTCACCTACCACCCGCACGCGCGCCAGATCAGCTACGTCGCGGAGGGCGACCGCACCGAGGACCAGCTGGGCGACGCGTACACCGAGCAGAGCCCGTACTGGCGCTACCTCTCCGCGGTGGACGTCCTCAGCAACGAGACCGACGGCACCGTCGTCGTCTTCGGCGACTCCATCACCGACGGCATCTCGTCCACGATGGGGGCCAACCGGCGCTGGACCGACGTCCTCGCCGACCGGCTGCGCACCGAGTCGGGCGCGCCCCGCTACGGCGTCGCCAACCAGGGCATCAGCGGCAACCGCATCCTCTCCGACGGGAACGGCAACCCCGCCGTCAACCCGAGCGGGCTCTCCCGCTTCGACCGGGACGTGCTGGACCGGACCGGCGTCAAGGCCGTGGTCATCGCGCTCGGCGTCAACGACATCCTGCGCAACCCGCACCAGAACGATCCCGACCGGATCGTCGAGGGGCTGCGCGAGCTGACGCGGCAGGCGCACACGCGCGGGCTGCGGGTCGTCGGGGCGACGCTCATGCCGTTCGGGGGGCACCGGGGGTACGAGCCCGCCCTGGAGGACGTGCGCCAGGCCGTCAACGCGGAGATCCGCTCCGGGAAGGTCTTCGACGAGGTCGTCGACTTCGACCGGGCGTTGCGGGATCCGTACGATCCGCGGAGGCTGCGGAAGCAGTATGACTCCGGGGATCATTTGCATCCGTCCGATGCGGGGTTCCGCCGGATGGCGGAGACGTTCAATCTGTCTGATCTGAAGGGGTCGGCTGCGGCTGAGCTCTGATTTCCCTGAGCTCTGATTTCCCGGGGGCTCCGGGGGCGGGGTTTTGTCTGCGGGTCGGTTGTGGCTGGTCGCGCAGTTCCCCGCGCCCCTGAGCTACCCGGAGTGCTCGGCGCCTTGACTGTGGGTCGGCCGGGCTGGAGTTGCGCAGTTCCCCGCGCCCCTGGGGTAGCCGGGGGGCTCGGTGCGTCACGTGCTGGGTCAGGGGTCGATCTGGCGGCGGGACTCCTTGCGTTGGAGTTTTTCTTTGCGGCGTTCTTCCTTCAGGCGGAGTTTTTCGGCCTTGCGGATTTTTCGGTCGACGCCTACGCCGCCCATCAGGGCGAAACCCTTGACCACCACGCGGGGCGAGTCGGGCGTGCCCTCACCCGTCGCCCTGTCGTCGAAGCCGCCCATGATGCCGAAGCCCTTGACGACGACGGTCATCTCGGGCGGCACGGTGACCTGCAGGCCGCCCATGATCGTGAAGCAGCGGATCTCGACGTCGCGCTCCGTGAACCGTGCCTCGCGCAGGTCGATGTCGCCGCCGCCCCACAGCGCGAACCCGGTGAACTGCCGGCCGACCACCCAGCCGCCCTTGCGGCTGAACCCGCTCCAGATGGCGATCCCGACGGTCGACGTCGGTTCGCCGGTCGTCATCCGCTCGGCCCAGTCGATGGCGGCGGGGTTGTCGCCGGCCGGCCGCTTCACCATGGACACCTTGGCGCCGTGCGAGGGCAGGTCGCGGGTGAGGGGCTCAAGCTCCCCGTACGTACGGGCCTTGTACGTCGCGTCCAGGCGCTCCTCGAACTCCGTCATGTCGAGGCGGCCCTCGGCCATCGCGTCCCGGAGCTGTTCGGCCACCCGCTCGCGGTCGGCGTCCGATGCCCGCAGGTCGGGGAGGGCCGGCCGGTCGGGGATGCTGGGCAGGTCGGTGAGGTCGTCACTCATAAATCAGAAGCCTACGAGGTCGGCTTCTCGGCGTACATCTTCGCGATGACCGCCTCGATGTCCGGTTCCCTGACCGAGAGATCGGCCAGCGGATAGCGTGCCGCGATCCGTGCGACAAGCGGAGCTGCCGACTCCGCCGCCGGGAAGGCGAGCCACTGCCGCGGTCCCTCCACCTTCACCACCCGTGCCGACTCCGATTCGACCTCGATCGGCGGGAGTTCGCGTTCGAAGTCCACGACCAGCGTGCGCTCGCTCTCGCCCACCTCGTGCAGGCCCGCCAGCGGACCGTCGTACATCAGGCGCCCGTGGTCGATCACCATCACCCGCTTGCAGAGCTGCTCGATGTCGGTCAGGTCGTGGGTGGTGAGGAGGACCGTCGTCCCCGCCTCCTCGTTCAAGTCCCGCAGGAAACCACGGACTTTCGCCTTGCTGATGACGTCGAGGCCGATCGTCGGCTCGTCCAGGTACAGCACCTCGGGGTCGTGCAGCAGCGCCGCCGCGATGTCGCCGCGCATCCGCTGGCCGAGGGAGAGCTGGCGTACCGGGACGTCCAACAGGGCGGAGAGCTCCAGGAGTTCCACGCAGCGGTCGAGGTTCTCGGCGTAACGAGCGTCCGGGATGCGGTACATGCGGTGCATCAGGCGGTACGAGTCGATCAGCGGCAGGTCCCACCAGAGCGTCGTGCGCTGGCCGAAGACGACGCCGATGCGGCGGGCGAGCTTCGCGCGCTCCCGCGACGGGTCGATGCCCGCCACCCGCAGGCGGCCGCCGCTCGGTGTGAGGATGCCCGTCAGCATCTTGATCGTCGTCGACTTGCCCGCGCCGTTCGGGCCGATGTAGCCGACCATCTCGCCGCGCGGCACGGTGAAGGAGATGTTGTCCACGGCCCGCACCTGGTGCCGCTCGCGGCGCAGGAAACCCGTCTTCCTGCGTACGTCGAAGACCTTCTCGACGCCGTCCAGCTCGATGAGGTCCGTCCGGTCTGTGGGCAGGTCCGTCAGGTCTGTGTGCAAGGCGGTTCAGCTTCCTGTGCTGCGGTACGAACGGAGTCCGGTGCGCCAGGCGAGGCCGGCGAGCGCGAGGCACCCCGCGGCCACCAGCGGCGGCGTGAACGCCACCCACGTCGGCAGGTCCAGCGGATAGGGCCGCCCGAGGACGTACAGCGCGGGCAGCCAGTTGACGAAGGCGAGCGGCAGAATGAAGGTGACGCCGCGCACCAGGTCCTTGGCGAAGACGGTCGGCGGATACTGGAGCAGTGTCGTACCGCCGTACGTGAAGGCGTTCTGCACCTCGGCCGCGTCCTGCGCCAGGAACTGGAAGGCGCCGCCCGCCACGAACAGGGCCCCGAAGATGCCCGCCCCGCTCAGCAGCATCAGCGGCACCATCAGGACCTTCAGCGGCGTCCAGTCGATGTCCAGGGCCACGAGCGCGTACGCGAGGACCAGCGCGCCCTGCGTGAGGCGGCCGATCCTGTGCAGCCCGAAGCGGTCGGCGGCGACCTGCGCGATGACCGGGGCGGGCCGCACCAGGAGCGTGTCGAGCGTGCCGTCGCGCACCCGTCTGCCGAGCCGGTCCATGGACCCGATGGCCAGGTCGGCGAGGCCGAACGCGGTGCACGATGCGCCGTACAGGAACGCGATCTCGGAGAGCGAGTACCCGCCGAGCCTGTCCACCTGGGAGAACATCAGCAGGATGGCCACGAAGTCGAACGCGGTCACCGCGAAGTTGCCGAGCGCCGTCATCGCGAACGACACGCGGTAGGCCATGAGGGAGCGGATCCACATGGCGGAGATCAGCCGGTAGGCACGCAGCCCCTCCCGGGCCTGTCGCAGGTCAGCCACCCTGGACCACCACCCGTCGCGTGGCCACGCCCTGCAGCAGCCGCCCGGCCGTGAGCAGCGCCGCCGCCCAGCCGAGCTGGAAGGCGTACGTCCGCAGCAGCCCGGCGCCCGAGTACTCCCCGAGGAACACATCGGCGGGCACCTGGAGCAGCGCCGACCAGGGCAGCGCGCGGGCGAACTCGCCGAGCGCCCCGGGGAAGACGTTCAGCGGGAGGAGCATCCCGGAGAAGAAGGTGCCGGCGAGCATCGCCACCTGGGTGGTGCCGGCGCCGTCCGTCAGCCAGAAGGCGGAGAGCGCCACCAGGAATCGGATCGCGAAGCTGACCACCGTGCCGAGCAGGACGGCGACCAGGAACGCCAGCCAGCCCAGCGCGTCCGGGGGCAGCGTCAGGTCGAAGACGAGCGCGCCGAAGATCATCGGTACGATCCCCCGCCCGAGCAGCTGGAAGGCGGCCCGGCCGAGGTCGGTGGCGAGCCACCAGGCCTGGAGGTCGGCGGGCCGGTAGAGGTCGACGGCGATGTCCCCGGTGCGGATGCGCTCGATCAGCTCGTTCTCGAAGCCGCCGCCCATCAGCGCCATCGCCGTCAGGAGGCCCTGGCCGAGCCAGACATAGGTGAGCGCCTGCGACTGGTCGTAGCCGCCGAGCCCCGGCCGCTCGTCCCAGAGCGCCACATAGGTGTAGGCGAGAATGAGGCCGAAGACCGTATTGGTGAACACCCCGGCAGCCGTCGCCACCCGGTACGTGGCGTACCTGCGGAAGCTCCCTCCGGTGACGGCCGCGTACAAACGGAACCGTCCTGCACGCACGAGCATCCCTTTCACCGTGGGCTTCGTCCCGAACCGGGCCAAAGCGCTGGAGCCTAGTGCGATCGGGGTCGCTCGTGCCAGGCATTTTCGGCGTGGGGCGCGTGCCTGGTCATGAAGGTGTGTGAGCAGGGTGTGCAATGGGGTGGCTATGGGGTTGCCATGGGGTTTACGAGGCGTGCTGGATGTACGACGCTAACCGGGAGTTCCGCAAGACATGAGTGACGAGCCGCAGCAGCAAGGTCCTGCCGGGCAGCAGGATCCTGCCGGGCGCCGGGGCTGGAAGCCCCGTGAGCCGCAGGACACGCCCGAGGACGCGGCGACCGCCGACAACGCCACGCCTCCCGCCGACACGCCCCCTGCCGAGGCGATCCCCGCGGCCTCCAAAGCCCCCGCGGCCTCCGAAGCCTCCACGGCCTCGGCGGCCTCTGAAGTCTCTGCGGCCTCCATGGCCTCTGAAGCCTCCGCGGACTCCGGCGACGGCCCGAAGGCCAAAAAGGCCAAGAAGCCCAAGCGCCCCAAGCGCAAGGGCTGGCGGCGGATCTTCCCGACCTGGCGCATGGTCCTCGGCGGCTTCATCCTGATCGTCCTGCTGTGCGTCGGCGGCTTCATGGCGGGCTACATGCTGGTCGACATCCCGCCGGCGAACGCCGCGGCCACCAAGCAGAGCAACGTCTACCTGTACTCCGACGGCACCCAGATCGCCCGCGACGGCGAGGTCAACCGCGAGAAGGTGCCCCTCAAGCAGGTCCCGCTCACCGTCCAGCACGCCGTGCTCGCCGCCGAGGACCGGGACTTCTACGGCGAGTCCGCGGTCGACCCGAAGGCGATGATCCGCGCGGCCTGGAACACGGTCACCGGCAAGGGCAAGCAGTCCGGCTCCACGATCACCCAGCAGTACGTGAAGAACTACTACCTGGGCCAGGAGCAGACGGTCACCCGCAAGGTGAAGGAGTTCTTCATCTCGATCAAGCTGGACCGCGAGGTGAGCAAGAACGACATCCTCGAGGGCTACCTCAACACCAGCTACTTCGGCCGCAACGCGTACGGCGTGCAGGCCGCAGCCCAGGCCTACTACGGCAAGAACGTCCAGGACCTCACGGTCGGCCAGGGCGCCTACCTCGCCACCCTCCTCAACTCCCCCAACGCCTACGACGTCGCCACGCACCCCGAGAACAAGCAGCGCGCCGCGGGCCGCTGGAACTACGTCCTGGACGGCATGGTCAAGGAGGGCTGGCTCAGCAAGGCCGACCGGGCGAAGACGAAGTTCCCGATGCCCGACGAGGCCAAGGGCGCGGCCGGCCTGTCCGGGCAGCGCGGCTATGTCGTGAAGGCCGTCGAGGACTACCTCATGGCCAACAAGATCATCGACGAGGACACCCTCGCCAAGGGCGGCTACCGCATCACCACGACCCTCCAGAAGGACCGCCAGGACGCCTTCAAGAAGGCCGTCGACGAGGAGGTCATGTCGAAGGTCGACAAGGACGCCCGCAAGGTCGACCGGAACGTCCGCGCGGGCGGCGCATCCATCGACCCGGCCACCGGCAAGGTCGTCGCCATGTACGGGGGCATCGACTACACCAAGCAGTACGTCAACAACGCGACCCGCCGCGACTACCAGGTCGGATCCACGTTCAAGCCGTTCGTCTTCACCTCGGCGGTGGAGAACGGCTCGGTCACCCAGGACGGCCGGCCGATCACCCCGAACACCGTCTACGACGGCACCAACAAGCGTCCCGTCCAGGGCTGGAGCGGCGGCACGTACGCCCCCGAGAACGAGGACCACGTCAACTACGGCGACATCACCGTCCGCACCGCCACCGACAAGTCCGTGAACTCGGTGTACGCGCAGATGGCCGTCGACGTCGGCTCCGACAAGGTCAAGGACACCGCCGTCGCCCTCGGCGTCCCGAGGACCACCCCGGACCTCACCGCGTCCCCGTCGATCGCGCTCGGCCCGTCCACCGCGAGCGTCCTCGACATGACCGAGGCGTACGCGACGCTGGCGAACCACGGCAAGCACGGCACGTACACGCTCGTCGAGAAGATCACCAAGAACGGCGACGAGATCACGCTGCCGGAGCCGAAGACCCGGCAGGCCGTGAGCCGTGAGGCCGCCGACACCACCACCTCGATCCTGCAGAGCGTCGTCCAGGGCGGCACCGGTACGGCGGCACAGGGCGCGGGCCGGCCGGCCGCGGGCAAGACCGGCACCGCGGAGAACGACACGGCGGCCTGGTTCGCGGGCTACACCCCCGACCTCGCCACGGTCGTCGCGGTGATGGGCCAGGACCCCGAGACCGGCGCCCACACCCCGCTGTACGGCGCGCTCGGCGAGCCCCGGATCAACGGCGGCGGCTACCCGGCCCGCGTCTGGGCGGAGTTCACCAAGGACGCCCTGGAGGGCAAGCCCGTCAAGGACTTCGACCTGGAGCTGGAGCAGGGCGCGGACGTGCCCGAGGTGCCGGACCCGACGACGGGCGGCGTCGACGAGCCCGGCACCGGCGGCACCACGGACGGCGGCGCCACCACCGACGGCGGACAGGACACGGGCGGCGCCACCACGGGCGGCCAGGACACCGGCGGAGGCGCCACCACGGGCGGCCAGGACGGCGGCGGCCAGACGGGCGGTCAGACCGGTGGGCAGGACGGGGGCCAGACGGGTGACCAGACCGGCGGCCAGGACCCGGGCGGAGCCGCCGACGGGGGCGCCGCCGACGGCGGACCGACCGACGGCGGCGCCCAGGGCGGGCCGACGGGTGGCGGCACCGACACCGGAGGAGGAGCGGTCGACGGCGGCACGGACGACGGCGGGGCGCTCGGCGGCCTCACGGACGGCTAGCGGACGCCGCTGGTGGCCCGAGGCCCAAGGCCGACGGCCCCTTCTAGTGGCCCGAGGTCGCCTTCAGGCCGACCACGGCCACCAGCAGCAGACAGACGAAGAAGATCCGGGCGGCGGTGACCGGCTCACCCAGGATCACCATGCCGAGCACCGCCGCACCGGCCGCGCCGATGCCGACCCACACGCCGTACGCCGTACCGATGGGCAGCGTCTTGGCGGCCTGCGACAGCAGCATCATGCTGGCGACGATGCCCACACCCGTGAACAGGCTGGGCCACAGCCGCGTGAAGCCGTCCGTGTACTTCATCCCGATCGACCAGCCCACTTCGAGCAGTCCGGCGACGATCAACAGAACCCAGGCCATGACGGCACCTCCGACGAGTAGAAACGCTCAGCGCGTTACCTGATGGGGGTGCGTCGTCTTTGCGATAACCCGGTACGGCGCGTCTCGTCGGGGTCCTTCCAAGGTAGCAAAGCCCATGGCTAAGGGCTGGTGACGATGGTCACCAGCCCTTCACGTCATAGGTCCCTCACCCGGGCGTCCGCTACAGATACAGGCCCGTCGAGTCCTCCGACCCCTCGAACCGGTCGGCGGCCACGGCGTGCAGATCGCGCTCGCGCATCAGGACGTAGGCCACGCCCCGCACCTCGACCTCGGCGCGGTCCTCCGGGTCGTACAGGACCCGGTCGCCCGTCTCGACCGTCCGGACGTTCTGCCCGACCGCGACCACCTCGGCCCAGGCGAGCCGCCGGCCCACGGCCGCGGTCGCGGGGATCAGGATGCCGCCGCCGGAGCGCCGCTCGCCCTCGCTGGTGTCCTGCCGCACGAGCACGCGGTCGTGCAGCATGCGAATGGGCAGCTTGTCGTCGTGGGTCTGGGAGGTCTTCTCGCTCACGACCCCGAACCTACCTGGCCCGGCCGGGGCCGTGGGCTCCCGGGTCGGTACTCACTTACGTCGCCGCGAGCTCACCACGAGCAGTCCGACGAGGCCCACCGCCACCAGGGCGACCGGCACGATCCGCTCGATGCGCGGCGAACCGTCCGCCGAGACCAGCTGGCCCCGCACGTCCGAGACGATGCGGTTCGCACCGACGTACGCCCGGCCGAGGGAGTTGTCCACGCTGGAGACGACCTTCGCCTTGGCGTCACCGACGATCGTCTTCGGGTGGACGCGCACCCCGATCTCGTCGAGGGTCTCGGCCAGCTGGTCGCGCCGGCGCTTGATGTCCGCCTCGATCTGCGCAGGGGTCCTGGCATCCGACACCGCGCTGCCTCCGTGGTCGTATCGATGATGTGGACGTGACTTGTGACCACAGTCTGTCAGCTTCGCGCGCGCCGCACCCCACGGCACCCCTATTACGCTCGACTCCGTCACCCACCCTTTGCGAAGCACGCGTACGAGGAGACCGACCATGAGCGAGCGACTGCAGCCCGGCGACACCGCCCCCGCCTTCACCCTGCCCGACGCCGACGGCAAGGACGTCTCGCTGGCCGACCACAAGGGCCGCAAGGTCATCGTCTACTTCTACCCGGCGGCCCTCACCCCCGGCTGCACCAAGCAGGCCTGCGACTTCACGGACAACCTCGACGTGCTCGCCGCCGCCGGTTACGACGTGATCGGCGTGTCGCCGGACAAGCCGGAGAAGCTCGCCAAGTTCCGTGAGCAGGAGAACCTCAAGGTCACGCTGGTCGGCGACCCCTCCAAGGAGACCCTGGAGGCGTACGGCGCCTTCGGCGAGAAGAAGCTGTACGGCAAGACGGTGACCGGGGTGATCCGGTCGACCGTGGTGGTCGACGAGCAGGGCAAGGTCGAGCACGCGTTCTACAACGTGAAGGCGACGGGCCACGTGGCGAAGATCATCAGGGACCTCGGCGTCTGAGCCGTGCCGGCCGCCCGCGCCGTGATGTGACGAAGCCCCTCTCGCGAGGGGCTTTCGTTTGCAACGGCCATCTTCGAGCAAGTGATCCCACGGGGAACTTGTACGAAGAACGAAAGGAACCACTCCATGGCGGCCCACGAAGAGCTCGACGCCGAGGCCGACCCGGAGGCGATGAGACGCCACCGGACCCTGTTCCGGGCCGTGAAACGCCGGAGGAACCCTCCCCTGCGCCGCACGGACATCACGGTCACGGACGAGGCGGCGGTCAAGCGGGCCGTCAAAGCGGCCTCGCTCGGCAACGCCATGGAATGGTTCGACTTCGGTATCTACAGCTACCTGGCCGTCACCATCGGCCACGTCTTCTTCCCTTCCGGGAACGAGACGGCACAGCTGATCTCGTCCTTCGCCACCTTCGCGGTCTCCTTCCTGGTCCGCCCCATCGGCGGCATGGTCTTCGGCCCGATGGGCGACAAGATCGGCCGCAAGAAGGTCCTCGCGCTGACGATGATCCTGATGGCGATCGGCACGCTCGCCATCGGCCTGATCCCGTCCTACGCGACGATCGGCTTCTGGGCGCCGGTCCTGCTGATCTTCTTCCGCCTGGTGCAGGGCTTCTCGACGGGCGGTGAGTACGGCGGTGCCTCCACGTTCATCGCCGAGTACGCGCCCGACAAGCGCCGCGGCTACTTCGGCAGCTTCCTGGAGGTCGGCACGCTCGCCGGCTACACGGGTGCGGCCGGGCTCGTCCTCATCCTCAACACCGCCCTCGGCTCGGACGCCATGGACTCCTGGGGCTGGCGCATCCCGTTCCTCGTCGCGGGCCCGCTCGGCCTCGTCGGCCTCTACCTCCGGCTGAAGCTGGACGAGACCCCGGCCTTCCAGAAGATGGAGGACGCGACCTTCCACTCGGCGACCGAGGGCGCCTCCACGGTGGAGACCACGGCCAAGGGCGACCTGGCGAAGATCTTCCGCGACTACTGGCCGACGCTGATCCTCTGCATCGCGCTGGTCGGCGCGTACAACGTCACGGACTACATGCTCCTGTCGTACATGCCGACGTACCTCTCGGACGAGCTCGGGTACGACGACTCGCACGGGCTGCTGATCCTCATCGGCACGATGATCGTGCTGATGCTGATCATGAACCAGGTCGGCAAGCTGTCGGACCGCTTCGGCCGCAAGCCGCTCCTGATGACGGGCATGCTGGGCTTCCTCGTCCTCTCCGTCCCCGCCTTCCTCCTGATCAAGCAGGGCAGCCTGCTGGCCGTCTCCGGCGGCATGCTGATGCTCGGCCTCTCCCTGGTCTGCCTCCTCGGCACGATGTCGGCGACCCTACCCGCCCTCTTCCCCACCTCGGTCCGCTACGGCTCCCTGTCCGTCGGCTACAACCTCTCCGCCTCCCTCTTCGGCGGCACGGCCCCCTTGGTGATCACGTCCCTGATCAGCGTCACGGGCACGGACATGGTCCCGGCGTACTACTCGATGGCGGCGGCCCTGGTCGGCGTCATCGCGGTGGCCTGCATGAAGGAGACGGCGCAGAAGCCGCTGTCGGGTTCGCCGCCTTCGGTGGAGACGAAGGAGGAGGCCGCGGAAATGGTCGAGGCCCAGGCGACGGCGCCGAGGTTCTGACCCCGCGCCTTGTGGGCAAACCCGTGATCAGCCGGAGCCGCCTGCCCGGTACGATGGCAGGCGGCTGGCGGCGGTGGCGCAACGGCGACGCAGCAGACTTAGGATCTGTGGCCCTTGATCGGGCTTGAGGGTTCGAATCCCTTCCGCCGCACGTGAATGGCCTGCGAATCAGGAGCACGATTCGCAGGCCATGTGTGTGCGCTGTTCGGTTCAGCCCAGCAGCTCCCGCACGACCGGCGCCAGCGCCCGGAACGCCTCCCCGCGGTGGCTGATCGCGTTCTTCTCCGCTGCCGTGAGCTCCGCGCACGTGCGCGTCTCGCCGTCCGGCTGGAGGATCGGGTCGTAGCCGAAGCCGCCCGTGCCCGCGGGGGCCGTGCGGAGGACGCCGCGCAGGCGGCCCTCGACCACGCGTTCCGTGCCGTCGGGCAGGGCCAGGGCCGCCGCGCACGCGAAGTGGGCGGCGCGGTGTTCCGCGGAGATGTCCGACAGCTGGGCCAGGAGCAGGTTCAGGTTCGCGGTGTCGTCGCCGTGGCGGCCGGCCCAGCGGGCGGAGAAGATGCCGGGGGCGCCGCCGAGGACGTCGACGCAGAGGCCCGAGTCGTCGGCGACGGCGGGCAGGCCCGTGGCCTTGGCGAGGGCGTGGGCCTTGAGGAGGGCGTTCTCGACGAAGGTGACGCCGGTTTCCTTGACGTCGGGGATCTCGGGGTAGGCGTCCGCGCCGACGAGCTCGTGGGTGAGGCCTGCGTCGGCGAGGATCGCCCTCAGTTCCGTGATCTTGCCGGTGTTGCGGGTGGCGAGGATGAGGCGGGTCATGCTCCCCAGTATCGCCGCCTCCCTCACCGCCCCGGCCGCGCGTCCGCCGCGCGTGCTCTTACGGCGTGCAGACCTTGGTCAGTTCGCCTGCCGCGTCCGTGACGCCGGAGACGTCCGGTGTGGCGTCGCCCTTGTCGATGGCGTCGCGGACGTTGTCGACGGCCTTGTCGAGGTCGTCGACGGCCTTGTTGACATCGGCGTTGTCGGTCTTGTCGCCGATCTTGTCGAGGTTCTTGCCGATGTCGTCGAGTGCCCTGTCCGCCTCGGCCGGGTTGTCACCGGCGTTCTCGACGGCCGTCTGCAGGTCGGTGACGCTGTCGGCGATCGTGTCGGCGGTCTGGACACAGTCGAGCGCCTTCTCGACGGCGTCGCAGCCGACGAGGCCGGCACCGGCCGGGATGACGATCAGGGCTGTGACGACGGCGGTGGCGATACGTCGGTGGCGCGCGGCCATGGTTCGGTCCCTCCCCAGGGTGTGGACGGGCGCGCGGCTTTTCCCGCGCGCCCGTACTCGTAACAACGCCCGGCAGGGGGTTGTTGGTTGCTTGCGTGACCTACGTCGCGTGACCCGCGCCGCTAGCGCGTCGCCTCCAGCGCCTCGCGCTGGAGGGCGGCGAGGTCCTCGCAGCCGCCGACGGCGAGGTCGAGGAGCGCGTTGAGCTCCTTGCGGGCGAAGGGCTCGGCCTCGGCGGTGCCCTGGACCTCGACGAAGCGTCCGTCGCCGGTGCACACGACGTTCATGTCGGTGTCGGCCCGCACGTCTTCCTCGTAGCAGAGGTCGAGGAGCGGTACGCCGCCGACGATGCCGACGGAGACGGCGCTGACGGTGTCGGTGAGGGGCTTGCGGCCGGCCTTCACGATCTTCTTGGCCTGGGCCCAGGCGACGGCGTCGGCCAGCGCCACATACGCGCCGGTGATGGCGGCGGTGCGGGTGCCGCCGTCGGCCTGGAGGACGTCGCAGTCGAGGACGATGGTGTTCTCGCCGAGGGCCTTGTAGTCGATGACGGCGCGCAGGGAGCGGCCGATGAGGCGGCTGATCTCGTGGGTGCGGCCGCCGATCTTGCCGCGGACGGACTCGCGGTCGCCGCGGGTGTTGGTGGAGCGGGGAAGCATGGAGTACTCGGCGGTGACCCAGCCCTCGCCGCTGCCCTTGCGCCAGCGCGGGACGCCTTCGGTGACGGAGGCGGTGCAGAAGACCTTGGTGTCGCCGAAGGAGATGAGGACGGAGCCCTCGGCGTGCTTGCTCCAGCCGCGCTCGATGGTGATCGGGCGGAGCTGTTCGGGGGTGCGGCCGTCGATGCGGGGCGAGGGCGTAGAGGACATGGGCTGAGCCTATCCGGACATGAGTGAGGGCCCCTTCCCCTTGTCGGGGAGGGGCCCTCACGGGTGAGTCCGGCGACTCACATCATGTCTTCGATGTCCGCCGCGATGGGGTCGGCGTCGGTGCCGATGACGACCTGGATGGCGGTGCCCATCTTGACGACGCCGTGGGCGCCGGCGGCCTTCAGGGCGGCGTCGTCCACCAGGGCCGGGTCCTTGACCTCGGTGCGCAGGCGCGTGATGCAGCCCTCGACCTCTTCGATGTTGTCGATGCCGCCGAGCCCGGCAACGATCTTCTCAGCCTTGCTGGCCATGTGTTTCTCCCTGTGTTTCTCGCGGCCGGGGGACCGCTTTGTCACGGTAACGCACGGTTGGACCATCTTCGCGGGCGGTTACGTCAGCCGTGCCCAATGATGACGATCAAGGTGCCGGCCCCTGCCGGACGGCGCTCCACACGTACCGCAACTGGTCTACACCAGTTTTCAACGACCGCCAAACCTGGCTTGTTCCGGGAGGGACGCCGATGAGTTCCCCAGCCGCGACGGTGCCGCAGAAGAAGTGGTGGAACGGCCTGTTCCAGGGCCTGCAGAAGATGGGCCGCAGCCTCCAGCTGCCCATCGCGGTGCTGCCCGCCGCCGGCATCCTGAACCGCCTCGGACAGCCCGACGTGTTCGGCGACGACGGCCTCGGCTGGACGAACGTCGCCAAGGTCTTCGCGGCGGCGGGCGGTTCGCTGCTCGACTCCACGCTCGGCCTGCCGCTGCTGTTCTGCATCGGTGTCGCGATCGGCATGGCGAAGAAGGCGGACGGCTCCACGGCCCTCGCGGCGGTCGCGGGGTTCCTCGTCTACTACGGGGTGCTGCGCGCCTTCCCCGACGACTGCCCGCAGGACACGGTGTTCGGCAGCGCGGGCATGTGGAGCGGGGTGTGCGTGGCGGAGGACGGGACGGTGGCGCAGGCCGCGTACCAGAATCCGGGGGTGTTCGGCGGCATCGTGATGGGCCTGCTCGCCGCCTGGTTCTGGCAGCGCTACCACCGCGTGAAGCTGGTCGACTGGCTCGGCTTCTTCAACGGCCGCCGCCTCGTGCCGATCATCATGGCCTTCGTCGGTCTGATCTTCGCCGGTCTCTGCGTCTGGATCTGGCCGCCCATCGGCGACGCGCTGACCAGCTTCTCGAAGTGGCTCGTCGACCTCGGCTGGCTGGGCTCGGGCATCTTCGGCGTCGCCAACCGCGCGCTGCTCACGGTGGGGCTGCACCAGTTCCTGAACACGTTCGTCTGGTTCCAGTTCGGCGACTACACGAAGCCGGACGGCACGGTCGTGCACGGCGACATCAACCGCTTCCTCGCGGGCGACCCGACGGCGGGCCAGTTCACCTCGGGCTTCTTCCCGATCATGATGTTCGCGCTGCCCGCGGCGGCCCTCGCGATCACGCACTGCGCGCGCCCCGAGCGCCGCAAGGTGGTCGGCGGCCTGATGCTCTCGGTCGGCCTGACATCGTTCGTCACGGGCATCACCGAGCCGATCGAGTACTCGTTCCTCTTCATCGCGCCGGTCCTGTACGCGATCCACGCGGTGCTCACCGGCGTCTCGATGGCGGTGACGTGGGGGCTGGGGGTCAAGGACGGCTTCAGCTTCTCGGCGGGCCTGATCGACTACGTCATCAACTGGAGCCTGGCGACGAAGCCATGGCTGATCATTCCGATCGGGCTGTGCTTCGCCGTCGTGTACTACGCGCTGTTCCGCTTCGTCATCACGAAGTTCGATCTGCACACGCCCGGACGCGAACCGGAGGAGGAGGCGGAGGCAGAGGACCGGGAGCAGACCAAGGCCTGACCACCGAGGCCTAACTCCCCTGCGGGCGGCGCTTTCCTCCGGCATTTCCGGATATGGCCCAGGTAACAGGAATCGCAGGTTCCTTACGCCACCTTCACCGTGCTACAACAGGTCTACACCACTAATGGTGTAGACCACGCGGCCGTTCTGGCCGCGTCCCCCGGAGACGCCGCCGTCCCCCACTTCCATGTCCCCAGGCGGCGCCTTGCCCACTGGAGGAAGTTGTGTCCACGGCCAGTTCCGCTCCCGCGGCCGAGAAGAAGAAGGGCGCCGGCGTGATGGCTGTCATGCAGCGCATCGGCCGCAGCCTCATGCTGCCGGTCGCCGTGCTGCCCGCAGGCGCCCTGCTCGTCCGCCTCGGCAACCCCGACATGCTGGGCCGGGACTCCTTCCCGACCTTCATCACCAAGATCGCCTCCTTCATGGCCGCGGGCGGCAACGCGATCCTCGACAACATGGCGCTGCTGTTCGCCGTCGGCATCGCGATCGGCTTCGCCAAGAAGTCCGACGGTTCGACGGCGCTGGCGGCCGTCACCGGCTACCTGGTCTTCAAGAACGTCCTCGCCACGTTCACCGACCCGAACCTCGACAAGATCGCGAAGGTCGTCGACGGCAAGATCGTCATGACCGAGGCGCCCGTGGACGCCAAGGTCCTCGGCGGTGTCGTGATGGGCATCGTGGTGGCCCTGCTCTACCAGAAGTTCTACCGGACCAAGCTGCCCGACTGGGCGGGCTTCTTCGGCGGCCGCCGTCTCGTCCCGATCCTGTCCGCCTTCGCGGGCCTGATCCTCGGCATCGTCTTCGGCTACATCTGGCCGGTCCTCGGCACGGGCCTGCACAACTTCGGTGAGTGGCTGGTCGGTTCGGGCGCCGTCGGCGCGGGCATCTTCGGTGTCGCCAACCGTGCGCTGATCCCGGTCGGCATGCACCACCTGCTGAACTCCTTCCCGTGGTTCCAGGCGGGCTCGTACGAGGGCAAGAGCGGCGACATCAACCGCTTCCTCGCCGGTGACCCGACCGCCGGACAGTTCATGACCGGCTTCTTCCCGATCATGATGTTCGCCCTCCCGGCGGCCTGCCTCGCGATCGTGCACTGCGCCCGTCCCGAGCGCCGCAAGGTCGTCGGCGGCATGATGTTCTCGCTCGCGCTCACCGCCTTCGTGACCGGTGTGACCGAGCCGATCGAGTTCACCTTCATGTTCATCGCCCCGGTCCTGTACGCGATCCACGCGGTGCTCACCGGCATCTCCATGGCGCTGACCTGGTCGCTCGGCATGAAGGACGGCTTCGGCTTCTCGGCCGGCGCGGTCGACTTCTTCCTGAACCTCGGCATCGCGAAGAACCCGTGGGGCCTGGCCCTGGTCGGCCTCTGCTTCGCGGCGGTCTACTACGTGGTCTTCCGCTTCGCGATCACCAAGTTCAACCTGCCGACGCCGGGCCGCGAGTCCGACGAGGAGCTCGCCGAGCTCCAGAAGGCCGAGGCGAAGTAGCCTCCGCCGCACCGGCCCACACGAAGCTCACACGAAAGAGCCCCTCACCGTCCACGCGACGGTGAGGGGCTCTTTCGCTGTCGTCAGATCTCGTACGTCGCGCCCGGCGCCGCCAGCGCGGTGGGGCCGTCGTACACCGCGCGCGCGTCGGCGAGGTTCACCTGCGGGTCCGTCCACGGCGGGATGTGGGTGAGCAGCAACCTTCCTGCGCCCGCGCGCCGGGCGGACTCGCCCGCCTCGCGGCCGTTCAGGTGGAGGTCGGGGATGTTCTCCTTGCCGTATGTGAAGGCCGCCTCGCACAGGAACAGGTCGGTGTCCGCGGCGAGTTCGTCCAGGGGCTCGCAGGGCCCGGTGTCCCCGGAGTACGTGAGGGACTTCCCGGCGTGCTCGACCCGGATGGCGTACGCCTCGACCGGGTGGCACATCTTCTCGGTGCGCACCGAGAACGGGCCGATCTCGAACGAGCCCGGCTTGACCGTGTGGAAGTCGAAGACCTCGCTCATCGAGGAGGCGGAGGGCGTGTCGGCGTACGCGGTCGTCAGCCGCTGCTCGGTGCCTTCGGGGCCGAAGACCGGGATGGGGGCGCAGCGGCCGCCCTCGTGCCGGTAGTAGCGGGCCACGAAGTACGCGCACATGTCGATGCAGTGATCGGCGTGCAGATGGCTGAGGAAGACCGCGTCCAGGTCGTACAGACCGATGTGGCGCTGCAGCTCGCCGAGGGCGCCGTTGCCCATGTCGAGCAGCAACCGGAAGCCGTCGGCCTCGACGAGGTAGCTCGAGCAGGCCGACTCCGCGGACGGAAACGACCCCGAGCAGCCGACGACGGTGAGCTTCATGAAGCTGGAACCTCCGCGCTGGCAGGAGAGCTGGGGAGTGTGCGGTGGATCGAGCGTAAGGCGCAAAAGCCCTGGTCGCTCCTCCGTCGCGGGCCGTTGTGGGGGAACTCACCTGCGCTGTCACCGGTTCGGGGGGCTTGTGGGACCGGGGGGAGGCGGCGGGCGCCACGGGATCGCCACCGGTACCGTCGTGCGTATGGACACGTCGTGGTGGCTCGCGCTGGCAGCCGTGGTGGTGCTGGCGTTCGTCGTCACGCTGGTGGACGGCTGGGGTCGCGGACCGCGTAAGCGGAGCAGCCGCCCGGCGGGCCGGACACGGCCGCCGCGAGGACCGCGGGGGCCTCAGCAGCGGCTGCCCGCGCCGCGGCCGGCGGAGATCTGGTGGGCCCGGGTGCCGTACGAGGACGGGCCCGGCGGCAAGGACCGGCCGTGTCTGGTGCTGTCCGTGCGCGGGCGGCGCGCCCGGGTCGCGAAGATCACCAGCAAGTACCACGAGGAGCGCGCGGGCGTGATTCCGCTGCCGCCGGGCTCGGTGGGCGACGCGCACGGGCGGCCCAGTTTCCTGGAGACCGATGAGCTGAGGGACGTGTCCCTCGGGGACTTTCGGAGGCGGGCCGGGGTGGTGGACCCGGTGCTGTGGGACCAGGTGAAGTACTTGGCGGGCTGACCCGCCGTGTCCACAGGGCTCCGCCCCGGACCCCGCTCCTCAAACTCCCCCGAGCTCTTGAAGAGCAGGGGGGACCCCCAGAGGGGCTGAGATCTCAGCCCCTCCGACCCGGCACCGCTACGCCCAGAGCTGGCCCTGCAGCGTCTCGATCGCCGCCTCCGTGGTCGGGGCGGTGTACACGCCCGTCGAGAGGTACTTCCAGCCGCCGTCGGCGACGACGAAGACGATGTCGGCCCGCTCGCCCGCCGCCACCGCCTTCTTGCCGACGCCGATCGCCGCGTGCAGCGCCGCGCCGGTGGAGACGCCCGCGAAGATGCCCTCCTGCTGGAGGAGCTCCCGGGTGCGGGTCACCGCGTCGGCCGAGCCGACGGAGAAGCGGGTGGTGAGGACGGAGGCGTCGTACAGCTCGGGGACGAAGCCCTCGTCGAGGTTGCGCAGGCCATAGACGAGGTCGTCGTAGCGCGGCTCGGCGGCGACGATCTTGATGTCGGGCTTCTGCTCGCGCAGGTAGCGGCCGACGCCCATGAGGGTGCCCGTGGTGCCGAGGCCCGCCACGAAGTGGGTGATCGAGGGGAGGTCGGCGAGGACCTCGGGGCCGGTCGTGGCGTAGTGGGCGCCCGCGTTGTCCGGGTTGCCGTACTGGTAGAGCATGACCCAGTCCGGGTGTTCCGCGGCCAGCTCCTTGGCGACGCGGACGGCGGTGTTGGAGCCGCCGGCGGCCGGTGAGGAGATGATCTCGGCGCCCCACATGGCGAGCAGGTCGCGCCGCTCCTGCGAGGTGTTCTCCGGCATGACGCACACGATGCGGTAGCCCTTGAGCTTGGCCGCCATGGCGAGCGAGATGCCGGTGTTGCCGGAGGTCGGCTCCAGGATCGTGCAGCCGGGCGTCAACCGGCCGTCCTTCTCGGCCTGTTCGACCATGTGCAGCGCGGGCCGGTCCTTGATGGAGCCGGTCGGGTTGCGGTCCTCCAGCTTGGCCCAGATGCGGACCTCCGCCGAGGGGGACAGGCGCGGCAGGCGGACGAGCGGCGTGTTGCCGACCGCGGCGAGCGGGGAGTCGTAGCGAGGCATCCGGGATCGGGCCTAGACCATGCCGCCGGCGACGGCCGGCAGGATCGTGACGTTGTCGCCGTCGGAGAGCTTCGTGGAGATGCCGTCGAGGAAGCGGACGTCCTCGTCGTTCAGGTACACGTTCACGAAGCGGCGCAGCTTGCCGTCGTCGACGATGCGGGCGGCGATGCCCTCGTGCCGCGAGTCGAGGTCCGTGAAGAGCTCGGCGAGGGTGTCCCCGCTGCCTTCGACGGCCTTGGCGCCGCCGGTGTAGGTGCGGAGGATGGTCGGGATGCGGACCTCGATGGCCATGGCTGGGGGCTCCTGTCGGGGGGCGGGAAAGTGCGGTCGGTGGGCGCGCGGCGGCGCTGTGCTTGCGGGGTGGTGCCTGGCGTACGCGGGGTGCGCCCGCGTGCGTGGTGCGGCGCCGCGGCCCACGGCCGGGCGGCGGATCGGTTCAGCGGGAACAGATCGCGCTGGCGAGGCGGCACAGGTCGACGTGCAGCCGCGCCACGAGCAGCAGGGGTGCGCTCGGCGTCTCTTCGCTCACGTCATGGGGAACCATGCGGTCATCGTATCGATTCCCGGTCCGGATCCCGGAATGTGATCTCACCTGCTGGACGGAATCCGTTCAGGATGCGGGCGGCGGCAGGTAGACGACGGTCGGCGCACCGGTCAGCGGATGCGTGCTGACCTCGGCCGTCACGCCGTACACGGTGGCGAGCAGCTCGGCCGTGAGGACCTCCTTGGGCGCCCCGGAGGCGACGAGGCGGCCGCCGTCGAGGACGTAGAGGCGGTCGCAGTAGTAGGCCGCGAGGTTCAGGTCGTGCAGGGCCAGGAGGTTCGTCGTGCCCAAGTTCCGTACGAAGGAGAGGATTTCGAGCTGGTAGCGGATGTCGAGGTGGTTGGTGGGCTCGTCGAGGACGACGAGGGTGGGCTGCTGCACCAGGGCACGGGCCACCAGGGCGCGCTGGCGCTCGCCGCCGGACAGGGACGGGAAGGCGCGGTCGGCCAGCCCCTCGACGCCGACGCGGGCGAGGGCCGCCGTGACGAGGGCCTCGTCGGCCGCCGTGTCCGCCTCCCAGAACCGCTTGTGCGGGGAGCGGCCCATCGCGACCACCTGCCGGACGGTCAGCTCGAACGCCGCCTGCCCGTCCTGCGGCACGGTGGCCAGGCGCCGGGCGCGGGCCTTCGGGGTCATCGTGTGCAGGTCGTCGCCGTCGAGGAGGGCGTGGCCCGCGGTGGGGCGCAGCGTGCCGTAGACGCAGCGGAGCAGCGTCGTCTTGCCGCTGCCGTTGGGGCCGACGACGCCGACGGTCTCGCCGGGGGCGGCGGTGAGGTCCACGGCGTCGACGAGCCGCCTGCCGTCGATCTCGTACGTGAGGGCCCGGGTGCGCAGCTCGCCGGTCATGCCGGGACTCCTTCGGTACGCCGCCGCAGCAGCCACAGGAAGAACGGGCCGCCGGTCAGCGCGGTGAGCACGCCGACGGGGATGTCCTGCGGCGCGGCGACGGTGCGGGCGGCGAGGTCGGCGACGACCAGGAACACGGCGCCCATCAGCGCCACCACCGGGAGCAGCGCGCGGTGCGCGGCGCCGACCAGCATGCGGGCGGCGTGCGGCACCATGAGGCCGACGAAGCCGATGGCTCCGCTGTACGCGACGAGGACGCCGGTCAGGAGCGAGGCGAGGACGAAGACGCCGGCGCGGAAGCGGGCGGCGTGCAGGCCGAGGACGGTGGCGCCCTCCTCCCCGGCGAGGAGCAGGTCGAGGGGCCGGGCCATGGACACCAGGAGGGCCGTGCCGACGGCGAGGGTGGCGCAGGGCAGGGCGAGCATGTCCCAGCGGGCGCTGCCGAGGCCGCCCAGCGTCCAGTACAGGACTTCCTTGAGGTGGTCCGCGCTGTCGGCGGTGACGAGGATGAGGCTGGTCAGCGCGGTCAGGATGTACGAGACGGCGACGCCCGCGAGGATCAGGCGCCCGGTGGCGAAGCTGCCGCCGCCGCGGGCCAGGGCGTAGACGAGGACGAGGGAGAGCAGCGCGCCCGCGAAGGAGGCGGCCGGGATCGTGACGGTGGTGGACAGGGCCGCGCCGAGGCCGAAGACGCTGCCGAGCACGATCGCGCAGACCGCGCCGACGGAGGCGCCCGAGGAGACGCCGAGCAGGAACGGGTCGGCGAGGGGGTTGCGGACGAGGGCTTGCAGGACGGTGCCGATGACCGCGAGCCCGGCGCCCACGGTCGCTCCGAGCAGGACCCTGGGCAGGCGGACGTCCAGCACGATCGTGCGGAACGGGGAGGGTTCGGCGCGGCCCGTGAGGATGTCCAGGACGTCGGCGGCGGGGATGCGGACGGAGCCGAGGGCGAGACCGGCCACGAGCGCCACCGCGAGGGCCGCGCAGAGCGTCGTCACGACGGTGGCGTAGCGCAGGTGCTTCACAGCTGTGCCGCCAGCTTCCTCACCGCCTCGGGCGCTCGTACTCCCGTGACCATGTCGGAGAGCCGCAGGACCGCGAAGCGCTTGTTCTTGACGGCGGGGACGTCCTTGAGGACCGGGTCCTCCAGGAGGCGCTTCTTCTTCTGGGCGACCGTCGTGGCGCCGTAGTCGAGGATCAGGATGGTCTCGGGCCTGCGCTCGACGACCGATTCCCAGGACGCGTCGCTGAAGGACTTGTCGACGTGGGCGAAGATGTTGCGGCCGCCCGCCCGCTCGATGATGTCGTTGCCGATGCCGCGGCCGCCCGCGGTGAACGCCGTCTTGTCGCCGCTGTCGTAGACGAAGACGGAGAGCGGCTTCTTGTCCTTGGACTTCTCGGCGGTGGCGGCCAGTTCGCGCTGGGCGCCCTTCACCCACCGGTCGGCGCGGGCCCGCACCCCGAAGGTGGAGCCGACCTCGCGGACCTCGCGGTAGACGTCGTCCATGGAGACGGGCTTCTTGGCGCAGCCCTCTACGTTGAGGCGGCTCTCGATGCCGGACTTGGCGAGTGCCGAGCGGCTGCGGCCGTCGCCGGGGAGGAAGGCGCTGGCGTAACCGCCATAGACGAAGTCGGGGTTGGCGGAGAGCAGCTTCTCGTAGGAGGGGTACTCCTTGGCGAGCATCGGGAGCGACTTGTAGGCCTTCTCATACTTCGGGAGGACCTTGTCGTCGAGGTAGGCGGTGCCGGCGATGTGGTCCTTCAGACCGAGTTCCAGCATCACTTCGGTGGTGTGCTGGTTCATGGTGACCGCGCGCTTCGGAGGTGCGTCGTAAGTGGTCTTCACGCCGCAGTTGGTGACGGTGTACGGGAATCCGGCGGCCTTGGCGGCGGGCTTGCCGTCACCGCCGTCACCGCCCGGGCCCGAGGAGCACGCGGCGAGCGGGACGAGCAGGGCCGCGGCGGCCAGGGCACGTATCGGTCGGGACATGGCTGAACTGCCTCCTCCAGGGGATTTCCGCGTCCCCTGCGTCGTGTGGAGGAAGGCGGCAGGTCAGTTCCTGACTCCCCCGCCCCGGCCGGCGTGTGCCGGTGGGGCGGGGTCACAGTGGCGGGACCGTGCCGGGTTCGCACCGGCTTCCTGGGTCCTGCCGCCCTCGTGAGTAAAGCTCAGTATGCCTGTACGACCTTTACGTCTTCCTCGGTGACCTCGCCGTCGACGATCCGGTACGAGCGGAACTGGAAGGGGCCCGCGTCGTCGGTGTCCGCCGTGGAGACCAGGACGTAGTGGGCGCCGGGTTCGTTGGCGTACGTGATGTCGGTGCGCGAGGGGTAGGCCTCGGTCGCCGTGTGCGAGTGGTAGATGATCACCGGCTCCTCGTCGCGGTCGTCGAGCTCGCGGTAGAGCTTGAGCAGGTCGCCCGAGTCGAACTCGTAGAACGTGGGCGAGCGCGCGGCGTTGAGCATCGGGATGAACCGCTCGGGGCGGCCGGTGCCCGCCGGGCCCGCGACCACGCCGCACGCCTCGTCGGGGTGGTCCTGGCGCGCGTGCGCGACGATCTGGTCGTGGAGGGCCTGGGTGATGGTCAGCATGGCGCCAGGATAAGCAGAGGGGCCCGCGCGTACCGGAGTGTGGTACGCGCGGGCCCGAATGCTGGACAGCGGCCTTGGGGAGCCGGTCAGTCCTTGGAGAGGCGGTCGCCGGTGGAGGCACCCGCGGAGGCGTCCTCGGAGAGGCCGATCTTCCGCTTGTTGAACGCCGCGGCCTGCGGGTTGCGGCTCTTGAGGACCAGGTAGGAGACGCCGAGGATCGCGGCCCAGACCGGAGCGGCGTACAGCGAGATCCGCGCGTCCTTGTCGACGCCCATCATCACGATGACCATGCCGATGAAGAGCAGCGCGAACCAGCTGGTGTACGGGGCGCCCGGGGCCCGGAAGGTGGACTGCGGCAGCTCGCCGCGGTCGGCCTTGCGGCGGTAGCGGATCTGGCAGGCCAGGATCATGATCCAGGCCCACATGCCGGAGATGGTCGCGAAGGAGACGACGTAGTTGAACGCCTCGCCCGGCCACTGGTAGTTGATCCAGACGCCGACCAGCATGAACGCGGCGGAGGCCGTGGTGCCGATGAGCGGCAGGCCGTTCTTCGTCAGCTTGGTGAAGAACTTCGGGCCCTGGCCGTTCATCGCCAGGTCGCGCAGCATGCGGCCGGTGGAGTACATGCCGGAGTTGCAGGAGGAGAGCGCGGCGGTGAGGACCACGAAGTTCACGATCGCGGCGCCGACGCCGAGGCCCATCTTCTCGAAGGCCGCGACGAACGGCGAGACGCCGGGCTGGAAGTGCGTCCACGGCACGACCGACAGGATCATGATGAGCGCGCCGACGTAGAAGACGGCGATGCGCCACGGCACGGTGTTGATGGCCTTGGGCAGGACGGTCTTCGGGTCCTTGGACTCGCCCGCGGTGACGCCGACGAGCTCGACGGCGAGGAAGGCGAACATCACGATCTGCAGCGTCATCAGCGTGGAGCCGATGCCGTTCGGGAAGAAGCCGCCCTGGTTCCACAGGTGGGCCACGGTCGCGGTGTCACCGGCGTCGGAGAAGCCGATGGTGAGGATGCCGATGCAGATCAGGATCATGCCGATGATGGCGGTGACCTTGACCATCGAGAACCAGAACTCCAGCTCGCCGAAGAGCTTCACGGAGATGAGGTTCGCGCCGTACAGGATGACCGTGAAGATCAGCGCGTACGCCCATTGCGGGACGGAGCCGTGTGTCCAGTACTGCATGTACTGGGCGGCCGCGGTCACTTCCGTGATGCCGGTGACGACCCAGAAGAGCCAGTACGTCCAGCCGGTCACGAATCCGAAGAACGGGCCCATGAACTCACGGGCGTACTCCGAGAAGGAGCCGGACACGGGCCGGTACATGAGGAGCTCGCCGAGCGCCCGCATGATGAAGAAGATGACGAGGCCCGCGATGGCGTACGCCAGGATGAGGCTGGGGCCGGCCTTGTGAATGGCCTTGCCCGCGCCGAGGAACAGGCCGGTGCCGATGGCACCGCCGATCGCGATCATCTGGATCTGCCGGGCTCCGAGCCCGCGCTGGTAACCCTCGCCGGACGAGCCGTCCTGCGCGACACCGTTGCCGCCGTGCTCGTCGTGCTGCTCTTCGACCTGCACTGAGGTCATGGTGACGCCTTTCTCCATGCTGATCCGCGCCCGCACATCTGCGTTGTGGCTGCGGATCAGGTCCTGATCCCCCCGGATACGAATGGAGTGCTACCGGCGGTCTGCCGGCTCGAGCGCCCTCGGCGACATGGGTGGCGTAGCCGAGTGGTCGTGAAGATTTATCACGGTGGCAACAGTGAGGGAATGAGCCACCTGTGGCGCACCCCACAAGAAGAAGCGGACAAACTTCCCTTGACGCGACAAAGGCGGACAATGAAGTGACGGGATCGTTATCCGGATTTGAGGCTCCGCTGAGCGAACGGCCCGCCGGGTGAACAGAACCTGTCCACTACAACAAATTTCGCTGCCGTCTGCACGGATTTCTGCCCGGATTCAGTCCAGCAACGTCCCGACCAGCGTCTCCTGCAGTCCGCCGAGCCAGAGGTAGGCCATCACCATCGGCTTGCGGGGGTCGGAGTCCGGCAGCCGGTAGAGCAGATCCGCGTCCTCTTCGTCGCTGACTTCCAGGCGCGTGCCGATCGCGAGCCGGAGGTCGTTGAGGGCTCCGAGCCAGTGCCGGGACTCCTCGACCGACAGTTTCAGGACAGCTCCGCCCTCGCCCGACGCCGTCATCGAGTCGAGCGAGCGGATCACGGCCAGGGCGTCGTCGCGCTTCTTGGCCCGCAGGTCGTTCTCCGTGAAACGGCGGAATTCCGACGAGTACGCCCGGAGTTCGTCCGCGTCGCCCGCCGCGTCCTCGCTCCCCGGGCCGCCGTACGCGTCGGGCAGCAGGCGCTTCATCACCGGGTCGGAGGGCGGCTCGCTCGGCCCCTCGGCGAAGAGCTCCGCGAGCGGGTCGTCGGAGACCTCACCGCCCGGCCCCGGACCGATCAGCTCCAGGAGCTGCACGGCGAGGGAGCGGATGATCGAGATCTCGACCTCGTCGAGCGCGACGGCCGCGCCGCCCCCTGGAATCGCTTCGAATTGTCCTGGCATCAGATGCGTCGCTACTTCCGGTCCGCTACTTCCGGTCCTGCTGAAGGGTGGCCCACAGCCCGTACCCGTGCATGGCCTGGACGTCGCGCTCCATCTCCTCGCGGGTGCCGCTGGAGACGACCGCTCGGCCCTTCTGGTGCACGTCCATCATCAGCTTCGTGGCCTTCTCCTTCGAGTACCCGAAGTACGTCTGGAACACGTACGTCACGTAGCTCATCAAGTTGACCGGGTCGTTGTGCACGAGCGTGATCCAGGGAACGTCCGGTTCGGGGACGACGAGCGCCTCTTCGTCCGATTCCGGGCGCGTGATCTCTGCGGGAGCCGTACTCACACGCCCCATGCTGCCACCACGAGAGGCCCCTCGCACAAATGGCCTCTTGCCCGGGCCTCGAAATCGTCAGAGTGACGAGATTGGGGGTAGCATCCATCGTATGAACACAGCGGACCTTGGGCTGCCGGTGGATGTTCCGTCGACGGCGCTCTTCACGGACCAGTACGAGCTGACGATGCTGCAGGCCGCGCTGCGGGCCGGTACCGGCGACCGGCGTTCGGTCTTCGAGGTCTTCACCCGCAGACTGCCCGAGGGGCGGCGTTACGGCGTGGTGGCCGGCACCGGCCGCGTCCTGGACGCCGTGGAGAACTTCCGCTTCGACGCCGGCGTCCTCGGCTTCCTGCGCGAGCGGAACATCGTCGACGAGGCGACCCTCGAGTGGCTCTCCGGCTACCGCTTCCAGGGCGACATCTGGGGCTACCCCGAGGGCGAGGTCTACTTCCCCGGCTCGCCGATCCTGCGGGTCGAGGGCTCCTTCGCGGAGTGCGTGCTCCTGGAGACCGTGATCCTCTCCATCCTCAACCACGACTCGGCCATCGCGGCCGCCGCCTCCCGCATGTCCTCGGCCGCGGGCGAGCGCCCGCTGATCGAGATGGGCGCCCGCCGCACCCACGAACTGGCCGCCGTGGCCGCCGCCCGCGCCGCGTACGTCGGCGGCTTCGCGACCACGTCGGACCTGGCCGCCGGATTCCGCTACGGCATCCCGACCGTCGGCACCAGCGCCCACGCCTTCACCCTGCTGCACGACAACGAACGCGACGCGTTCCGCGCCCAGGTCGACTCGCTCGGCCGCGGCACCACCCTGCTCGTGGACACCTACGACGTGACCGAGGCCGTCCGGATGGCCGTCGAGGTCGCCGGGCCCGAGCTCGGCGCCGTCCGCATCGACTCCGGCGACCTGCTGCTCGTCGCGCACCGGGTGCGCCAGCAGCTGGACGAGCTCGGCGCGACGGACACGAAGATCGTCGTCACCTCCGACCTCGACGAGTACGCCATCGCCTCGCTCGCCGCGGCGCCCGTCGACGCGTACGGCGTGGGCACGCAGCTCGTCACCGGCTCCGGGCACCCCACCGCCTCGATGGTCTACAAACTGGTGGCCCGCGCCCACTCGGCGGACCCGAAGGCCCCCCTGGAGCCCGTGGCGAAGAAGTCGCTCGGCGCCAAGTCCTCGGTGGGCGGCCGCAAGTGGGCCGCGCGCAGGACCGACGAGCACGGCGTCGCCGAGGCCGAGGTCGTCGGCACCGGCCCGGTGCCGCCCGAGCTCGTCGACCGGCAGCTCCTGGTCGAGCTGGTCAAGGGCGGCACGGTCGTGGCCCGCGAGCCGCTGGACGCCGTCCGCGACCGGCACGCCGCCGCGCGCGCCGGGCTCCCCCTGTCGGCGACGCAGCTGTCCCGGGGCGAAGCGGTCATTCCGACCGAGTACGTGTGACCCGCCGGGCCGGGTCCGTGTGACCCCGCCCGGCCGGTCCGTGTGATCCCGCCCCGGGCGCTTCGGCCGCCCCCTCCCGCAACGCACCCGAAGTCTCTACGCTCGTAGTCCCCCAGCAGAAGGACACCCGCCATGCGCCGCGCACTGATCGTCGTAGACGTGCAGAACGACTTCTGCGAGGGCGGCAGCCTCGCGGTCGCCGGCGGCGCGGACGTGGCCGCCGGCATCACGGAGCTGATCGGCCAGGCCCCGGCGTGCTACCGCCACGTGGTGGCCACCCGCGACCACCACATCGACCCCGGCGCCCACTTCTCCGACCGCCCGGACTTCGTGGACTCCTGGCCGCCGCACTGCGTGGCCGGCACGGAGGGCATCGGCTTCCACCCGAACTTCGCGCCCGCGGTCGCCTCCGGCGGGATCGACGCCGTCTTCGACAAGGGGGCCTACTCCGCGGCGTACAGCGGCTTCGAGGGCGTCGACGAGAACGGGGTGCCGCTGGCGGACTGGCTGCGGGAGCGGTCCATCACCGAGGTCGACGTGGTGGGCATCGCCACGGACCACTGCGTGCGGGCCACGGCGCTCGACGCGGTGCGCGCGGGCTTCCGTACGCACGTGCTGCTCGACCTCACCGCAGGGGTGGCCGAGGCCACGACGGAGCGGGCCCTCCAGGAGCTGCGGGCGGCGGGCGTGGAACTCACCGGCAAGCCGGTGCTGTAGACCCGTCATGTCGCGAAGTGGGGTCATAGCCGAATTCGTCCACCCGGCGCAGGCGAAAGAGCGAATTCACACTCCTGCCGTGCGCTGATCACCCGCCGTGCGTTTGAACGGATGTGTCCCTAGAGGGTCCTTCCGAACGCCAGCCCCAAAAGGTGGGAATCATGCAGCGCCCTTCCGTACCCGGCCGTTTCCGTTTCCGTGCCCGGCTGACGCTCGGTGCCGTGCTCACGGCCGTGGCGTGCACCTCGGCCGCCGCGGCTCCCGGGCCGCCCGTGCCTGCGGCGGCAGGACCGAAGGGCGGGCCCGGCGGCGACTTCCCGATGCGGATCGTCGCCTACGTGGCGAGCAGCGGCTCCGGGACCGCCCCCTCGTACGACGTACGGCTCGAACGGCGCGTCACCAGCACGCAGGTGGGCAACGGGCCGACCGGTGTGGGCGCGGCCCCGGACGGCTCCACCGTGTACGTGGCGAACGGCCTGTCCGACACGGTCTCCTTCATCGAGACCACGCACCACAAGGTCGTGGCGACCGTCCCCGTCGGTTCGTATCCGTTCGCGGCCACGCCGAGCCGTGACGGGCGGCGGGTCATCACCGCGAACTGGGGCAGCGACACCGTGTCGGTCATCGACACCTCATCCCGCAAAGTCGTCGCGACCATTCCCGTGGGGGAGCTCCCGCACAGCGTCACCACACTGCCCGGCGGGGTCTCCTACGTCAGCAACAGCGGCACCAACGACGTCACCGTGCTGTCCAAGGAGGACCGCGCGGTGGCCCGCATCCCGGTGGGCGACTTCCCCAGCGGCATCACCAGCACCGGCAAGGGGGACAGGGTCTACGTCGCCAACACGGGCTCGGGATCCGTCTCGGTCATCGACACCGGCACCCGCAAGGTGACCGCCACCTGGGCGGTCGGCAAGGGCCCGCTGGGCCTGGGGCTCAGCCCCGACGGGCTGCGTCTGTACGCCGCCGACTCCGCGGCCGACACGCTCCTGGTCATCGACACCTCGACCGGGCGGGTCCTCCAGCAGGTGCCCGTCGGCAGGACGCCGCAGGGGCTCGCGGTCAGCCCGGGCGGCAACCGGGTCTGGGTCACCAACGAGGGCTCGGACACCGTCTCGGTGGTCAGCCCGGCGACGGGGAAGGTGCGGGCGACCCTGCCCACCGGGGACCAGCCCGAGGGCATCGCCATCACCCCCAGGTGAGCGCGCGCATCTCCTCGCCGGGGCGGGCCCTACGCGGCGGCGCGCCGCCCGAACAGTGCCCGGATCGGATGCCACAGCTCGTTCACCGTGTCGGGCGCCGTGCGCCATATGAGGCCGTCCGGATGGTGCAGGACCGCGGTGATCTCGTCCGGGGTGGGCGGCTCGGCGTTGCCCCGGAGGTAGACCGCCCGCAGGCCGAGGTTCCGCAGCCGGGTCAGGGCCCTGGCGCGGTTCACGGCGTGCACGATCATCCTGACCGTGCCGCCGCCCGGCGCCGGGCTCGGCAGCGTCAGCGCCACCACCACGCTGCCGTTGGGCAGCTTGCAGAAACCACCTGCGGACATGCTCGGTCACACCCCCGTGAAACGTCGCGTCAATAAGACAGTCACAGGACGCACCTAAACACGATCGGCCGCCGCCCGCTAGGGGGCGACGGCCGATCATGGCTTGACCTGCGGAAATGCTGGCTACTTCGTCGAGCGACCCACCTGGACCGTGATCGTCGAGCCGTCCTTGGGCTGCTTGATGATCTTGATCTGCGTGTTGGTGTCAGTGACCTTCACGCTGCCCGTGGGGTTCGAGGCGTACCAGTAGGTGCCCTTGCGGTCGTCGAAGACCGGGACGCCCTTCTGGGACTTGATCTTCAGCGCGACGTCCGCGTTGTGGAGCGTGAACGAGTCGGTCGCGTACTTGCTGAAGGGCGCGTCGAACGGCTGGATCTTGTTGCGCAGGAGCGAGCCGTCCTTCCACTTCAGCGGCTTGGCGTGCGCGTCGACCGGCAGGATCAGGCCCTGGCCGGGGTGCTGGCTGGTGTTGTTGTCCTTCTGGGAGGTGTCCCACTGCCAGACCATCAGGCCGGTCTGGTACGGGTAGTGCTCGACCCAGTCGGGACGGGACTGCGAGAAGCCGAAGTTGTACGGGCCGACCTTCAGGGTCTTGTCGTACGACACGTACTGGCGGTTCTCGGCGAGGTAGTACTGGTCGTACTTCTTGGTGAAGGACTCGCCGATGCGCGAGAAGCCCTTCGCCGTCCAACCGTTGTCGTCGCCCTCGGCGCCGTCCTCGAACAGCTTGGCGCCGTCCGCGGTGATGGCGAGCGCGTCGGCCGTGAAGCCCTTGCCGCCCGCGCCGCCGTCGGTGGCGTAGCGGAAGCGGATGTCGATCTTCTTGCCGGCGTAGGCGTCGAGCGGGAAGACGAGCTTCTTGTACGCGCCGGAGACACCGGTCAGCGCGGGCTTGTCACCGGCGTCACGGGTGATCGGCTTGCCGTCCGCGGTGCCGTCCACCGGCGTGTAGTTGGCGCCGCCGTCCGTCGAGACCTCGGTGTAGAGGTAGTCGTAGTTGGCCTCGATGTCCCACCAGCCGCTCAGCGAGAGCTCGGCCTTGGACTTGCCGGTCAGGTCGACGGAGCGCGTGAGGGTGTTCTTGAGGTCGTCGCCCTGGTCGCTCCACCACTGCTTGGCGCCCTCGGCGGGCTTCACGATCTTGGTGGTGACGGCCTTCTTCGGCAGGTCGACGAGGAGCGCCTGACGGTGCCGGGTGTTGTACTCCGCGACGCCCAGCTTGTGCTCGGACGTCGTGGCCGCCTTCGCCTTGGCGTAGTCGAGCCAGCCCAGCTGGAACTTGTCCCAGGCGGTCATGTCGCCCGGCAGGTCGCCGATGGCGTCCTTGCCGGTGCCGAGCCAGGAGCCGGCCGACATCAGCGACCAGAAGCCGACCGAGTTCTCGCCCTTGCCCGTGGTGTCGTACAGGTCGGGCAGGCCGAGGTCGTGGCCGTACTCGTGGGCGAAGACGCCGAGGCCGCCGTTCTCCGGCTGCATCGTGTAGTCGCCGACCCAGATGCCCGAGTCGCCGATCTGGGTGCCGCCGGCCTTGTTGTTGCCGGGACCCGTGCGGCCCGCGTCGTTGCCGTACGCGTACCAGCGGTGCGCCCACAGGGCGTTCTCGCCCTCGGCGCCGCCGCCGGCCGACTCGTCCTCGCCCGCGTGGACGATCTGGAAGTGGTCGATGTAGCCGTCGGGCTCGTTGAAGTCGCCGTCGTTGTCGAAGTCGTAGCGGTCCCAGAGGTCGTACTTGGCCAGGTCCGCCTTGATCTGCGCGTCCGTGCGGCCCGCGTCCTTCTGGGCCTTCGTCCAGGCGGTCACGCCGTCCTTGACCGCGTCCCAGACGTTGGCGCAGTTGGTGTCGCCGCAGTAGTTCGAGCCGTAACGCGCCTCGTTGTAGTCGACCTTGACCCAGTCGGAGACCTCGCCGTCGACCGAGTAGCGGCCCGAGGAGGTCTTCTCGTAGTAGGTCTTCAGCGAGTGCTTGGTCTTGCCCTTGCTGTCCTTGCCCTCACCGAAGTAGAGGTCCTGGAAATGCTTGCGGTTGTAGTCCTTCTGCCAGGCCGTGCTGTTGTCCTTCGCACGGTCCGGCTTGGCTATCTTGTTGTGCAGCGGGCCGGGCTTGCCGCCGTACTTCTTGACGGGCTGCTCCGGGCCCTCGGGGCCGTCCGGGTCGTACATGGTCGTGTCGTCGACCTTGTTCCCGAACTCCACCAGGATCGTGAAGATCTTGTCGGTCTTCTCGCGGCCCAGCTCGACGTACTTCTTGTCGTCGAGCTTGACGACCTTGGAGGCGCCCCGCTTCTGCACCTTGGCGTCGCCCTCGACGACCTGCTGCAGGGCGGCCTTGCGCTGCTGCGCCTGCTGCTTGCTGAACGGTCCGTCCAGGTCGTGGTCGACATGCGCCTTCGGGTGCGCCGGGTCCTGCCGGTCGATGGCCGGCGCCCCGCCCGATGCGCCGTCCTCCGCCGAGGCCGTCGCTGCCGTCGCCGCCGAGAACGTCGCGGCGGCCGCGGCCATCGCCACGGCCACCGCGGTGGCTCTGAACGTCCGTGTTCTGGCTGTCACTTGATGTTGTCCTCCCCCGCGCCCGCGCGAAAATGGCGGACCGAAATTCCCGGTCGGAGGGGGGTCCGCGCGCGATGTACGCGTCACAAGTGACGACATTCGACCGGAAGTACGGGAGAAAAGACAGACCTTGACTTGGACAGGCCAAGTGCACTATGCAGACGCCGGGGTCCGGTATCCGGACATGGGGCACTGCTCCACGCGCATGGTCAACGGGCGCGCCGCACCGTCCACTTACTGGACGCCATGAACCCGTGCGCCCCCTGTGCTGCGGCACCGTGGGTTAGGTCACGCTTACTGCCCGTTCCCGTCGGGCATGGAGCGTCATAGAGTCAATCGACGGTGCGCCACCGCGCATGGCGGCACATCCCAAGTCGCCGGCGTCGAGGCCCCTTTGATTCGTAAACGTTCGTTCACACATCCGCATCCGCCCCCGCGGCCACAAGCCGTGGGGGGATCACTGCCGAGGACGGATCACGTCATGCCTCGTCCCATGCCACGTCCGACCACCGCACAGATCACCTACGGTTCGGTGACCGTCGTCTTCTCGACCCTCGCGATGCTGCTGCTCTCCCGGACCGCCTCGGGAGTCGGTATCGCGGTGATAGCCCTGGCCGCGCTCGGCCTCGGCTTATTGGTCGCCATGACGGTTCCGCTGCCGAGGCGTCCCGAGAAACCCGCGGCGCCGCTCGCGCGCACGGTGCCGGCGGCCGCCCCCGCCGACACGCGCGTACCGGCGCGGCACGCCGCGGTGCCTAGGCGCTGACCACCACCGTCTTGGCGGCCTTGTCGTGCAGGCCCTGCTTGTAGGGCTTGTCGAAGAAGCTCCAGCCGCCACAGATGACCGTCCAGACACAGGCGCAGCAGAACGCGAACGGCAGCCAGAGGACGGCCGCGCGGGCCAGCGCGGTCTGCAGGGTGGGCGTGGCACCGTCGTTGAGGTTGGCGACCCGCATCCCCAGCCACTTCTTGCCGAGTGTCTGCCCGGTCCTGGAGATCAGATAGGTGTCGTACGCGATGTAGAGCACGGCGGCCAGCAGCGACTGGCCGAACGACTTGCCCGTGTTCACCTCGTCCGGGTCGATGTCGTACGCCGCCGTGCCGAACAGCCACGACAGCAGGCCGACGACGATGCCCACCAGAACCATGTCGATGATGCGGGCGAGCACACGCTTGCCGCTGTCGGCGAGCGGAGGCATCCCGGCGAGGGGATCCTGTCCGCCGTAGCCACCGGGTCCGCCGCCGTACGGGTCGCCGTCGTACGGAGGGGGCGGGGCGCCGTAGGGAGAGCCGCCGCCCGCTCCCGGGGGCGGGGGCCCCGAACCGGGGGGCGGGGTGTCGTACGGGGACCCGCCTCCGCCGCCCTGCGGGGGCTGCGGCGGCCGCTTCTTGAACGGGTCGTCGTCCGGTGACGGGTATTGCGGCGGTTCGGTGCTCATGGCCCGAGTCGACCGCGCCGGTCCGGGCTCCGCATCCGGCGAGCGGCCGACCGGGTTACGCGACCTCGGCGCTGCTCACCCCGCGACGAAGGTGTTCGCCGCCTTGTCGTGCCAGCACTGGCGCCACGGCCGGTCGAAGAGGCACCAGACCACGCCGACGACGCCGATCACGAGCACGCCCGGCACGCTGTACACCAGCCAGCGCTTCAGCGCCGCCCCGAACGTCGGCGCCTCGTGCTCCTCGATGTCCCGCACCTCGATGCCGCACACCTTCTTGCCCAGGGTGCGGCCCCACTTGGCGGTGGGCAGCGCCTCGTACACGACGCCGAAGAGCAGCAGGACGGCGAGGATCATGCCGAGGTAGCCCGCGGTGGTGCCGTCGAGCAGCCAGACCGTGGTCTTCTCGCCGGAGAGCTTCGCCGCGTCGATCTTGCTGTCGATGTGGTCGGCGGCCTTGGTGCCGAGGGGCAGCGCGGCGGCGCCGGTGACGACGGCGAGGACGAGGGTGTCGAGGAGCCGTGCGGCGAGGCGCCTGCCGAGTCCCGCGGGGCGGGCCGCGGCCTGGGCCTGCGCGACGGCGAGGAACGGGTCCGCGGCGACGGGCTTCCACGGCACGACGGGCTGTCCCTCGCCCTGCTGGGCGGGGGCCGGTTCGGCCGGGCCCTGCGCGAGCTGGTGCACCTGCTGCGCCCACGACTGCGAGCCACCGCCGGGCCCGGAGGTGACGGGTGCGGGGACACCACCTTGCTGCGGCACGGAGGTCTGAGGCTGCGGGGCCCGGGCCTGAGGCGTGGCCGCCTGCGGGGGTACGCCACCCTGCTGCGGTACGGAGGGCTGCTTGGACTTGGGCCGGATCGCGCGGATGGACATGGTGCCGTCGGTGCCGGCCGACGGGGTGGGCCGGCGGAACGTCACTGTGCCCTCGCCGGCGGTCGGCTTGGCGGCGCCCGGCTTCACGGCGCGGATGGTGACCGTGCCGGGGTTGCTGTCCTCGTGCGAGGGGCTCTCGGCGGCGGCTTCGGCGCGGGGCGCCGTGTCCTCGGTCACCCGGGGAGCGCTCGGCTCCTGGGCATCGCCCCAGGAAACCCGTCGCTCCTGCTCGGCACCGAGTCCGGCCTGCCGCCCCGCATCGGCCTGCCAGGCAGTAGCAGGCTCGGGCCGCCCCCCGTGCTGCCCCTGCCCGACCCGACCTTGCCCCGACGCGACTTGTCCCGACCCGGACTGTCCCGGCAGGGCTTGGCCCGACGCAGCCTGGCTCTGCGGCCCGGGCTGCCCCGAGGCGCCCTGCCCCGGCGCGACTTGCCCCGACACGGCGTGGCCCGCCGCGCCCTGGCCCGGCACGGAGTGCCCGGGCGGGAATTGACCCTGTGCCGCCTGCCCTGACACAGCCTGCCCCGCCGCGGACGAGCCCGTCGGAGGCGAGCCCGTCCCAGTCGTCCCCTCCGTGAGCGGGCCCGTCGCGATCGGGCCCGTGTCAGGGGGGCCCGTTTCGAACTGGCCCGTCTGGGGGTGGTGTTCGTCGAAGAAGACGGGGCCCGTTTCCTCCGTGCGGGAGGGGGTGGGTGCGCCCGGCGGGGGCGGGAGGGGTTCGCCGTCGGACGGGGCGGGGCGGCTCGTGCCGGGGACCCAGGCGGTGCCGTTCCAGTACCGGACATATCCGGGAATGGACGGGTCGGGGTAGTAGCCTTCGCGAGGCCGTTCGTCGCCTGGGGCCGGAGTTGGGGCGCTCATGTCCGTCGTCCCGTATCTGCTCGGGGGTCTTCTGGGGGCTCCACATCTATCAGACCTCCGTGTCCCACCGGGCGGCTCCCGCCCTTCCGAACCACTTTCCGGGCACGCTCCCCACACTTCCCCCGCGTCCCCCGCACCCCGCCCCGAAGTCGTACGAAGAAATTTCCCGAAGCCGCGTAATGCTCCGGCGATCCCGCCCTCTCCACTCGTACGGGTCCGGTCCCAGGACCCCCGCAGAGAAGAAGGGCATCGACATGCACTCCGTGGTGGAACGCGAGCTGGAGCTCAAACTGGTCCTCTCCCCGGAGCGGGCCATCCCCGTCCCGGCCCGCCTCACCTACCGCACCGACGACCCCTACGCCGTCCACATCGCCTTCCACATCGGCTCCGAGCACCCGGTGAACTGGACGTTCGCCCGCGAGCTCCTGGTGGAGGGGGTGTTCAGGCCGTGCGGCCACGGCGACGTACGCGTCTGGCCGACGAAGGTGGACGGCCGCAGCGTCGTCCTGATGGCCCTGAGCTCGCCGGACGGCGACGCCCTCCTGGAGGCGCCGGCCGCCGCCGTGTCCGCCTGGCTGGAGCGGACGCTGCGCGTGGTCCCGCCGGGCTCCGAGGGCGAGCAGCTCGGCATCGACGACGGCCTCGCCGAGCTGCTCGCGCCCGCCGCAGGCCGAGGCCGCGTGGACGAGCTGTGGCTGCGCGACCCGTGGCCCTCGGACGAGTCCAAGGACGGTGAGTGAGCTCCGCCGCCACGGGGGCGACCACGGAGCGGACACACGGTCAGAACAATTTGCCCGGGTTGAGGAGTGAGTGCGGGTCGAAGGCCGCCTTGACGGCCCGCTGCATCTCCACTCCCACCGGGCCGATCTCGCGCGCCAGCCACTCCTTCTTCAGGACGCCGACCCCGTGCTCGCCGGTGATCGTGCCGCCGAGCTCCAGACCGAGGGCCATGATCTCGTCGAAGGACTCGCGGGCGCGCCGGCCCTCGTCGGGGTCCGCCGCGTCGAAGCAGACGGTGGGGTGGGTGTTGCCGTCGCCGGCGTGCGCGCAGACCCCGATGGTCAGGCCGTACTTCTCGCCGATGCGCTCGACGCCGTCGAGCATCTCCGCGAGCCGGGAGCGGGGCACGCACACGTCGTCGATCATCGTGGTGCCCTTGACGGCTTCGAGCGCGGTGAGCGACAACCGCCGCGCCTGGAGGAGGAGTTCCGACTCGGCGGCGTCCTCGGCCGGGACGACCTGCGTGGCGCCCGCGGCCTCGCAGAGCGCGCCGACCGCGGCGAGGTCGGCCGTCGGGTCGGGGGTGTCGAAGGCGGCGAGGAGCAGCGCTTCGGTGGTCTCGGGCAGGCCCATGTGGGCGAGCGCGTTGACGGCCTTGACCGTCGTACGGTCCATCAGTTCGAGGAGCGAGGGGACGTGGCCGCCCGCCATGATCGCGCAGATGGCGTCGCAGGCGGCCCCGGCCGTCGGGAACTCCGCCGCGAGGACGAGCTGTCGCGGCGGCTCGGGCCGCAGCGCGAGGACGGCGCGGACGACGATGCCGAGGCTGCCCTCGGAGCCGACGAAGAGCCGCGTCAGGTCGTATCCGGCGACGCCCTTGGCAGTGCGGCGCCCTGTGCTCATGAGGCGCCCGTCGGCGAGGACGACGTCGAGCCCGAGGACGTACTCCGCGGTGACGCCGTACTTCACGCAGCACAGACCTCCGGAGGCGGTGCCGATGTTCCCGCCGATGGTGCACATCTCCCAGCTGGAGGGGTCCGGCGGGTAGTACAGGCCGTGCTCGCCGACCGCCCGGGACAGCGTGGCGTTGACGACGCCCGGCTCGACGACGGCGATCCGGTCGACGGGGCTGATCTCCAGGATGCGGTCCATCTTGACGAGGGACAGGACGATGCAGCCCTCGCTGGCGTTGGCGGCGCCGGACAGGCCGGTGCGGGCGCCCTGCGGGACGACGGGGACGCGCAGCTCGGTGGCGGTGCGCATCACGTGCTGGACCTGTTCGACGGTGCGGGGCAGGACCACGACGGCCGGGGTGCCCGCGTCGCAGAAGCTCGCCATGTCGTGGGAGTACGCGGAGGTCACGTCCGGGTCGGTGAGGACCGCCTCGGCCGGGAGGCCCTCCTGAAGGAGGTCGATGAGGGTGCGGCTCATGATCACAGCCTCGCACCCGGGGCCATCGGTGTGAACCCGTGTGCGACGCCGTTCCGCAGGCCGGGATGTGCTCTTCGTATGGACGGCAGTGGCGCACAGTGAGCGTCATGAGGCCTTCGGTGAAGCGTGTGCTGATCGGCTCCGTGGCGGGGAGCGTGGTGATCGGCAGTGCGTATGTGCTGCTGCCGCGGGACGGCGGGGACGCGGCGCCGCCCGCGCTCGGCCCGGCGGGGCGGGCGATGGTGGCCGTGGGGGCGGGGATGCCCGCCGCGCTGCCGGATCTGACGGCGCTGATCGGGGAGCGCGAGGCGCATCTGCGGGCGCACCCCGGCGACGAGCAGTCCTGGGCGGTGCTCGGCTCCGCGTATGTGGCGAAGGGCGTGCGGACCGCCGACTTCGCGAATTACCCGAAGGCCGAGAGCGCGCTGCGCACCTCGCTCAGGACGCGGCCCGAGGGGAACCCGGAGGCCCTGACCGGTCTTGCCACGCTCGCCAATGCCCGGCACGACTTCCGGGCGGCCCGGAAGTGGGGCGAGCTCGCGGTGCGGCAGGCGCCGAAGCGGTGGACGGCGTATCCCGCGCTGATCGACGCGTACAGCGGGCTCGGGGACACGAAGGCGGCGGGCAAGGCCCTGGAGTCCCTGCAGAAGCTGGGCTCGGGCGCCGCGGTCCTGACGCGGACCGGGCAGGTCTACCGCAACCGCGGCTGGCGCGAGGACGCGAACGCGGCGCTGACCGACGCGGCGGCGCTCGCGGAGGCCCCGGCGGAGAAGGCGGCGGCGCTGCACCGGGTCGGGGAGCTGGCGTGGGAGCGGGGCGAGCCGACGGAGGCGCTGCGCTATTACGACGTGGCGCTCGCCACGGAGGCCGACCACCATCCGTCGCTGGCGGGCCGGGGCCGTGCCCTCGCCGCCCTCGGCCGGACATCGGAGGCGCTGCAGGCCTACCGGTCGGCGCTCATCCGGCATCCGCTGCCCGAGTACGCCCTGGAGCTGGGCGAGTTGTACGAGTCGTTGAAGCTGGGTCCCGCGGCGCGGGCGCAGTACGACGTGCTGCGGACCCGGGTGCGGCAGGGCGGTGCGGGCGGCGTCAACAACCAGCGGATCCTCGGCCTCTTCGAGGCGGACCACGGCGACGCGGACGCGGCGGTGAAGCGGCTCACCGCGGAGTACAAGCGGCACGGCAGTCCGGAGACGGCGGACGCGCTGGGCTGGGCGCTGCACAGGTCGGGGGACGGCGAGGCGGGCCTGAAGCTGGTCACGAAGGCGATGGACAAGGGGCCGCGCAGCGCCCTGTTCGCCTACCACCGCGGGCAGATCGAGCGGGAGCTCGGCTGGTACGGCGCCGCGCGCCGCCACCTGCGGGAGGCGCTGCGCGTCAACCCGTACTTCTCGCCGCTCGGCGTGCCCGCGGCGAAGAAGGCCCTGAAGGCGCTGGGCGAGCCGCCGGAGGGCGGCCCCGAGCAGGTGTACGCGCCGAGCGGGGAGGTGGCTCCGCCGCTGCCCCGGCCACGGCAGACGCCGCCGCGCAAGCAGCCGCAAGCCAAGCCGTCACCCCGCGACTGAGTCCGGTCCCGGCACCGGGCCCCACGGCGCTTCGAGTGCGGCCCGCAGGGCGTCGGCCGGGGCCGGGCCGATGCGGTCGGCGAGCAGTTCCTCCAGTCGGGTGAGGACGGTGGTCGCCTCGTGGTGGGCGCGCTCGCCCTGGGGGGTGCGGCGGATGAGCCGCTGCCGGGCGGACGCGGGGTCGGGGACCTGCTCCAGGAGTCCGGCGCCGACGAGGCCGTGCACGGCCTGGTGGGCGGTCTGGCGGGTGACGCCCATGCGGCGGGCCAGTTCGGAGACGGTGGTGCCGTCGTCGTCGAGGACGGCGAAGAGCTGCACCTGCGTCAGGGAGACGGGCGGGGCGCCGGTCGTCTCCATGGCGGCGAGGAGGCCCTCCTCGAACCAGCGGCGGGCCTCACCGAGGAGCTGGGGCAGGTTGCGTCGAACGGGTTTCTCGGTCATTAATGTCAGGGTACCTGACATTGCCGGGCCGCACGGTGGTCCGGCGATGCCTTCAGTGCCCGAGCCGCGAGGAGCACCCCCATGACCATCGAGTACGCCACCCGCTACCGCCGCACCTCCCACATCCCCCCGGAGCCCGGCAAGCCCTACTTCATCGAGAAGGGCGACGGCGACCGCGCCCACCTGTTCGGGGACCTCGTCACCGTCTACGCGGGCGGCGAGCAGACCGAGAACACCTTCAACTTCTTCACCGTCGAGGGCCCCAAGGGCGACCTCATACCGGCCCACGTGCACGCCGACACCCACGAGGTCTTCTACGTCACGCAGGGCGCCGTCCGGCTCTTCGTCGAGGACACCGAGGGCATCCAGCAGGAGAAGCTGCTCACCCCCGGCGACTTCGGCTTCGTACCGAAGAACTGCACGCACGCCTACCGCATGGAGCGCCACCACAGCCAGGTCGTCGGCGTCGCCGCGGGCCCCGGCGGCACGTTCGAGCGCTTCTTCGAGAACCTCGGCGCGCCCGCTGAGGACCACGGCCTGCCGCACCGGCCGCTGATCCCCGAGCCCCACAAGTTCGGCACCGTTCCCAAGCAGTACGACGTGAACTTCCTGCCCGACCACCAGTGGCGGACCCGGTGACGGGGCCCGCACTCCGCGAGCTGATCGCCGCGCCCCACCCCGACGTCGCTCCCCTGCCGCCCCCGGCGGTGCGCGCGCCCGGCGTACGCGAACTGCGCGGCGTGCCCTACCGCCAGGACCGGGGCAGCCGCCCCCTGGAACTCGACCTGTGGCTGCCCGGGACCGCCCCCGCGGCGGGGCCGGCGCCGCTGGTGCTCTTCGTGCACGGCGGCGCCTGGCTCCAGGGGCGCCGCGACGACATGGGGATGCGCACCCGGCACTGGTCGCCGGGGCCGTTCGCGCGGATCGCCGCCGCCGGTCTCGCCGTGGCCTGCGTCGACTACCGGCTCAGCGGCGAGGCAGACTTCCCCGGCCCGCTCGACGACCTGCGGGACGCGCTGCGCTGGCTCACCCTGCGCGGTGCGGAACTGGGCGTCGACGCCGGACGGACCGTGGTCTGGGGCGAGTCGGCGGGCGGCCACCTCGCCTCGCTGCTCGCCCTGACCCACGAGGAGGGCGCCGTCGCCGGGGCCGTGATCTGGTACGGGCCGAGCGATCTGACCGCCCCGCGCGGCCACTTCACCCCGGAGGACCCCGCGACTCCCGAGGCGCTCCTGCTCGGCGCGGCCCCGGCGACGGTCCCGGAGCGGGCGCGGGGGGCGAGCCCGCTGCCCCGGGTCCGCCCGGGCGCCCCGCCGTTCCTGCTGGTGCACGGCGACGCGGACACGATGGTGGACCACTCCCACAGCGCGTCGCTGGCCGCCGCGCTGGAGCGGGCCGGGGCACCGGCGGAGCTGTGGACGGTCCCGGGCGCGGACCACGGCTGGCACGGTGTGGCCGACGCGGAGGTCGAGCGGATCTTCGCGCGCTCGCTGGAGTTCGCGCGGCGACGCACATCGGCCTGAACGGCGGCAACGCCGGACAGGCTGGGGGAATCCAGCCTGTCCGGCGTTTGAGGACGAGCAGGGCGCAGCCCGCGACGAACGGTGCCTAAAGATTGCCCCGCTTCTCCTGCTCGCGCTCGATCGCCTCGAAGAGCGCCTTGAAGTTGCCCTTGCCGAAGCCCATCGAGCCGTGCCGCTCGATCATCTCGAAGAAGACGGTCGGGCGGTCCTGGACCGGCTTGGTGAAGATCTGGAGCAGGTAGCCGTCCTCGTCGCGGTCGACGAGGATCTTCAGCTCGCGCAGGGTCTCGACGGGCACGCGGGTCTCACCGGCCCACTCGCCGAGGGTGTCGTAGTACGAGTCGGGGGTGTCCAGGAACTGGACGCCCTGCGCGCGCATCGTGCGCACGGTCTCGACGATGTCGTTCGTGGCGAGCGCGATGTGCTGGACGCCGGCGCCGCCGTAGAACTCCAGGTACTCGTCGATCTGCGACTTCTTCTTGGCGATGGCGGGCTCGTTGATCGGGAACTTGACCTTCAGCGTCCCGTCCGCGACCACCTTCGACATCAGCGCGCTGTACTCGGTCGCGATGTCGTCGCCCACGAACTCCTTCATGTTCGTGAAGCCCATGACCTTGTTGTAGAAGCCGACCCACTCGTTCATCTTGCCGAGCTCGACGTTGCCGACGCAGTGGTCGATCGCCTGGAAGGTGCGCTTGGCGGGCGGCTCGACGATCGGGTTCGCGGGCACGAAACCGGGCAGATACGGGCCGTCGTAGTCGGTGCGCTCCACCAGGGTGTGGCGGGTCTTGCCGTACGTGGCGATGGCGGCGAGCACGACCGTGCCGTTCTCGTCCTTCTCCTCGTACGGCTCGGTGATGCCGCGGGCGCCGTGCTCGACGGCGTAGGCGTACGCGGCGCGCGCGTCCGGCACCTCGATGGCGAGGTCGATGACGCCGTCGCCGTGCTCGGCCACGTGGGAGGAGAGGAAGTGACCCCAGTCCGTGGAGGGCTTGATGACGGAGGTGAAGACGAAGCGCGCACCGCCGTTGGTGAGGACGTAACTCGCGGTCTCGCGGCTGCCGTTCTCCGGTCCGGAGTAGGCGACCAGCTTCATGCCGAACGCCGTGGAGTAGTAGTGCGCGGCCTGCTTGGCGTTGCCCACGGCGAAGACGACCGCGTCCATTCCCTTCACCGGGAAGGGGTCGGCCTCGCGCGCGGTGTCAGGGGTGTGAGTGGTGGTCTCAGTCATGCTGTGAGACTCCCGCCGAACCGCAAGGTGCGCAATAGTTCGCGTTTTCAGTGGTCAATCTGCCCAGTGGGTGACCAGGATGGGCGGGCTATCTGTACATCATGACCACCGTGGAGGCGTCATGGCGATCGATCATCTGGACGGCAGACTCATCGTGCTGCTGGCACGGGAGCCGCGTATCGGGGTTCTTGAGGCGTCCCGCAGGCTCGGGGTCGCGCGCGGCACGGTGCAGGCGCGGATGGACCGGCTTCAGTCCAATGGAGTCATCCGGGGCTTCGGCCCCGAGGTCGATCCGGCGGCGCTCGGCTATCCCGTGACGGCCTTCGCGACGCTGGAGATCAAACAGGGCCAGGGCGCGGACGTACGCGCGCATCTGGCGACCGTCGCCGAGGTGCTCGAACTGCACACCATCACCGGTCACGGCGATATGCTCTGCCGCCTCGTGGCCCGGTCGAACGCCGATCTCCAACGTGTGATCGACCGGGTCGTGGGCTTTGATGGCATCGTCCGGGCCTCCACGGCGATCGTCATGGAAAACCCCGTTCCGCTGCGGATCATCCCGCTGGTGGAGCAGGCGTCCGAAGACCCCTGAGTTCCTTCGGAAAGACGAGGTGAGCACTTCAGTGAACTTCTGGGACTACCTCGGCAACCGCCACCAGCAACTGCTGACGGACGCGTATCAACACGCGAGCGCCGTCTTCCAGTGCATGGTCGTCGCCACCGTCATCGGCGTACTGATCGGCGTCCTCACGTACCGCAGCGAATGGGCGGGCAACCTCGCCACGACCGTCACGTCCACCATCCTCACCGTGCCGTCCCTCGCCATGATCGGCCTGCTGATCCCGGTGGTGGGGCTGGGGGTCGCGCCGACCGTCGTCGCGCTGACCCTGTACGGGCTGCTGCCGATCGTGCGCAACGCCATCGTCGGGCTGCGCGGCGTCGACCCCTCCCTTGTCGACGCCGCCAAGGGCATCGGGATGTCCCGTGCCGCCCGGCTCTTCAGGGTGGAGCTGCCGATCGCCTGGCCGCCCATCCTCACCGGCATCCGCGTCTCCACGCAGATGCTGATGGGCATCGCGGCCATCGCCGCGTACGCGTCGGGGCCCGGCCTCGGCAACGAGATCTTCCGGGGCATCGGCTCGCTCGGCAGCAAGAACGCGCTCAACCAGGTGCTCGCGGGCACGCTCGGGATCGTCGTCCTCGCGCTGCTCTTCGACGCCGCGTACGTCCTGATCGGCAGGCTGACCATTTCGAGGGGGATCCGTGCCTGAGACCACCGCCGCCTCCGGGGCCACCACCGCCTCCGGGGCCACCACCTCCGGGGCCACGATCGAGCTGGAGAACCTCACCAAGCGCTATCCGGGCAACGGCGAACCCGCCGTGGACAGCGTCAACATGGAGATCAAGGCGGGCGAGACCGTCATCCTCGTAGGGCCTTCCGGCTGCGGCAAGTCGACCACCCTGAAGATGATCAACCGCCTGATCGAGCCGACCGGCGGGCGCATCCGCATCAACGGCGAGGACGTCACCGACATCGACCCGGTGAAGCTGCGCCGCAAGGTCGGGTACGCGATCCAGTCCTCCGGCCTCTTCCCGCACATGACCGTCGCGCAGAACATCGCGCTCGTGCCGAAGATGGTCGGCTGGGGCAAGGCGAGGATCGCCTCCCGCGTCGAGGAGATGCTCGACCTGGTGGGGCTCGACCCGGCGGAGTTCCACCACCGCTATCCGCGCCAGCTCTCCGGCGGCCAGCAGCAACGCGTCGGCGTGGCCCGGGCGTTGGCGGCGGACCCGCCCGTGCTGTTGATGGACGAACCGTTCGGCGCCGTCGACCCGATCACCCGCGACCACCTCCAGGACGAGCTGATCCGGCTCCAGCACGAGCTGCACAAGACGATCGTCTTCGTCACGCACGACTTCGACGAGGCCATCAAGCTCGGCGACCGCATCGCCGTCCTGCGGGAGCGCTCGCACATCGCGCAGTTCGACACCCCCGAAGCGATCCTCACCAACCCCGCCGACGACTTCGTGTCGGGTTTCGTGGGCGCGGGCGCGGCGCTCAAGCGCCTGAACCTGACCCGCGTACGGGACGTGGAGATCGCCGACATTCCCACGGTGACCGTCGACGACCCGCTCCAGGACATCTTCGACAAGCTGCGCGGCAGCAACACCAACGAACTGCTCCTGCTCGACAAGCGCCGCCGCCCCTACAAGTGGCTGCGGCGCGGCGACCTGATGCGCGCCAAGGGTTCGCTGGCCCGCGCGGGCACCCTCGTCCACGACACGGTGACCCGCGACGCCACCCTGCGCGACGCGCTCGAAGCCGTCCTCACGGACAACGCGGGCCGCGTCGCGGTGACCGGGCGGCGCGGCGAGTACACGGGCGTCGTCGACATGGAGACGCTGATGAACTCCGTCCACGAGATGCTGGAGGCCGACCGCCTCGAAGCCGTCGAGCACCAGCACCAGCTGGAGGAGCAGCGCGCCCGGCTGACCCACTTCGAGCAGGAGGGCTACGGCGGGGAGGCGAAGGCGTGAGCGGCCCCACCGGGAGCACGCCCCGGATCCCCGACCGCAAACCGTCCCCCAGGGAACCGTCCCGCCCCGAGGGCGAGCACGAGGTCAAGGGCCTCGCCTTCCGCGACGAGGGCGAGGCCGAACTGGAGGCGCCGCCCGCCGCGCTCGCCGCCCGGCAGCCGCGCAGGGTCACCTGGCAGAAGCTGACCTTCCTGCCCGCCGTCCTCACGGTGGTCCTCCTCGCGACCTGGGGGTGGTTCCAGCAGGCCGACCTCGACTCGATCTCCAGGAACGCGCTGGCCGACGGCAACGTCTGGCTCAGGCTGCGCCAGCACATCGAACTCACGGCGATCTCGACGTTCTTCGTCCTCATCATCGCCATCCCGCTCGGCATCCTGCTGACCCGCAAGCGGCTGCGCAAAGGCGCCCCGGTGGCGATGGCCCTGGCCAACATCGGCCAGGCGACCCCGGCCATCGGCCTCCTCGCACTGCTCGTGATCTGGCTCGGCATCGGCGAGAAGGCCGCGCTGATCGGCATCATCATCTACGCAGTCCTGCCGGTCCTCTCCAACACGATCGCGGGCCTGAAGGCGAACGACCCGACGCTCCTGGAGGCGGCACGCGGCATCGGCATGTCACCGCTCGGCGTCCTGTCCAAGGTCGAACTCCCCCTGGCCGTCCCGCTGATCCTCGCGGGCGTCCGCACGGCGCTCGTCCTCAACGTCGGCACGGCGACCCTCGCCACGTTCGGCGGGGGCGGCGGCCTCGGCGACCTGATCACGACGGGCATGACCAACCAGCGGATGCCGGTCCTCATGCTCGGCTCGATCCTGACGATCGTGCTGGCGCTCCTGGTGGACTGGCTGGCCTCGCTCGCGGAACTGGTGCTGCGCCCGCGCGGCCTGGAGGTGGACGCATGAGGATCACAGCCCGCACGGCCGTCGTCGCCGTCCTGGCCGGTTCGCTGCTCACCGCCTGCGGCCTCACGAGCGGCAGCCCGATGGTGGACGACGTCAAGCCCGGCTCCATCGGCAAGGGCCTGCCCCTGAAGGGCGCCGATCTCACGGTCACCTCGAAGGAGTTCACCGAGCAGCTGATCCTCGGCGCGATCATGGGCATCGCGTTCCAGGCGGCCGGCGCGGACGTGCTGGACCGCACCGGCATCCAGGGCTCGATCGGCGCGCGCGAGGCGGTCAAGGGCGGCGACGCGGACGCCATGTACGAGTACACGGGCACGGCCTGGATCACATACCAGGGCAACACCGAGCCGATCACCGACCCGCGGAAGCAGTGGCAGGCGGTGCACGACGCGGACCTGAAGAACGGCGTCACCTGGCTCCCCCCGGCCACGCTCAACAACACGTACGCCCTGGCGATGAACCAGCGGAACGCGGCCAAGTACAGGACGAAGACGCTCTCGGACGTGGCGAAGCTGTCGAAGTCGAACCCGAAGGCCGTATCGCTGTGCGTGGAGAGCGAGTTCGCGTCGCGGGAGGACGGACTGCCCGGCATGCAGAAGAAGTACGGGATGCACGTCCCCTCCTCCAGCATCACCAAGATGGACACCGGGATCATCTACACCCAGGCCGCCAAGGGGTCGTGCACGTACGGCGAGGTCTTCACGACGGACGGCCGCATCAAGGCGATGAACCTGACGACGATGGAGGACGACAAGCACTTCTTCCCCAACTACAACGCGGCCCCCGAGATCAACAGCAAGTCGCTGAAGGAACACCCGGAGATCGCGGAGGTCCTGGCGCCCATCACGAAGAAGCTGAACAACACGGTGGCGCGGGAGCTCAACTCCAAGGTGGACGTGGAGGGCCAGGACCCGCATGAGGTGGCGAAGGACTGGCTGATCGAGGAGGGCTTCGTCAAGGAGTAGGTTCGGCCATAGTTACAAAGACTCCGTTGCAAAGGAAGCATTGCAACGGAGCCTTTGTATGCCTACGCTGACGGACATGACGGAAGAACAGGCGAGAGAACAGGCGGGCCGCAAGGTCCACCACCTCGACGCCCGCACGCTGCGCGGCCTCGCGCACCCGCTGCGGATGCGGCTCCTCAGCTCCCTGCGGCTCGACGGCCCGGCGACCGCGTCCCAACTCGCCGCCCGCCTGGGCGAGTCGAGCGGCGCGACCAGCTACCACCTGCGGCAGCTCGCGGAGTACGGCTTCGTCGAGGACGACCCGGAGCGGGGCAAGGGCAGGGAGCGGTGGTGGCGGTCGGCGCACCAGGGCACGTACACCGACGAGGACCTCATCCGCGACCAGGACCCGGAAGTGCGCGGCGCCCTCAGCACCCTCCTGCACGAGTACGCGACACAGCACGCGCAGGAGGTGAACACCTGGATCGCCACGCGGCACGAGTGGTCACAGGAGTGGGACGAGGCCGCCGACATCAGCGACTTCACCCTGGACCTGACCCCCGAACTCGCCTCCGAGCTGGCCCACAAGATCCACGACCTCGTCGAGAGCTACCGCACACCGGTGCCGGAAGGCGCCGAGGACGTCGCGAAGGTGCGCGTCCACGCCAACGTCTTCCCGAGCCGGCCGAAGGCCGAAGGCACCTGAGAGGACCGAGCCATGCACCCCGACATCCACCTGAAGCTGCACCAAGAGCGTGCGCGGGAGTTACACCTCGCGGCACCCGTACGCCGCCGCGGACCCCGTTTCCGCACTCAACTGGGCTGGACCCTGGTCGAACTGGGCCTGCGCCTGGTCAGCAGCTCGGAACCTTCCCGCCCTTTTCCAGGGCGCGCAGCGCGTCGACCGTTCCCGTCAGCGTCGTGACGGGGACCAGCCGAAGCCCCTTCGGCAGCTCCGCCTGAGCGTCCGAGCACTCGTCCTTCGGCACGAGGAAGACGGTCGCGCCGTCGCGCCGCGCGGCCTGCGTCTTCAGGGCGACACCGCCGACCGGCCCGACCTTGCCGTCGGCCGTGATCGTGCCGGTGCCCGCGATGGTGCGGCCACCCGTGAGGTCGCCGCCGCTGCCGTCGCCGTCCACCTTGTCGATGATGCCGAGCGTGAGGAACAGGCCGGCGCTCGGTCCGCCGATCTTGCCGAGGTCGGCCTTGACCTTCACCTTGTCGGTGGCGTCGACCCCGTTCGCCTTCAGGTACCGCAGTGCCGCGTCGGTGGCGGCGTCCTGCGACTTCTTCATGTCCCCGAGATTGTGCTTCTCGACTTCCTTCACGTCGTCCCCGACGGGGTAGACGGAGTCCTTCGGCATCACGGCCCGATCGCTCCGGAAGAACCCGTCGACGACGTCGTCCAGATAGACGTCCATCTGGGGCCCGGTCGCGACGATCGTGGTCATCCGAAGCTCCCCCTTGGTCTCCCGCGTGGGCACGCCGGACACCGTCAGGACGGGCTTCCCCTCGTGCTTCCCGAGGACGTCCGCCGTCCCACCCGGCTGAGCCACAGCGAACGGCAACGGCGCGAGCCCCGCGACCGCCAGCAGGGCCACGACGGGCAGAGCGCAGACGGCAAGGGCCTGGGGGCGCGTGAGACGAGAGAACGAGAACACGGGATCAATCTAACGTGAGGCCACGAGGGGCCGGGGACCCGCCCGAGGGCGAATATCAAGCCCGCCCGGCGTTCACGGACGAGCCCGAGGGGCGGAATATCAAGCCCGTCCGGCGTTTGAGGACGAGCTCGGCGCAGCCGGCGATCGACCGAGCCCCGTGATCAGCCCCGCGGCATGGGAACGAGCGCGAGGGGGATATCAAGCCCGTCCGGCGCTTGAGGACGAGCTCGGCGCAGCCGGCGACAGACCGAGCCCCGTGACCCCGCTCGCCCGCGCGGCCTCAGCGCAACGCATCGGACACCTCCCGCGCCGCGTCCACCACCCGAGGCCCCACCCGCTCCGGCACCGAGTCCGCCAGCATGACGACGCCGACGCTTCCCTCCAGGCCCGTCACGCCCACCAGCGGCGCCGCCGCCCCGCTCGCCCCGGCCTCCAGCTCCCCGTGCGTGAGCGCGTAACCGGGGTCCGTCACCAGCCCCTGCCGCGCCGCGAGGATCGCGCGGCCCGCCGCACCCCGGTCCAGCGGGTGCCGGAACCCGGTGCGGTACGCGACGTGGTAGTCCGTCCACGTGGGCTCGACCACCGCGACGGCGAGTGCCTCGGACCCGTCGACGAGGGTGAGGTGAGCCGTCGCCCCTATGTCCTCCGCGAGGGAGCGCAGCGCGGGCAGCGCGGCCTCCCGCACCAGCGGATGCACCTGGCGGCCGAGGCGGAGCACGCCGAGGCCGACGCGGGCCCGACCGCCCAGGTCCCGTCGTACCAGCGCATGCTGTTCGAGGGTGGCGAGCAGGCGGTACACCACGGTCCGGTTCACCCCGAGCTTGTTGGACAGCTCGGTGACCGTGAGGCCATGGTCGGTGTCGGCCAGCAGCTTGAGGACGCGCAGTCCTCTGTCGAGCGTCTGGGAAGTCTCCGCGGTCACGACGCCCACTCCTTAGGTGAGGGTCGGCGGCCCCCTTACGCGGCGGTTGCGCCGCCGGTCCCGTGGGCGACGCGCGTCAGAGGCCGCCGGTCGGAACACCGGCTGCGCTCCGCGGCGGCGCTGCCACGGGGCGTGTGCGTTGCGGGGACAGTAGCGAGGCCGTCCCGCTCAGCGGAAGACTTCGTCCAGAATCCGGGCACCGGGACGCCCCTAGCGCCCCCATCTGCCCCGTTACGCGGGGCGCCGCCAAAAAGACGTACGCGCGAGATCCACACAAGCCCTCCGCACTCGGAACGCCCCGCTCCTTACTCGAACGTCACTTCATGCGGGTGGCCCACTCCTGGACCTTCTCGATCCGCTGCCGCAGCTGCCCGGCCGTCGCCTCCGCGCTCGGCGGCCCGCCGCACGTGCGCCGCAGCTCGGTGTGGATCACCCCGTGCGGCTTCCCGCTCTGATGGACGTACGCGCCGACCATCGTGTTCAGCTGCTTCCGCAGCCCGAGCAGCTCCTTGTGCGAGACCACCGGTCGCCGCTCGGCGGGCAGCTCCAGGAGGTCCGCCTCCTCGTCCGGCTTCTTCCTGCTGTGGGCGATCTGCCGGGCCTGCCGCTTCTGGAGCAGCATCTGCACCTGGTCGGGTTCGAGGAGCCCCGGGATGCCCAGGTAGTCCTGCTCCTCCTCGCTCCCCGGGTGCGCCTGCATGCCGAACTCGGCGCCGTCGAAGAGCACCCGGTCGAAGACGGCCTCGGACTCCAGCGCCTCGAAGGAGAACTGCTCCTGCTCCCCGGTGTCCTCGTCCTCCTGCTTGTTCGCCTCGTCCATCTCCTTCTCGGACTCGGCGTAGGGGTCCTCCTCCCCCTCCTTCTTCGGCTTGTCGAGGGCGTGGTCGCGCTCGACCTCCATCTCGTTGGCGAAGGTGAGCAGGTCGGGGACGGTCGGCAGGAAGACGGACGCGGTCTCGCCGCGCCTCCTGGACCGTACGAAACGGCCGACGGCCTGCGCGAAGAAGAGCGGCGTCGAGATCGTCGTCGCGTACACGCCCACCGCGAGGCGCGGCACGTCGACGCCTTCGGACACCATGCGGACGGCGACCATCCACCGGTCGGTGCTCGCACTGAAGTCGTCGATCCGCTTGGACGCCCCGGTGTCGTCGGAGAGGACGACGGTCGCCTTCGTGCCCGTGATCTCCCGGATCAGCTTGGCGTAGGCGCGCGCGGAGTCCTGGTCGGTGGCGATGACGAGCCCGCCCGCGTCGGGAATGGCCTTCCTGACCTCGGTGAGCCGCTTGTCGGCGGCCTTGAGGACGTTCGGCATCCACTCGCCGCGCGGATCGAGGGCGGTCCGCCACGCCTGCGACACGGCGTCCTTGGTCATGGGCTCGCCGAGCCGCGCCGCGATCTCGTCGCCCGCCTTCGTGCGCCAGCGCATGTTGCCGGAGTACGAGAGGAAGATGACGGGCCGCACGACGCCGTCGCCGAGCGCGCTGCCGTAGCCGTACGTGTAGTCGGCGGCGGAGCGCCGGATGCCGTCGTTCCCTTCCTCGTACGTGACGAAGGGGATCGGGTTCGTGTCGGACCGGAACGGCGTACCGGTGAGCGCGAGGCGCCGCGTCGCGGGCTCGAAGGCTTCGAGGCACGCCTCACCCCACGACTTCGAGTCACCGGCGTGGTGGATCTCGTCGAGGATCACGAGGGTCTTGCGCTGCTCGGAGCGGTTGCGGTGCAGCATCGGCCGCACGCCGACGCCCGCGTACGTCACGGCGACGCCGTGGTACTCCTTGCTGAGCGGTCCCGCGCTGTACTCGGGGTCCAGCTTGATCCCGATCCGGGCGGCGGCCTCCGCCCACTGCTTCTTCAGGTGCTCGGTGGGCGCGACCACGGTGACCTGCTGCACGACATGGTGGTGCAGCAGCCAGGACGCGAGCGTGAGCGCGAACGTCGTCTTTCCGGCGCCGGGGGTGGCGACGGCCAGGAAGTCTCGCGGCTGCTCCTGGATGTACTTCTCCATCGCGCCCTGCTGCCAGGCGCGCAGCTTGTTGGCGGTGCCCCAGGGGGCACGGCCGGGGAAGGCGGGAGAGAGGTGGTGGGAGGAGTTGGCGGCGGCGCTGGTGGTAGTCACGGTCTCCGGGTTCGCAAGGTCGGCGGCACGTATGACAACCGGGCCACCTTACCGGTGATGCGGGGACGTTCCACTGGGGGCGAGGCTCTCGCGGGGGCGCGGATGCCGGTACGCAGGGCCTCCCGCACGTCCACGTGCGGGCCGTCGTGACGTGCCTCACCAGCCCACCTGGTGTGCCCTGTCACGTCCGTACGAACGTCGGACATCGCACCCGGCTACCCGTCCGCCCGCGCGTCCGTCCGTACGTCCGACGCCGCGTCCGACAGCACGTCCATCCGTACGTCCGTCACCACGTCGGTCACCACGACCCCTGTCTCGTCCGCCGCCGGGACCGCCGCCGCGTCCGGCACCCGCGCCCCCTGGAGCCTCGTCCCCACCCACGCCCCGATCAGGGCGACCACCGCCATCGGCACGAAGACGGCGACGAACGCGGCCGGGTGCGAACCCGTGGCCTCCCCCGCCCCGTGGCCCGCGCCCACCGTGCCGCCGCCGAGCGCGGCGAACGCGGCGCCGCCCGCGGCGAGCAGGACGACGTTCGAGAGTCCGTCGGAGATCTGGAGCGCGGCCGAGTTCGAGCCCGCGTCCGCGGGCGGCGAGAGCCGCAGCAGCAGCACGCTGGTCGAGGCGATCACCATGCCCATGCCGAAGCATCCGAAGGCCCACGCGACCCCGACGATCCACACGGGCACGGACTCGATGAGCACGGTCGGCACGGCCAGGATGGCCGCCGCGACCAGCACCATGCCGGCGGCCACGAGCCGCGACCGGTACGGCTCCATCGCGGGGCGCGACTGGACGTACGACCCGAGCGCCCAGGTCGCCCCGCCCACGGCCAGCGAAAGCCCCGCCATGGTCGGGCTCAGCCCGCGCTGCGTGACGAGCATCAACGGCACGAAGGACTCGGCGGCCACGAACGACCCGGCCGCGACGCCGCGCAGCAGCACGACGGAGGGCAGCCCGCGCGCGGCCCGGTACGTCCCCTCGGGCAGCAGCCCCAGGACGGCCGGCACGAGGACCGCCCCGCCGAGCGCGGCGGGCAGCACCGACAGCCACCGCAGATCCTGCCCCGCGTACTGAAGGAGCCCCGCCCCCAGCGAGATGCCGAGCGCCAGCCGGATGCGGCGCCGGTCGAACCCGGCGGCCGGCGCGTCCGGGTCCACCGGCCCGGACGCCGTCCGCCGTATCGCGGGCAGCGCGAGGGCGAGCGGCGCGACGACGAGGACCGGAATGCCGACGAACACCCACCGCCACCCGAGGTGCTCGGTCACCGTGCCGGACACCAGCGGCCCCACCACGGACGGCACGACCCAACTCGCCGCGAACGCCGCCATGATCGACGGCCGCAGATGCTCCGGGTAGGCCCGGCTGACGACCACGTACAGCCCGACGATCACCAGTCCGCCGCCGAGCCCCTGCACGGCCCGCCCCGCGATGAACAGCCACATCGTCGCGGCGGTCCCGCTCAGCAGCAGCCCCGCCCCGAACAGCGCGATACCGGTGGCGAGCGGTCCCAGCGGACCGCGCCGGTCCGACCACTGCCCGCTGAACACCATGCCGAAGAGGCTCGTCGTGAAGTACCCGGAGAAGGCGAAGGCGTACAGCGCCACGCCGTCGAGCTCCCGGGCCGCGATGGGCATCGCCGTCCCGACGGCGGTCGCCTCGAAGGCGATGAGCAGCACGACGGAGACGATGCCGATGCTCAGGGCTCTGTAGGGCTTGCTCAGTACGCCGCCGGTGTCGTCAGTCATGCACGCCAGGGTAAGAGGCGTGGGGCGGTTTTACCCCTGTCCTGGGGTGGGGGCTTGCTCGTCCCTTGGTCTTACGCCTCTGAGTCCCGTGAGGCGTACGTGACGAAGTGGGACCAGGCGGAGGGGGTGATGGTGAAGTGGGGGGCTTGGGGGGTCTTGGAGTCGCGGATGTGGATGGTGTCGGGGGTGGTGGCTATTTCGACGCAGTCTTCGCCGTTACTGCTGTCGCTGTAGCTGCTCTTGAACCACTCCAGGGCGACCTCGACGCAGTCGCCGGACTCGTTGCTGCTGCTGTAGCTGCTCTTGAACCACTCCAGCCTGGAGGCGTGCCCGGCAGAAGCCTTGCGGATCATGTCTCTCCCAGCACTTGCTCGATGAAGGCCCGAGACTCCCGGGGTGAGAGAGCCTGGGCCCGGATGATGCCATACCGCAGTTCGAGGATGCGGAGCTGCCTCGGATCGGAGACCGGACGGCCTGCGAACTCGTCGTCAGTACGCCCCATCGCTGTACCGTCTCCGAACTTCAGCACCTGGATCCGACCGCCCATCCCGGGGTGGTCACTACAGGACGTCGGCATCACCTGGATCTCGACGTGCCGCAACTCCCCCAACTCCAAGAGGCGTTCGAGCTGACGACGCAGAGCCATTGTCCCTCCGATCGGCCGCCGCAGCGTCACCTCTTCTTGGACGAAGCTGAACTCGGGTGCCGGGCTACGCTCGAAAACCGACCGCCGCGCCAAACGTGCCGCCACCAGGCGCTCCAGCGCCTCATCCGTGTACGCGGGCCGTCGCGTTCCGAGCAGCGCCCGCGCGTACTCCTCCGTCTGCAGCAGGCCGTGGATGTTGTGGTTGCTGTACATCCCGAGCTCGACCGCCCGCTGCTCCAACTTCGCAAGTGCCCGAACCCGCTTCGGATACCTTGCCTCCCGCATCTCCTTCTTCATCGCGGAGACGAGCCCACGGGCGTCGACCACCTCCTCCACCTTGTCCAGGTACTCGGGGCGGGGAATCCGCGCCCCGCGCTCGATCTTGCGGATCAAGTCCTCCCCGTACCCGATCGCCTCCCCGAACTCCGCCACCCTGAAGCCCGCCGCCTCACGCCAGCGCTTCAACTGCTGGCCGACCATCTCGACCACCGCGCTGATCTCGTCCTCGGGGTCGACGTCCCAACCGGGTTCGTCCACGCCGTCGTTACGTTCTTCCACCGCGCCACCTCCGCCGTCCCGTCCAGGCCCAACGCGCACTCGTACCCGTACGTCACCCGGGACAGCCGGGACAAGGCAGGACAAGCGTGGGACAAAATCGGTACGCACAGCGCGCACCGCTATCCGCGCTGCGCTCGGGCCGCCACGCTGAGTGACGTGAACCAGAAAACAACCCGGGCTCAAACCCCCACACCCGCCCACCAGTTCACGGTCCTGCTCTCCGCGACACGAAGAGGCGCCCGCCTGGCCCGGCTCCTGACGAGGGAGCAACTGCGCAGCTGGGAGCAGCCCTCCGCGAACGCGGAGCAGATCGTCGCCGAGCTGGCGAACAACGCCGTGCTGCACGGCCACGTGCCCGGCAGGAGCTTCCGGCTGGCGCTGACCGTCACGGCGACGAACACACTCCGTATCGAGGTGTCGGACGCGCGGGCGGACCGGAGCCCGCCACTGCACCCCCGACGGCCGGCCCCCGACGAGGAGTCGGGCCGGGGCCTGCTCCTGGTCGAGGCCCTGGCCGACCGCTGGGGCACGGACCTGCGGCCGCCCTCGTACGGCCCGTGCAAGACGGTCTGGGCGGAGCTGGACGCGCCCCGGCCGACGTAGCTCAGGCCATGCTCTGGGCGCCGTCGAGGGACTCGCGAATGATGTCCGCGTGCCCCGCGTGCTGCGAGGTCTCGCCGATGACGTGCAGCAGGACACGCCGGGCCGTCCACGACCCGCCGGGCTCCCACCAGGGAGCCGCGGGGAGAAGGTGGGAGACGTCGAGGTCGGGCAGCGCCCGTACCAACGCGTCCGTCGCGGCGGCGGCTTCGGCATAGGCGGCGAGGACGCCCGCCAGCGTCTCACCCGGCAGCATGCGGAACTCGTCCGCGCGCCGGGCCAAGTCCTCGTCGCTCATGGCGGTGAAATCGCCGAAGGCCGCCCGGCCGTCCTGGATGAAGGCGGCCCAGACCCGCTCGACCGAGGTGACGTGCTTGATGATGCCGCCGATGCACAGTTCGCTGGCGGTGGTGCGCAGGCCGGCCTGCTCGTCGGTGAGGTCGCGTGCGGTGCGGCGGAGCATGGTCCGGTGGTGGTCCAGCGCCTCCAGCAGGTCGGCGCGCTCGCCGGTGGTCGCCGGCTGGTCGAAGGTCGTGGTGTCGGTTCCGGGCATGGTGGTGGCCGCCTTCCTTGGGTACCGCTCCATAAGGACAAGCACCACGCTAGAAGGCATATAGGTCAGATCTTGACCTAGTGCGGGGGCCCTGCCCGTATGGGTGCCGTGTGCGTGCGGGCGCTCGACGGACCGGAATGAATGGAGGACAGGAGAACCTCCGTACATCCGTTCGAAGGAGTCCCGCGCATGCGCACCCGTACCGCCGTGACCGCCCTTGCCCTGTCCGCCGCCAGTCTCCTGAGTACCGCCGTGTCCACGGTGCCCGCGGCGGCCGGCGAGCGGGCTCCCGACGTCCGTATCGGTCTCATCGCGGAGACCACCGCCAAGTGCCTGGGCATGCCGGCCAAGGCCCCGCTCAAGGGCATCCCCGACCTGACCACGTTCACCGTGGGTGACCTTTCCCGCTTCCGGAGTCCGGGCATGGATCGCTGCGTTCAGGCCATCAAGGACGACAAGAACAACCCGGTCAACGCCCTCATCGAGAAGCTGAACGCCGCCAAGGGCACGGTTCCCAAGCCGCCGGGTGCGGGCTCTGACGGTGCACGTAACGCCCCTGCGGAGGAGCTGGGGCCGCAGGCCGCACTCCTGGAAGGATCACTGAACAAGTCCTGCCTCAATCTCCCGTCGAAGATCAACGCACAAAGCATTTTGTCCCTGGTCAATGTCGGAGTGCAGGACATCAATGTCCTGTCCAACCCGCAGAATCAGCAGTGCATCGAGAAGGCTTCCGAGGCCAAGGGTGACGAGGCCCTCTCCCACATCCTCAGCAACATCCCGGTGCTCTCGGGGAACCTTTCGCCCGACGGCTGAGGACTCGGCGTCTTTGGTGGGCCCGTGCCTTCGATGCTTACCGGGGCCGCCCGGTGTTTTCCGGAGTGTGGCGGCTCCGGGCCGGCAGTAAAGGGCGCTCCTGCGTCGCGTCGGCTACGCCGATTCCGCTCCGCTCCACCCTTGACTCCCGCCCCTCCACCGCACGTTGACCTTGACCCGGACGGCCAGGGGTGGGGCCGACGGGGACTGTCTGTGGGGTCATCCCCTTTCATCGCCGGGTGCGGCCCGGTCCATCGTGCGTGTCCGTCACGGTCGGGCCTCGGCCTCCCGCCTCCCGGCTTCGCCGCTCGGGTCATCGCCTCTCGCCGCCGGGTGCGGACCGGCCCATCGTGCGTGGCCGTCACGGTCCCGACTCGGCCGCCCGCACGGCCCGGCTGGCCGGGTCATCAACTTTCGCTGCCGGGTGCGGACCGGCCCATCGTGGGCGACCGTCACGGTCAAGGGCGCTGAGCAGGCCCGGGCCCCGCCCTCCCGGGCACCTACTTCGGAAAAGTTGCGAACGAGGAGGCCGCGCGCCCCCCTCCACGACCAATGCGCCGCCCCGACCGGGAGGGAAAGGCCGCCTGCCGGGCACCAACTTTCACGAAGTTGTGAATGGAGGAGCCGCGCGCCCCCTCTTCACGACCAATACGCCGCCCGGCTGGGGGGGGGAGGCCGCCTGTCGGGGACCAACTTTGGGAAAGTTGCGAATGGGGAAGCCGTGCGCCCCCCCCTTCACGACCTATGCGCCGTCCCGGCCGGGCTGGAGAGGCTGCCCCCTCGGGGACCTACTTTCGCGAAGTTGCGAATGCGTTCGCCGCACGCCCCCCTCACTAGCCGATGCGCCCCCAGCATCCGAGCCCACCGCGCCACAATCCCTCCACGACCGGCCCTGCGTGACGGCGCGCAGGGCGTGACAGGGGGGCGCGCGACCTCCCCATTCACAACTTTTCCAAAGTAGGTGCCCGACCGGCCGCCCACATGCCCGGCATCACCCCCACCGCGACGGACACACACGATGGACCGGCCCGCACCCGGCAATGAAGGGGGATGGCCCGGCCAGCCGGGCCGTGCCGGGCGGCCGCGCCCCGAGCGTGGCCCGCGCCCACGATGGACCGGGCCGCACCCGGCAGCGAAAGCCGATGACCCGAGCCGCGAAGCCGGGAGGCGGGAGGCCGAGGCCCGACCGTGACAGGCACACACGATGGACCGGGCCGCACCCGGCAGCGAAAGGGGATGACCCATCCCAGGGATACCCGTCGGCCCCACCCCTGGCCGTCCGGGTCGAAGTCAACGTGCGGTGGAGGGGCGGGAGTCAAGGGTGGAGCGAAGCGGAATCGGCGTAGCCGACGCGACCGCAGGGAGCGCCCTTTACTGCCGGCCCGGAAGCGCCACACTCCGGAAAAAACCGGGCGGCCCCGGTAAGCATCGAAGGCACAGGCCCACCGAAGGCGCCGCAACCCCGACCACCGCCCCTTCATGAACGCGGCATGGCAGTCCCATTGCGTCCCCCCGTGATCGCTTGAGCCCCCCGCAGGCCCCCGCTACCTTCGAGAAGTCAGGTCGGCGACTTGGCCGTGTGCCCGAGAGGCTCAGGGGCTGGACTGCAAATCCAGTAACGCGGGTTCGAATCCCGCCACGGCCTCCGACGGCGTCACCGCGCCGTACCGCAACAAGCGAAAGGGTGGTCCCCCACGAGGGGCCACCCTTTCCGCGTCTGGCGGGGCCCGCAACCGGCCCCGGCGGGGGTTCCCGTGAGCCATCTCTCAGAATCTCATGGGAACCACACGGACGTGTAACCCCAACTAGGCGATTGCGTAACGGAGTTCGGCGCGCGACTCATCCCTCGACATACTCCCCGGACAGCACCTCGGGCCACGACTCCAGGGGGAAGACTTGCGCAACCACGCCAGAAGAGCAGCCGCGGCCACCGTCGCCGCAGCCGCCGCCACGGCCCTCGCAGCGGGCACGACCAGCCCCGCGTCGGCCACACCGGAGACCGCGCCGGTGACCGCACCGGTGGCCGCGCCGGTGATCACCCGGCCTCCGGTGGCGGACCCTGCCCTCAAGCCGTCCAGCCATTCCACGCACCTCACCCTCCTCACCGGCGACCGCGTCGCCGTCGACCGTTCAGGACGCGTCACGGGGTTCCGGCCCGCGAAGGGACGCGAGCACATACCCGTACGGACCCAACGGCTGCCGAACGGCCACACGCTCGTCCTGCCCTCCGACGCCCGGCGCCTGATCGCCGACGGGAAGATCGATCAACGGCTCTTCGATGTCGCAGAGTTGAAGCCCCAGGAGAAGGGCCTCAAGGTCATCGTCGGGTACCGGGGAGCCGCCACCGGCGCCAAGGGCGCAGTTCGCGATGCCGGTGGTACCACCGTCCGCCGGAGCCTGAAGGTGCTGAACGCGGACGCGCTCAGTACGCCCACGCGGGACGCGGCCGCCCTGTGGAAGACGCTGACCCGCAGCAAGAACGGCATCAGCCACGTCTGGCCGGACGCCACCCGTAAAGCCACCCTCGACAAGAGCGTCAAGCAGATCGGCGCCGACCAGGCCTGGGCCGCCGGGTACGACGGCAAGGGCGTCAAGGTCGCCGTGCTCGACTCGGGCGTGGACGCCGCCCATCCGGACCTCAAGGGCCAGATCCTCGCGGAGAAGAACTTCTCCACCGCGCCGGACGCCAAGGACCGCATCGGTCATGGCACGCACGTCGCGTCCATCGCGGCCGGCACGGGCGCCGAGTCCGGCGGGAAGTTCAAGGGTGTCGCCCCCGGCGCGAAGCTCCTCAGCGGCAAGGTCCTGGATGATGACGGCGAAGGCGAGGACTCCGGCATCATCGCCGCGATGGACTGGGCGGCCGCAGAGGGCGCCGATGTCGTCAACCTCAGCCTGGGCGGCTACGACAGCCCCGGGATCGACCCGCTCGAAGCCGCCGTCAACAGGCTCTCCAAGGACAAAGGCGTCCTCTTCGCCGTCTCAGCGGGCAATGAAGGCGCGGCTGAGTCCGTCGGTTCGCCTGGTAGTGCGGACGCCGCGCTGACCGTCGGCGCGGTCGACGACAACGACAAGCCGGCGGACTTCTCCAGTCAGGGCCCGCGGGTCGGTGACGGTGCGATCAAGCCCGACGTGACCGCGCCCGGCGTGGACATCACGGCCGCCGCAGCGCCCGGCTCCGTCATCGAGAGGGAGGTCGGCCAGAACCCCGAGGGCTATCTGACGATCTCCGGTACGTCGATGGCCGCCCCGCACGTCGCGGGCGCCGCCGCCCTGCTCAAGCAGCAGCACCCGGACTGGAAGCAGCCCGAGCTCAAGGGCGCGCTCACCGGCTCCACCAAGGGCGGCAAGTACACGCCCTTCCAGCAGGGTTCGGGCCGTATCGCCGTGGACAAGGCGATCAAGCAGACGGTGATCGCCGACCCGGTGTCGGTGAGTTTCGGCACGCAGCAGTGGCCGCACACCGACGACAAGCCGGTCACCAAGAAGGTGACGTACAAGAACCTCGGCAAGGACGACGTCACCCTGGACCTCACGGTGACCGCGACCGACCCCAAGGGCCGCCCGGCCCCGGCCGGGTTCTTCACGCTCGGCGCGAAGAAGGTCACCGTCCCCGCGGGCGGCACCGCCTCCGTGGACCTGACCGCCGACTCCAAGCTCGGCGGCACCGTGGACGGCGCCTACTCCGCGTACGTCGTGGCGAACGGCGGCGGCCAGTCCGTCCGCACCGCCGCCGCACTCGACCGCGAGATCGAGCGCTATGACGTGACGCTGAAGACCATCGGCCGCGACGGCAGGCCGACGCCGCACCACGACTCGACGATGTCGGCCATCACCGGCAAGGACAAGGGACTCAACGTCTTCCCGGTGGGCGTGAGCACCAAGGTCCGGGTCGCCAAGGGGAGTTACCTGCTGGACTGGTCGATCAATGCCGACCCGGACAACACCGAGAAGGGCACCGACTGGCTCGTCCAGCCCCGGCTGACCGTCGACAGGAACATGACGGTGACGCTCGACGCCCGCAGGGCGAAGCCGGTCGACATCACGGTCCCGGACCGCGACGCCACGCTGGTGTCGGGCGAACCGCGGTACATGTACAAGGGGTATGAATCCGGCCCCACCAACGCCACGTTCAAGGGCCTGCGCACCGCCCACCTCGGCCCGGAGGTTCCCGAGGGCTTCGGCGAGCAGTGGCTCGGCACCTGGACGAAGGGCGCGGGCACCCGCTACGACATGCTCATCGGCGGCACGGTCAAGAAGCTGTCGACGGGTTACACCAAGCACCTGAAGCGCGCGGACTTCGCCACGGTCGAGGTGCGTTCCGGCGCCTCGGCCCCGGGGAAGTCGGGCTCCCTCGCCGTCGCCGGATACCGGCCCGAGGCGGGCGGCATCTCGCACATCTTCGCCCCGCGGAAGCTGCCGCGCACCACGACGGTGCACGTCACCGCGCTCGGCGCCACGAAGTGGGGCATCGACTTCGATCAGTACGGCGACAGGGGCGAGGAGGGCGAGCCGGTCATGGAGGGGTACTACGAGATGGATCCGCGGACCTTCAAGGCGGGCCGGAAGTACACGGAGACCTTCAACGTCGGCGTCTTCGGGCCCGCCCTGAACGCCGCCGGTACCGGCGTCTTCCGCGAAGGCGACCGGCTGGGCGGCCGCATCCCGGTCGTCGCCGACGGCGAGGGCCATGCGGGCTGGACCGCGTACTCCGCGGCGAAGTCGGCGCTCTACCGCGACGGCACGAAGATCGCGGAGAACGACGACCCGGTGACCGGCGCCGAGATGTTCGAGGTGCCGGCGGGTGACGCCGAGTACCGGCTGACCGCGTCGGTGACGCGTGACCCGAGGGTCGCGAGAGCTTCGTCGCGTGTCGAGGCGTCCTGGACGTTCCGCTCCAAGAGGGCTGCGGGACGTGCTGCACTTCCGGTTTCCGTCGCTCGGTTCGCCCCGGCCCTTGATCTGGAGAGCCGCGCCCCTGCGGGTGCGAACCAGTCCGTTCCGGTGACGGTGCAGGGCGCCGCTGCGGGCGCCGGGCAGCTCAAGTCCCTTGCCGTGTACGTCTCGTACGACGAGGGCCGGAGCTGGAAGAAGGTCCCTGTCCGGGACGGTGAGGTGTCCGTGACGAATCCGGCGAAGGGTGAGGGCATCTCGTTCCGCGCCGAGATCACGGACAAGGGTGGCAACAAGTCGTCCGTGTCCCTGTACAACGCTTACTACGGCAAGTAGCGCGCACCGCGAAGTCCGGGTGGAGTCACTTCACCCGGGCTTCGCCCAAGCGCTCCAGGATGGCGTCCACGGTCTCCTCGACCGTCAACTCCGTGCTGTCCAGCCAGAGTCCGAGCCTCGGTGTCTGCTCGCGCAGGATCGCGTCGAGGTCTTCGACCGTCCACGCGCCGTAACCCGTCTTGCCTCGCGCGGCTTCGCGGGCGGCGACCGCTTCGGGGCGCGGGGCGAGGACGAGGACGTACGTGGGGTGGGTGCGGAGGAGGTCCACGTACGGCTTCAGCTCTTCGCCCAGGATGACGTCCTGGACGACGGCGGTGAAGCCCGCGGCGGCGTACGCGTCCGCCGTCGACGCCGAGAGGCGGTAGCGCAGGTGGAGTTGGGCCTCGGCCTCGCCGCCGGGCTCGCCCTCGTACTCCACACCGCCCGAGACGATCATGCGGCGGAAGGCGTCGCCCCGCACATGCGCGGCCTTCGGCAGGCGCTCGGCCAGTGCCTGCGCGACCGTGGACTTGCCGGACGCCATGATGCCGGTGAGCACCACGACCCCGCCCTCGGGCGGGGTCATGTGGCGACCGCGGCCTGGGGGCGGATCGGGAGGCGGTTGACGGGGCGGCCCGTCGCCGCGCGGACCGCGGAGGCGATGGCCGCGGGGGACGTCACGACCGGGACCGCGCTGGCCGCCTTCGCGCCGAAGGGGGCCACGACGTCGCGCTCCTCCACCAGCTTCACGATGCGGATGTCGGGGGCGTCCAGGGCGGTCGGGAGGGCGTACCCGGTGAGGTCCGGGTGGCGGACGATACCGCGCGGGGTGCGGAGGTTCTCCGTGAGCGCCGCGCCCACGCCCTGGGTGACGCCCGCCTCGATACGGGCCTTCAGCTGGGCGGGGTTGAGGATGCGGCCCACGTCCTGGGCGACGGCGAGCTCGACGACGCGGACCGAACCGATCTCGATGTCCACGTCCACCACCGCGCGGATCGCGCAGAACGCCATGCCCACGAAGGCGTCGCCCTGCCCGGCCTCGTCCAGCGGCTCGGTCGGGTGCGGGCGGCACTGGGCGGTGGCCCAGAGCTCCTTGCCCTCCAGGGCCTCGGTGACGGTCGTGGACAGCACGCCGTCGTACGAGGTGATCTTGCCGTCGGTGATCTGGAGCAGCTCGGTGGACATGCCGAACTTGTGCGCCAAGGGCTGGAGCAGCTGGGTGCGGACCATCTTCGCCGCGCGTTCCACCGCGCCGCCCGACACCCACGTGTGGCGGCCGCGGCAGCTCGGGCCCGCCGGGGGCTGGTCGGTGTCGACGGGCGCGACCCGCACGTCCTCGATGCCCAGCGTCTCCTGGACGATCTGGCGGGCCAGCGTGGTGAAGCCCTGGCCGGTCTCGACGGCCGCGCAGATCACCGTCGCCATGCCGTCGTGGACCTTCACGGTGGCCGTGGAGACCTCGTCCGTGCCCTCGGCGCCGAGGAGCTGGACCATGCCGAGGCCGTAGCCGACGCCCCGGCGCACGGCGGCCGGTTCGCCCGCGCCCTCGGGGCCGCCGGGCAGCAGCCACTCGTCCTCGGGGGTGTCCTTGGGCAGCTCGGGGAGCGGGAAGTCCCGAACGGCGGCGAGGAGTTCGGCCACCGGGGCGGGGCACGTCACGGTCTGGCCGGTGGGCAGGATGTCGCCGGTCGCCATGGCGTTGCGCAGCCGCAGCTCGGCCGGGTCGACGCCCAGCTTCTTGGCGATCTTGTCCATCTGCGCCTCGTACGCGGCGCACACCTGGAGCGCGCCCTCGCCGCGGACGTGTCCGGAGGGCGGGTTGTTCGTGCGGACCGCCCAGCCCTCGATGAAGGCGTTCGGCACCACGTACGGACCGCAGGCGAAGGAAACCGCGGCGGCCAGTGCCTCCGACGACGTGTCCGCGTAGGCGCCCGCGTCGAGCAGGATCTGTGCCTCCACCTTGACCAGCCGGCCCTCGGCGTCCGCGTGGTGGCGGTAGCGCAGGAGCGTGGGGTGGCGGTGGGCGTGGCTGAGGAAGGACTCTTCGCGGGTCGCGGTGAGCTTAACCGGACAGCCGGTCCGCAACGCGAGGAGCCCGAGCGGGAGTTGGAAGCCCGCGTCCTCGCGGTCGGCGGTCGCGCCCGGCACGCCGGTGACGACCACCTTCACGTGGTCCGGGGTGAGGCCGTAGCAGGCGGCGGCCCGGTCGCGGTCGGCGTGCGGGTCGGTGGAGGCGACGTACAGCTCCACTCCCCCGTCGGGGCGCGGCACCGCGAGGCCCGCCTCCGCGCCGATGGGCGCCGGGTCCTGGCGGCCGATGCGGTACAGGCCCTCGACGACGAGCTCGCCCGCCGCCTCCGGATCGCCGTGCCGCAGCGGGATGTGGCGGATGAGGTTGCCGTCGGGGTGCAGCGGTTCGGCCTCGAAGGCCTTCTCCGGGTCGGTGACCGGTTCGAGCACCTCGTACTCGACGATGACGGCGGCGGCCGCCATCCGCGCGGTGTCGGGGTGGTCGGCGGCCACGGCGGCGATGGGCTCGCCGTGATGGCGTACGACATCGGAGGCGAAGACCGGGCGGTCCGCGGTCCTGCGGCCGTGCAGCGGCTCGCCGGGGACGTCCTCGTGCGTGACGACGGCGTGCACGCCCGGCATGTCGAGGGCGTGGCTGGTGTCGATGGAGACGATGCGGGCGTGCGCGTGCGGGGAGCGCAGGACCGCCGCCCACAGCAGGCCCTCGGCCCACAGGTCGGCGGCGTAGGGGAAGGTGCCCTCCGTCTTCTCGCGGGACTCCGCGGACGGCAGCGACGCGCCGATGCCGTGCGCCGGCTGACCCGGCCCGTCGGGGGCGGCGGTGGGCGTGGTCGCGGTGCCGGCTTCGGTGGTCACGCGTGGCCTCCGTCCTGGCCGTAGGGGCCCTGCGGTTCGTCGTACGCGGCGGGGTGGACGCCACCGGCTCCCGGGCCCGCCTGATGCGGAATGCGCGCCTCGTCAGCGTGCCCATGTGGGTGCTCGTGCGGGTGCTCGTGCGCGTTCTGCGCGGAGGACTCGGCGGCGGCCGCGGAGGTCGCCTCGCGCTCGGCCACCACCTCGCGCACGGCGTCGAGCACGCCGCGGTAGCCGGAGCAGCGGCAGAGGTTGCCGCAGAGCGCGCGGCGGGTTTCAAGGTCGCTGGGGGCGGGGTTGCCCTCGAGGAGGTCATGCACGGTCATGGCCATGCCCGGCACGCAGAAGCCGCACTGGACGGCTCCGCAGGCGGCGAGGGCGCGCTGCACGTCGGAGGGCTGCCCGTCGGTGGCCAGGCCCTCGACGGTGCGGACCTCGCTGCCCGCGGTGGTCGCGGCGGGCACCAGGCAGGAGGCGACGAGACGGCCGTCCACCTGGACGTTGCAGGCCCCGCACTCGCCCTGCGAGCAGCCGTCCTTGGCCCCGGCGAGACCGAGCCGCTCACGCAGGACGTAGAGCAGGGACTCGCCGATCCAGGCGTCGGTGACGGGCCGGTCGGTGCCGTTCACGCTGAGGACGTAGGAGACGAGGGGGTGGTCGTCGTGGAGGGGGTTGGGCGCGATGACGGGGCCGTCGGAGGCCTCCGCCTCCGCTGCCTCCGAGGACTCCGGTGACTCCGGGGACTCCTGTGGCGCGTCCAGTGGCTCGTGCGGCTCCTGTGCCGCGGCTTCGGCCGGGTCGCTTCCGCTGGGCTCGTCCGCCTCAGCGGTCGCGTCCGCCTCGCCGGTCACGTCGGCCTCGTCGGCCGGCTCCAGCTCGGCCGGGGGCTCCTCGGCGGCTTCGGGGGCGGGCGCGGGGGCGGGCTCCGGTACTGCTTCGAGGTCGGCCTCCGGGGCTTCCGGGGCGGGCTCGGGGGCGAACTCAGGGATGGCCTCGGGGGGCGTCACGGGGACGCCGACGTGCTCGGCGGCGGCCTCGAACTCGTCCGCAGGCTCGGACGACTCCAGGACGTCGGCGATCTCCGCGGCCTCCGCGATCTCCGCGGCCTCCGCGATCTCCGCGGCCTCCGCGATCTCCGCGGCCTCGACGGCTTCCCGGGCGGCCTCGACGGCCTCCGTCGCCTCCATGGCGTGGGCGGCCTCCGCGGCGAGGGCGGCCTCCGCGGCCCGTGCCGCTTCCGCGCCGGACCGTCCGGCGGGCGGCACGCTGATCGCCCGCAGCAGCGTCGTCTGCTCGAACCGGCTCTCCTGCGGCGATTCCTGACGGTGCTCGGCGGGGGCGTGCTCGGCAGCGGGCGGTGCGGGGGCGTGCTCGGCAGGGGCGTGCGCGGCGGCTTCCTGCGGCTGCGTGCCCCAGGGCGCACCGGCTCCCGCTCCCGTCGCCCACGGCGCGGGCGCGCCGCCGGGCAGGGTCGCGGGGGGCGTGCCGCCCCACTGGGCCGTCAGCGACGACGCCGTGTACTCACCGGACTCGTCCGGCAGGTCCCCGTCGGCGACGGGGATGGACCACTGCCCGGTGACGTCGGAGGGGGCGGGAGCGGAGGGCGCCTGCCCGTACTGGTGGCCGTAGCCCTGCTCGTACGCCTCCTGCTCGTAGCCCTGCGTCTCCTGCTCGTACCCCTGTCCGAAAGGTTGCTGGAGACCGGCGGCCTCGGCCTCGCCGAAGCTCCACTGGCCGGTCGCCCGCGGGTCGTAGGGGTGCGCCTCCGGCTGCTGCTCCTGCACCGTGCCCGCGTCGGGCCAGCTCACCGCGCGGCCGCCGCCGGCCGCCCCCGTGACCTCGGGAGGCATGACCCAGGTGCCCGTGGCGGCCGGGTCGGTGGCGTCGGCGGTGGTGGGGGTGACCGTTATCTGCGGCGGTACGTAACCGTGTCCCGGGGCGGCGAGCGGGGTGTCCAGCATGCCTTCGGGGAGCTGCACGAACGCCGTGGCGTCGGAGTCGTACTCGCCCTGCGGGTGCGGCTGCCAGCCGCCGCCGTTGTGGGTGTTCTGGTCGTCGCTCACGACAGCGCCCTCCCCAGTGCTCGTCGGGCCAGCGCGGCGACGGTGCGCCGCAGATGCAGTACGGCGGGCGCCAGCGGCTGTTCGGTGCCGTCGGCCGCCGGGGGGTGGTCCGGGATGCAGGCGGACGCGACGTACTCGCCGAAGGCGGTGACCGCCTCCGGGACGAGGCTGCCGCGCTCACCGTCCCAGTCGATCAGTGAGGCCACCCACTCCTCGGCCTCGAGCGGCCGCAGGGGCATCGGCGCGATGGCACCGACCGCGCACCGCACACCGCGCCGGGCGGGGTCGAGGACCAGCGCGACGGATGCCGTGGCCCGGCCGGGTCCGGTGCGTCCGGTCGCCTTGAGGAAGACCTGGGGGGCGTGCAGGAGCGGCACGCGCACGAAGCCGATGAGCTCACCGGGGCGGAGCATCTCCATGCCGGCGAGGAGGTGCGAGACGGGGACCTCGCGGCGGGCGCCGCCGGGTCCCGCGATGATCAGCACGGCTTCGAGGGCGGCGAGGACGGGCAGCGCGTCGCCGGTCGGGGCGGCGGACGCGATGTTGCCGCCGAGGGTGCCCGCGTTGCGGATCTGTGGCGGTCCCGCGGCGCGCGCGGCGGCGGCCAGGGCGGGGATCAGCGCGGCGAAGTCGGGGCGTCCCATGCGCGCGTGCGTGAGACCGGCGCCGAGCAGGGCGTGGCCGTCCTGGTACTGCCAGCCGCGGATCTCGTTGATGCGGCCGAGGCCGACGAGGGCGGCGGGCCGCAATTGTCCCGAGTTGACCGATGTCATGAGGTCCGTGCCGCCGGCGACGGGCACGGCGGCGGGCATGGCGGCGAGCGCCGCCACTGCCTCGTCCAGCGTGGCGGGCAGCTTCACCGATTGCGGTGTCTGTGCCGCCTGCGGTGCGTGCGTGCTCAAAACCGGCTGCCCCTTCCCGATGTCCGGCCGCGTGCTCCACGTACATCCATCGCGTATGTGAAGTGCTCGCCGTTTCGCGACGTGTCACCGTTACGCCTGTTCCGCCGTACGGTACGTGCTCACAACCCGGACGTGGCAACTCTGGCACATCTTCCCCGGGCCCCGACGCGGGGGTCCGCTAGGAGGCATTCGTCCCCAGACCAGGGGGATATGCCGTTTTCGCACGGCTTCCGGCGGCCCATGCTCCCGGCACGGACCGCCGGGAGCACGCATCCCGGAGCTTCCTCACACGTTCGGGGGCGCCCCCTCGATCGGGCGTCCGAGCACGCCCGGTCGCTGCTGGTGCGGCAGCGGACCGCCCGGCGGGCGGTAGTCGACACCGAGGGCGTCAAGTCGCGCGTAGTGCTCGGTCATTCGCCGTTCGAAGTCGGCGAAGTCCCGCTCGGCGGGTGCGGGCAGCTGCCGCCACGCCACCTCGCAGAAGGCGGCGAGGCGCGGGAACACCTGGTAGTCGACGCGTCCCTGGTGCTCCATCACCTCGGTCCAGACGTTGGCCTGGGTGCCGAGGACGCGGGCCGCCTCCTCCTCGGTGAGCTCGGCGGGGACGGGCTCGAAGCGGTAGACGTCCTCGAGGGTGCGGATGAAACCGATGGGCATCGGCTCGTCGGGGCCGCCGTGCTGCCGGTGGTCCAAGTACACGTGCTGCTCGGGGCACATGATGACGTCGTGGCCGGATTTGGCCGCGGCGATGCCGCCCCGGTAGCCGCGCCAGGAGGAGACGGTGGCGCCCTCGGCGAGGCCGCCCTCCAGGATCTCGTCCCAGCCGATGAGGCGCCGTCCGCGGGCCGAGAGCCACCGGTCGAAGTGGCGGATGAACCAGCTCTGCAGCCCGTCCTCGCCGTCCACGCCCAGCTCCTTGATGCGGGCCTGCGCGGCGGGCGACTCCTTCCACTGGTCCTTGGGGCACTCGTCGCCGCCGACGTGGATGAAGGTGGACGGGAAGAGGTCGAGGATCTCCTCGAAGACCCCTTCGTAGAAACGGAGTACGTCCTCGGTCGGGGCGAGGACGTTCTTGCTGACGCCCCAGGTGTCCCAGACGGTGAGCGCCTCGGTGTCGACGACGTCGGTGTTGCCGAGGTGCGGGTACGCGCTGATGGCGGCCTGCGAGTGGCCCGGGATGTCGATCTCCGGGACGACGGCGATGTGCAGGGAGTCGGCGTACGCGACGATCTCGCGGATGTCGTCCTGGGTGTAGTACCCGCCGTGCGGGCGCTCCTCCCAGAGGGGGGAGGCGCGGTGGCCCCACTTGGAGCGGGCCCGCCACGAGCCGGTCTCCGTCAGCTTCGGGTGGCGCTTGATCTCGACGCGCCAGCCCTGGTCGTCGGTGAGGTGGAAGTGGAAGACGTTGAGCTTGTGGGCAGCGAGCAGGTCGAGGTAGCGCAGGACCCCGTCCTTCGGCATGAAGTGCCGTGACACGTCGAGCATCATGCCGCGCCAGCCGAAGCGGGGGGCGTCCTCGACGACGCCGGCCGGGACGGCGTACTCGGCGCCGGGCCGCAGCCGCGCGCGTCGGAAGGCGTCGGGGCCGAGGAGCTGGCGCAGCGTCTGGGCGCCCCAGAAGACGCCGGCGCCCGCGCCGCCGCGGATCTCGACGCGGTCGCTGTCGATGGTGAGCTTGTACGCCTCGGGCTCCAGGGAGTCGTCGACGTACAGGGAGAGGGAGTTGGCCGCGCCCTCGGTGCCGTCGCGGAGCGGGAGGCCGAGCGCGGGGCCGAGCGCGGCGCGCAGCCACCGCTCGGTGGACCCGGTGCCGGGGCCGGCCCAGACGGTGGTGGACGCGTCGATGACGAAGGAAGAGCTCTGCGTGGCCTCGGCGCGTGCGGGCGCCGGGATGAGTTGCCCAAAGGTCATGGCGCCCAAGGCTGTCACGCGATTGCGCGACGCAAAAGGGGCGTTGCGGCAGGCGCAACGCCCCTCGGGCGAAGAGGTCTCACAACGGACGAAAGGGATGCCTACTTCGTCGTCTCGTCCTCGGCAGGGCTACTTCTTGCCGTCCTTGCCGCCCTTGTCCTTGTCGCCGCCGGCGCCCATGGACTCGTAGATCTCCTTGCACATGGGACAGACGGGGTACTTCTTCGGATCGCGGCCGGGGACCCACACCTTGCCGCAGAGCGCCACGACGGGGGTGCCGTCCAGCGCACTCGCCATGATCTTGTCCTTCTGGACGTAGTGCGCGTAGCGCTCGTGGTCGCCGTCACCGTGCGACACCTGTGGCGTCGGCTCTACGAGGGTCCCCGTACCTGCCCCGCGCTCGGGCTCGGGCTCAAGAGTGCTCATAAGGGCCAAGGGTACTCACGCCCGCGACGTCCCGGCAGCGCCCGTGCCCACGGGGGGGTTCTTCATATCGTGCGGCCCGGTGGGGGTTGCTCGCGCAGTTCCCCGCGCCCCTGGGGAAGACCACCGCCCCTCACCCGCCAGGGCACCCCCGGGTGACCAGGGCCAGACGCGAGGCGGCACGCCGGCCCACCTAGGGGCGCGGGGAACTGCGCGACTAGCCCCCACCGGCCCGCAGACGGAAGGAGCCCCGCCCGCCAGGGCATCCCCACGGGGGCCGCACGCCGGCCCACCTAGGGGCGCGGGGAACTGCGCGACCAGCCCCCACCAAGCCGCAGGTGGACGGACCGGCCCCGCGCAGCGGACAGGTGGAGGAGGAGGCCCGCCAGGGCCACCCCCGCCGCCGCCCACGGCAGAGCCCGAGGCGCGAGCCCCGCCGCGAGAGCCAGCCCGGCCACGCCGGAGCCCACCGCACTGCCCAGGTACAGGGCGGAGTTGTTGAGGGCAAGGGCCACCGTCCCGCGCTCGGCGCGCAGCGCGAGCAGCCGGTGCTGCTGCGGGACCTGAAAGGCCCACCCCGCCGCACCCCAGACGACAAGCGCCGGATACGCCGCAGCGCCCAACAGCGGCAGGACGGCGATCGCGACGGTCAGGGTCGAGACGATCCCCGTCACGAGGACGCCCACCCGGCCCGTACGGTCCACGAGCGGCCCGGCGACCAGGCTGCCGAGCACCCCGCCGATCCCCCACGCCCACAGGTACGGCGCCACCGCCCCCTCGCCCACACCGCCCGACGAGGCGAGCACCGGCGCGAGATACGTGTAGAGGCCGAGGCTCGCCACCGCGCCCAGGAAGGAGACGCCCACGATCGGCAGCACCTGCCGGTCGGCGAGCGCCCCGAGCCGCGCCCGCACCGGCACCGGCGGCTCGGCGGGCACCTCCGGCAGCCCCACCGCGAGGCCCAGGAGAGCGACCGCGCCGAGCCCCGTCACCAGCCACATCGTGGCCCGCCAGGACGTGTGGCCGGCGAGCAGCACCCCCAGCGGAACACCGAGCACCGTGCCCGAGCTCATCCCGCCCATCACCATCGCGAGCGCCCGCCCGCGCCGCTCCTCCCCCACGAGCGAGGCAGCGGCCGCCGTGGACAGCGCCGAGTAGACCCCGGCACCCACCCCCCGCCACCGCCCGGGCGGCGAGCAGCACGGCGAGACCGGGGGCGAGCGCGGTGAGCCCGTTGCCGACCGTGAAGACGGCCAGCGCGGCGACGATCAGCACGCGCGGCCGCACTCCGGACAGCAGCCCGGCGACGAGCGGCGCGCTCACCGCGTACGCGAGGGTGAAGACGGTGACCATCTGCCCGGCGAGCGAGACGGTCGTCCCCAGGTCGTCGGCGACCACCGGCAGGAGCCCCGCCATCACATAGGCGTCGAGCCCCAGCGTGAAGGACCCCAACATCAACAACCACACCTTGCGCACGGCGCTCAGCTCCCTCTTCCTCGCGGTTCCGGGAGGGAAACGTAGGCAGCCTCCGTATCCGGCGAGAAATGTCCGCCGAGCCCATTTATGCTCGGGCGGCATGAATCAAGGACTGGGTACGGATCAGGGACTGGACGGGGTAGAGCTGCGCCACCTGCGAGGATTCCTCGCCGTCGCCGACGAGCTGAGCTTCACGCACGCCGCCGACCGGCTCCGCGTCGGCCAGCCCGCCCTCACGCGCACGATCCGCGCCCTGGAGGAAGCCGTCGGCACCCGGCTCCTGGAGCGCACCACGCGCCGCGTCGTCCTCACCGAGGCGGGCCACCGGCTGCGCGACGACCTCGCCCCGCTGCTGACCCGCCTGGACGCCACCCTGCGCGCCACCCGCGCCGAGCCCCCGCTGCTGCGGCTCGGCTTCACCTCCGTGCTGCCCGAGGCGTGCGTCGAACTGACCTCCGCCTTCCGGGCGGCGACCGGCGCGGGCGTGCGGCTGGTGCGGCGCGACGCCCCGCTGGCGGGCCTGGCCACGGGCGCGTGCGACGTCGCGGTCGTACGGGGCGACGTCCCGTCCGGCGCACCGGTCCGCACCCGCGTGCTGCTGCACGAGCCGCGCGTCGCCGTCGTCGCGCGCGGCGCCGCGGAGCTCGCGGGCCGCCGCGTCGTCGACTGGGCGGAGCTCGCGGACGTGCCGCTGGTGGTGAACACCGTCACCGGCACGACCCGCCCCGACCTGTGGCCGGCCTCCCGCCGCCCGCGCCTCGCCTGCACCGCCGACAACTTCGACGAGTGGCTGGAAGCGGTCGCGGCGGGCCACGGGGTGGGGGTGGCGCCGGAGCCGGTGGCCCGCAGGCACTCCCACCCGGCCCTGCGCCACGTACGCCTGAAGAACGCCCCGCCCGTCGCCGTACACCTGGCGATCCCGGCGAGGGACGCGCACCCGCTGGCCGAGCGGTACCTGCACGGCACCGGAGACTGCCCCGAGCGGCGGGCGGGTCAGTTCAGCGACGCGTCGTCCGGATAGGTCGCCACCATCGCGAGCTCGCTGCGCTGGCGCCGCAGCACCGCACGCCACAGCCGCTCAGGGTCGGGGGACGACACGTCGCCGGGCTCGGACTCGACCACGTACCAGGCGCCGTCCGCCAGCTCGGTCTCCAGCTGGCCCGGGCCCCAGCCCGAGTAACCGGCGAAGATCCGCAGCGAGCCGAGCGCCGAGGCGAGGAGCTCGGGCGGGGCCTCCAGGTCGACGAGGCCGATCGCGCCGTGCACGCGCCGGAAGCCGACCGGGTCCTGTCTGCCGGTCCGCGACCCGGCGGCCGCGGACACCGCCTCGTCGCCGGGGATCACCGCGACGCCGAGCGCCGAGTCCAGCGAGACGGGGCCGCCCTGGAAGACGACGCCCGGCGTCCCGGCGAGCTCTCCCCAGCCCTCCAGGATGTCGGCGACGTCCACCGGCGTCGGACGGTTCAGGACCACGCCGAGCGAGCCCTCCTCGTCGTGGTCGAGGAGCAGCACCACCGCGCGGTCGAAGTTCGGGTCCGCCAGGGCCGGTGTGGCCACGAGCAGCCGCCCTGTGAGCGAGGACACCTCGGTCATGGACCACATGATCCCGCATATTCGCCCTGCGCGGGGAGGCAATGCGCATACCGGAGTGAACGCAGCTCAGGGCCGGAAGTGGCCGGTGGAGCCGGTGCGCCGGGCGGTGACCCGGAGTGTCCGGTTCCGCACGGTTCGTGTTGTCACGAACTCATGACGTGCTTTGCACGCCCTTGGCCTTACGGAAGGGGGGTACGCGGCCATTACGCTTGCCCTTTGGTCCCCCCGTCCATCCAATCGGAACGCGAGATTCATGACCGTCACCGACGATGTACTGCTTGTCCACGGCGGAACCCCGCTGGAGGGCGAGATCCGTGTCCGCGGCGCGAAGAACCTTGTGCCCAAGGCCATGGTCGCCGCGCTGCTCGGCAGCGCCCCGAGCCGGCTGCGCAATGTCCCCGACATCCGCGACGTGCGCGTCGTGCGCGGCCTGCTGCAGCTGCACGGCGTGACGGTCCGGCCCGGCGAGGAGCCGGGCGAGCTCATCATGGACCCGTCGCACGTGGAGAGCGCGAATGTCGCCGACATCGACGCCCACGCGGGCTCGTCGCGCATTCCGATCCTCTTCTGCGGCCCGCTCCTGCACCGCCTCGGGCACGCCTTCATCCCCGGCCTCGGCGGCTGCGACATCGGCGGCCGGCCGATCGACTTCCACTTCGAGGTGCTCCGCCAGTTCGGCGCCACCATCGAGAAGCGTGAGGGCGGCCAGTACCTGGAGGCCCCGCAGCGCCTGCGCGGCACCAAGATCCGCCTGCCGTACCCGTCCGTGGGCGCCACCGAGCAGGTCCTGCTCACCGCCGTCCTCGCGGAGGGCGTCACCGAGCTGTCGAACGCCGCGGTGGAGCCGGAGATCGAGGACCTGATCTGCGTCCTGCAGAAAATGGGCGCGATCATCGCCATGGACACCGACAGGACCATACGGGTCACCGGTGTCGACAGCCTCGGCGGCTACAACCACCACGCCCTCTCGGACCGCCTGGAGGCCGCCTCCTGGGCTTCCGCGGCCCTGGCGACCGAAGGCAACATCTACGTCCGCGGCGCCCAGCAGCGCTCGATGATGACGTTCCTGAACACCTACCGGAAGGTGGGCGGTGCCTTCGAGATCGACGACGAGGGCATCCGCTTCTGGCACCCGGGCGGCTCCCTCGACGCGATCGCCCTGGAGACGGACGTCCACCCCGGCTTCCAGACCGACTGGCAGCAGCCGCTCGTCGTGGCCCTGACGCAGGCCGCGGGCCTGTCCATCGTCCACGAGACGGTCTACGAGTCCCGGCTCGGCTTCACCTCGGCGCTCAACCAGATGGGCGCGCACATCCAGCTCTACCGCGAGTGCCTCGGCGGCTCCGACTGCCGCTTCGGCCAGCGCAACTTCCTGCACTCGGCGGTCGTCAGCGGCCCCACGAAGCTGCAGGGCGCCGATCTGGTCATCCCCGACCTGCGCGGCGGCTTCTCGTACCTGATCGCGGCCCTCGCGGCGCAGGGCACGTCCCGCGTCCACGGCATCGACCTGATCAACCGCGGCTACGAGAACTTCATGGAGAAGCTCAAGGAGCTCGGCGCGAAGGTCGAGCTGCCGGGCAGGGCACCGCTCGGCTAGCGGTTCCCGCACGGCATACGAAAGGGGCGGTCACCCAGTGGGTGACCGCCCCTTTCAGCTGCCCGGGGCTACTTGCCCTTGGCCGCTTCCTTCAGCTTGGAACCAGCCGAAACCTTGACGCTGTAACCGGCCGGGATGTTGATCGGCTCACCGGTCTGCGGGTTGCGGGCGGTGCGAGCGGCACGGTGGGTGCGCTCGAAGGTCAGGAAGCCGGGGATGGTGACCTTCTCGTCGCCCTTGGCAACGATCTCGCCGACGGTCTCGGCGAACGCGGCCAGCACGGCGTCGGCGTCCTTGCGGGTCACCTCTGCGCGGTCGGCCAGCGCGGCCACCAGCTCACTGCGGTTCATGTTTGTACTCCCGTGTTCTTTTGCCGTTGAGGCGTGCCACGCGGCAGGGCCGCATGATGGGCACAGCGAAGACGATGCTGCCAGGGTCCTCGGACAGTCCCCGGACCCGGGTCTGACGTCCAGACCCTCGCGCCCGATTACGCATCCTGCCCCCACCTGCGGCGGGAAAGCCAATCCGGCGCCCTTGGGGGTCACACGGAAAGCGTCCGCCACCCCCTGAAATACGGGTGCAGGGGAGGGCTTGCTGCCAAGCCACCCTAGAGGGGCCCCGAGGGGCCCGGGTTCCGCGACGCGCCGTGCGGCTAGGCCGTGGCGCCTGTCACAGCGGCCCCCGCGGCCTTCGCGGCGGTGCGCACGGCACCGGCCACGGCACCCGCGACCTTGTCGTTGAAGACGCTGGGGATGATGTAGTTCCGGTTCAGCTCGTCCTCGGCGACGACGTCCGCCAGGGCGCCGGCGGCAGCCAGCATCATCTCCGTGTTGACCGTGCGCGACTGGGCGTCGAGCAGGCCGCGGAAGACGCCGGGGAAGACCAGGACGTTGTTGATCTGGTTCGGGAAGTCCGAGCGCCCGGTGGCCACAACTTCCGCCGTCTGCCGGGCGATTGCCGGGTCGACCTCGGGGTCCGGGTTCGCGAGCGCGAACACGATGGCGCCGTCGGCCATGGCGGCGACGTCGTCGCCGTTCAGCACGTTCGGAGCCGATACGCCGATGAAGACGTCGGCGCCGACGACGGCCTCCTTGAGCGTGCCCGTGAGACCCTCGGGGTTGGTGTTGTCGGCGATCCAGCGCAGCGGCGAGTCGACGTCGTGGGAGACCAGGTCCTCGCGGTCGGCGTGCACGACGCCGTGGATGTCGGCCACCACGGCGTTCTTCACACCGGCGGCGAGCAGCAGCTTGAGGATGGCCGTGCCGGCCGCGCCGGCGCCCGACATCACCACGCGCACGTCGCCGATGCCCTTGCCCACCACGCGCAGGGCGTTGGTGAGGGCGGCGAGGACGACGATGGCGGTGCCGTGCTGGTCGTCGTGGAAGACCGGGATGTCGAGGGCCTCGCGCAGCCGGGCCTCGATCTCGAAGCAGCGCGGCGCGGAGATGTCCTCGAGGTTGATGCCCGCGAAGCCGGGGGCGATGGCCTTGACGATCTCGACGATGGCGTCGGTGTCCTGGGTGTCCAGGCAGAGCGGCCAGGCGTCGATGCCGGCGAAGCGCTTGAAGAGGGCCGCCTTGCCCTCCATGACGGGCAGCGCGGCCTTCGGGCCGATGTTGCCGAGGCCCAGGACGGCCGAGCCGTCCGTTACGACCGCAACGGAGTTGCGCTTGATCGTGAGGCGGCGGGCGTCCTCGGGGTTCTCGGCGATCGCCATGCAGACCCGGGCGACACCCGGGGTGTAGATCATGGAGAGGTCGTCACGGTTCCTGATGGGGTGCTTGGACGCCATCTCGATCTTGCCGCCGAGGTGCATCAGGAACGTACGGTCGGAGACCTTGCCGAGGGTGACGCCCTCGATGGTGCGCAGCTGCTCGACGATCTCGTCGGCGTGCGTGGTGGAGGACGCCGCGATCGTCACGTCGATCCGCAGCATCTCGTGGCCGGAGGCCGTGACGTCGAGGCCGGTGACCGAACCCCCGGAGGACTCCACGGCCGTGGTCAGCTGGGAGACCGCTGTCCCGCTGGCGGGCACCTCCAGTCGGACCGTCATCGAGTAGGAGACGCTGGGCGCCGTTGCCATGGCGGACTTCCTCTGCTTTCACCTTGTAGCTCTTGCCGTCCGATGGTCGCACCTACCGCTGAGTACGTGGTAGCCGCCCCGGATTGAGAACGTTTTGTTCACCGGCCAGTGCGCTGCAGTTTCGGAAACTTGTTTCCACCATACGAGAAGTTACGTGGATCGGAAAGAGGGACCGGAACAGAAAGAGGCCCACGTCACGTGGTGACGTGGGCCTCTCTCTCACGCTTATGACACCGACCCGCCATGCTCGCCTCGCGGCAAGTGGTCGCTCGTAGCGACGATGGTTGGGCCCGGGGGCTTGGATCGAGCCGGTGCCACATCCAAGGTAACAAACGAATCCCGTAAGGCAATTCCCGTCCCGAGAAGCCGCTCGGGTCAATCTCGGAGGACGGTCCTTCACCGCGAAGGGTCAGTCCCTGAGCAGATCCGGCACCCCGGCCGCGTCCGGCTCGTCGCGCTCCCCCGACAGGACCGTGAGCTGCTGCGTCGCGCGCGTCAGCGCCACGTACAGGACGCGCAGGCCCGCCGGGGACTCGTCGGCGATCTCCGCGGGCGAGACGACCAGCGTCGCGTCGTACTCCAGGCCCTTGGCCTCCAGGCTGCCCAGCGCCACCACCCGGTCGCCGAGCCCCGCGAGCCAGCGCGCCGCCTGCTCACGGCGGTTCATCGCGACGACGACACCGACCGTGCCGTCGACCCGCTCCAGGAGCCGGGCCGCCTCCTCGCGCACGGACGAGGCGAGGTCCTTGCCCCGTACGACCGCGAAGCGGGGCTCCACGCCGGTGGAGCGGACCGCCGACGGGGACTCGGCCCCCGGCATCGCGAGGGCCAGGACCCGCGCGGCCAGGTCGGCGATCTCGGCGGGGTTGCGGTAGTTGACGGTGAGCGTGAAGCGGCGGCGCGGGCGGCTGCCGAGCGCCTCGTCGCGCGCCTCGCCCGCCTCGTCGGGGTCGGACCAGGAGGACTGGGCCGGGTCGCCGACGACGGTCCACGTGGCGTGGCGGCCGCGGCGGCCGACCATGCGCCACTGCATGGGCGTCAGGTCTTGGGCCTCGTCCACGATGACGTGCGCGTACTCGGTGCGCTCCGCCGCCAGGCGCTCGGCGCGCTCGCGCTGGGACTCCTCGCGCTGCGGCATCAGCTCTTCGAGGCCGGTGAGCAGGTCGAGGGGGTCGAGTTCCCGCTTCTTCTTGGGTCGGTGCGGCGTGCCGAGGATCGCCTGGAGCTCGTCGAGCATCGCCACGTCGTGCACGGACAGGGCGTCGCGCCGCAGCGAGCGGGCGACCTTGCGGACCTCGCCGGGGTTGAGGATCCGGCGCGCCCAGCGGCCGAGGCGCCGCTCGTCGCCCATCGCGGCCAGCACGCCGCGCGGGGTGAGCTCCGGCCACCAGGCGTCGAGGAAGCGGATGAAGTCGTCCTCGGACGTGATGTCGTCGTCGAAGGAGGAGCGGAGCTCGGCGGCGAGCTCGGGGTCGGTGTGGCGGCCGGCCGCGCCGGACTGGGACCACAGGGCGTCCAGGAGGAGCTTGCGGGCGCGCGGGCGCAGGAGGTTGACGGGGGCGGTGCCGCTGAGCGCGTTGCGGCGGATGCGGTCCAGCTGGCCGGCGTCCAGTTCGAGGCGGCGGCCGAAGGCGACGACGCGGAGGCGGGTGGGGGCGGCGGGGGCGGCGGCCTGCGGTTCCTCGTCCTCGTCGCCGAAGGACAGCTGGCCGTCCTGCGGGGCGGCGGGGGCGGCCGGGCCGGAGGGAGTCTCCAGCGCTCCCCGCGCCGCCTTCCTCAGTACCTTCAGCATGCGCGAGGAGCCCTTGACCCGGGCCACCGCGGGGCTGTCGTACTCCGTCGCCTCCACGCCGTCCACCAGGGAGCCCACCGCACGGATCGCGACCTGCCCCTCCTCGCCGAGGGACGGCAGCACGCCTTCCGTGTAGGCGACCAGGAGCGGGGTCGGGGAGACGATGAGGATGCCGCCCGCGTACCTGCGCCGGTCTTGGTAGAGGAGGTACGCGGCCCGGTGCAGGGCCACCGCGGTCTTGCCGGTGCCGGGGCCGCCCTCCACGTACGTCACCGACGCGGCGGGGGCGCGGATCACCATGTCCTGCTCGGCCTGGATGGACGCCACGATGTCCCGCATCGAGTGGCTGCGGGCCTGGCCGAGCGCGGCCATCAGGGCGCCGTCGCCGACGACGGGGAGCTCCTCGCCGTCGAGGCGGGCGGTGAGCTCGGGGCGCATCAGGTCGTCCTCGACGCCGAGGACCTTGCGGCCCTTGGAGCGGATGACGCGGCGGCGCACCACCCGGCCCGGATCGACCGGCGTCGAGCGGTAGAAGGGCGCGGCGGCGGGCGCGCGCCAGTCGATGACCAGCGGGGAGTAGTCGGCGTCGAGGACACCGATGCGGCCGATGTGCAGGGTCTCCGCGATGTCGGCGTACTTGCCGTTCGCGTCCTCGCGCACCGCGCCCTCCGCCGGCTCGACCGCCGTGTACGCGCCGTCGGGCCCCTTCTTGCCGTCCTTGCCCTGGAGCAGGTCGATACGGCCGAAGAGGAAGTCCTCGAACTCGTTGTTGAGCCGGTTGAGGTGGACACCGGCGCGGAAGACCTGCGCGTCACGCTCGGCGAGCGCGCCCGGCGTACCGACCTGGGAGCGCTGGGCAGCGTCGTTCATCAGGAACTCGGCCTCGTGGATCTTCTCCTCGAGACGTCGGTAGACCTGGTCGAGATGTTCTTGTTCGACGCTGATCTCGCGGTCGCGTACGTCGGCCACCGAGGCCCCTTTCACACCGTGCTGCTGCCCGTATTGAGCAGCCGTCCACCTTAGGCGAAAGGGGCCCGTCCTGTGCACTTGTCTCGCGGCCGGTACGCGCTACACGTCGACCTTGACCAGCCGCTCCCCGTCGAACGTGGTCACCTCGAAGTGATCGATGTCGTTCCGGTCCATGGCCGCGCCCCCGTGCACGTACAGCGGGCTGCGCGCCCATTTGTTCGGACTGTCCTTGATGCCGTATCCCCATTCGGGCACCGACCAGCTGCTGACGGTCTCCTTCCCGCCGTCCTTGCCGACCGCGACCAGGGAGCACTTGAGCGGGCCCTTGACGTTCTTCAGCTCAAGGACGGCGTGTGTGCCCCAGGCCTTCTTCTCCGTGCCGACCGTGGCGCTGACCTTGGTCGTCGGGTCGGTGGCGCGCGCCTTCTCGTCCATGTGGTGGAAGAAGGCGTCCTCGGCGGGGCTGGAGGGGTGCGGGTCGGCCACCACGCCCTTCGAGCCGCCGTCGTCACCGGCCACCGCGAGGACGACGAGCGGCCCGCCGACGATCAGCGCGACCGCCGCCGCGACCAGGTACAGGCCGCGCCTGCGCCCGCGCTCCCGCTTGGCGGACACCTCAGCGAGGAGGCGCTCGGCGAGCCGGGGGCTCGGCCGGGCGGCGAGCTGCTCGCCGATCGCGGGCATGCCGCGCGGCCCGGGGAGGTCCGCGAGCGCGGCCAGCATCGGCTCCATGCCGGAGAGCTCGTCCAGTCGGTGCCGGCAGAACTCGCACCCGGCGAGGTGCTCCTCGAACCGTGTGGCGTCCGCGTCGTCCAGGATCCCGAGGGCGTAGGCGCCGACGGTCTCGTGGAGCTCGTCGTCCTGCCGCGCGCCGTGGTGGCTGTGGAACTCGGTCATGCCGTCACCCCCCGCTCCTCGAGCGCCAGCTTCATCGAGCGAAGCGCGTAGAAGACCCGTGAACGGACCGTCCCGCTGGGTATGCCCAGCGTCTCGGCCGCCTCATTGACCGTACGCCCTTTGAAGTAGGTCTCGACAAGTACCTCCCGGTGTGCGGGAGTCAGGTCCTCCAGCGCGTCCGAGAGCGTCATCAGCCACAGTGCCCTGTCGATCTCGTCCTCCGCGGGGATGACCTCCAGCGGCGACGGGTCGACCTCCTGCGGCCGGGCCTGCCGGCTGCGGTGGCCGTCGATGACGATGCGCCGAGCGACCGTCACCAGCCAGGGGCGTACCGAACCGGTCGCTCTGTTGAGCTGACCGGCGTTCTTCCAGGCACGGATGAGCGTTTCCTGTACGACGTCCTCGGCACGCTGCCGGTCGCCCGCCACCAGCCGGAGCACATAGGCGAGAAGTGCTCCCGCGTGCTCGCGGTAGAGGGCGCGCATCAGCTCCTCGTCCGGGCCCGGGGGCCGTCCGAGGCGATGGCGGTGCGGCTGCGGGCGCTCATCGGCCACGGCGGAATCCTTGCGCACGCGTACCTCCGGTGTCCGCCCTTTCGGCGGGTCGGGCGGGTCTCACGACGGAGGTACGTATGCGGGGTGGCGGATGTTCAACGGGGGTGGGCGAGGGTTGGCGCTGGGGGCACTTGGGCGGGGGCGTAGGGGGCGGGGCGGGGCATACGGGACTGCCCCTCACTCCCGTCCGACCGCGGCCACCCTCCTGCGGTGCCTGGCCACTCGCTCTCGGTTGCCGCACACCTCGCTGGAGCACCAGCGGCGGCGGCGGCCGCGGGACGTGTCGAGGTACACGATCAGGCAGTTGTCGCCCTCGCACTGGCGCAGGAGGGCGCGGGCCGCGGGATCGGTGAGCAGGTCGACGGTGTCCCGGGCGACGGCGGCGACGAGCGACGCGCAGCCGGGGTCGCCGCGCAGGACGCGGACCAGGGTGCCGTCGGCGGCGCGGACCGCACAGGGGGCCGGGGGCGCGGTGGCGGCCAGGGCGTTGACGCGGTCGAGGGCGGCGGTGGCGGCCGCGGTGAAGGGGCGCCCGTCGATCTCACCGAGCACCAATTGCCCTATGGCGGCGCGCAGTTCATGGAAGGCGGTGAGCCATTGCGGGCCGGCGCCGGGCAGGGGCGCGCCGGCCGGTACGAGACCGGTGCCCGCGAGCCAGGCGCGCAGCCGCTCCACGGAGTCGAGCCGTTCCACGGGGTGGTTCGTCGCCACGAGGTCCAGGCAGCTCCGCCCGGAGTCGAATCGCAGCTCGTACGGAGCCGGGGCCGCGCCCAACGCCATGCGCCTGTCACCGCCTTGGTGGGGGTCACCGGTGAGTGAATGCCGTTGCGTACCCCTACAGTGCACTCCCCCGGGCGGCTCCGGAACCCGGCGTACCAGGTTGCCCCGAGAACCCACTTCGGCGGCCGCGACCGTACCCGCCCCACCCCACGTGTGTCAGCCCACGTATTTGGACCCCGACGCCGGGTCGATCGCGAGCCGGTACCCCCGCTTGACCACCGTCTGGATCAGCTTCGGCGCGCCGAGGGCGGTGCGCAGGCGGGCCATCGCGGACTCCACCGCGTGCTCGTCGCGGCCCGCGCCCGGGAGCACGCGCAGCAGTTCGGCGCGGGCCACGACCCAGCCGGGGCGGCGGGCGAGGGCGGTCAGCAGGGCCATACCCGCGGGCGGTACGGCGCGCAGCTCGTCGTCGACCAGGACGGCGTGCCCGCGGATCTCGACGCGGTGGCCCGCGATGCGCAACACCCGTGCACGGGAGGGGAGTTCCTGGCACAGGAGCTGGACGAGCGGCCCGAGCCGGAACCGTTCGGGCTGCACCGTGTCGACGCCGAGGGACTGCAGCGGCAGCGCGGTGACGGGTCCCACGCAGGCGGACAGCACGTCGTGGTGGAGGGCGGCGAGGAGCTCGTCCGTCATGCCCCGCTCCTCGGCGCGGGCGAGCAGCGAGGCGGCGGCGGGCGCGCTGGTGAACGTCAGCGCGTCGACGCCCCGCCCGACGGCCGCGTCGAGGAGCCGGTCCACGGGGCCGAGGTCCTCGGGCGGCAGCCACCGGTAGACGGGCACCATGACGACCTCCGCGCCCCCGGCCCGCAGCGCCTCGACGAAGCCGGGCAGCGGCTCCCCGTGCAGCTGGAGGGCGACGCGCCGTCCGTCGACGCCCTCGCCGAGGAGCCGGTCGAGGACCTCCGCCATGGACTCGGACGAGGGCGACCACTCCTCGGTGAGCCCCGCGGCGCGCACCGCCCCCTTCACCTTCGGCCCGCGGGCGAGCAGTTCGACCCCGCGCAGACAGCGGACCAGCGCCTCTCCGTACCCCCAGCCGTCCGCGGCCTCGATCCAGCCGCGGAACCCGATGGCGGTGGTGGCGACCACGACGTCCGGCGCGTGGTCGATCAACTCCTTCGTGGCGGCGAGGAGTTCACTGTCGTCGGCGAGCGGCACGATGCGCAGCGCGGGCGCGTGCAGCACGGTGGCGCCGCGCCGCTTGAGGAGCGCGCCGAGCTCGTCGGCGCGCCGGGCGGCGGTCACGCCGACGGTGAAGCCGGCGAGGGGCCCGTGCGCGGCCGGGTCGCCGACGGCGGGGGTGGCCCTGGGGCCCGGGCTCGGGCTGGAGCTCGGGCTCGGGCCGGCGCTGGGACCGGGACCGGGGCTCGGGTTGGCGCTGGGACCGGGGCCGGGGCTGGGGTTGGCGCTGGGGCTCGGGCTGTCGTGCATAGGCTCGTCTCGTCTCGTCCCGCTCGTGTTCCTTGTCCCGCTTTCCTTGTCCCGCTCGTTTCGCTCGTGGCTCGTGGGCGGCGGACGACCGAGCCTGTCAACGGCGCGTGACGGGCCCGGTTCACGACGATGTCCGCCGTGTTACGTCACACTTCGGCGTAGCTGAGCTGCGTCTTCTCCTCGGTGTCGGCCGCCGGGGCCGTGCGGGCGACCGGCCGGCGAAGGTATACGGCCCAGGTGACGGCCGCACACACACCGTAGAAGGCGAGGAAGGCGATGTACGCGCCCGTGCCGGACCCCACGGTCTGGAAGGACTGCCGCAGCGCGAGGTTGATGCCGAGCCCGCCGAGCCCGCCGACGGCCCCGATCAGCCCCATGGCCGCCCCGGAGAGCCGCCGCCCCTGAGCCGCGGCCGCCTCCCCCACGAGCCCGCTCGCCTCCGCCTTCGCCTGAAAGATCCCGGGGATCATCTTGTACGTCGATCCGTTGCCGAGCCCGGTGAGCACGAAGAGCGCGACGAACGCGCCGACGAACAGCGGCAGCGACTCACGCACGGAGGCGAGGACGACCACGCCGGTGGCGGCGCCCATCCCGAGGAAGTTCCACAAGGTGATGCGCGCGCCGCCGAACCGGTCGGCGAGCCACCCGCCGACGGGCCGGATCAGCGAGCCGAGCAGGGGTCCGATGAAGGTGAGCTGGGCGGCTTCGAGCGGCGTACGCCCGAACTGCGTCTGCAGGACGAGCCCGAAGGCGAAGCCGTACCCGATGAACGACCCGAACGTCCCCACGTACAGGAACGACATGATCCACGTGTGCGCGTCGCGCGTCGCCGCCTTCACGGCACCGGTGTCGTTGCGGACGGACGAGATGCTGTCCATGAAGAGAAAGGCACAGACAGCAGACACGAGAACAAGCGGAATGTAGATGCCCAGCACCACACGCGGCCCACCGCTCGCCCCGATGACGGCGAGCCCCACGAGCTGCACCACGGGCACGCCGATGTTGCCGCCGCCGGCGTTGAGCCCGAGGGCCCACCCCTTCTTCCGCAGCGGGAAGAACGAGTTGATGTTGGTCATGCTGGAGGCGAAGTTGCCGCCGCCGACCCCGGTGAGCAGGGCACACAGCATGAAGGTGGAGTAGGACGTCCCGGGCTCCATCACGACGAACGCGGCGACGGTCGGCAGGAGCAGCAGGGAGGCCGCGATGACGGTCCAGTTACGCCCGCCGAAACGCGCGACGGCGAAGGTGTACGGCACGCGGACCACGGCCCCCACGAGGGTCGCCATCGACACGAGGAAGAACTTCCCGGCCGCGTCGATCCCGTACTCGGGCCCCATGAACAGCACCATCACCGACCACAGGCTCCACACGGAGAACCCGATGTGCTCGGACAACACGGAGAACGCGAGATTCCGCCGGGCTACCTTCTCCCCGCCCTCCTCCTTCCAGAACGTCTCGTCCTCCGGGTCCCACCGCTCGATCCACATCACACGCCTCCAGGAGTAGTCCACGCACACCGGCCGACCCTCCCGAACGTAAAGAGACCGCATTTCAACCTTGTGCCGCACGATGACCACCGGGGAACGTTGCTCTCACGGGGGGTGGGGTGGGGCGGTGAGGGGCAGGGCGCGCGGCGGTGAGGGGCCGGGCTCACCCCCTGCTAGGCCGAGAGGGTCCGCACCCCGGCCGATGCGAGCTCGTCAGCGATCTCCCCGGCATGAGCCGTGCGCACCTCGATCGACTCGCCGGAGCGGAGGAGCAGGTCGAGCGTCGGATCGAGCCAGGTCACCGTGTTCGCGATGCACGCCACACCTGCCAGCTCCGCGAAGGGGAGGTCGAGCGTGTCCCCGTCCGCGCCACGAAGGTGCAGCACCCCCGCACCGATCCCCAGAGCCCCTGCACGCAGCGGCCCACAGTCCCAAGCAGCGGGCCCGACGGCCGCACCCTGTCCAGTCTGTCCAGTGGCCTCACCCAACCCGTAACGGATGGGGTGCACGACTGCTCCAGCGGGAAGCGAACCCGTCAGGGCGCTCGCGGCCCGGGCGACCCGGGTCCGCTCCCGGCGCCGCTTGAGCGCGACCATCGGAAAACCGATCACCAGCACGGCAAGGGCGACGAGTCCGACCAGCACCAGGCCGAGGACGTTCTTCGGACGGGCAACCGCGAAGACCACGGCGACGACGGTGACCGGGGCGAACAGAGCGATGTAGAGCAGCGCGGGACGAATTCCGGTCGGATGGGCTTCCACGGTCCCGGCCATCAGCCCGCGGTGCCGATGCCGTCGACGCTCCCGCCCGCGGATCACCTTCTCCCGCGAAGCCCAGCCATAACGGTCGGCATACTTCCTCACCGTCACCCAGGCGAAGGCTGCCGCCACCACGAGTCCCGGCAACATCACGAGGTCATCCGCCTCGGCCGCATTCGCCAGCACCACGACGACCAGGACGAAGGCCAGTGCCAGAAGCGCCGCCGCATTGAAGAAGCGGGCGTGCGGCGAGCCCTGCGAGCCGTAGCCGGCAGGGATCTCGGAGTCGTGCCCCCGGTCGACGGCCCCCCACTGCTGAAGCAGCCGCTTCCGCCGCACCCCGCGAACACGCAGGGACCGCAGAACCAGGAGTGCCGGAAGCGCCACCACCACGAACAGAAGGCCCGCCCCGACGACGGCGACGGCCACGTCGTTGCCACCGCTGTCCTCGCTCGTGGCCGCATCAGCGACAAGAACCGGGACCAGCAGAGCTACGAGGGTGACCGCCGCCGAACACAGGAAAAAGGCGAAACCACGCCCGCGAGAGAGATCCTCTCGCACCAGTGCGTTGAGCGCCTCCGACTGCGCTCGCAGCAAGCCGGCCCGGTCCGGCCAGGCCGAAGCCGGTCCGGGCTCATCGGGAAGTGGCGCCGCGCGAAACAACGAACCTCGTGAGGAGGATCTGGCGCTGGTGGTATTCGTCATGTCCGTTCCTCTGTCGTCCTACTGATTACTCGGAGTCCGGGGACGCTGTGGACACGAAGACCGAATTCCCGGCGATGACCGCCACCAGAGCGGCGAGCTCACGCACTTGGTCAGGGTCCAGGCAGGTCCCGATCACCAGAAGGCCTCTCCCGCCTTCAGGTGGACACGTCAGCGCACCTGCGAGTCCTGTACGCAGGTCCGGGGGAACCTCGGCGCTCCAGTCATCCGGGACGGGAACATGCGGCTGGGACAAGAACCCATAGCCGATTCCCATGTCCGTTGTAAATCGTTCGATGTAAGCCACTCGATCCTTGAAGTGCGAATCGAACACCCTCGTCAGCAACTCACCGAGGTCCACCTCTTCAGGAGTTTGCGGAATAGCAACAACTCCTGCTTGCACTTGCCAGACAGCCTGAGCTCCCGTGCTCGGTAGTGGCGCCGTGATCACCCCATACATGAGCACACCGTCAGCTTGATACCGCTCGTGGCACGCCATCAAACCGTCGATAAACTCTCCCTGCCGCTCCACCGGCGTGTTGGGGTACGTGCGGCGTACGATCTCAGCGCAACGGGTTCGAGTTGCTTCCCGGTCAGCCCCGTCGGCCATCAAGTCGAACCAGTCGGGAGGGACGAAAAGGTTGACTCGACCCGGCTCGATTCCTGCGGTTTCGGAGCTCATGGCACTCAACTCGACACCTCTGGCTTCTGCGTCAGCGCACCGAAATCCCACTTGAAGATCTTGCCGACCGTCTCGACACTGTCGCCCCCGCCTTCGGCTGTCAACGCGTGCCCTGCCCATGTCACGTGAAAGCTGGCCGCGCGCGAGATGAATTCGTCCTGTCCCATGACGTAGCCGGCGCTAGGGGTACTCTTGGCCAACTGGAAGATACCGTACGGAATTTCCTGGGCTGGGCCGATAAGTTGAGGGACTGTCCGCATCGGGGCTCCCGACAGTTGAGCTGCCGCGAGAACGCTGTCTCCCATCTTTGCCCCCAACTTGCCGACACCGAACCCTACGGCATCCATGATGACGTCCTTGGTCAGCAAGGCTTTACCGAAACTTCCCGTGGTACCGACAGCGGAGAGGTAGTGAGCTCCCAGCGCGAGACCCGCCAGCGGTAGAGAAGCGGCCGCCATGAACTGCAGCCCTGGGATGAGAGCCAAGAGCCCCGTGACTGCACTGAGCAGCCCAGCAATATCGCCAATGAGGTCCAGCAAAGGGGCAAACTCGCCCAGCAGCTCGATGAGTTGATCGTGAACCCAGGCGAGCGCATCTCCGACCTTGTCGAGTACGTCCCCGATGAAGTCACCCAGGCTTTCCCAGAAACCCGGTTCATTCGGCGCGACATCGATGGCGTCCTTCAAACGGCTGGCGGCGTTTCGCCCCTCCTCTTCATAATGAGATTGAAGAGTCCGGGCCCGCTTGCGCACCTCTTCAACTGGATCTCCCTCATCACCGGCACCGCTGGATGACCCCTTGCCTCCAGCACTGCCCCTCTCTTCACTCTTCTCCGCCTGGCCCTTTTTTTTGTCAGCAGCCTTCTTGACCTCTGCCGCTTCCCGTTCGAGGCCGCGAGCCGCCTTCTGCTTTTCCTTCATGTAGTCGGCCCAGCCCTGGATGACACCCTTTGCCCCATCGAACGAGTCGAAAGCCTCCTCGACCTTAGGGCGGAACTCGTCATCCAACAGCTCCCGGAAGGAGATGGCTGCCTTGCCTCGCCAATTACCGTCGTCAGCTCCGCGCAGGACCCTTTTGATCTCTCCCAGCGCGGTTGCAGCTCCTCGGAGCGATTCGGCGACCTTGTCCACTGCGGCGTGGTCGCCAGGACACGGAACGAACTCCAGTGTCGGGAAGTCGTCGACTGTAGGGGCGCTCACTTCTTCTTCGCCGCCTTCGAAAGCGCCGCAGCAAGATCCTCGTCCAGTTTTTCGAAGGTCTTCTCAATGTGAGACAGAGTCTTCGCTGCCCCCTTGGAGAACTTCCGCAACTGCCCGATCCCGTACTCCCACTCTTGACCGAAATCTTCCATACGACGCTCAAGATCCTTGGCTCCCATCGCTTTGGCGTCAATATCAGCCATGGCGCGAATCGGCTTGCCTAGAAGATCCTCGATGTTCCTCAAATTGCGTCGCACTCGACTCAGCATTTCACCGTCGATGTACAGATCACTCACGCGCTGCCCTCCCTCGTTGCGTCTGCTCCAGCCCAGAACCTCCCTCACCGACAACTGCGCTCGGGCAAGGAGTAGGAGCCAGAAACACCTGGCATCGATCACCGGTTGATGGACTGAACCTCTTCGACCTCGACCTGCTGGTCCGCGCCGAACTGTCCGTCGGGGAGGTCACCACCCTGGCCGGTCGTGCTGGTCCAGCTGATCTTCCAGGTAATGGTGGCCCGAAGGTTATACGCGCCGTCGCCGGAGGAGCGGAGGTATTTGACGCCGCAAGGCGGGTCTGTGTCCGCAGGGGTGCCCTTGGCGCGGGGTGCGCCGATCCTTCCGTCCTCGATGGGGCATTCGCCGGAAGCCGGGTACGTCTCGGCGTCCTCCGTCCCCGGGTCGATCGAGAGGGAGACCGGCTCGGCGGTCGTAGTCGCGGAGAGCCCCGACCCCGGGATGCTCGCGGTGACGGAGACCTTCTTGAACTTCGCCTTGTCCAGCCAGACCCAGGTCGGGAGATTGACCTTCGTCGTACCCTCGGGCGCCATCCTGACGGAGGTGCTGGGGACAGGGAGTTCGTCGTAGGCGTACTCGGCGAGGATCTTGGGTGAGACTGCGAGCGGCTCCTTGGGCGTGCTGCCCGTGGGCACCCAGAACGGGAGTCTCTTGCAGGAGTTGGCCTCGGGGTCGTCCTTGCGGTTCTTGTTGACGGTCGCGGCCCAGAACTGTCCCTTGCCCTGCTTGTCAAGGTTGTAGTTCTTGTACGGGTGGCCTTCTTTGAAGTACTGGTCGAACGCGCCGCCCAGCAAGTCACCGATACCGAGCAGCTTCATCTGCCTGATCGCCTTGACGGTGGCCTGGATCTGCTTGGGGGAATATGCAGGCTCGTACCAGCAGGCCGGTGGGTCCCAATTGCTGTCGGCCGGTGTCAGTGTGCCGGTCTTCGCGGTTTCCGGGGCGCCATTGACGGTCGTCTGAATCTTCGTCTCGACCTGCAGCGTCTGGTCTTTGGCGCCACCCTGGGCCTGCACAACCGGCGCTTCCGCCTCGTTGCCACCAGCGGCGTACGCGGTGCAGGGCACTGCGGCGACGGCTAGAGCGAGCAGGGGAACGCACCCATACGCCAGCATTCGACAGTTCACGGCATGCACCGCTTCGCCGCCGGCGTGGTCAGCACGGTCGTGGTCTGCCAGACGCCGTCTTCGTTCTTCTCCAGGCGCGTGTTGTAGAAGGTGTAGTCCTGCGCGGATGCCGGGATCGACCTGTCGACTGCGCCGGTCTTGCGATCCTTGGGGTACGTCTTCGTTGCGTCCATGCAGTACGTCACCGCAGCGGCGCCGTCCTTGAGGAATGTGACCTTGCGGTCGTAGTAGCGAGTGGTGCCGACGAAGCTCTTGTTCTTCTTGTGGAAACCCTGGACGTGGTTCGCCGCTGACAGCAGCGCATCGCCCGTCGAGTAGAACTTCAGCGCCGGGTGGTTCTTCGCATCACCCGTGACTGCCTCGGTCACCGAGCTGATCCGCTGCGCGTTGTCCGCCAGCACCGCGTCCTTCTTCACGTCGCCGGTCTTGCTCCCCTCGAAGACGTCCTTCACCCCCTTCGGCAGCTTGATCTCCGGCCGGTCGATCCCGTCAGCCGAAGGCGACGGCGAGGTCGGCTTCGGAGCATCGCTTTCGGCGCCCGCGATCTTGTCGCTGTCCTTGGAGTCGCCGCTGCCCCCGCCACAGGCGGAGAGCGAGAAGACTGCCACAGCAGTCATGGCAGCTGCTGTGAGCAGGGCGGGTCGGCGGTTCACTGTGAGCTCCTGGTGGGGAAGAGTTCTCTGGAGTGAACCAAGCTATCCATGAGAGAAAGTCGGGGTCACGTCGAGACCAGTCACACACTGCGCATACTCGGGTAAAGCAGTCGTGCGCGTCTGTCGTTGGCGTGAATCTTTCGCCAACCGCACCGAGTTGGTGACGGAGCGCCACGACAGGGCACCTCGCCTCACGGCTCGCCACATCCGCGAAAGCAACGCTGGCCTCAGCCCCTCAGGTCCCCCCGGGCCGCCACGGACGCCCTCACCCCAGATGCGTGTCCCCCAGCGACACCAGCAGCCGGCGCAGTGCGCCGTCGAGGGCGGTGCGGTCCTCCGGGGTCAGGGCGGCCAGCATGCGCTCCTCGTTCGCCACGTGGTCGACCACCGCGCGGTCGACCATGTCGCGGCCCGCCTCGGTCAGGCGGACGCGGATGGCGCGGCGGTCGTTGGGGTCCGGATGGCGTTCGATCAGGCCCTTGCGTTCCAGTTTGTCGAGGCGGTTGGTGATGGCGCCGGAGGTCACCATGGCGGTCTTGAGGAGGCCGCCCGCGGTCAGTTCGTGCGGGGCGCCGACGCGGCGCAGGGTGGCGAGGACGTCGAACTCCGCGAACTCCAGGCCGTACTCGACGAAGACCCGCTTCATGCCCTTGCTCAGCAGGTGGTCGGCCCGCTTGATGCGGCCCACCAGGGCCATCGCGTCCAGGTGCGCGAGGTCCAGGTCGGGGCGCTCGCGTCGCCATTGGGCACGTAGCTCGTCGATGGCGTCGTGGTCGGGCGTGTTCTGTGCGGGGGTGTCGTGGTCGGTCATGTCGTCGTCTCCGCTCGCGGCGTGCCGGGTGCCGGGCCTGCCCGGCGAAATCTCTCAACGTTCAGATACTTGACGTTCGCAGATCCCGGGTCCATATTTATCTCAACGTTGAGAATAATAGCGTTAAGCGTTGAGGGAACGGGGAGAGGAAGCGCGTCATGGACATCGGCAGCAGGAGCAGCACCGCGCAGCGCACCGCACAGAGGTCGGCACAGCGGGCGACCCCCGGGTCCGCCACCACCCCCCGCCCCTCCGCCAAAGCCGCCGCCGGCATCGCCGCACTCGCAGCCATCGGCCCGGCCACCTGGGGCACCACCTACGTAACGACCACCGAACTCCTGCCGCCGGACCGGCCGTTGCTCGCCGCCGCTCTGCGCGCACTGCCCGCCGGGCTCATCCTGCTCGCGCTCACCCGGCGCCTGCCGAGTGGTGACTGGTGGTGGAAGGCGGCGGTGCTCGGCATCCTGAACTTCGGAGCGTTCTTCCCGCTCCTCTTCTTCGGCGCGTACCGGCTGCCCGGCGGTGTCGCCTCGACGATCAGCGCCGTCATGCCGCTGCTGGTCGCCGGGTTCGGGATCGGTGTGCTGAAGGTGCGGCCCACCGGCCGTACGTTGGCCGCCGGGCTCGTCGGTGTCGCGGGCGTCGCGCTCCTCGTCCTGCGCGGTACCGCCGCGGTCGACCTCGCGGGCATCGCCGCCATGCTGACGGCCACCACGCTGATGGCGCTGGCCGTCGTGCTCAGCAAGCGGTGGGGCCGCCCGGCAGGCGTCTCGCTCCTCGCCCTCACGGGATGGCAGCTGACCGCGGGCGGTCTGGTCCTCGCGCCCATCGCGCTCAGCGTCGAGGGTCTGCCGGGCCACTTCACCGGCGCGAACCTCGCCGGGTATGCCTACCTCGGCATCATCGGCACGGCCCTCGCGTACGCCCTGTGGTTCCGCGGCATCGAGCGCCTGCCCGCCTCGTCGGTCTCGTTCCTCGGCCTGACCAACCCGGTCGTCGCCACCCTCGCCGGCCTGGTCTTCCTGGGGCAGACCCTGACCGCCTGGCAGCTGGGCGGCCTGGTCCTCGTCCTGGCGAGCGTGCTGCTCGGCCAGGCCCGCCGCCGCCCGTCACCCCGCTCCTGAACCGCCCACCCGCCCGCACACCTGTCCCGAGCCCAAGGAGCCGACCCCCATGCGCATCACCGTCTTCGGAGCAGCCGGAAACGCGGGCAGCCGCGTCGTCGCCGAGGCCCTCGCCCGCGGTCACGACGTCACCGCCGTCGTCCGGGACACCACCCGCTTCGCCGAACTGCACCCGGCCGCCGCCCACCGCACCGGCGATGCCGTGGACCCCGACCACGTCGCCGAGTTGAGCGCCGGCCAGGACCTCGTGGTCAACGCGACCAGACCCGCCCCCGGCCACGAACACGAGCACCCGGCCATCATCAAGGCCCTCCTGACAGGCCTCGCCCGCACCGACGGCGTACGCCTCATCGTCATCGGCGGCGCGGGCAGCCTGACGGTCCCCGGCACGCGGGGGGTCCTCGCCATCGACGATCCGAGGTACGTCCCCACGGCCTGGCGCCACATCGCCGAGGCGTCGAACGCCCAGTACGACGCCCTCCGCACCGCGCACACGGACGTCCCCTGGACCTACATCAGCCCCTCGGCCCTCTTCGAACCCGGCACCCGCACAGGTGAGTTCCGCCTCGCCGACGACGAGCTGCTGGTGGACGCGGAGGGCAACTCGTCCATCTCCATGGAGGACTTCGCGATCGCCCTCCTGAACGAGGCGGAACGCCCGAGCCGCCCCCGCACCCGCTTCACCGTCGGCTACTGAGCCGGTCGCCGGTCACTTGCCGGCGAACTTCCAGCTCACCTGGTCCCCGTCCTCCTTGGCCGACCAGCGCACCTCGATGGACTTCGAGCCCTTCGGGATCAGGTACGTCTCGCAGAGGACGTGGGTCTCGCCCTTCTTCCAGCCTTCGAGGTCCAGCTCGTCCTCGCAGCCCGGCGCGTCCTCGGCGGCGCCGATGAGGAGGCCGCCGCGGGTGCCGTCCGCGTAGATCTCCGTGGTGTCCTGGACGTCGGGGGTGTCCGTGAGCGGGGCGCCGCCCTTGTGCGTGATCTTCATGTGGGCGGTCGCCGTGACCAGGCCCTTGGCCCGCTTCGGGTCCGAGACCAGCTTCTTGGTCTCGGCCTCCGTGCCGACGTCGACCTTCTCGGCGGTGACGTCGTACGTCACGAAGGCCTTGTCCTCCTTCACCTTGCCCGAGGTGCTCTTGCCGGCCGCCAGCACCGACTCCTCCTTGGGCTTGTTCTGCGACGTGGAGGCACCGGCCTTCGGCTTGTCCTCCGACTTCTTGTCGTCGCCGCCACCGCAGGCGGTCAGCGCGAGGGCGAGCACGGCGACGGGCGCGGCGGCGCGCAGCGCCGTCTTCCTGTAAAGCAAAGCAATCTCCTGGCAGAAGTGGGGGGCCCGCCGCACGGCGGTCGTCCGGCGTGAGCAGCGGGAAGAGCCGTCAGCTTAGGAGTCGGCTACAGGGTGCGTCGAGATCGTTACGGTCCTTCACCGCCCAACTATTGGCAGTTGCAATGCTGTACGCGCGCGCATCTCGGATCTCTTCGCGGACAGCGCCTTTTAGTGCGGCAGTTGTTCACGGGTGCGAATCCCGGGGGCCGCGAGACCCCTGCGGCCAGGGAGCCGCACACGTCGAACGCCCGCATTTACGGCGGCATTTCAAACCATTGCGGGCGCCCCGTTGCACGTAACAGTCGCGCAACGCCTTGATCCGTTCGACGGTCGGTGCCGCGTCGGTTCCGTCTCCTCAGGATGAGTTCGTCCGCATGACGAGTGCGTCCGCCGCGGGCACCCAGCCGTCCGCCGGCTTCTCCAGCCAGCCCTCCTCGGCCGCGAGCGCCGCGGCCGCCGTCCGCAGTGCGGTGACCCCCGGGTGCGTCAGGCCCTTTCGCCACACCAGCGACACGGGGGACAGCGGGACGGGGTCGACGAGCGGCCGCAGCTCGGCGCCCGGCATGGCCGGAAAGTCGACGACGGCGAGGACCGGACACCGGCTCTTCGCCATCACCCGCTCGAACTCCTCGGCGCCGACGGCGAGCGGCGCCGGTGGCGCGATCCCGATGCCGCGCCCCGCGAAGAGCAGCCGCGCGAGGCCGGTCCACTCCAGCGTCTTCGGGTTGCCCGCCCCCGCGTACACGGTCTCCCCCGCGAGCGCGTCCAGCGGCACCGCGTCGAGCTCCGCCAGCGGGTGCCCGGTCGGCAGCAGCACCGCCATCGGCTCGTACCGCACGGGCTGCTGGTCGAGCCCGGCCCGCAGCGCCGGGTCGAGTCCGGCGAACCGCCCGAAGGAGACGTCGAGCCGTCCGGCGGCGATCTCGGCGGCCGAGCCGGTGAGGCCGCTCTCGAAACGGGCCATCAGCTCGCAGTCGGGGGCGAGTTCGCGGGCCCGCTCCAGGATGCGTCCGAAGACCAGACCGGGACTGTTCAGGTCGACGAGCAGGGGCCGGGCCGCACCCGTGACAGCGGCGACCAGGTCGTCCTGGGCCTCCAGGACACGTCGCGCGTACGGCAGCAGCCGCTCGCCGTCGGCGGTCAGCGAGACCTGCCGCGTCGTGCGCGCGAAGAGCTCGGCCCCCAACTCCCGCTCTAGTCGGCGCACATCACGGCTCAGCGCCTGCTGCGCGACATAGAGGCGGTTGGCCGCCCGGGTGAAGTGCAGTTCCTCCGCGACGGCGACGAAGGCGCGCAGCAGCCTGGGGTCCACATCTCTGCGTACGACTGAATCCTCGTCCCTGCGTACGACTGTTTCCTCGGTCACCGCAGGAACCTACAACGGAGGTGCGTGAATCGGCACCCCACAGGTGTTGGACCCCGCCCGGCACCCCCGGCGAGGGTGACCACATGCCCCACAACCCCTACGCCCGTCTCTTCGCGATACCCGGCGCCACCGCCTTCACCATCGGCAACCTCATCGCCCGCCTCCCCATGGGCATGTTCAGCGTGAGCGCCGTCATCATGATCTCCGGAGCCCGCGGTTCGTACGCCCTGGCCGGCGCCGTCACCGCGACCGGCCTCGCGGCGACCGCCCTCGTGGCGCCCTGGACGGCGCGGCTGGTCGACCGCCACGGCCAGGCGCGCGTCGCCGTGCCCGCCACCGCCGTCGCCGCGCTCGGCTCGCTCTCACTGCTGCTGTGCGTACGCTACGGAGCGCCCGACTGGACCCTCTTCGCGTCGTACGCCGCCACGGCGACCACGCCCAACACGGGCGGCATGTCCCGGGCCCGCTGGGCGCACCTCCTCAAGGGCGACGCGCAGGCCGTGCACACCGCCAACTCCTTCGAGCAGGCCGCCGACGAGCTCTGCTTCATGCTCGGCCCGGTCCTCGCCGCCTTCCTGTGCGGCGCGCTCTTCCCCCAGGCGGGCACGCTCATCGGCGTGGTCCTGCTGCTGACCGGCGTGCTCGTCTTCGCCGCCCAGCGGGCGACGGAACCCCCGCCGCAGGGGCGTACGGACTCATCCGCCGGGACGACATCGCTGCTCCGCGCGCGCGGGATGCCCGCTCTGCTCGCCGGCTTCCTCGCCACCGGCGCCGTCTTCGGCTCCCTCGAAGTCGTCACGATCGCCTACGCGGACACGCAGGGCCACAAGGCCGCCGCGGGAGTGGTCCTCGCCCTCCAGGCCGCGGGGTCCTGCGCGGCGGGCCTCGTCTACGGAGCCGTGAAACCGCGCGGCTCGCTGGGCCGCCGCCACCTGCTGTGCGCCGCCGCGATGGCGGCCCTGATGACGCTGCCCCTGCTCGCGGTGGTGGCCACCGGCTCGCTGATCGCCCTCTCCGGAGCGCTGCTCGTCGCCGGGATGGCGACGGCGCCCGCGATGGTCACCGCCATGACGCTCGTCCAGCGCCGCACCCCCGAGGGCCGGTTGAACGAGGGCATGACCCTCGCCGTGACCGGCCTCCTCGGAGGCATCGCCTGCGGCGCCGCGGGCGGCGGCTTGGCGGTGGAGCACCTGGGTACCGCCGCGGGCTACGGAGTGCCGGTCACCGCCGCCTGCTGCGCCCTGCTCCTCAGCAGCGCACAGGCCTGCGCCACGAGCACTCCAGCTCGCCGCCGTCCCGCTCGGCCGCACGCGTCGAGCGCGGCTTGACCAGGACGGCCCTGTCCTCGGTCGAGGAGGCGAGGGTCACCATGATCGCGTCCTCGACGGGCTTCACCGAGGAGGCCAGGTGGTTGTTGAGGATGACGCTGAAGACCAGCTCGCGTCCGTCCTTGTCCTTGACGTAGCCGGAGAGGGCGGACGCTGCCGTCAGCGTTCCCGTCTTGGCGTGGACGTTGAGGGCCGCCGGAGTGCCGCACATCCGCGAGCGCAGGGTGCCGCCGACGGACTTGCCGGGGCCGCAGGCCACCGGAAGGGACGCGTGCCAGTCGGCGAACCACGGTTCGGCCTTCACCGAACGCAGCAGCTTGATGTACTGCTCCGCGGCGGCGTTGTCCTTGCGTGAGAGTCCGGAGCCGTCGACCTGGCGCAGCTTGCCCGGGTCGACACCGGCGGTCTTCAGATAGCCGTTGATCGCCGCGATGCCGTCGCCCCAACTCCCGGGCCGGCCGGTCGCCTTGTGGCCCATGGCCTTGGTGAGGCTCTCCGCGTGCATGTTGTTGGAGAGCTTCATGAAGGGGACCATGAGGTCCTTGAGCGGCATGGAGTCGTGCGAGGCGAGCTGCCGGGCGCCCCTCGGCGTGGCGATCCCGGTCCGGGTCGGTCCGCTCACCCGCACACCGTGCGCGGCGAGCGCGTCGCGGAAGACGGCGGCCGCGTACCCGGCGGGCTCCCAGACGGTGACCCACTCCTTGGTGGTGTCCCCGCCGACCGGGACGGTGCCGCTGACGGTGATGGTGTTCTTGCCGTGCTGCCGCTCCACCGCGACGGTGTCGGCGCCGCCCTCCGCGACGGTCGTCGCGCGCAGATCGATGTCTACGTAGTCGGTCTTCGGCGTCACGCCGACGCGCGGCTTGTCCCCGGCCCGCGCCCCGGGCGCCACCTCGACGATGACCGTCCCGGTGTCGTAGTCCGTGTCGGGCGCGACGCTCAGGGCGCTGATCTGCGCGGCGTAGTACGCGGACTCGTCGTCGCCGCTCCACCCGTCGCCGATGCGCTTGTCGTCGAAGCGGGTGTCGTCGGCGACCAGCCGTCCCGAGACCCGCCGGATCCCCGAGTCGGCGATCTTCGCGGCGAGCCGGTCGTAGTCCTCGGCGAGCGTCGTCGGGTCACCTGTGCCGCGCAGGTACAGGTCGCCTTGGAGCACGGAGCCGCGCCGTGGTGCGGTGGAGCGGACGTCGGTGGTGAACCGGTGGGCGGGGCCGAGGAGTTCCATGGCCGCGGCCGAGGTGAGCAGCTTGGTGTTGGAGGCGGGCATCAGGCGCCCGCTGGAGCGGTGCTGGTACAGGACGTCGCCGGACGCGGAGTCGGCGACGACGACGCTGGCCACACCGCCCTCCATGCGCGGGTCGGCCAGGATGGTGTCGATGGCCTCGGGGAGCCCCGACCGGTCGGAGTCCGCCCCGGCCGGTGAGCCGACGGCGAGCCCGGCCGCTGCGACGGCGAGCACGGCGGGCCAGATCCAGTGGCGCATACGGATGGTGACGCGTCTCACGGGTCTACTCATGACCCCGGAGCATGACAGCCCCTGGGGCACGACAGAAGCCCCCTGGCCGGAGGGCCAGAGGGCTTCAGTCTCACATGGGAATTGTGGAGATGGCGGGAATCGAACCCGCGTCCAACGGTGCAGAATCAGGGCTTCTCCGTGTGCAGTTCGCTGCGATTTTCTCGGCCCCGGCGATCACGCGAACAAGTCGCCGACGGGCCCAGTCACTGTTTGATTTCCTCCTAGGTCCCGTGACCGGGCCTAGAAGTTTAGTTCCCTAGCTGATGCCAGGATCCGGGTCGGGAACGGCCCCGGGCTGACACTTCGCAAGTCGCTACTTAGGCAGCGAGGGCGAAGGAATCGCGCTTGGTATCGGCGATTATTTTTTGCGACATATGGTTTACGAGATCATTGCCGCTTCCTCGACACGCTTCCCCTGCTTCGACATCCGCTGTCGAAACCGATCATCCCCATGTTGATTTTTCAATCTGGGCCTTTCGGCCCGGCGCCCCTGCTGTGCGGGGCACGGCCCATCGTACGTGACCAACGCACGACGATGCCAGCGTATTCCCGGCGGCCCGCCGATCCGGGCCCCTGGGGCTAGCCGATCCCCTGGCGCCGCCGCACCGCCGAGATCGCGCGGTTGGTCTCACGCGTGTCCTGCTTCTCGCGGAGCGTCTGCCGCTTGTCGTACTCCTTCTTGCCCTTGGCCAGGGCGATCTCGACCTTGACCCGGCTGTCCTTGAAGTACAGGGAGAGGGGCACGATCGTGTGGCCCGTCTCGTTCGCCTTGGACTCCAGCTTGTCGATCTCGGCCCGGTGCAGCAGGAGCTTCCGCTTCCGCGTGGCGGAGTGGTTGGTCCAGGTGCCCTGCACGTACTCCGGGACGTGGATGTTGTGCAGCCACGCCTCGCCGTGATCGATGTGGACGAAGCCGTCCACCAGGGAGGCCCGGCCCATGCGCAGTGACTTGACCTCGGTGCCCATCAGCACCAGGCCGCACTCGTAGGTGTCCAGGATGTGGTAGTCGTGCCGCGCCTTCTTGTTCTGCGCGACCATCTTGCGGGCAGGGGCCTTCTCAGCGGCCTTCGCGGCCTTGCGCTTTACCTTTTCCTTCGCCATAGTCCGGCCATTTTCGCACTACGAGGGGGGTCCGAGGCCAGTCAATACCGTCTCGGCCCGCTCCTCGGCCCGCTCGTCGGCCTCCAGGTCCGGGGTGATACCCCGGCCGTCGACGGCCCGCCCCGAAGGAGTGCGGTAGTGGCCGACGGTCAGCTCGGCGACGGAGCCGTCGGGCAGCCGGCTCGGCATCTGGACCGCGCCCTTGCCGAAGGTCCTCGACCCCACCACGACCGCGCGGCCGCGGTCCTGGAGGGCACCTGTGAGGAGCTCGGCCGCGCTCATCGTGCCGCCGTCGACGAGCGCGACCACGGGCCTTTCCGTGTCGCCGCCCCGCTCGGCGTGGAGCGCCTTCTCCTCACCCCGTACGTCATACGTCGCGACGAGGCCGCCGTCGACCAGCGCGGACGCGGCGGTGACCGCCTCCGACACGAGGCCTCCGGAGTTCCCCCGCAGGTCGAGCACGATCCCCGCGCCCTCGGGGGCCTCCCGCACGGCGGTCCGCACGGCCTCTCCGGAGTCCTTGGTGAACGCCGCGACCTTGATCAGGACGGCGCCGCCGGTCAGCCGGCTGACCGTGACGGGGTCCGTGGAGACGTGGGCCCTGCGCACGGTCTCGCGCCACGCGCGCGTGCCGCGCTCCACACCGAGGGTCACCGGGGTGCCCGCGCGGTCGCCGCGCAGCAGGGCGAGGACCTCCGTGACGGGCCGGCCCGTGACGCGCTTGCCGTCGACGGTGCGCAGCCGGTCGCCCTCGCGGAGCCCGGCCCGGTCCGCGGGCCCGCCCCGCTGGACCCGGGAGACCTCGATGCGCCCGGCGGCCCCGCGCCGGGCCCACAGCCCGACGCCCGTGTACCCGCCGCCGAGGGCCTTCTCGAACTCCTGGTACTCCCCCGGCGAGTACACCGACCCCCAGCGGTCCCCGCTGCGGCTGACGGCCTCCTCGGCGGCCTTCTTGCCGGACTTGCCGTCGGCCATGGCCTCCGCGGCGGCGTCGGCGGCTTCCTCCGCGGTGTCGTCGGGACGCTCCGAGGAGCCGAGCACGTCCGAACGTGACGAAGGAGGAGGGGGATTTCGGCCGTCGTCCGCGGCGTCGCTCCAGGAGCCGGTGGCGGCGCCCGTGACGAGGACGCTCGCGAAGACCAATGTCAGGGTCGCCCCGCGGCGGATGCGGCGGGGCCGGGACAACCGGTCGGCGAACCGGACGAGGCCTGACATGCCGGTGAGTCTAGGACAACGAAGGGCGCCGTACGGTTGGTTGAACCGTACGACGCCCTGCCGCACCGGCGGCTCTTGTCACACCTTCAGGTACTTGCGCAACGCGAAGAACGCGGCAAGCGCGGGCATCAGAAGGCCGATTGCGAGCACCAGCGGCAGCTTGGCGAGGACCGCGTCCCAGCCGATGAAGTTGATCAGGTTGATCTTCTCGGACAGCTCCAGACCGTGGTCGATCATGAAGTACCGCCCGACCAACAGCATTCCGCAGGCGACGGCTCCGCCGATGAGGCCGGCGACGGCGGCCTCCATGATGAACGGCATCTGGATGTAGAAGCTGGAGGCGCCGACGAGCCGCATGATGCCGGTCTCGCGTCTGCGGCTGAACGCCGAGACGCGCACGGTGTTGACGATCAGCATCAGCGCGACGACGAGCATCAGCGCCATCACCGCCACGGCCGCCCAGTTCATGCCGTTCAACAGCCCGAAGAGGTTGTCGAGATAGCCCTTCTGGTCCTGCACGGACTGCACGCCGTCACGCCCGGAGAAGGCGGTCGCGACCACCTGGTACTTCTCCGGGTCCTTCAGCTTGATGCGGTACGACTCCTGCATCTGGTCCGGCGTCAGGGAGCTGGACAGCGGCGAGTCGCCGAACTGCTCCTTGTAGTGCTTGTACGCCTCGTCCGCCGACTCGTACGTGACCTTGTCCACGACGGTCATCTTCTTCAGATCGCGGAGGATCAGGTCCTTCTGCTCGTTCGTGACGGCGCCCTTGGCGCACTTGGGGTCCTGCTCGGCGTCGGCCTTGTTGCAGAGGAAGATCGAGACGTTGACCTTGTCGTACCAGTAGCCCTTCATCGTGCTCACCTGGTCACGCATGAGCAGCGAACCGCCGAAGAGGGCGAGCGAAAGCGCTACGGAGACGATGACCGCGAAGGTCATCGTGAGATTCCGGCGGAGACCGACGCCGATCTCCGACAGGACGAACTGGGCGCGCATGGCGGCCTTTCAGTGGATCAGGTGGAACAGACAGCGGTCGGGCGAGACGGTGTCAGTGCTGGTAGCCGTAGACGCCGCGCGACTGGTCGCGCACGAGACGGCCCTTCTCCAGCTCGATGACCCGCTTGCGCATCTGGTCCACGATCTGCTGGTCGTGGGTGGCCATCACGACGGTCGTGCCGGTCCGGTTGATCCGGTCGAGCAGCTTCATGATGCCGACGGACGTCTGCGGGTCGAGGTTGCCGGTCGGCTCGTCCGCGATGAGGAGCTTGGGCCGGTTGACGAACGCGCGCGCGATCGCGACGCGTTGCTGCTCACCGCCGGAGAGCTCGCCCGGCATCCGGTCCTCCTTGCCGCCGAGGCCCACGAGATCGAGGACCTGGGGCACGGACTTGCGGATCTCGCCGCGGGACTTGCCGATGACCTCCTGCGCGAAGGCGACGTTCTCACCGACGGTCTTGTTGGGCAGGAGGCGGAAGTCCTGGAACACGGTGCCCAGCTGGCGCCGCATGTGCGGCACCTTCCAGTTGGACAGGCGCGCGAGGTCCTTGCCGAGGACGTGCACCTGGCCGTGGCTGGTGCGCTCCTCGCGCAGGACGAGCCGCAGGAAAGTGGACTTTCCGGAGCCGGAGGATCCCACCAGGAAGACGAACTCGCCCTTCTCGATCTCGAGGGAGACGTCCCTGAGCGCTGGGCGGGTCTGCTTCGGATAGGCCTTGGAGACGTTGTCGAATCGGATCACGGATGCACCACGGGTTGCCGGGGGTAGGTGAGCGTGACCATACGCGAAGCAGGTACGCGCGCGCAGTCGGCGTCCTGAGTTGCGCGGATTGTCACGGAAGTACGGGGCGGAAACCGTGGCGAAGGGGTGGGCCGCGCCGAAATCCGCGGAAGCTGGCACAGTGGTAGGGGGAACGATTGAGTTCCCCGTAGCGTTGGGCAGGCTGAGACTGTGCGGGAGGAGAAGCGCATGACCCTGGATCGGTTGGTATGCGCGAACTGCGCAGCGCCCGTGAATGAAGGCCGCTGCCCCGTGTGCCGGGCCAATCGCGAGCGTCTGCAGCAGGAAGGGCCCTTCGCCGGGCTCAATCCCGCGGCACTGATAGCGCTGCTCGTCGTGTTGATCGCGGCGGTCGTGCTGCTGGCGCAGCAGACCGCGTAGCGCGCCGGCCCCTGCGGGGGCGCCCACGGGGCACACAGTGAACACAAAGAGTCACGAGGCGTCCCGAAGCTGACATCGGCGGCGACACAGAAGGGCCCGGAGCTCCGTGGAGCTCCGGGCCCTTCTTCATTCGTACGGATCAGGCAGCTGCGCCGCGGTTGCCGACGAGGCGCGGCAGGATGCGGAAGCCGATGCCGCCGGCGATCATCGTCGCGGCGCCGATCAGCAGGAACGTGGTCTCGGCGGCGCCGGTCTCGGCGAGCTCGCCCTTGTCGGCCGCCGGCTGGGCGTTGTTGCCGCCCTGCTCGACGGGCCGGGAGCCCGTGTCGGTCAGGCTGTCCTTGCCCTTGCCCTGCTCGACGGGGACGGAGCCGCCGCCGTCGGGGCCGGCGTCGTTGCCGTTGTCGCCGCCACCGCCGCCGTTGCCGTGGCCGTTGTTGCCGCCGTTGCCGTTCCCCTCACCCGGGTCGGTGGGGTCGGTGGTGGGGTCCTCGGTCGGGATCTCCGGGTCCGTGGGCTCCTCGGTCGGGATCTCCGGGTCCGTCGGCTCCTCGGTCGGCTCCGTGGGCTCCTCGGTGGGCTCCGGCGGGTCGGAGGGCTCGGGGTCACCCGGGTCCGGGTCGCCCGGGGCCGGGTCGGCGGGGTCCAGGTCCACATCCACGCCGACGCCGCTCTCGTCGGCGTGGGCACCGGCGCCCACACCGCCGAGCTCGACACCGACGTCGAGGGCCGAGGCGGCACCCGCGGCGGTCAGCGAGGCACCGGCGGCGATCACCGCGCCGGCAGCTATTCGCGCGACACGGATCCGCGTCTTCTTCGTCATCTGGTTGCTACCCCCAGTAGCTGAATCGTCAGTGAGGCAGCGTCCGGGGCTGCGTTCGCCGGGGGCGTTCGATCGGCCATCACGATCAGCCTTCAGCCCCCACGGATCCCACGCGCCCCAGAAATACGCACGCCGCGCGCTAGCCTTTCCACTTTTCACAGCAGCGTCAAGGTCGTTGCGGGCGCGATGTCCGAAATTAGGGGAGTTGCCCGGCGTACGGACATCTGACTGTGACGCAAAAGGCAACTGCCGCCTCTGGGGCAGCAGTTGCCTTGTCGATAAAGCCGTTTCCGGCGGCTTTTACTTCTCCTGCTGCTTGCGCCAGCGAATTCCGGCTTCCAGGAAACCGTCGATCTCGCCGTTGAAAACGGACTCGGGGTTGCCGACCTCGAACTCCGTCCGCAGGTCCTTCACCATCTGGTAGGGGTGCAGGACGTACGAACGCATCTGGTTGCCCCAGGAGTTGCCGCCGTCACCCTTGAGGGCGTTCATCTTCGCCTGCTCCTCCTGGCGGCGGCGCTCGAGGAGCTTCGCCTGGAGGACGTTCATCGCGGTCGCCTTGTTCTGGATCTGCGAGCGCTCGTTCTGGCAGGAGACGACGATGCCGGTCGGCAGGTGGGTCAGCCGGACCGCGGAGTCGGTGGTGTTGACGCCCTGGCCGCCGGGGCCCGAGGAGCGGTACACGTCGATGCGCAGCTCGCTCTCGTCGATCTCGATGTGGTCGGTCTGCTCGACCACCGGGAGGATCTCGACGCCGGCGAAGGAGGTCTGGCGGCGGCCCTGGTTGTCGAAGGGCGAGATGCGCACGAGGCGGTGGGTGCCCTGCTCCACGGAGAGCGTGCCGTAGGCGTACGGGACGTTGACGGCGAAGGTGGTCGACTTGATGCCGGCCTCTTCCGCGTACGACGTCTCGTAGAGCTCCGTCTTGTAGCCGTGGCGCTCGGCCCAGCGGAGGTACATGCGCTGGAGCTTCTCGGCGAAGTCGGAGGCGTCGACGCCGCCGGCCTCGGCGCGGATGGTGACGAGCGCCTCGCGGGCGTCGTACTCACCGGAGAGGAGGGTCCTGACCTCCAGCTCGTCCAGCGCCTTCTTGACGGCCGTGAGCTCGGTCTCGGCCTCCGCGCGGGTGTCCGAGTCGTCCTCCTCCTCAGCCATCTCGAACAGCACGCCGAGGTCGTCGATGCGCCCACGGAGCGCCTCGGCCTTCCTCACCTCCGCCTGGAGGTGGCTCAGCTTGCTGGTGATCTTCTGCGCCGCATCCGGGTCGTCCCACAGGGACGGCGCGGCCGCCTGCTCCTCGAGCACGGCGATATCGGCCCTCATGCTGTCGAGGTCCAGGACGGCCTCGATCGACTCCATGGTCGAGGAGAGGGACTTGAGCTCTTCGGAAACATCGACGACTGCCACGACTCCAGCGTAACGGCTGCGGCAAGTGCCCCGGTCCGGGGCAGGGCTCTGTGTCCTACGGCACCGTGCGGTGCGGGTGAGCGGATGGGTGGGTGGGAGACATCCGGGCCCGGGGCCTCTACGGGGCCGGAGGCGCTGAGTTTCCGCTGTCCGTGGGGGGTGTGTCGGCGGCGTCGCTGTGGGTGGCCGCCCAGGTGCCGATGCCCGCTGCGGCGACCAGGACCGCTCCCGCCACGCCCAGGGTGATCCTGCGGCGGCGGGCCGAGGAGCGGTGCTTGGCGGAGCCGGGGCGGGCCGCGCCTGCCGCACGGGGGGCGCGGGCCGTGCCGCGGGCGCCGCCGGCGAGCTCGTCCGGGCCCGGGACCCGCATGGACGTGTGGGTGTCGCGGTTGGAGTCGGCGGAGGCCGAGCCGGGGACGAGGGGGACGGCACCCCGCCGGGGCGCGGCCTCGCGGGGCTCGGGGGCGGTGGAGGAGCCGGAGGCGGAGTTCTCGTACGCCTCCTCGGTCCCGTCGGACTCCGTGTCCGGCTCGTCGACGTCCAGCGGCGGCATCCCCGCGACCAGCGGAAGCAGCTCCCGCAGGCGCGTGGCCAGCTCGGAGGCGCGCAGCCGGGACGCGGGCGCCTTGGCCAGGCACTGGACGAGGAGCTGCCAGAGCTCCTCGGGGATGCCGGGGAGGGGGACCACCGTCTCGGTGACGTGGCGGCGCAGGATCGCGCCGGGGTGGCCGCCGCCGAAGGGGGTGAAGCCGGCGAGGAGTTCGTAGAGGACGGTGGCGAGGGCGTAGATGTCGACGGCCGCGCGTGGGGGCAGGCCCTCGACGATCTCGGGGGCGAGGTAGTCCGGCGTGCCGATGATCTTCGTCGCGCGGGTCCGGCGCGGGGAGTCGATCAGCTTGGCGACGCCGAAGTCCGTGAGGAGGGCGGGGTGCGCGCCGCCGGGGCCGAGGGGGCCCTGCATGTCCAAGAGGACGTTCTCGGGCTTGACGTCGCGGTGGACGATGCCCGCTGCGTGCGCGGCGGCGAGGCCGTCGGCGACGTCCGCGACGATGGCGACGGCGGCCTCGGGGGCCATGCGCCGCTCACGCTCCAGGCGGGTGCGCAGGTCCGTGCCGCGGACGAGGTCCATGACCAGGGCGAGGTCGTTGCCGTCGACGACCAGGTCGTGGACGCCCACCACGCGCGCGTGGTCGAGGCTGAGCAGCGCCGTGCGCTCCTGGACGAAGCGGCCGACGAGCTCCTGGTCGGACGCCAGGTCCTCGCGCAGCAGCTTGATGGCGACGGGGCCCTCGGGTCCCTCGCCGAGCCACACCGTGCCGGCGCTGCCACGGCCCAGGATCTGGTGGGCGGTGTACCGGCTGCCGATCTTGCGCGTCAAGACTGCTCCTACGGATGCGTGTTGGCGACAAAACTACGCGGCCTTGCCGCCAACCTTCACTCCGGGAGCGGATTTCACTCTGCAGATGTCGACAAATCCACAGAACCGTCTGGGTGCGGCCTAGTTGCCGCCGACCTTGCCGAGCCAGCCGCTGACCGTGTTGTACCAATCCGTCAGCTGTTCCCAGTAGCCCTTCGTCGTGCCGATCCAGTCCTGGAGGGGGCTGAACTCCCAGACCAGCCAGCTCGCCACGAAGAGGATGACGATCGTGAACAGGCAGCCCTTGAGGCAGCCGAGGCCCGGGATCTTCATCGGGTTGGCGCTGCGCTGCCTCGGCTGACGCGGTTCGCGCGGCTCCCGCGCGGGACGCGGGGCGGGCTGCTGGGGCGGCGGCGCCTGCGGGGGCGCGTACTGCTGCGGCTGGTGCTGGGGCTGGTGCTGCTGCGGCGCGGGCGCGTACTGCTGCTGGCGCTGCTGTCGTTGCTGGCGCTGGCCCCGCGGCTGCTGCGGCGCGTACTGCTGGGGGTGCTGCTGCGGCGGCTGCTGCTGGGGCCGGGCGACCTGGCGCTGGGGGCGGCGGCGCAGCGGGTCCTGCTCGGGGTCCAGGTAGGCCTGGTACTGGGTCTGTTCGTTGCGGTCGCGGGCCGCGGCCATCTGGCTCTGCCAGGGGTGCGGGTCGTTCGGGTCCGCTCCCGGGCCGTTCGGCGGGACGGGCGGCATGACCGCGGTCGGGTCGGCGTTGCCGCCGCGCGGCAGCACGGACGTCGGGTCGGCGTCCGAGGAGCCGGGGGTGTGGCCGCCGGTGCTCTGCATGACGCTGGTCGCGGCGTTCGGGTCGTACGAGCCCGCGTTGCTCGGCAGGACCTGCGTGGGGTCGGCCGCGCCCGGGGTCCCCGGGACGGGGGCCGGCGCCGGGTCCGGCATGAGGAGCGCGCCCACGCCCTCCGCGGCGGCGATCTGCGCCGGGGTGGAGTGCACGCCGACGCCCTCGGCGACGGCACGCAGGCCGCGGGCGAGGTTCTCGGCGCTGGGGCGGCGGTCCGGGTTCTTGTCGAGGCAGCGCTCGATGACCGTCCACAGCGGGTCGGGGACGGTCGAGGGGCGGCGCGGCTCGGCGCTGAGGTGCTGGTGCAGGACTTCGAGGGCGGAGCCGCCGGAGAACGGCGGGCGGCCGGTGACGAGCTCGTACAGCAGGATGCCCGCGCCGTAGATGTCCACGGCGCTGGTCTGCGGGCGGCCCTCGGCGGACTCCGGCGCCACGTACGCGGGCGTGCCGACGAACTCGTGGGTGCGGGTCAGGCCGGGCGAGTCCGCGAGGCGGGCGATGCCGAAGTCGGTGAGCATCGGGTGCATCCCTGCGTCGTCCTGCTTGAGGAGGACGTTCGCGGGCTTCAGGTCGCGGTGCACCACGCCGTCGGCGTGGCTCGCGGCGAGCGCGTCGGCGATCTGGGCGGTCAGCAGGGCCGCCGCGACCGGCGTGAACGGGCCGTTCTCGCGGAGGTAGCGGTGCAGGTCGGGGCCGTCCACGAGGTCCATGACCAGGGCGAGGAGGTCGCCCTCGACGACCAGGTCACGCGTGCGGACGATGTTCTCGTGCGTGAGCCTGAGCAGGACGGACCGCTCCCTGAGGAAGCGCATCACGACGTCCGCGTCGTTGGCGAGCTCTTCCTTGAGGACCTTGATCGCGACGGTCTCGCCGGGCTGGCCGGGAACGGCCGCCTCGGCGCCCGCGGTCTCCCGCTGGCGGGCTCGCCAGACGGTGCCCGTGGCGCCGCGCCCGAGCGGCTCCTCGAGCAGGTACTTGCTGCCTACCGGCCGCACGTCATGCGCTCCCTGCTGGTCTGGCTGGTCCCGCCCGGACGCTGGTCCTGTCCGGGGGGCTGTCCGAAGGTGTTCCGACAAGATGTTCCGACGAAGGTGTTCCGACCCACTGTAGTGCCGCCGAACAGGGCACCGGCCGGTCGGATTCCTCTCGGCCATTTCTTTCCGGGGCTTTCCGGATCGTTGTTCGGTGGAAAGACGCTCGCCCGTGGCCATTGGTTGCCGAGTGGTCCCGGATTGACCTTCTTCGAGGAACCTCCGCGCTTATGCGCAACGGTCCAAGCAGGCACTTTTCCGAGCAGAGCCGACCAATCAAGATCACTTACAGGTGGCCGCCGGGCGTGTTGTCAGTGGCAGGTGCGAGGATGCCTCCAGTACTGGCCGACGTGCCCGTGTGCGGTGGGGGGAATCACAGCGCGTGTCCCCGTGCCGGGCGCCCAGCGCAGAAGGGACCGCTGACGGCGATGCAGATCCGGCTGACCGTCCTCGGGCCGCGCAGCGGCCAGACCGAGCAGCAAGGCCGCCCCGCGACGGCGACCGGGGCCCAAGGTGCCTGTGACGTCCTGGTCACCGCCCCCGCGGGGACCGCGCTCGCCGCGGTGGTCTCCGGTCTCGCCACGGCCGTGGCGGGCAGCGAGGCGCCCCTCGTGCTGTTCGCGGGCCCGGACCGCCTCGACGCCCAGCGCTGCACGCTCGGCGAGCCCCCCTTGATCGACGGCGCGGTGCTCTCGCTGGGCGCCCCCGCCGAGCCGGGTCCCGAACTGTCCGGCGCGGCCGCGCAGTTGCACGTCGTGGCGGGACCGGACGCGGGCGGCGTCCACCTGCTGCACGGCGGCCAGATCCGCGTGGGCCGCTCCGCGGAGGCCGACGTGCCGCTGGACGACCCGGACGTCTCCCGGCTGCACTGCGCTGTCACGCTCGACCCGGACGGCCGCGTCACGGTCGCGGACCTGCACTCGACGAACGGCACGGCGGTGGACGGCAGGGAGATCACCGACCGCCCGGTCCGGCTCTCCCCCGGCTCCCTGCTCCGCATCGGCGAGTCCGCGCTCCGCCTGACGGACGGCAGGGGCGGCCCGGTGCCCGGCGTGAGCGGCGTGCTCGCCACGGCCCCGGACGGCGAGGGCCACGTGCGCGTGCGCCCCGCCGCGGCCCCGCCGCCCACCCTCGGAGAGCCGTCCCCCACCCCCGCCGCCACCCACCACGCGTACGGCTCGGCGGGCTGGGGCGCCGCGGCCGGCACCGGTGTCGGCACTGAAGGGGCGTACGGCACACGAGGAACATACGAGAACCGGCCGACGGCCGCGTACGGCACACACGGGACCCACGCAGGCCCCACCGGCACCGACACCCCCGTCGTGCCGCAGCAGGGCGGCATGCCCGACGCCGAGCGGACCGGCACCGGGAGCACCGGGGCCCCCGGCAGCACCACCGGCACCCCCGCGCGCGGGACGGCCCTGCCGCGCGCCGTGCGCAGGCGCGGCGGCCTCTCCGCCTGGGCCCGCCGGCTCACCGGAGGCCGGGACGGCGGCCGCACCCCGGAGGGGTACGACGTGTACGACGGCCCGGACGGCCCCGAGGAGTACGAGGACCACGACGGCCGCCACGAGGCGTACGCCGACGGCGGCCGGGGCGGCGCCGGCGGACCCCTGGAGCTCTCCCCGGAGGACCTCGCCATAACGGCCGCCGCCCGTACGCCCGAGTCGTGGCCCGATCCCGCCACCCTGCTGCTCACCGCGCTCGGCCCCGGCCCCCGCCTCTGGGAGCGCGGCCCCGACCACCCGGAGGCGCTCGCGGTGCGGCTCGGCACGGTCGACCGGACCCTGCCCGGCGCCGACGGGCGCGACGAGCTGCTGCCCGCCGTGCCCGTCACGGTCGGCCTGCGGGAGGCGGGCTCGCTGGGCCTCGCCGGGCCCAGGGACCGGCTGGCCGGCCTGGCCAGGGCGGTCGTCGCCCAGCTCGCCGCGCTGCACTCGCCCGACTCCCTGGAGATCGTGCTGATCAGCACGGACCGGGCGCGCCCCACGGCCGAGCGCACCGCCGAGTGGGCGTGGCTCGGCTGGTTGCCCCACCTGCGGCCCACCCACGGCCAGGACTGCCGCCTCCTCCTCGCCTACGACCGCGACCAGGCGGCCGCCCGCACGGACGAGCTGGCCCGGCGCCTCGACGACCGCATCGCCGACGGCGGGGCGTACGGCACGGACGGCGTGGCGGCCGGTGCCCGCACGGTCGTCGTCGTCGACGGCGACCCCGGGTCCGCCGGGCTGCGCGAGGCCACCGTCCGGCTCGCCGACGAGGGAGCGCGCGCCGGGATCCACGTCGTGTGCCTCGCCGAGACGGTGGCGGCCTCCCCCGCGTCCCCGGTCCTCGACACGTACGAAGCCGCCTGCGCGGTGACGCCGGCCTTCCGTGCCTGCGGTGCCGCCGCGCTGCTCAGCGGTGACGTGGCGACCGCGCTGAGGCTGATGCGGACGGCGGGCGGCCGCCCCGCGGGGCACGGCACCGTCGCCGCGGTGGACGCCGTGTCGGCGGCCTGGGCCGAGCGGTTCGCGCGGGCGCTCGCGCCGCTGCGCTCGGACGGCACGGCCGGTGAGGGCCACGCGCGCGTGTCCGCGCCGCTGCCCCAGGCGGCCCGGCTGCTCGACGAGCTGGGGCTCGCCAGGGCCACCCCCGCCTCCCTGATGGCGCGGTGGGCGGCGGCGGCCGACGACCCCGAGGCGCTCGGCGGGCGCGCCGTGGCGGTGCTCGGCGCGGGGCCGCGCGGGCCCGTCGTCGCGGACCTCGCCGCCGACGGGCCGCATCTGCTCGTGGAGGGCCCCGCGGGCAGCGGTCGTACGGAGCTGTTGCGCTCCGTCGCCGCCTCGCTGGCCGCCGCGGAGCGCCCCGACCGGCTCGGCATCGTGCTCGTCGACGGGCGGGACGGCGTCGGCGCGGGCGGCGCCACGGGACGGCAGGGGACGGGACTCGGTGTCTGTACGGACCTGCCGCACGTCACCACGCACCTCGTGGCCAACGACCCTGTCCGCATGCGGGAGTTCGCCCAGTCCCTGGCCGCCGAACTGAAGCGCAGGGCCGAGCTGCTCGGCAGGCTTGGCTTCACGGAGTGGCACACGCAGCGGGAGGTGTCGGGGCGGATGGTCACGCAGCGCTCGCAGTCCTCCGCGGCCACGGCCTCCGCCTCCGCACCCTCCGCCTCCGCAGCCTCGGTCTCGGCCTCGGCGGCGGCTTCCGGAGTGGCGCAGGGGCTCGACGGCGACCTCGAACCGCCGCCCAGCGCCACGATGCGGCTGCGGCCCGCCGCGGCGCGGCAGCGGGTGGAGCCGGGGCCGCCGCTCCCCCGGCTCGTCGTCCTCGTCGACGACTTCGACGCGCTGCTCTCCCCCGCCCTCGGCTCCCCCGGGCGGCCCGCCGCCGGTTCGGTGGTCCGCGCGCTGGAGGCCGTGGCGCGGGACGGGGAGCGGCTCGGGGTGCATCTCGTGGCGACCACGGGCCGCAGTGAGCGGATGCCGGAGACGGAGCTCGGGCAGCGGGCGTCCCTGCGGGTGGTCCTCGACGCGGTCGCTTCGGGGCCGGAGGAGCCCGCGCCGGGGCGGGGCGAGCTCCGCTCCCCGGACGGGCGGGCCACGGCCTTCCAGGCGGGCCGGGTGACGGGCCGGATTCCCCGTACGGCGACGCTGCGGCCCACGGTGGTCCCTCTGGAGTGGGAGCGGATGGGCGACCCGCCGGCCCGGCGGCCCGTGCGCGAGCTGGGGAACGGACCGACGGATCTGGCCCTGCTGGCCAGTGCGCTGGAGCGGGCCGCACGGTCCGTCTCGGCGGACCAGGTGCCGTCCCTGCTGTGAGGGAATCAAGTCCCTGGCAGTGAGGAAAGCAAGTCCCTGGAGGCAAGGGAAGCAAGTCCCTGGTGGTGAGGGAACACCGCTCCTAAACCTCATGACGCCACGTCACAACGCCATTACGATCAGCGAGTTGACAGCGCAGGCCATCTTGCCGCCCCTCCCCGCGCGGGCGTAGACCAGACCGCACGGGACTCGCCAGGGAAGAGAACGGGGCAGTGATGCGCAGCACTCTTCGTACACGCAGGGCACCGCTACATCGGCGTACCACCGCCAGGATCGCCTCCGCCGTCGTCGCGAGCGCGCTCGCTCTCACCGTCACCGCCTGCGGCGGTGACGACAGCGACGACGGTGACAAGGGCTCCGGCGGCGGCGACAAGCAAACGGGGAGCGCGCTCCGACTGCCGAAGCTGGACGGGGAGAACGTCTCCGTGGCCGCCGTGTGGGGCGGCGCGGAGCGCAAGGTGTTCCTGAAGGTCCTCGACGAGTTCGAGAAGCGGACCGGCGCCAAGGTCTCCTTCGTGCCCGCGCAGGACCCCATCATCAGCTTCCTGGAGTCGAAGGTGGCGGGCGGGGCGCCGCCGGACGTCGCGATGCTGCCGCAGGTCGGCGCGATCGAGCAGGCCGTGGCGAACAAGTGGGCCAAGCCGGTCGGGCCCGAGGCCCAGAAGCAGCTCGACAAGAACTACGCCAAGGGCTGGCAGGACCTGGGAGCCGTCGACGGCAAGCAGTACGGCGTGTACTTCAAGGCGGCCAACAAGTCGCTGATCTGGTACAACACGCTCGTCTTCGAGAACGCGGGCGTCAAGCCGCCCAAGACCTGGGACGAGTTCATGGAGACCTCCCAGACCGTCTACGACTCCGGTGTGCCGCCGGTGTCGGTGGCGGGCGCCGAGGCGTGGACGCTCACCGACTGGTTCGAGAACATCTACCTCTCGCAGGCGGGCCCGGAGAAGTACGACCAGCTCGCCCGGCACGAGATCAAGTGGACGGACCCGTCCGTCAAGGACGCGCTGACCACCCTCGGTGAGCTGTTCGGGAAGAAGGGCTTCGTGGCGGGCGGCGCGGACGGCGCGCTGCAGACCGAGTTCCCCGCGTCCGTGAAGCAGACCTTCCGGGGCGGCGACCAACCGAAGGCGGGCATGGTGTTCGAGGGCGACATGGTGTCCCTCGCCATCTCGGAGACCAAGGCGGAGGTGGGGAAGGACGCCAAGGTGTTCCCCTTCCCGGCGGTCGGTGACGAGTCCCCCGCCGTGGTCGGCGGTGACGCCGCGGTCGCGCTGAAGGACAGCAAGGGCGCGCAGGCGCTCCTGACGTTCCTGGGCTCGCCGGACGCGGCGAAGATCTGGGCGGAGGCCGGCGGCTTCATCTCGCCGAACAAGAACCTGGACATGTCCGCGTATCCGAACGACGTGCAGCGGAACATCGCCAAGGCGCTGATCGAGGCCGGTGACGACATCCGCTTCGACATGTCCGACCAGGCCCCGCAGTCCTTCGGCGGTACGCCGGGCAAGGGCGAGTGGAAGGCGCTGCAGGACTTCCTGAAGAACCCGGAGGACGTCGCCGGCACGCAGAAGGTCCTGGAGACGGCCGCCGCCAAGGCCTACAAGGACTGACGCGGTGGCGTCCGCGAACGCCGAGGGCACCCCGCAGGTGGTGCCCCCGGCCCCGACCTCGCGCAAGAGCGTGACCGGCACCCGGAAGACCGTGGCGGTGCTGTTCCTGCTGCCCGCCCTGGTGCTGCTCGGCGCGCTCGTCCTCTACCCCATCGGGTACTCGCTGTTCCGCAGCTTCTTCGACAAGTCGGGCGACTTCACGGCGTTCGGCAACTACGAGACGCTGTTCACCGACGACAGCATCGTGACCGCCATCAAGAACAACGCGATCTGGCTGGTGGTGGCGCCGACCGTGGCGACCGCGCTCGGCCTGATCTTCGCCGTGCTGACCGAACGGGTCCGCTGGGGCACGGCGTTCAAGCTCGTCATCTTCATGCCGATGGCGATCTCCATGCTGGCCGCGGGCATCATCTTCCGGCTGGTGTACGAGTCCGATCCCGACCGGGGCGTGGCCAACGCGGTGGCGGTGAGCGTGCACGACACGTTCGCCGAGGCGTCGGCGTTCCCGCAGGCGCATCCGAGCATGAACTCGCCCCTCAAGTCGGCGGGCGGCGGCGCCTTCATCACGAAGGAGCCGGTCGAGGCGGGCAAGCCGGTGGTGCTGCCGCTGACGGGTGTGCCGCCGAACGAGATGCCGGACGACGCGAAGGCCGCGGAGCCGGCGCGGGCCGACCCGGACCGGGTCACCGGTACGGCCTGGCAGGACTTCACGCGCGGCAAGGGCCGGGGCGAGCCGAACGCCCCCGACTCCTCGGAGTTCGGCTACGCGGGCATCAAGATCGAGGCCGTCAAGGACGGTGAGGTCGTGGCGTCCACGGAGGCGGCGGCGGACGGTACCTTCGCCCTCCCCAAGGAGGCCGACGGCGCCCAACTCCGCTATCCCGCGTCGAACTTCCGCGAGGCGTACAACGGCGTGGACTGGCTGGGCCCGAGCCTGATCACGCCCGCGATCATCGGCTCCTACCTGTGGATGTGGGCGGGTTTCGCGATGGTCCTGATCGCGGCGGGTCTCGCGAGCGTGCCGCGTGAACTCCTGGAGGCGGCGCGCGTGGACGGCGCCAACGAGTGGCAGGTCTTCCGCCGGGTGACGGTGCCGCTGCTCGCCCCGGTCCTCGCGGTGGTCCTCGTCACGCTGATGATCAACGTACTGAAGATCTTCGACCTGGTCTTCGTGATCCCGCCGGGCTCGTCGAAGGACGAGGCGAACGTGCTCGCGGTCCAGCTGTACAACTCGGCCTTCGGCGACCGGGACGCGGGCGTGGCGAGCGCGATCGCCGTCCTGCTCTTCCTGCTCGTGATTCCCGTGATGCTGTTCAACATTCGGCGCATGAGGCGGGAGGCGCAGCGGTGACGACGCAGACCGAGACCGTGACCGTCAAGGCCAAGCAGTCCGTGGGCGCCCGCGTCGCCTCGGCGCTCGGCGGCACCGCGCTGCGCGTGTTCCTCGTGCTGGTCGGCCTCTTCTGGCTGGTGCCGGCGGTCGGGCTGCTGATCGGCTCGCTGAGGACGCCCGCCGACATGAGCGAGAGCGGCTGGTGGAAGGTCTTCGGCGCGCCCTCGCAGCTGACGCTGGACAACTACTCCAACCTCCTGGAAGACGACACGATCACCGACTCGATCCTGGCCAGCGTCATGATCACCGTGCCGGCGACGCTGCTCGTCGTGGTGATCGGGGCGCTCGCCGGGTACGCCTTCGCGTGGATGGACTTCCCGGGGCGCGACTGGTGGTTCATCGGCGTGGTGGGGCTGCTCGTCGTCCCGGTGCAGGTGGCGCTCCTGCCGGTCTCCAAGCTGTTCGGCGAGATCGGCATCTTCGAGACGACGATCGGCGTGATCCTCTTCCATGTCGCGTTCGGCCTGCCGTTCGCGATCTTCCTGCTGCGGAACTTCTTCGCGGAGATCCCGCGCGAACTCCTGGAGGCGGCCCGGCTCGACGGCGCGGGCGAGATGCGGCTGTTCCTGCGGGTCGTGATGCCGCTCGGGGCGCCCGCGATCGCCTCGCTCGGCATCTTCCAGTTCCTCTGGGTCTGGAACGACATGCTGATCGCGCTGATCTTCGCGGACTCCCAGAACCCGCCGATCACGGTGGCGCTCCAGCAGCAGGTGCGGTTCTTCGGCGACAACGTGCAGATCCTGGCGCCGGGCGCGTTCATCTCGATGGTGATTCCGCTGGCCGTCTTCTTCGCGTTCCAGCGGCAGTTCGTTTCCGGCGTGATGGCGGGGGCGGTGAAGTAAGCGGGCGAGGGCCGGGTCGGGGGCAGGGCATGACCCGTCCGGCCCCCGCGAGAATGGCGTAGCTGCGCGCGAGGTTCCGAACATATGCGGTCAGAGTGGACAGATGTACCACTTGAGCTTGAGGCCGCGCCGACGTCCCGGACCACCCGCTGCTCTCGTACGACGCCTGCTCGCCACCGCCCGGACCACCCGCTTCCGCCTGGAGCGGGCGGCGGCGGGGCGGCAGCGTGGGCCCGCGGCGGGGCCGGGCCGCCGTGCGGCAGGGGCGCCGCTGCTGGCACCTGTGCACTTCTCGTTGCGGGACAGCCGGACCCTCAACCTCGCACTCCGCGCGGAAGGCGTCCTCGGCGGGACGGGCGGCGCCCGCCTGGTGATCTCGCGGGGGCCGCGCAGGCTCGTCGTGCCGCTCGTCCGGGAGACGCGTACCGGCGGGATGCCCCTGCTGACGGCCACGGCGACCCTGCGCGGCATGGGGGACGGCGTGTGGCGGCTCACCGTCGAGGCGCGGGGCGCCGACGGCCGCGTACGGCGGTACGGTCTCGCTCCCGCCGAGACGGGCACCCCCACCACACCGCCGAATCCCCCACCCGCGCCGCCCACCGCCCCGCCGCCCGCCACGCCCACCGTGCCTCACGCCCCCGACCCCCTGACCGGCACGCTCGTCCGGATCGTCAGGGCCCGTAGCGGGCGGGCGGTGTTGCAGGCGACGCGATCGCGGGCGCGGGCGGAGCTGGTGCGGTTCGTGCCGGCCGGGGACGGGATCACGGTTCACGGGAGGCTCGTGGCGGGGAACCGGGGCCTGCCCCAGAAGCTCCGGGCCGAGGCCGTGCGGCGGCGGGACGGCGTCGTCGTACCGGCGGAGGTGTCCTGGCAGGAGAACACCGAGGAGACCACCTTCACGCTGCGCGTGCCGCTCGGCGCGATGGCAGGGGCGGGTGCCGGGCAGTGGGTGTGGGACTTCCGGGTGGGCCCGCTGCCCCTCGGCCGGTGGCTGACCGACGTGCGCGACCCGTCCACCGCCTACCCCACCCCCTTCCGCGTCTTCGCCCTGCCGGACGGCGCGCTCGTCCGGGCCCACGCCCACTTCACCAGGACCGGCGCCTTCGCGGTGACGTGCTGGGACATCACCACCGAAGCCACCCGGAAGCCCGCCGGACCACCGGAGCCCACCGCCGTGACGGAGCCGGCAGCCGCGACGGAGTCCGCCGCACCCGAGCCCGACGGCACACGCGAGTTCGCGGAGGAGACCACATGAAGATCACGTACCTGCTCGGCTGGGGCGACGAGATGGGCGGCACCGAGCTCGCCACGTACACCCAGGCGCGGCACCTCGCGGAGCGTCCCGGCATCGAGGTCGAGGTCGTCTCCGTCTTCCGGACCCGCGCCGAGCCGTTCTTCGCCGAGGCGCGCGGCCTGCCCGTGCGCCACCTCGTGGACCGCACCGTGACGCCCGAACGCCCGGTGCGGGAGACGGAGTTGGACGACGCCGCGTGCCGGGCGCTCGCCGCACTGCCCAGCGAGCTGATCAGACCCGCCTGGGAGGACGCCTTCGACCGCCTCTCGGACATCGAGATGGCCGCCGCGCTCGGCGCGATCGACACCGACGTGCTGGTCACCACGACGCCCGCGCTCCTCGCCGCCGCCGTGGCGCTCGTGCCCGCGCGGGTCGTCACCGTGCACCAGGAGCACCGCCCCACCCAGCGCCGCGGCCCGTCCGGCGAACCGCTGCTGCTGCACGCGCCGCGCCTGGACGCGCTGGTCACGCTCACCGAGCGCACCCGCGACTGGATCGCGGAGTCCCTGGGCGCCACCGCCCCCGAGCTGGCCGTCATCCCGAACGCCGTGCCCGACGGCTTCCGGCCGCGCGCGGACGGCGAGGGCAAGGTCATCGTGATGGCGGCGCGGCTGACCGGCGAGAAGCGGGTCGACCACGCCGTCCGGGCGTTCGCGCAGGTCGCCGACGCGCACCCGGAGTGGACGCTGCGGATCTTCGGCGGCGGCCACCGCGAGCGGCAGCTGCGCCGCCTGGTCGACGGGTTCGGACTGCACGACCGGGTGGAGCTCCTCGGGCCCTGCCAGGACATGGCGGCCGAGTGGGCCAAGGCCGGGCTGAGCCTGATGACGGCTGGACACAACGAAGCGTTCCCGCTCGTGCTCCTCGAAGCGCTCGCCGCCGGGGTGCCGGTGGTCGCGTACGACGTGCTGACGGGGCCCGCCGAGATCGTGCGGCACCGCGTCGACGGGCTGCTCGTGCCGCCCGGCGAGGTCGACGAACTCGCTGTCGCCATGGGTGAGTTGATGGCGGACGACGAGAAGCGGCGCGCCTACGCCCAGGCGGCCCGCGAAGGTGTCTACGCGCGGTTCTCCTCCGCGGACGTCACCGCGCGCTGGGAGGAGCTGTACACGCGGCTCGTCGCGGGGCGCGACCGGCCGGAGCGGCTGCGCGGGCGCGCGGACCGGGTGGCGCTCGGTGTGGCGTCCGGCGGCAGCGGCTTCCGGCCCACCGCCCCGCACACCTTCGACGCCGCGGCCGCCGCCGACGAGCACGCCCGCGAGGAGGAGATCCGCGCCGCCGACACCACGGGCCGCGTCATCCGCTCGGTGGGCCGCCTCGCCGAGCGGCGCGACGACGTGCTCGCGCCCCACATGGCCGACTGGAACCTTGAGCTCGCCGCGGACGCCCTGGAGGCGCAGGACGTCCCGTACATCCTCGTCCGCACCACCAACGGCGCCGCCCACACCCTGGCCGTGGCGGAGGACGACCGGGGCCGCGCACTGAAGGCGCTCGCCGGTGTGCTGCGCGGGCAGCCCGTCTACGCCGAGCTGGTCAACCCGCGCGACGCGGCGCCCGGCACCGTGCTCGCCGAGCGCCTCGACACCATCGGCGAGCTGGCGGGCGTCAAGCTGTTCAAGCCGGTCACCACGACCACGCTGTCGCTGCGGCACGGCGCGGGGCTCGCCTGCACGGTGGGGTTCTGGACGCGGACACCCGACGGCTCCTTCCGGGCCCCGTTCGGTGCGACGCTGGCGGGCGCCGAGCTGCCCTCGCTCACGCCCACGGCGACGCTGTGCGTGGCCGACCGCGCGTATCCGACCCTGGACGTGTTCACCGAACTCCTCGTCAAGGACGTCGACTTCCCCATCGACGCCGTCTACACCTGGGTCGACGACTCGGACCCCGAGTGGCGCGCCCTGCGCGACGCGACGCTCGGCGGCGGCGACACGTCGGCCGACAACGGCGCGGTGCGCTTCCGCAACCGCGACGAGCTCCGCTTCAGCCTGCGCTCCCTCGCGATGTACGCGCCGTGGATCCGGCACGTGTACCTCGTCACGGCCGGACAGGTCCCGCCCTGGCTCGACCGGGATCAGCCGGGCCTGACGGTGGTCGACCACCGCGAGCTGTTCGCCGACCCCGAGGCGTGCCTGCCGACCTTCAACTCGCACTCCATCGAGTCCCAACTGCACCGCATCGAAGGCCTGTCGGAGCACTTCCTCTACTTCAACGACGACATGTTCCTCGGCCGCCCCACCAACCCGGACACCTTCTTCCTCAGCAACGGCCTCGCCCGCTTCTTCTGGTCGTCGGCGTCCGTGCCCGCGCTGCCGGTCGCGCCCGGCGACGAGGGCTATCTGGCGGCGGCGAAGAACAACCGTGAGCTGCTGCGCCGCGAGTTCGGCAGGACGACGACGCACACCTTCTTCCACGTGCCGTACGCGCTGCGCCGCAGCGTCCTCGCGGAGATCACCGAGCGCTTCCCCGAGCAGCTGGCGGCCACGGCCCGCAGCCGGTTCCGCTGCCGCGACGACTTCTCGCTCGTCTCGTCGCTGCACCACCACTACGCCTACCTGACGGGGCGCGCGGTACCCGCCGGCATCTCGTACGACTTCGTGGACATCGGCGACCGCGCCGACCACGCGCGGCTCGGGCGGCTGCTGCAGAACCGCGACAGGACGGCGTTCTGCATCGGGGAGTCCCCGGACGGCGGGGTGACGGACGAGGAGATGGCGCTCGCCATCCGGTCGTTCCTGACGGCGTACTTTCCGGTGCGCTCGCCCTACGAGCTCTGAGAGGCAGAGAGGAACAGCCGCCGGACGACGCGTTCGGCGGCGTTCCCGTCGTCGTAGGGGCAGAAGCGTTCCCGGAACGCCGTCCGCAGCGCCGTCGTCTCCGCCGTGTCCCAGCCCCCGTACCGGAAGAGTCCCGCCAGCTCGTCCTCGGTGGTGGCCACGGCGCCCGGTGTCTCGCCGGGGCGTCCGGAGAGCAGGTCGAAGTAGGTGCCGCGGGCGAGGCGGTAGGCCTGCCAGTCGGGGGCGTACGTGACGATGGGGCGGTCCAGGCAGGCGTAGTCGAACATCAGGGACGAGTAGTCGGTGACGAGGGCGTCGGCGGCCAGACACAGCTCCTCGACGTGCGGGTGCCCGGTGGCGTCGATGAGCTGCGGGTGGTTCTCCAGGCCGGCGTCGGCGCCGTAGAAGTAGTGGGCGCGCACGAGCACGACGTACGACGGGCCGAGTGTCTCGGCGAAGCGGCGCAGGTCGAGGCGGGGCAGGAAGCCCTTCTGATAGTCGCGGTGGGTGGGCGCGTACAGCAGCACGGTCCGCCCGTCGTCGACACCCAACTGCGCCCGGACACGCTCCACTTCCTCTGTCCCCGCCGTGAAGTAGACGTCGTTGCGCGGATAGCCCGCCTCCAAGGGCTGATAGGCGACGGAGGGGTAGACGCGTTCCCAGATCTCCGTGGAGTGAGGGTTCGAGGAGAGGCTGTAGTCCCACTGGTCGGTGTGGTCGAGGACCTTCTGGAAGCTGATGCCGTGCGTGCCCGCGGGGTAGCGGCGCTGGTCGAGGCCCATCGTCTTCAGCGGGGTGCCGTGGTGGGTCTGGAGGTAGACCTGGCCGGGGCGTTTGGTGAAGCCGCCGGGAAAGCTGGAGTTGTTCACGAGGTACGTCGCCGTGGCCATCGTCTGCCAGTAGCGCCGGGAGCCCTCGATGACGTACTCGACACCGGGTGGTACCCGGTGCTTGTTGCGGCTTGAGACCACCCACACGCCCCGGACGTGCGGGGCGAGTTCGCGTGCCTTGGCGTGGATGGCGGCCGGGTTGCAGGAGACGCCGCGGTTCCAGTAGGCACCGTAGACCGCGAGGTGCGGGTCGAGGGGGCGGCGCAGGTCGGCGCGGTAGGCGGCGCGCATGGCGCGGGCCCGCAGCTTCTTCTTCTGCCGCGTCAGCCTGCGGGTGACGCGCAGCCGCCGCGTCTCGGCCTTGCGCAGGCCTTCGTAGGCGGTGAAGGAGGCGGCGGCGAGGGCCTTGCCCTCGGGGGTGCGGGGCGCGGTGCCCGCGGGCGCGTACGCCCGGTGGACGCGGGACGCCTCGCGGAAGAAGTCACGCCGGTCGGCCTGCCGGATCCGTCCGGGGTCGTCGAGGACGGCGAGCAGGTGGGCGGCGGCGTGCGGCAGGAGCCGGGCGCGCTCCTCGGGTCCTGCGGCCGCGAGCAGCTGCTCGTACCGTCCGACGACGGCGAAGTGGGCGCGGCCCGGCGTCTTGGTGAAGCTGCCCGCGCGCCGCTCGCGCCAGCGCACGCAGGGCCGGTCGAGTACGGTGACGCGGTCGCCCGCGCGGAGGGTCGCGGTGTGCACCGGCACCACGTCCTCGTAGGCGCCCGCGGAGAACGCGAGCCGCTGCGCACGCCAGAAGTCGCGCCGGAAGACGCGGTTCCAGGCGGCGGGGGTGACGGCGAGGGGGTCGCCCGTGAGGTCGTCGCCGCCGGGGCGGACGTGCTCCCACCAGTCGACGCGGTCGTGGGCGCAGAGCAGGACGTCGGGGTCGTCGGCCGCGGTGAGTGCGGCGTCGACGGCCGCGAGGGCGCCGGGGAGCAGCAGGTCGTCGCCGTCGAGGAAGAGGAGGTGGTCGCCGGTGGCGCGGTCGGCGCCGGTGTTGCGGGCGGGGCCCGTGCCCGTCCGGTCGGGGACGCGGACGAGGTGCGTGCGCGGGTCGCGCTCCGCGTACTCCGCGGCGATCGCGGCCGAGGCGTCGGGGGACGCGTCGTCGACCACGATCAGTTCGAGGTCGCCGAAGGACTGGGTGAGCACCGACTCCAGGCATGCGCGCAGGTAGCCCTGGACGCGGTGGACGGGGACGACTACCGAGAAGCGCGTCATGGGCACCGACCGTAGTCAGCCGGGCACCGCCTGTCGAAGACCGAGCGTCACTCGTTGGGGTGGTGGAGTGCAAAGACCTTGACCGTCGTGAGACGCGAGCGGGCAAAGGGGACGAATATGCCGTTATCCCCACCGAAAGGCCGGTTCGCGTGCAGCCCCGTCTCAGCGTCGTCGTACCCATCTACAACGTCGAGGAGTTTCTGGAGGAGTGCCTGGAGTCGATCGCCGGGCAGACCATGGACGGACCAGGCCTGCTGGGCGGCCCCGAGGCGCGCGGCGGCCTGGAGTGCATCCTCGTCGACGACGGCTCGACGGACGGCAGCCCCCGCATCGCCCGCGAGTTCGCCGCCAGGGACCCCCGCTTCGTCTACGTCCGCCAGCGCAACGCCGGACTGAGCGCCGCCCGCAACACCGGGGTGCGCAAGGCGTCCCCGACTGCCGAGTTCCTCACCTTCGTCGACAGTGACGACGTCGTGCCGCACGACGCGTACGGACGGATGATCGCGAGCCTGGACGCCACCGGGTCCGACTTCGCGAGCGGCAATGTCTGGCGGCTCACCGAGCGCGGGCGCTCGCAGGCCTGGCAGTACAAGTGGCTGACCGAGGCGCGCACGAGCACCCACATCTCCGAGGACCTGGACCTGCTCTCCGACCGCGTGGCCTGGAACAAGGTGTTCCGCCGCGCCTTCTGGGACCGGCACCGCTTCACCTTCCCCGAGGGCAAGCTCTACGAGGACACCCCCGTGATGATCCCGGCGCACTTCCTCGCCGGATCCGTGGACGTACTCAGCGACCACGTCTACTACTGGCGGGTCCGCGAGGGCTCCATCACCCGGCGCCGCACCGACGTCAAGGGCGTCCGCGACCGGATCGCGGCATGCGCGCACGTCAGCGGGTTCCTCGCCCGGCACGCGCCGGAGATGAAGAAGACGTACGACGCGTCCTGTCTGCGCGACGACTTCGTGTACTTCCTGGAGGGGCTGCCGATGGGCGGCCCCGAGTACCGTTCGGCGTTCCTCACGGACACGGCCGCTTTCCTGCGCCGCGCCGACCCGGACGTGCTCGCCGGGCTCCCCGTCGACCTGCGCGTCAAGTGGCAGCTCGTCCGCGAGTCGCGCACCGCCGAACTGATCGAGCTGCTCGCCTTCGAGCGGGCCAACGGCACGGCCTTCCACGTGCGCGGGAAGGTGCGGCGCAGCGCCGTCTACCCCGGGGTCGGTCCCCTGCCCGACAAGGTGGCGCGCCTCGGCCGGGGCGAACTCCCCGTCGTGGCACGCGTGAGCGAGGCGCGGTGGGACGCCGAGGGAAAGCTGCGGATCAGCGGATACGCGTACGTCCGCAACCTGGAGGCGACCCGCCCCGGGCACTCCGTGAAGGCGGGCCTGCTCAAGTCCGCGCACAGCAGGCGCCAGATCCGCCGCGTGCCGACGCGGACGGTCACCGCGCCGGAGGCCACCGAGAAGTCCCGGCAGCGGCTGCACTGCTACGACCTGTCCGGCTTCGAGATGACCGTCGACCCCGAACAGCTCAGGACCGGCGGGCGCTGGCGGCCGGGGAACTGGCTGTTCGGCGTGGTCGTCGCGGGCCACGGCACGGTGCGGCGGGCGGCCGTGCGGTCCTCGGAGGGCGCCTCCGCGCAGTCCCTGGCGCGGGAGCTCGGCGACGGGCTCCGGCTCGTCCTCGGCTTCAGCAAGGGTCGGCTCGTGCTGCGGATCCAGGAGTACGCGGCGCGCGTGGACGCCCACCGGCGCGACGGGGACCACGTGGTGCTGACGGGCACCCTGGCGGGAGGTCCGCGGCCCGCCGCGCTCCGCCTCACCCACGCGCCCACGCGGACGGACCTCGACTGCCCGGTGCGCGTCACCGGTGACCGCTTCGACGTACGCGTCCGGCTCGCCGACCTGGAGAGCGTGCCGCCCACCCCGCACCTGGCGCCCAAGGAGGTCGAGCCGCCGCACGGCGAGCGCTGGCAGGCCAACCTCGTCCTGCCCGACGGCACCCTGAAGCCGCTGGCCGCCACCCTCGACCTGCCTCCGGGCCGGTACGCGTCCGGCGCTGGCCGCGAGCTGTGCGCCACCGCCAACGACCAGGGCCGCCTCGTCGTCGAACTGACCCGCAGGCCGATCGCCGACCGCGTCGCATGGGGGCCGGACGACACGCTGACCGTGGAGGGCTCACTGGCCGCGACCGGCTGGCACGAGCCCGAGCTTGTCCTGCGGCACAGCGGCCGCGACGAGGAGCTGACGGTACCGGCCGAGCACGACGGCGACCGCTTCCGCGCGGTGGTCGCGCCGGGCGGCGGGGTGCTGCGCGAGGGCCGGTGGTACGCGTTCCTGCGCGACGGCACGGGGGCGGGCGGCTCCTCCGAAGAGGCCGCCGAGGGGGCGGCCGAGGACGGGATGCCCGTGCGGCTGCTGGCCTCCGCGTCCGTCACGCTGCCCCTCCACCACACCGCCCAGGGGCGGGAGTTCACCGTCGACCGGCGGTTCGGTGACCGGCTGCTCGTCGAGGCGGGCTCGGTCCTCTCGCGGTCCGAACGCGGCGCGTACCGGCGGCACCGGCTCCGCACCGTCCACTACCCGAGCCGCCGCAGGCTGCCGCTCACCGACGCCGTCCTGTACTTCGACGGGGACTCGCCGCGCGCCGTCCACGAGGAGCTGGTGCGGCGCGGCGCCGACGTCGAACACCTGTGGGTCACGCACGACCAGCAGACCCGCGTCCCGGCCGGCGCCAAGGGCGTCGAGGAGCACAGCGCCGACTGGTACGAGGCGCTGGCGCGCTGCCGCCGCATCGTCACCGCGGGCCACCTGCCGGACTTCTTCGAGCGCCGCCAGGGCCAGACCGTCGTCCAGACCTGGCACGGCGCCCCGCTCAAGCGGATCGGCACCGACCTGACCGACACCCTCTACGCCGACCACGCCCACCTCGACGCGCTGCCGAAGCTGTCCCGCCAGTGGGACGTGCTCGTCTCGCCGAACCGGTTCTCCACCCCGCACCTGGGCCGCGCCCTCGCCTACGACGGCGAGATCCTGGAGGCGGGCTCGCCCCGCAACGACGTGCTGTTCGGCGACGACCGGCAGAAGGTCGCCGAGCGGGTCCGCCGCGAGCTCGGCATCGCCCCGGACAAGCGCGTCGTGCTGTACGCGCCGACGTACCGGGACCACCTCGCGTACTCCCCCGGCCGGTTCCGCTACGAACCCGCGCTGGACTTCCGCGCGGCCGAGTCCGTGCTCGGCGACGACCACGTGCTGCTCGTCCGCAAGCACCCGCTGACGGCGGGCCGGCTGCCGGGCGCCCGCGCCCCCTTCGTACGCGACGTGTCCGCGCATCCGCGGGCCGCCGAACTCCTGCTGCTCGCCGACGTGCTGGTGACGGACTACTCCTCGCTGATGTTCGACTTCGCGCACACCGGGCGCCCGATGCTGTTCCACGCGTACGACCTGGAGCACTACCGCGACACGGTGCGCGGCTTCTACCTCGACTTCGAGACCCGCGCCCCGGGCCCGCTGCTCGCCTCCACCGGCGAGGTCGTCGAGGCGCTGCGCGACCTGGACGCGATCTCGGCCCGGCACGCGGAGGCGTACGCGGCGTTCCGCGAGGCCTACTGCGACCTGGACGACGGGCGGGCCGCGGCCCGTGTCGCGGAGAGGCTCATGCGGTGAGCGGGGCGCTGCTGACCCGCAGGGCCTGCCACGGCGCGACGGCGCTGGGCGGCGGCCGGCGCCGGCGCCCGAGCCCCTACGTGGTCGTCGGCGGGCTGTTCTGGGTGGTGATGTCGCTGGCGTTCTGGCGGGTCCCGATGTGCTGCGACTTCGGCCAGCACGCGGCCGTCGTCGAACGCCTGAAGGACAACCTCCTCCACCCGGCGCATCCGATGGCGGACCTGCCGGGCCACGGCAGCGCGTACTACTCGCCGTACGCCGTCGCGCAGGGCGCGTTCGCCAGGGCCACGGGGCTCGCGGGCTGGGAGGTCGTCAAGCTCGCCGGCCCGCTGAACCTCCTCGTCCTGCTCACCGGCATCGGCCGCTTCGTCCGCGTCCTGACGCCCCGCCCGTGGGCGCCGGTCCTCGCGCTGTTCGCGATGGTGCTGCTGTGGGGCACACGGATGGCGTGGTGGAGCGGCTATCTGGGCCTGATGTCGATGACGGGGAACCTCGGCTACCCGTCGACGTTCGCGATCGGCCTGACGTTCTGGGCGTGGGCCTGGGCCGGCACCCTCGTCCACCGCGCGGGGCGCTCCTGGTGGCCGTACGCCGGGCTCGGTGTCCTGTGCGGGCTGATCCTGCTGATCCACCCCATCTCTTCGGTGGCGGCGGTGATCGGCGTCGTCGCGTTCGCCGCGTCGGGGCGCACGGTGGGGGGCCCGGCGTGGCACCGGGCGTGGCACTGGGCGGCAACCGCCGTGGTCGCGGCGGTTGTTGCGGCGGTCTGGCCGTACTACAGCGTCTTCTCCCTCGTCGGTGACGAGTCCGTCGACTGGATCCACCGCCAGCTCTACACGGAGATGCCCCAGCGCTTCTGGCTGGCGCTGCTCGGCCTGCCCGCGCTGTGGCTCCGCTTCCGCAGGGACCGCAGGGACCCCTTGGTCCTCATGTTCGCCCTGGACTGCGCGGTCGTCGCGTACGGCTGGGTCAGTGGTCACTACACGTACGGCCGCATCCTCGGCCTGACCCTGGTGCCCCTCCAGTTCGCCCTGGCCATCGAGCTCGTGGCGCCCCGCCCCTGGGGGTGGCGGCGCGGCGCGCTCGTCGGGGCCGCGGCCCTCGGCGCCTGCGTCGGCTTCTTCCAGATCCAGGCGGGCGCCGTCGTGCCGCGCGCCCTGGACCCGGTCGGCTTCGACCAGCCGCCGCGCTGGCCCGGCTACGGGTGGGCGGTCGGCCACCTGCGCAAGGGCGATGTCGTCCTGACCGACGGCTACCGCCCCACCCGCTCCGTGCCCGGCTACGGAGCCAATCTCGTCGCCCCCGCCTGGCCGGACGCCTCCCTCGACGAGGACGTGCGCCACCGCCGCCTGGCGGCCGTGCGCGCCTATCTGTCCCCGGAGTCCACGCGCGCCGAACGCGCGGCGATCGTCCGCCGCTACCAGGTGCGGTGGCTGCTGCTCTCGCCCGGCCAACGCGTCCCGCCCGAGGCGGTGGTGGTCGGCTGGAGCCGGCGCACGGGTGAGGTGCTCGCGCGGGTCGGCGGTGCGGACCAGCCACGGCGGCCCGGTGCCGACCGGGCGGCCTCACCGGCGAATGCCCACCTAATCGGATAATTACGAGAAACGCCTACCATTTCCCCTGTGGACCGCAACCTGCCTCACCCGACTGCCCAGAACACTCCTGCCACTAACCCGTCCGCCTCCTCCGCCCCCTCCGCCTCCCTCGTCTCCATCGTCGTGATCGGCTACAACGACGCGGCCCACGTCGCGGACGCGGTGCGCTCCGCGCTGGCCCAGGGGCCCGTCGTCCACGAGGTGATCGCCGTCGACGACTGCTCGACCGACGGCAGCCGCGAGATCCTGGCCGCGCTCGCCGCCGCAGACGAGCGCGTGCGGGTCGTCCGCCGCGAGACCAACAGCGGCGGCTGCGGCACCCCCCGCAACGACGGCATCGACGCCGCCGCCGCGCCCTACGTGATGTTCCTCGACAGCGACGACGTGCTGCCGCCCGGCGCGGCCGACGCCCTGCTCGCCGCCTCGCTGAAGCACGACGCGGAGGTCGCGTCGGGGCTGTGCGTGCGCCGCGAGCTGCCGTCCGGGCGCGAAGTGCCCTGGCAGCCCGAGCTCTACCCGCGGGCCCGGCTCGTCGCCCGCCCCGAGCTGCGCACCCGCCTGGTCCACGACACGCTCTGCGTCAACAAGCTCTACCGCACGGCGTTCCTGCGCGAGCACGGCATCCGCTTCCCCGAAGGCCGCTTCATCTACGAGGACTTCGTCTTCACCGCCCGGGTCCTCGCCGCCGCGCCCCGCATCGCGCTCGTCCCCGACACGGTCTACGTCTGGCACGTGCGGCGCGCCGCCGCCAAGCTGTCGATCTCCCTGGACCGCTCCGGGATCACCAACTGGCAGGCCCGCATGGAGGCGCACCGGCAGTCCGTGGAGATCCTGCGGGACGCGCGCGGCACCGGCGGCAAGCGGCTCGCGCGGGCGGCCCGCGCCAAGTTCGTCGACCACGGCCTGCGCATGTACACGCGTGAACTCACCGCGCGCGGCCCGGAGTACCAGCGCGAGTGGTGGACCCTCACGCGCGCCTACCTGGCGACGTTCGACGCCGCCGACCTCGACGCGGCGCCCGCGCCGGGCCGGGTCATCGCCCGCGTGATCCTCGCCTCCGAGCGGCCGCGCGACCTGACCCGCCTGAAGCAGGTGGCGGCACGCCCGGCCCGGCTCGCGCCGCCGTACCCGACGGCGGCCGACGGCACGCCGGTCTGGGCGGCGGACCTGCCCCAGGTCACCCTGGAGCACCTGCTCGTACGCCCCATGCGGCTGCTGCCCGTCGCGATCGACGGTGAGCTGCGGCCCGGCGCGGGCGGTTCGCGGCTGACGCTGCGGCTGCACGAGCTGTACGGGCGCGTGGCCGGCGCGGGCCCGGCCACGGTCGACGTCGAGCTGGCCCACCGGCACGACGGGCGGCCCGGGCTGCGCCGGACGGCGGCGTTCGGCCCCGAGCGGGCCGACGGGACGTGGGCCGCCACCGTCCTGCTCGACCTCGGCTCGCTGGCCGACGGCGTGTGGGACCTGCGCCTGCGGCTCCACTTCGACGACGGCACGACGCGCGACACGACCGCGCACGCCGTCGCCGGGCCCGGGCTGCTGCGCCGCACGGTGGTGCCGAGCCGGCGGCGCGGGGTGCTGCTCGTCCAGCCGTACGCCACGCAGGCGGGGAACCTCTCGGTGCGGCTCGCGCCCGGTGTGCGGGGCGTGGCGGGCGTCGCGAAGCGGCGTCTTGGCCGGGTGCTGCGGTCGGTCCGCAGCGCCGTGGGGCACTGACACTTACCCGACACCGCCTCTGCGACACTGCACGTCCACGCATCACACTCGCGACAAGACGGGACAAGACGACCATGACCTGGCTGATCACCGGCGGCGCCGGATACATCGGGGCGCACGTCGTCCGCGCCATGACGGAGGCGGGCGAGCGGGCCGTGGTCTACGACGACCTGTCCACCGGCGTCGCCGAGCGCCTCCCCGACGGGGTGCCGCTGGTGGTCGGCTCGGTCCTCGACGGCGAGCTGCTCACCCGCACCTTCGAGGAGCACGGGGTCACCGGCATCGTGCACCTGGCGGGCAAGAAGCAGGTCGGCGAGTCGGTCGAGCGCCCGCTGCACTACTACCGGGAGAACGTGGAGGGCCTGCGCGTCCTCCTGGACGCGGCGGTCTCCTCGGGCGTCGCCCACTTCGTCTTCTCCTCCTCCGCCTCGGTGTACGGCATGCCCGAGGTCGACCTCGTCACCGAGGAGACGCCGTGCCTGCCGATGAGCCCGTACGGCGAGACGAAGCTGGCCGGCGAGTGGCTGGTCCGCGCCGTGGGCCGCGCGCACGGGCTGACGACGGCGTCCCTGCGCTACTTCAACGTGGCGGGCGCGGCGGCTCCGGAGCTCGCCGACACCGGCGTCTTCAACCTCGTCCCGATGGTCTTCGAGAAGCTCACCGACGGGGAGGCGCCGCGCGTCTTCGGCGCGGACTATCCGACGCCCGACGGCACGTGTGTCCGCGACTACATCCACGTCGTCGACGTCGCCGAGGCCCATGTGGCGACGGCCCGCAAGCTCGCGGCGTCCGCACCCGGCACGGATTTCGTCTTCAACGTCGGGCGCGGGGAGGGTGTTTCGGTCCGCGAGATGACGGATCTGATCAACGAGGTGGCGGGCCACGACACCCGCGCCGAGGTCACCTCGCGCCGTCCCGGCGACCCGGCCCGCGTGGTGGCCTCCGCACACCGCATCGCCACGGAACTCGGCTGGTCCGCGAAGCGTGACGTCCGCGAGATGGTCGCGTCGGCGTGGGAGGGGTGGGTGCGGCTGCACCCCGGGGCCGGCCGGAACTGATCTGACCACCTCCTGAGGGACCCTCGGAGCCCATCCCTGAGGGACCCTCGGAGACCACCCCCTGAGGGAACCCCTCAGAGCGCCCGCAGCCCCGCCGCCGTAGCCGACGCCAGTCGGCTCAGGTAGCCCTTGGGGAGGTCCGCCCTGACCACCACCGATCTCCAGTAGAGCGGGCCGGAGATCAGGTCCAGGGCCAGACCCTCGTCGGCGGTCTTCTTCATCTCGCCCCGTTCCACGGCCGCCCGCACGATGCCGCTCGCCACGCCGTGCTGGCCCTCGCGCAGTGCCTTCTGCAGCGCTTCCGCGATCTCGGGGTTGCGGGCCGCCTCCGCCTGGAGGTCCGGGATGATCTGCGAGGCGACCGGGTGGCGCAGGGCGCGTGAGGTCACCTCGTAGAGCAGGCGCAGGTCGCCCTCCAGGGAACCCGTGTCGGGGGCCGGCAGGCCCTGCACCGCTATCGCCGACACCAGGTCGAGCACCAAGTGCAGCTTGGACCGCCAGCGGCGGTAGACCGCCGTCTTGCCGACGCCCGCGCGGCGGGCGATGCCCTCGATCGACATGCGCGCGTAGCCGACGGAGGCCAGTTCCTCGAAGACGGCCGCCCTGATCGCCTCGGTCACGTCCTCGCGGAGCACGGCCGCCCCGGCGGGCGCCCTGCGGCGCGGCTGTTCACCCTGTGGCCTGCTCGTGGTCATACGGCAAGCATAAAGCGTCACGACGATACGGTTGCGTTCCGACGTCGCATCGTCCTACTCTCGGCGTTGCGACGATACGGGCCCGTCCCGACGTACGCCCCAGCCTCCCCCGAGCGAAAGCGACGGACGTGAGTCAGGTCCTCGACGCAGCCCCGCCCCCCGTCACGGCCCCCCTCTCCCCCGCCGAACTGGCCGCCCTGCACGGCCTGAGCGTCAGCGGCGCCCGGCCCTCGCTGCCCGCCTATGTGCGGCAGCTGTGGCAGCGCCGGCACTTCATCACCGCCTTCGCCACCGCCAAGCTGACCGCCCAGTACAGCCAGGCCAAGCTCGGCCAGCTCTGGCAGGTGATGACCCCGCTCCTGAACGCGGCGGTCTACTACTTCATCTTCGGCGTGCTGATGAACACCAAGCACGACGTCGAGGACTACGTCCCGTTCCTCGTCACCGGGGTCTTCGTCTTCACCTTCACGCAGGCCTCGGTGATGGCGGGCACCCGCGCGATCTCCGGCAGCCTCGGGCTGGTCCGCGCCCTGCACTTCCCGCGGGCCTCGCTGCCCATCTCGTACTGCCTGCAACAGCTTCAGCAGCTGTTGTTCTCCATGGCCGCGCTGCTCGTGATCCTGCTCTGCTTCGGCGTCCCGCCCACCGCGTCCTGGCTGCTCGTGGTGCCGGTCCTCGCGCTGCAGTTCACGTTCAACACCGGTCTGGCGCTCGTCATGGCGCGGCTCGGCAGCAAGACGCCGGACATCGCGCAGCTGATGCCGTTCGTCCTGCGCACCTGGATGTACGCGTCCGGGGTGATGTGGAGCATCGACGCCGTCCTGAAGGACCAGCACCTGCCGCGCGCCGTGCAGGCCGTCCTGGAGGCCAATCCGGCCGCCGTCTACATCGACCTGATGCGGTTCGCGCTCATCGACACCTTCCGCGCGGACCAGCTCCCGCACCACGTCTGGGCGTGGGCCCTGGGGTGGGCGCTGCTCGCCGGGGTCGGCGGGTTCATCTATTTCTGGAAGGCAGAGGAGACGTACGGCCGTGGCTGAGACCGAGAACGCCCCCACCGTCATCGTGGACGCCGTCGACATCGTCTACCGCGTGCACGGCGCGGGCGCCACGGCGGGACGCGGCGCCGCGACGGCCGCGCTCGGCCGGATCCTGAAGCGGGGCGACTCCGGCGGCGTCCGCAAGGTGCACGCCGTCAGGAACGTGTCCTTCACGGCGTACAAGGGCGAGGCCATCGGCCTCATCGGCACCAATGGCTCGGGCAAGTCAACGCTGCTCAAGGCCGTCGCGGGGCTGCTTCCCGTCGAGCGCGGGCGCATCTTCACCGACGGCCAGCCCTCGCTGCTCGGCGTCAACGCCGCCCTGATGAACGACCTGACCGGCGAGCGCAACGTCCACCTCGGCGGCCTCGCGATGGGCATGACCCGCGAGCAGGTCAAGGAGCGCTACCAGGAGATCGTCGACTTCTCCGGGATCCAGGAGAAGGGCGACTTCATCACCCTGCCCATGCGGACGTATTCGTCGGGCATGGCAGCCCGCCTGCGCTTCTCCATCGGCTCCGCCAAGGACCACGACGTGCTCCTCATCGACGAGGCCCTGGCCACCGGTGACCGCTCCTTCCAGAAGCGCTCCGAGGCCCGCATCCGCGAGCTGCGCAAGCGCGCGGGCACGGTCTTCCTGGTCAGCCACAACAACAAGTCGATTCGCGACACCTGCGACCGCGTGCTGTGGCTGGAGCGCGGTGAGCTGCGGATGGACGGGCCCACGGAGGACGTACTGAAGGAGTACGAGCGGTTCGCGGGCGGCAAGGGCTGACCCCTGGGCCGTATCCCTTTTGTCGCATCAATACGCCCATCCTTACACTTAGGGAGCGTTTAGCAACAGAAGGAGTGCGCGTGCAGCCACGGCTGAGTGTTGTCGTCCCCGTCTACAACGTCGAGCTCTACCTCGACGAGTGCCTGGAGTCCCTGGCGGCACAGACGTTCACGGACTTCGAAGTGATCATGGTCGACGACGGGTCGACGGACGGCAGCGCGCTGATCGCGAAGGCCTTCGCGGCGGCCGATCCCCGCTTCCGGCTCATATCCCAGGAGAACAAGGGCCTGGGCGCGGCACGCAACACGGGTGTGCGGGAGATGTCGCCCGACAGCGAGTACCTCGCGTTCGTGGACAGTGACGACACCCTGCCGCCCACGGCGTACGCGCTGCTGATCGAGACGCTCGACGAGACAGGATCGGACTTCGCGGCGGGCAACGTGACCCGCTTCCGCTCCGCGGGACACGTCCAGTCGCCCGTGCACCGCGTGCCCTTCGCGGCGACCCGGCTGCGGACGCACGTGTCGAAGTTCCGCCCGCTGCTCACCGACCGCACCGCGTGGAACAAGGTCTACCGCCGCTCCTTCTGGGAGCGGCACCAGCTCGCGTACCCGGAGGCCATGCTCTACGAGGACGCGCCCGTCAGCGTCCCCGCGCACTACCTCGCCGAATCCGTGGACGTGCTCAGCGAGCCGATCTACAACTGGCGCGAGCGCGAGATCGGCGAGCGCTCCATCACGCAGAACCGCACCAACCCGCAGGGGCTCATCGACCGCGTGAAGTCGATCCGCATGGTCCGCGAGTTCATGCTCGCGCGCGTCGGCGAGGACCCGATGTACGCGGAGCACCTGCGGGTCTACGACAACAACGCGCTCGCCGAGGAGATCCCCCTCTTCTGGAAGGTGCTCCCCGGCTCCGACGCCGCCTACCAGGAGGCGTTCCTGGAGCACGTCGGCCGGCTGGTCCGCGAGATCGGCCAGGACGCGGTGCGCGCGCTGCACGTCCCGCACAAGCTGAAGCTGTACCTGACCGTGCACCGGCGCCTCGACGAGCTGATCGCGCAGCTGGAGTTCGAGAAGGAGCACCCCAGTTCGATCCCCGTCACCGGGACGCTGCACCCGAAGGCCGACTACCCCTTCCTCGACCCGACCTCCCCCGTCCCGGACGCCGTCCTCCGCCTCGACCCGGAGCTGCGGTTGCGCAGCCGCCTCGACAAGGCCGCCTGGCACGACGGCAAGCTGTGGCTGTCCGGCTGGGCGTTCCCGCGCCAGCTCGGCGCCGAGTCGCGGAGCAAGGCGCTCAAGTCGCTGATCCTGAAGGAGAAGGGCAGCCGCCGCACGGTGCTCGTGCCCGCGCGCAGCCACCTCGACCCGGAGGCGACGGTGGCGTCCGGCGCCGAGTTCCGGCACGCCGACTGGGCGGGCTTCGGCGCCCTCGTGAACCCCGCGCGGCTGCGGCACCGCGGCAAGTGGGTCGACGGGCTGTGGTACGTGCGGATCGCCGTGGCCGGCACGGGCTCGACCCCGCGGCGCGGCCCGCTCCACGGCGCGGGCACGGGGTCAGGCCAGACGCCGCCCGCGCACTGGGTCACCGAGGACGTCCGCGTCGCCCCGCAGATCCAGGACGGCGAGCTCGCCCTGCGCGTGGAGACGGCGCACGCACGCGCCCTCGAAGTCCGCGCCGAGGGCGCCGACCTCCTCGTACGCGGCATCCTGCGCACCGCCCCCGCCGGCGAGCCCCGGCTGCGCATGCGCCACCGCGAGTCCGGCACGATCCTGACGGCGCCGCTGTCCCTCGACGCCCCGAAGGACGGCCGCGTCCCGTTCACGGCCCGCGTCGACACGGGTTCCCTCACGGACATCCGCGAGAACCACGAACGCCTCCGCCCCACCCAGGCAGAACGCTCGATAGCCCGCTGGGACATGTCGATCGAGATCACCACACCTACGGCGAGCAACCTGCCCACTCCCACCGCAGGCACCCAACCCGCTCCCGCTGCGGCCGACCAGCCCGCTTCCGCTGCGGCCGACGAGGCCGCTCCCGCCACGGACGGCCAGCCCGCTCCCGCCGCCGACGGCCAGCCCGCTCCCGCTGCGGACGGCCAGGCCGCTCCCGCTGTGGGCAGGCGTTCCGCACGGCGGAACGGGTGGGCACAGCCCACGGTGCCGGGCAAGGAGACCGAGGCTCCAGTCAAGACGACCCGTCTTGCCCTCATCCTGGACGACCGGGAGGGCTTCTCGGGCGCCCAGTTCGCGCAGGGGGACACCGGCAGAACGGTCTACGCGAGGCGCAGCCCAGGCGGCTACCTCCAGTTCTGCGACCAGCCCGTCCAGCCCCTGGTGGACCACGTCTCCGTACAGCCCGACGGCACCGTCACCCTCACCGGCAGCTACCCGGCGAAGGGCACCCACGCCCTGGAGCTGGTGCTCCGCCAGACCTGGTCGGGCCACGAGTACACGTTCCCGGCGAAGGCGACCGGCGGCCGGTTCGAGGCCCGCTTCGTCCCCGCCCCCACTCACCGCTACGCCGGCGCCACCCCCCTGCGCGCCGGCTTCTGGTGGCCGTCCGTGCAGAAGCCGGACGGCTCCCGCACCGCCGTCCAGCTCGCCCCGCCCGTCCACGCGGCCCTCCCCCTGGAGGTGGAGGCGCACGGCAAGCGCGTCGAGCTGCAGGCCCGCCAGTACGACCAGCTCGCCCTGATGGCCCACTCCGAGCTGCGCCCCGACGAGCGCAGCCGCCACCGCCAGACCCGGCTGCGCACCGAGGCCTACCCGGCGGCCCGCCACGAGCCGCTGCGCGAGGCCGTCCTGTACGACGTGTTCGGCGGCCGCATGTACGGCGACTCGCCGCGCGCCATCCACGAGGAGATGGTCCGCCGCGGGCTGCCCGTCGAGCACCTGTGGGTCGTCAAGGACGGCCAGTGCGAGGTCCCTGCCACCGCGAAGCCGGTCCGCGTGCACAGCCCCGAGTACTACGAGGCGATGGCCCGCTCCCGCTACATCGTCGGCAACACGCACTTCCCGCGCTGGCTGGAGCGCCGCGAGGGCCAGCAGATCGTCCAGACCTGGCACGGCACCCCGCTGAAGCGGATCGGCTTCGACTTCGACAACGACCACTTCGCGAGCACCCAGTACCTCACGGACCTGGACCGCGAGCGCCACCAGTGGACGATGCTGCTCTCCCCCAACCGGTTCAGCACCCCGATCATGCGCAGCGCCTTCCGCTTCGGCGGCGACGTCGACGGCGAGCTCCTGGAGGCGGGCTACCCGCGCAACGACGTGCTGCTCGCCCCCGACCGCGCCGAGCGCGCCGCGAAGGTGCGCCGCGCCCTCGGCCTGCCCGAGGACAAGAAGGTCGTCCTGTACGCGCCGACGTGGCGCGAGGACAAGCAGCGCCACCGCGGCGGCTTCCTCCTCGACCTGCGCATCGACCTGGCGAAGGCGCGGCGCGAGCTGGGCGACGACCACGTCCTGCTCGTCCGGCCGCACGCGCACATCGTGGAGCCGGTGCCGGGCGCGGGCGACGGCTTCGTGTGGGACGTCGCGAGCTACCCGGACATCATGGACCTGCTCCTGATCGCCGACGTCCTCGTCACCGACTACTCCTCGGTGATGTTCGACTTCGCCGTGACGGGCCGTCCGATGCTGTTCTTCACGTACGACCTGGAGCACTACCGCGACCGCCTGCGCGGCTTCTACTTCGACTTCGAGAAGCGCGCGCCCGGACCGCTGCTGCCCACCTCCGACGAGCTGATCGCCGCGCTGCGCGACCTCGGCACGGTGAGTGAGCCGTACGCGCGGGCGTACGACGAGTTCCGCGCCGAATTCTGCGACCTGGACGACGGCGGGGCCGCGCGCCGCGTCGTCGACCGGATGCTCGCCCACCGAGGGGCGGCCACCGCATGAGCACACACGAGGGGGACCCCGCGATGCCGGACCAGCCGCAGCTGAGCGTCATCGTCCACGGCCGCAACGTCCAGGGCCATCTCGGCGCCTGCCTGGACGGCCTGACCGCGCAGGTGTCGCCCGGCGTCGAGGTGATCGTCGCCGCGGTGGGCGCCTCCGCGCAGGCCGCCGCGGCGGGCCGGACCGGCGTCACCGTCGTCCCGCTGCCCGACGGCACGGGCGACGGCGCGGCCCGCGCCGCGGGCGCCGAGCGGGCGGCGGGCCGGTGGCTGCACTTCGTGCACAGCAAGGACAGCGTGCCGACGGGCGCCCCGCGCGCCGTCGCCGACCGCACGGCCGACCTGCCGGACGGCGTGGACGTACTCGTCGTCGACCACGTCCGCTCGACGTGGCGGCACCAGGGCATGCCGAGCCCCGACGGCAAGCACCTCGCCAAGCAGGGCCGCCGCGACCTGCCCCTCGCGGACTGCCCGAACCTCCTGAAGGTCACGCCCCTGCTCGGCACCCGCGTCCTGCGCGCGGACTTCTGGCGGGCGCACCGCGACCAACTGGACGTCGACGACGAGACGTTCGCCGCGTACGCCGCGCTGCTCCTCGCCGGCCGCGCGGCGGCACTCGACCAAGTCGCCCTGAACGTACGGGAGTTGCGCACGGAGAGCCTGCCCACGGGGCGGCCCGAGGAGCGCTACGGCGTCATCGACCGCTACGAGTCGCTGCTGCGGCTCGCCACCGGCCTCGCCCTGCCGGCCGCGCCCCGCGCCGCGCTCTACGACGTGATGGTCGGCGACTGCCTGCGGATCATCGCCCGCGAGAACCTGCCGGACCCGGTGCGCAGGGAGTTCTTCCACCGCGCGTCGAAGGCGGCGGTCGCCGGGCGGCCCGCGGGCCACCAGCACCCGGGCGGCCTGGAGGGCGTGCGGCGCCGGCTCCTCGAAGAGGACGCGTACACCAAATACCGCACGTTCCAGACCGCCAACCAGCAGCGGCGCAAGCTCCGCTCGGCGGTCGTCTCGCGCAAGCACAAGGTGGGCCTCAAGGTCCGCGACCTGCGCTACCGCAGGGCCCTGGACCGCCCCGTCGACCCCCACCTCGCGGTCTTCACGGCCTACTGGGACCGCGGCGTGGCCTGCAACCCGGCGGCGATCGCCGCGAAGCTCGCCGAACTCGCCCCGCACATCCACCCGGTGTGGGTCGTCTCCGCGGCCAACGTGCCGCTGCTGCCGCCCGGCACCGACCACATCGTGCCCGGCACGCCCCGCTACTGGGAGGTGATGGCGCGCGCCAAGTACCTGGTGAACAACGTCAACTTCCCCAACGCGATCGTGAAGCGCCCCGACGCGGTCCACCTCCAGACCCACCACGGCACGCCCCTCAAGCGCATGGGTCTCGACCAGCTCGACTACCCGGCGGCGGCCAAGGGCCTCAACTTCCACAGCCTGCTCGCCCGCGTCGACAAGTGGGACTACAGCGTCTCCGCGAACGGCCACTCCACCGAGATGTGGGAGCGCGCCTACCCCTCCACCTACACGTCGCTCGACTACGGCTACCCGCGCAACGACGTCTACTACAGCGCGACGTCCGCCGACATCCGCGCGATCCGCGAGAAGCTCGGCATCGCGCCCGGCAAGCGGGCGATCCTCTACGCGCCCACCCACCGCGACTACGAAGCGGCCTGGACCCCCCGCCTTGACCTGGCGACACTCGCCGACCGCCTCGGCGAGGACACGGTGCTCCTGGTCCGCGGCCACTACTTCTACGGCGGCGCCGCCTCCCCGCTGGCGGGCCTGCGCAAGAGCGGCCGGGTCATCGACGTCTCGGCGTACGACCCGGTGGAGGAGCTGGCACTCGCGGCGGACGCGCTGATCACGGACTACTCGTCGATCATGTTCGACTACGCCAACCTCGACCGCCCCATCGTCATCTACGCCGACGACTGGGAGACGTACGCGACGACGCGCGGCGTCTACTTCGACCTCCTCGCGGAGGCCCCCGGCAAGGTGGCACGCACCCAGGAGGAGCTGACCGAGCTCCTCACCTCCGACGCCTGGCGCGACGAGGAGGCCGGCAAGGCGCGCAAGGCGTTCCGTGAGCGCTTCTGCGAGTACGACGACGGGCGCGCGGCCGAACGCGTCGTACGCCGCGTCTTCCTCGGCGAGAGCGAGGACTCCCTGCCGCCCGTCACCCCCGTCGACGAGCGCACCCCGGCACCGACGCCCGAGGAGGCGACGCGGCGATGACTCCGACTCCTGACGCAGCGATGTCCATGACTCCTGACGTGACGGTCACGGTGATCGTCTACAACGACGCGGAACGCCTCCCGCGCGCGGTCGCCTCGCTGCGCCGCCAGACGCACGCGAACATCGAGATCGTCATCAGCGACGACCACTCGACGGACGACACCCCGTCCGTCGCACGGCGCCTCGCGGCGGAGGACGACCGCATCACGTACCTCCGCCTGCCCGAGAACAGCGGCGGGTGCAGCGCGCCGCGCAACCGCGCGCTGGAGATCGCGCGCGCTCCGTTCCTGATGTTCCTGGACAGCGACGACGAACTCCCGGAGCGGGCAGTGGAGTTGCTGCTCGCCGCACACCGCGAACGGGAAGTCGACTTCGTGATGGGAGCGGTGGAGCGGGTCCGGGTCGACACGGGCCGCACCTCCACGTGGATGGCGCATCTCGTGGCCGAGCGGCGCACGGTCGAGGGCATCGAGGCGGAACCCGCCCTGTTCTTCGAGCACTTGTCGACCAGCAAGATGTACCGCCGTGAGTTCCTGGACCGGAACGGGCTGCGCTTCCCGGAGGGCATCCACTACGAGGACCAGCTGTTCTCGGCGCAGGCGTACTGCCTCGCGAAGTCCTTCACGGTGATCCCCGACCCCGTCTACCGCTGGTACATCGCCCCGTACGAGGCGGCGGAGTCGGCGTCGATCTCGAACCAGCGCCACAAGCTGTCGAACGTCCGCGACCGTGTCCACGTCCAGCGCCTGATAGACGAGTTCATGGAGACGAGCGGCCACTCGGCGGCCCTCCGGGAGGCCAAGGACTACAAGTTCCTCAAGCACGACTTCCGGATGTACGCGGGTGACCTCCCCTATCGGGACGAGGAGTGGCTGGCGGGCTTCGCGTCCATCGTGAACCCGTACCTGGCGGAACTGTCTCCGGGCGCTTACGCCCGCCTCCCCCGCGCCGAACGGGTCGTCCTCCGACTGGTCCGCGACGGCCGGCTGCCGGAGGCGCAGCTCGCGGCGCGCGGCCTGGGCCACGGGGTGGCGCCGCGCGAGACGGCGGCGGACTCCGCCGGCCGCGTCTACTGGGGCCCGTACGTCCCCGAGTCGGAGGGGTCCCGCGCCGAACTCGACCTGACGGACCAGGGCCTGGATTCCCGACCCTTCCCGAGCGCGCAGTTCCGCCACGAGATCACGCGCGTGGAGCGCGGGCCCGGTGCCTCCGTCGACCTCTCCGTCCGCACGTACGACCCGGGCCTGCGCCTGCCGGTCGGCCCCCAGGTGGCCACGCTCCTGCTGGCCCCCGGCCGCCGCCGCATGAAGACACCCTTCCGGCTGGACCCGGTCCGCCCCGGCGTCTTCGAGGGAACGGTACGCCTGGACCTGACGGCGGCCCCCCTCCCTCTGAACGGCTTCGAGGGCACCCGCCACCCGGTCCTCCAGCTGACGGCCGGGACACTCCGCAACACGTCCCTGCTCCTGGCCCCTCTCACCTTCCCGACCCTCAGGGCCCGCGTGGACTACCGGGGCGGGGCGCTGCCCCACGAGGTCACGGTGGAACCGGAGGGGCGGGCTTCGGGGCGCCTCCAGCTCCGCTGGACCCCGGTGGGCGTCACGTCGAAGGTCATACGCCCGCTGGCCCGCAAGGCAGGCGCGAAGGCCGGCGCCCGGCTCCGCAGGGCGGCCCACCTGGCCGGCACCCTGACCCGCTGACCCGTCGCGGCACCCCCCTCACGCCCCCGGGGGGAGGCGGCCCACCTCAACGCCACCCCACAGGCCCCGCCCCCTCCCCACCCACCCGCCCCCACCTACCCGTGGCGTGCCACGTCGCCCTGAGCGAACCCACCCGTCCCCGCACCGCCCAGCACCGGACACCCCCAAAGCAACGCCACACACCCCTGAAGGCCCCCTCCCCACCCACCCGCCCTCACCACTCCGTGGCGGGGCTGCCCCCAGCCATGAGGCCGTAACAGAGCCACCCCCAAGCCGCGACGACCGAGGCAGGGTTCCCTCACGCCGTGGGGACGAGGGCGGGGCTCCCCTCTCAAGCCACGGCGGGACTGCCCAGCCATGACGGCCGGGCGGTGCCGCCTCACGCCGTGCCGGCCGGGGGCAGCACCCCCCCCCACAGCGCGACGACCGCGGCAGGCCCCTTCACGCCGCGACAACCGAGGCAGGGGTCCCCTCACGCCGCGACGGCCGTGACAGAACTGCCCCCGCGCCGCCACGGCCGAGGCGCCGCTCCCCCCCACCGCGACGGGGCAGGCCAACCACCCCATTGGCCCCCTCCCACCCCGCGACGGCCCCACGGCCAAGGAGCGCACCCGCCCACGCCAGGGCAGGCGAGGCGAGACCAGGCCAGGCAAGGCAAGGTCAAGCCACGGCACGTGATTTGCTGCGCATGCCGTGCGGCAGCGAAGTCGCCGCGGACGAACCGGGCACCCAGGAGGACACCGTGAGCGACAGCGACAGCACGTGGGTCAGTACCTCGATGCCGTATCTCAAGCCCCGTGCGGAGGGGCAGTCCGACGCCTGGGGCGAGGAGGCCGCCGCACGCGGAGGCAAGGGCACCCAGCGAATCACCCACGCGGGCGAGGTCCCAGCCCCGGACGACGTGGCCGAGCTGCTCGGGCTGACCACCGGAGACCCGGTCATCGTCCGCCGCCGCATCATCGAACTCGACGGCGCAACCTGCGAACTGACGGACACCTACTACCCCGTCGACATCGCCCGCGGCACACCCCTCGCCGAGACCGGCAAGATCCGCGGCGGAGCCGTGACCCTCCTCGCCGCCCTCGGTCACGTCGGCGTACGCGTCCGCGAGGACGTGACCGCCCGTATGCCCGACGCCGACGAACGCGAAGCCCTGCGCCTGGGTCCGGACGAACCGGTCCTCCGGCTGAGCCGAGTGACGCTGGACGCCCGAGGAAACCCACTCCAGGCCGACCTGATGCTCATGCCCGCACACCGCCAACAGCTCCGCTACGAGATCAGGATCGGGTGACAGCGCCCCACACGGGCGGGCTCAACCCCGCACCACCTCGTACAGCACCTGCCCCTTGGGCCCGACCCCCGCCCGGCGGAGGGCGGGGTCGCCCGCCCCCAAGCCCCCGTCCCCCGGGTACTGCACGATCCAGCGCACCCCGTAACGGTGCAGAACAGCCAGCCTCCCCGCACGGGACGTACCCGGTGCGAAGTAGTCCCGTACCGCGGCCAACCGCTCCTCCTGGTCCGGCAGGAAGAAGTCCGGGTAGCCGGGGGCGACCGTGTAGGGGCCGTACGCCGGGATCTGGCGGGAGGGAAACGTCTTCGCCAGCACCACGTCGCCGTACTTCACCTGCGGCGCCAGCCAGTCGTAACCCGTCCACGGGGCCTTGTACTTGGCGGCCACCGGGCCGGGCAGGGCACCCTTCGGCACCACATATCCCAGCGTCCCCGCCTGCGTCCACGCCCCGGCGAGCAGCGCCACCCCCAGCACCCCCGCGAAGACGCGCCGCACGCCCGTCCGTCCCGCCTCGAAGACCTCCAGCGCCGCCGCCACCTGCGCCGGGATCAGGGCCGCCGGCAACACCCTGCCCCACGAGTAGTGGCCGGTCAGGCCGCCCGCCGCGAACATCGCCGCGCCGAGGAGGAAGAACAGGACCAGCGGGTCCCGGCGATCCCGTCTCAGGCGCAGCGCCAGCGCGGCCACGCCCAGCAGGGCGAGACCGAAGTGCGGCAGCAGGTTCCGGTAGAGCGAGCGGTGGATCTCCTCAAGACCGCCCACTCCGAAGAGGTCGAAGAAGGAGTAGTAGGGCCAGATCGCCAGCGCCACGAGCCCCACGCCCAAGCCACCGGCCAGCCGCGCCAGCACCGCCCGCGTCGGCCACGGCCGGGCCCCGAGCACCATCGCCAGCGCCCCGAACGACGCGACCACACCCGTGAACTGGTGACTCAGCAACGTCACCGCCCACAGCGCCCCGAGGCCAAGAAAGGCCGACCACCCCGCCCCGTCCCCGCGCAGAGCCTTCCGCAGCAGCGCCCACAAGTGGAAGGAGAGCCCGAGCGCGAACGTACTCGGGTAGGAGACCGTCAGGGCCAGGGAGTTCAGGCCGAGGAAACCGCTCCAGTTGAAGAGCCCCGGACCCCAGAGCAGGAGCAGGCAGAGCAGGGCCAGGGCCGGCGCGCCCCGCCGGGCGCTCAGCGTGCGTACGAAGTGCCGAACCCCCGTGACCAGCAGAGCAAGCCCCACCAGCGCGGCCACCCTCAGCACCACGAACGTGCCGAGCCCCGTCGCCTTGGCCAGGCAGCCGAGCAGCAGCATCCAGGGCGAGTAGTACGGGCTCGGGGTGTCGGCGTCGACCAGCGGGTTGCCCGGGTCGGCCAGGTCGTGGCGCAGGCGTTCGACGGTCGCCGCGTGGATGCCCAGGTCGCCCGCCCAGGGCAGGCGCACGATCACGAGGAGCAGCAGGGCAAGGACGAGGAGCGCCGCTCCCCGGACGCACCCTCTGACCGCTCCCTGGACGCCCCCTCTGGCCGCTCCCCGTATGACCCCCTTAGTGGCGACGCGCATCGTGCTGGAAGACCCACGTCCGGTAGACCAGGAAGCGGAACGCCGAGGCGAGGACGATCGACAGGGCCTTGGCGATGTTCGAGCCGAGCGGCCCGCTCATGCCCGCCCCGTGGTACGCCGCGTAGAACAGGACGCTCTCCATCACCACGCCGATCCCGCTGAACGCGAAGAAGAGCGCGATCTGCCGCTTGGTGCGCGAGGCACGGTCGCGGTAGGCGAAGAAGCGGAAGCCGAGGTAGTTCGTGCCCATGGCGACGCAGCTGGCCAGCACCGTCGCCGTCATCGCGCCCGAGGCGGCGAAGCCGTGCAGGAGGAGGTTGAAGACGACGAGGTTCACGGCGACACCGCTGCCGCCGACCACACCGAACTTCACGACCTCCAGGACCAGCCCGCGCAGCCGCGCGAGGGTGGACGGAGCGGCGGGGGACGGCGCGGGGGCGGCCGGCCCCACAGTGGTCGCGGCGGACGGGGCTTCCGTCAGAGTGGAGGCGGGGGCCGTCATCCGCGCACCCCCGTGCCCCGTCCGCCCGCTCTCCCGTCGAGCCGCAGCTTCCACGGCATGACGACCGACTCCAGCTGCACCATCAGGTTCATCTTCGACTCGCCGACCGTGCGGTCCTCGAAGTGGATCGGCACCTCCATGACGCCGTAGCCGCGGCGCAGCGCCCGGTACTTCATCTCGACCTGGAAGCTGTAGCCCGCGCTGTTCACGGAGGCGAGGTCGATGGCGCGCAGGGCGTCGGCGCGCCACAGGTTGAAGCCGCCGGTGATGTCGCGGACGCGAGTGCCGAGGATGGTGCCCGCGTACGCGTTGGCCCAGCGGGAGAGCAGTTTGCGGTGGGCGCCCCACGCGTCGGAGAGCGTGCCGCCCTGGACGTACCGGCTGCCGACGACGACGCCCGCGTCCGTGGCGAGGGCGACGCCGAGGAGTTCGGCGGCCTTCTCCACGGGGTGGCTGCCGTCGGCGTCCATCTGGAGGACGTAGTGCGCGCCCTCGGCGACGGCCCGCGCCATGCCCGCCGCATAGGCGCGGCCGAGGCCGTCCTTCTCGGTGCGGTGCAGGACGCTCATGCGGGCACTGCCGTACCGCTCGGCGAAGCGTTCGGCGATGTCGCCGGTGCCGTCCGGGCTGGAGTCGTCGACGACGAGGAGGCGCAGGCCGGGCAGCGGGAGCGCCATCAGGGCCTCGGCCATGCCGGGCAGACTGCCCGCTTCGTTGTACGTCGGCATGACGACGGTCAGCGGCGTCGCGGCCCACGCCTCGGGCAGCCGGGCGGCGAGGCTCTCGGAGAGCTGCCCCGAGCCGTGCTCCAAGGCACCGCGCTCCGAGCCGTGCTCCACGGCACCGCGCCCCGAGCCGTGCTCCGGCATGTCCTGGGGGAGGTTCACTGTCACTGCTCAAGCCCTTCGATGGTCGGCGATGCGTGGGGGACGTCCGGCGAGAAGCGGAGCGCCGCGTCGGGCAGCACCGCCTCGCACCACACCCGCGCCCCGGTCCGCAGTTCGTTGTCGGCCCCCACGCGCGCGCCGTCCCCGACGACCGCGCCTTCCAGGACGGTGCGGCGCCCGACACGGGCCCGCACGCCGATCAGGCTCCGGCGGATGTCGGCGCCTGCCCCCACCTCCGCCCCGTCGAGCACGACCGAGCCGTGCACGACCGCTCCCGCCCCGATGCGGGCCCCGGCGCCGACGACGGTGCCCGCGGCGAGGCCGGCGTCCGGCGCGACGTGGGCGCCGGGCAGGACGAGCGCCTCGCCCCGCTCCCCCGGCAGGGCGGGCGAGTGGATGACGCCGCGTACGAGATCGGCGGAGGCCTGGACGAGCGCTTCGGGGCGGCCGAGGTCCAGCCAGTAGGCGTCCTCGACCAGGCCGTGCAGATACGCGCCCGAGGCGAGCAGTCCCGGAAACGTCTCCCGCTCCACGGAGACGGCGCGTCCCCCGGGGATCGCGTCGATGACGGACCGCCGGAACACGTAGGCGCCCGCGTTGATCTGGTCGGTGACGATCTCCTCGGGCGTCCGCGGCTTCTCGGTGAAGGCGAGCACGCGCCCGTCGGCGTCCGTCGGCACGAGTCCGAAGGCCCGGGGGTCGTCGACGCGGGCGAGGTGGAGCGTGACGTCGGCGCCGCGCTCCCGGTGGGCCGCGACGAGGCCGCGGATGTCGACGCCGCTGAGGATGTCGCCATTGAGGACAAGGACGGGCTCGTCGCTGCCGGACCGCAGGCGCCGCCCGGCGTGGCGGATGGCGCCGCCGGTGCCGAGGGGCGCGTCCTCGACGGCGTACTCCAGTTCCAGGCCGTACGCCGCCCCGTCCCCGAAGTACGGTTCGAAGACCTCCGCGAGATGGCAGGTGGCCAGCACGACGTGGTCGACGCCGGCGGCCGCGAGGCGGGCGAGCTGGTGCGCGAGGAACGGGACCCCGGCCGCCGGGACCATCGGCTTCGGCGTATGGACCGTGACCGGCCGCAGCCGGGTGCCCTGCCCGCCGGCCAGCAGAATGGCTTCCGTCATCGCCTCGCTCGCGACCTTCCCTGCGCATCGGATCTCGTACCGCCATCAGACAATCTCACCCACCTTAGACCGAATGTCTGAATTGATGGGGTATGGCGAGGCATGGCGAATGTCATCACCCGTTCCGCGCCGCGGAAGCAACCAATCCGCTCACGGCGCACTCCGCCACGCGCAAGGGGGCGCCCCGGGCCGAAAACGGCCCGGGGCGCCCCCTTTAACAGAAACTACGAATGCGTGCGCAGCAACGTCCGCATCGTCCGCATCGCCACCGACAGGTTCGCCAGGTCGAACGCGTCCGAGCTCTGGATCTCCTCCAGGGTCGTCCGCGCCCGGCTCAGGATCGGGGCGTTCTTCTCCTCCCACGCCTTGAAGCGCTGCTCCGGCGTGGAGGCGCCGTTGCCGACGGCGAGGACGTCCGCGGTGAGCGCGGCGTGCGCGGCGTACAGGTCCTCGCGGATGGAGGCGCGCGCCATGGACTGCCAGCGGTCGGCCCGCGGCAGCTCGATGATGCGGTCCATGAGCTGGGTGATGCGGAGCCGGTCGGCGAGGTCGTAGTACACCTCGGCGACCGCCATCGGCTCCTTGCCCGTCCGCTCGGCGACGGCGACGATGTCGAGCGCCGGGAAGGCGGACGAGAACCCGGCGACGCGCTGCGCGAGCTCGGCGGGCACGCCCGCGCCGGTCAGCTCGTCGCGGATGCCCTGGTACCACTCCAGGTCCGAGCCGCGAAGGAGCTGCGGCAGCTCGGCCCAGACCTCGGCGACGCCCTTGCTGAAGAAGTCGATCGTCTCGGCGAGCTGCAGCGGCTGCGGCCGGTTGTTGAGCAGCCAGCGCGAGCCGCGCTCGACGAGGCGCCGCGAGTGCAGCCTGACCCGGGTCTGGACGTCGGCGGCCACGACGTTGTCGAGCGCCTCGACCGCGTCCCACACCTCGCTCAGGCCGAAGATCTCGCGGGCGGCGAGCTGCGCCCGCACGATCTCCTCCAGCGAGGCGCCGGTCTCCTCGCGCAGCCGGTGCAGGAAGGTCGAACCACCGGTGTTCACCGTGTCGTTGACCAGCACGGTCGTGATGATCTCGCGGCGCAGCGCGTGCCCGTCGACCTGCTCGGGGAACTTCTCGTGCAGGGCCTTCGGGAAGTACGCGTGCAGCAGCCGCCGCAGATACGCGTCGTCGGGCAGCGTCGTCTGGATCAGCTCGTCCGCGGCCGTGATCTTCGTGTAGGCGAGGAGCACGGCGAGCTCGGGCTGGGAGAGGCCGCGGCCGGAGTTGAGCAGCTCGCGGATCTGCCGGTCGTTCGGCAGGAACTCCAGACCCCGGTCGAGGTGGCCCTGCTTGCCGAGCCTGCGCATGAAGCGCTGGTGGGCGTGGAGCAGGGACGACGACTGGGCGACGGCGTTGGCGAGCGCGGTGTTCTGCGCGTAGTTGTTGCGGAGCACCAACTGGCCGACCTCGTCGGTCATTTCGGCGAGCAGCTTGTTGCGCTGCTTGACCGTCATGTCGCCGTTGGCCACCACCGCGTTGAGCAGGATCTTGATGTTCACCTCGTGGTCGGAGGTGTCCACGCCCGCGCTGTTGTCGATGGCGTCGGTGTTGATGCGGCCGCCGGCGCGCGCGAACTCGATGCGGCCCAGCTGGGTGAGGCCGAGGTTGCCGCCCTCGCCGACGACCTTGACGCGCAGGTCCTGGCCGTCCACGCGGATCGCGTCGTTGGCCTTGTCGCCGACGTCGGCGTTCGACTCGGCCGACGACTTCACGTACGTACCGATGCCGCCGTTCCACAGCAGGTCGACCGGCGCCTGGAGGATGGCCTTCATCAGGTCGGCCGGGGTCATCTTGGCGACCTTGCCCTCGATGCCGAGCGCCTCGCGGATCTGGGCGTTGAGCTGGATCGCCTTGGCGCTGCGCGGGAAGATGCCGCCGCCCGCGGAGAGCAGCTCCTTGTCGTAGTCGGCCCAGGAGGAGCGCGGCAGCTCGAAGAGGCGGCGGCGCTCCGCGTACGAGGTGGCGGCGTCCGGCTTCGGGTCGATGAAGATGTGCCGGTGGTCGAATGCCGCGACGAGCCTGATGTGCTCGGAGAGCAGCATGCCGTTGCCGAACACGTCACCGGACATGTCGCCGACGCCGACGACCGTGAAGTCCTCGGACTGGGTGTCGCAGCCCAGCTCCCGGAAGTGCCGCTTGACGGACTCCCAGGCGCCGCGGGCGGTGATGCCCATGCCCTTGTGGTCGTAGCCCGCGGAGCCACCGGAGGCGAAGGCGTCGCCGAGCCAGAAGTCGTACGACTCCGCGACCTGGTTGGCGATGTCCGAGAACGTCGCGGTGCCCTTGTCGGCGGCGACGACGAGGTACGTGTCGTCCTCGTCGTGGCGCACCACGTCGGCCGGCGGCACGACCTCGCCCGCGACCAGGTTGTCGGTGATGTCGAGCAGCGCCGAGATGAACGTCTTGTAGCAGGCGACACCCTCCGCCAGCCACGCGTCGCGGTCCACGGACGGGTCGGGCAGCTGCTTGGCGACGAAGCCGCCCTTGGCGCCGACGGGCACGATGACGGTGTTCTTGACCATCTGCGCCTTGACGAGGCCCAAGATCTCGGTCCGGAAGTCTTCCTTCCGGTCGGACCAGCGCAGTCCGCCGCGCGCCACCTTGCCGAACCGCAGGTGGACACCCTCGACACGGGGCGAGTACACCCAGATCTCGTACGCGGGACGGGGCGCCGGCAGGTCGGGGATGGCCTGCGGGTCGAACTTCATGGAGACGTAGTTGTGCGGCTTGCCGCTCTCCGCCGTCTGGAAGAAGTTCGTCCGCAGCGTCGCCTTGATGACGGTGAGGAAGGAGCGCAGGATGCGGTCCTCGTCCAGCGACGCGACCTGGTCGAGCGCGCCGTCCAGCTCCTCCAGGAGCCCGTCGGTCAGCTCGGTCCCGGCGCGCTGGCGGTCCGGCGACATCCGCGCCTCGAAGAGCGAGACGAGCAGCCGCGTGGTGTGGACGTTGTTGCGGAGGGTGTCCTCCATGTAGTCCTGGCTGAACGTCGAACCGGCCTGGCGCAGGTACTTCGCGTAGGCCCGCAGGACCATGGCCTGACGCCAGTTGAGCCCGGCGCGCAGGACCAGCGAGTTGAACCCGTCGACCTCGGCGGCACCGGTCCAGGCGGCGGCGAAGGCCTCCTGGAAGCGCTCGCGGCCGTCGTCGCCGAGGTAGTCGCCGTTGCCGTTCGGGGACTTGGGCATGCGGAGCCCGAAGTCGTAGATCCACGCGTGCGTACGGTCCGCGCAGCGCAGCTCGTACGGACGCTCGTCGGTGACCTCGACGCCGAGGCGCTGCAGCACGGGCAGCACGGCGGAGAGGGAGACCTGCTCACCGGTGCGGTAGATCTTGAAGCGGCGCTCGCCGGGGGCGGCGCCCACCGGCTCGTACAGGGAGAGGGCGAAGTCCTTGTCGTCGTGGCCGAGCTGCTCCAGGTGCTGGAGGTCGGCGACGGCGGCGCGCGGCGTGTGGTCGGCCTTGTAGCCCTCGGGGAAGGCGCTCCCGTACCGGCGGAGCAGTTCGGCGGCGCGCTCCTCGCCGCACTCGGCGGTCAGCGCCTCGGCGAAGCCGTCGGCCCAGGAGCGGGCGGCGTCGACGAGCCGCCCCTCGATACGCTCGACGTCGGCTTCGGAGAGGTCGGGGACCTCGCCGCCCTTGGGCACCCGGACCACGAAGTGGATGCGGGAGAGGATCGACTCGGTGTTCCAGGCGGTGAAGTCGACGCTTGCGCCGTTCAGCTCCTCCTTGAGGATGTCGATGATCCGCAGCCGGACGCCGGTGGTGTAGCGGTCGCGCGGCAGGTAGACGAGGGCGGAGTAGTAGCGCCCGTACTCGTCCTTGCGCAGGTAGAGCCGCAGCCGGCGGCGCTCCTGGAGGTAGAGGACGCTCGTGACGATGGCCCGCAGCTCGTCGGCGGGCGTCTGGAAGAGCTCGTCACGCGGGTACGTCTCCAGGATCTGGAGCAGGTCGCGCCCGTCGTGGCTGTTGGCCGAGAACCCGGCGCCCTTGAGCACCTCCGCGACCTTGCGGCGAATGACGGGCACGCGGCGCACGGACTCGGTGTACGCGGCGGACGAGAAGAGCCCGAGGAAGCGCCGCTCCCCCACCACATTGCCCTCGGCGTCGAACTTCTTCACGCCGACGTAGTCGAGGTAGCTGGGCCGGTGCACCGTCGCCCGGCTGTTGGCCTTCGTCAGCACGAGGAGCCGGTGCTCACGGGCCTTGGCGCGCGCGTCGGCGGGCAGCCGGTTGAAGGACGGGCTCACCGGGTGGTGGTCGTCGCTGTCGTGCTTCGGGTCGGCGCGCAGGATGCCGAGGCCGGTGCCGGGGACGGCGGCGAGGGAGTCGTCGTCCGTGAGGTCGTACTCACGGAAGCCCAGGAACGTGAAGTGGTTGTCGGCGAGCCAGCGCAGCAGCTCGCGGGCCTCCTCGACCTCCTGGTCGGGCAGGTCCCCCGCGGTCGGCTCGGTGGGCAGCTCGTCGGCGATGCGCAGCGCGGCGTCGCGCATCTTCTCCCAGTCCTCGACGGTCTCCCGCACGTCGCTGAGGATCCGCAGCAGGTCGGCGGTGATCTGCTTCAGGTCGGCGCGGTCCGTCTCGCGGTCCATCTCGACGTGGATCCACGACTCGACGAGCGCGTCGTGCGGCCGCTCGCCACCGGCCCCCTCGGTCAGCACCTCCAGGAGCTTTCCGGTCACGTCACGCCGCACGATGACCTGCGGGTGGATCACGACGTGGATGCCGCGCCCCTGCCGGGACAGCTCGTTGGTGACGGAGTCGACGAGGAAGGGCATGTCGTCGGTGACCACCTCGACGACGGAGTGGCTGCAGGTCCAGCCGTTCTCCTCGACCGTCGGGGTGTGGACCCGCACGTTGGCCGTCCCCTGGGGCCGGTTCTCGGCGAGCCGGTAGTGCGAGAAGGCGGCTCCGAAGACGTCGACCGGGTCGCGGTCGGCCAGGTCCTCGGGGGCGGTGTGCAGGTAGTAGCGCTGGAGGAACGCGAGAGCCGTGTCCTGGTCCGGCGTGGCCTCGCTCGTCGTCCCGGTCGGTGCACCGCTCGGCAGGCGCCCTCCGACCGGGCTGTTCTCAGCGACCCGGGCGGCCCTCGCGAGCAGCTCGGCCTTGGCTTCGTCCAGCTTGGTCTGCATTGTCCTCTGACTCCTGTCGCGCGCCATTGCGTGACGTAGAAGGAAGTGATGTGCCGTGACGTCGCGGCCCGGGGTCTCCGGCCGGAATCGACGTTATGCCGCGGTGCGGGAAGAGCGGTCGGCTTTCCGCCATTTTCAGCGGTTCCGCTGACGGATGGCATGCCCGGCCGGTCCGGCCGCACCGCGAAGAAGCGTCAGCGAGGCCCCGGGCACGGTTGTCCACCGTGTTCCCCGGGCGCAGAGCGGGGGCGTCCATGCCCCCGCGGGATATCGCGCTGATCACGGGTCAAGGCTATCGCTCCCGACCCGGAAGCCGTCATGAGCCGTATGTGTACAAAAGCAGGGGTGGAACTTTGACAGTCTGCACAGTGACCCCGGCCGCCACCCCCTCTTGGCAAACGGCCGGCGCGCGGGCACGTTGACGGGAGGGGCCGGCCGACAGCGGCAGCGCCCGTCCGAGGGGAGCGCGGCAAGATGGCAGCGAAGATCCTGATGGTGACCGGCGACGCGGCGGAGTCACTCGAAGTCCTCTACCCCTACCAGCGGCTGCGCGAGGAGGGCTACGACGTCCACATAGCCGCCCCCGCCCGCAAGAAACTGCGCCTGGTGATCCACGACTTCGAGCCGGGCTTCGACACCTACACGGAGAAGCCGGGCTACACCTGGCCCGCGGACCTCGCCTTCTCCGAGGTGGATCCCGGCCAGTACGCCGCCCTGGTGATCCCGGGCGGCCGGGCCCCGGAGTACCTGCGCAACGACCCGGAGCTCCGCAAGATCCTCAAGTCCTTCTTCGACGCGGACAAGCCGGTGGCCCAGATCTGCCACGGCCCGCTCCTCACCGCCGCGATCGACGGCCTGAGCGGCCGCAGGGTGACGGCGTACCCGGCGCTCGAACTGGACATGCAGGCGGCGGGGGCGACCTATCAGGACGCGGAGGTCGTGGTGGACGGCACGCTGGTCTCGTCCCGCGCGTGGCCGGACCACTCGGGCTGGATGCGGGAGTTCCTCACGGTCCTGCGGGCGAAGGCCCCGGTCACCTGATGCGGAGCGACACCCTCCGGTAGGTATACGGAGTCTCGTACATCGGTATGCGGATCCTCAGGCATACCGATGCCAGGAAACGCACCCGCCCGACAGACTCGGTCCTGCGCCGTTCACGGGGCTGCGCGGGGCGGGGCTGCCGACAGTGCCTGGTCCATTCCCCCACGGCTGTCGTGGCAAGGCGGCACCCGCCCCACCGCACCCCGTGCCCGGCCGCCGGGCGTCTGCCCTTGTCGGCGAGGGCAGACGTCCCGCCCAGGCGAGCACCTGCCGGCCGGCCGCGAGCGCACCGGAGTGAGCCGCTACCCCACTTCGGCCGCCCCCGCGATCTCCGTGCGGGACCCCACCCCCAGCTTCGCCAGAATGTGCTCCACGTGCGCGTCCGCGGTCCGCTTCGAGATGACGAGCCGCTCGGCGATCTCCCGGTTCGACAGCCCCTGGGCGACCAGCGCGGCGACCTCCCGCTCCCGCCGCGTCAGCACATCACCCGCCACCCGCCGCCCGGCCCCCCGCGGAGCCGGCGCCCGCCCCGGCACGTCCGCGCCGCTCCGCACCGCCTCCAGCACCTGCTGCCCGGACAGCCGCGCCCCGACCGCGTGCCACCGGTCGAACTGCTTGCCGCCCAACGCCTCCCGCACCGACTTCCGCGCGGCCTCCTGCCGCTCCAGCAACGTCGGCAGCATGCCGATCGGGTCTCCCTGGAGCCGCCGCGCGTTCTCCGCGTACCCGAACAGCCAGGCGGCCCGCTCGTGCCGGCCTTCCCGCGCGGCCGCCCACGCCAGCCCGTGACAGCACATCGCGGCGACGAGGATCTCGTCGACCTCGCCCGCCGCCTCCAGCCCCCGGCACATCGACGCGACCCCCGCCTCGCGCTCCCCCACGAGCCACCGCACCAGCCCCTGCACCATCAGCGTGGACCCGTAGAACTGCCGCTCACCGACCCCCTCCAACGCGTCGAGCCCCTGCGCGCAGAGCTCCAGGGCCCCGTCCGTGTCCCCCAGGACGGCCCGCAGCAGAGCGCCCTCGCAACTCATCACCACGAGACCCAGCCGGTTGTCGCTCTCCAGCATCCGCCGCCGCACGTCCGCGAGCCCCGCAAGGCCCGACTCGTCCCCGCACAGCGCGGCGAGCCCCTGGCCGTACGCCTCGGCGAACTGCGCGACCTCCTCGTCGCCCGCACGCTCCGCGCACTCCCGCGCGAGCGCCATGCGCTCGACGGCCGTCGCGAGATCCGCGGTCCAGACGCCGAAGGCACCGGTCACCAGCAGTCCCCACGCCCGCGCCGAACAGTCCTCGGGGACGCGCTCCAGCCCCTTCTCGATCCAGTACGCGCCTTCGGAGAGCGTCCCCGAGGCCCGCCAGTGCGGCCACAGCCGCGCCGCGAGGCGGAGCCCCTCCCGCTCCCGCCCATGTGTCTCGTACGCGTACTCAAGGGCGGCCCGCAGCCCGGCCGCCTCGGCGCGGACGGCCCGGTGCAGCTCCGGCTGGGCGGCGGTCAGGAACCCCTCCTCGAAGCGCCGCCCCATGTCCCGGTAGTACGCGAAGTGCCGCGCCCGCAGCGCCGCGCCCCCGTCGTCCTCCACCTCGCCGAGCCGCTCGGCCCCGTACTCCCGGAGGGTGTCGAGCAGCCGGTAACGGTTCCCGGCCTCCCCGAGCCGCTGCACCACCGACTTGTCGACGAGCCCGATCAACTGCCCGAGGACCTCTCCGACGGGCAACGCCTCGTCCCCGCACACCTGCTCGGCCGCCGCCAGCTCGAAGGACCCGGCGAAGACCGAGAGCCGGGCCCACAGCACCTGCTCGTCAGGCGTGCACAGCTCATGGGACCAGTCGATGGCGGTACGCAACGTCTGATGCCGCGACAGAGCGGTGCGCCGCCCCCCGGTGAGCACTTGGAAACGATCGTCGAGCCGCGCCACGAGTTCCTCGACGGAAACGACCCGCAACCGCACCGCGGCAAGCTCCAGAGCGAGCGGAATGCAATCGAGCCGATGCACCAGGTCCAGCAGCCGCTCCCGGTTGGCGTCGCTCACCCGGAACCCGGGCACGACCCCGGCGGCCCGCTGCGCGAACAACTCCACCGCGTCGTCCGGCGCGAGCGGCGACACGGGACAGCAGTGCTCCCCCGGCACGTCCAGCGGCTGCCTGCTGGTCGCGAGCACGCACACGTCGGCGGCCTCGCGCAGCAGGATGTCGGAGAGCATCGCGCACGCGTCGACGAGGTGCTCGCAGGTGTCGAGGACGATGAGCAGCCGCCGCCCCTGCAGATGCGCCACGACCGCGTCGAGCGGCTCCATCCCGGACTGCTCCGGCAGTTCGAGGACCGCCGCGAGCGTGGCGGGGATCAACTCCGGGTCCCGCAAGGCCGAGAGCTCGGCCAGCCACACCCCATCAGGAAACCGCTCCCCGAGCCCGGCGGCCGCCCGCAGCGCGGTACGGCTCTTGCCGACACCTCCCGGCCCGACCAGCGTGACGAGCCGCGCGTACGCGAACGCCGCCTGCACCTGCGCCAGTTCGTCCACCCGCCCGACGAACGAGGTCAACTCGGCGGGCAGTTGCCCGCCCCGCCGCTGCCCGAAGCCGAAACCCATCGCGATACCGCCCCCGCCACGTCGTCCCGAGGATCCGGACCTCAGCGTACGCAGAACGACGCGGAGCGTGAACGGAATCACCGCAACCGCCCTCAGGCGACGAGCCGCTCCGCCTCCTCGACAGCCTCCGCCAGGCTGTCGACGACGGGCACCCCGGCGAGCTCCAGACTCGCCCGGCTGTGCGAGCCACCGGTGTAGAGCACGGCCCGCGCCCCCACGTGGGCCGCGGCGACGGCGTCGTCGACGGCGTCCCCGATGACGACGACCCGATCGACGTCGAGCCGCTCCTCGAAGGCGTCGAGGTGCCGCACCATCCGCTCGGCCTTACCGGCGTGCGACTCGTCGGTACGGCCGTCGATGCGCACGAAGTACTCGTGGATCCCGTGCCGGCGCACGAAAGGGATCAGCCGGTCGTGCGGGGCGAGCGACAACAAGGACTGCGTACGCCCCTCGTCCCGCCGTGCGGCGAGCAGCTCGGCGGCCCCTTCGGCCAGCCCGCAGGCCTCCGCCCGTGCCCAGTAGTGCTTGTGGAAGACGGCGTCCATGACCCGCCACTCGGCATCGGTGGGAAGCCGCCCCATCAGCCGCTCGTAGAACCGCGGAATCGGCACGCAGTACAGCTCGCGATACCGCTCCAACGTGATCGCCTCGAGCCCGAGCTCCGCGAAGGACGCGTTCGTCGCCTCGATCACCGCATGGATGTCATGCAGCAACGTCCCGTTCCAGTCCCACACGATATGCGCCCCGCGCACCGACTTCCCCATGCGGAAAATCTACCCGCCCCGACCCGCGACCGACCGCGAGCGCCCAGACCGGGGGCAAGCCCCCACCGGCCCGCAGCCGCGCGGTCGATTGTCACGGGGCCGGCCCCCACCGGCCCGCAGCCGCGAGCGCTCGCGAGGGGACGTGGGGGTATGTGCGAACGGAGCACCGAGCCCACTCTGGCGTCTTTGGACTTGAGGCGCGGCGCAGGGATGGCGAGTACGCACATACCCCCGCGGCCCCGCCCCACAGACGAAGCAAAGGCGACCCCCGCACAAGGCGAACGACGCCAGAACCCGCCCGGCCCACAGACGAAGCAAAGGCGAACCCCGCCCAAGGCGCCCCGCCAGAAACGTCAGCGGATCAGCTCGGGGATCTCCTGCGTGGCGAACCAGAGCAGCTCATGGTCCTCGACCCCGTCCACCACGAACCGCGCGTCGTCGTCACCCTGGTCCGCCGCCCCCAGTGCCTCGACCGCGGCCCGCACGTCCGCCTCCGCGTCCCCCGCGTCCACGTGCACGGCCGCCACCTTCCCCAGCGGCAGCGCCCCGCCGATCCGCACCTCGCCGAGCGCCCCCTGATCGAGCCCCCGGTCGGGATCGGCGACGGCGGCCCCGTCCGGCACGTCCGCCGCGAGGACGACCCGGCACCGCGCGGCCCCGGAGTCCACCGCGACCATCCGCAGCGACGCCATCGCCGCCCGGTTCAGCGCCGCGTACTCGAGCTCCTCGATGTCGTCCGAGACGTACCACTCCCGCAGGGCGGGCGTGACGGCATAGGCGACGAGCGGCCCGGGCCCCAGCTCCCCCGCCTTGTACGCCTCGGCGAGCCGGGGCAGGGTCACGGGAACGTAGACGCGCATGGGGCTGACCGCTTTCATCCGTGTCCGCGGCACGCGGACTTCGTGGTCGTGGAGAGACCTTCAGGATACGTGCGGGAGCCCCTCATATACGTGCGGGAGTCCCCCATCGAGCTCCCCCCACGACCCCCACAGCGGTCAACACCCGTACGACATCTCACCCACCACACCCCCGCCGCCCCACCGCTCCCGAGCCCCCGCCCCCCCCTGATAGGTGAACCCGAGAGCGACCCCCCGCACCCCCTCAGCCCTCTTGCCCCGCCCGCCTCCGCCCCCGTACAAGATCCCCACCAGGAAGTTACTCCCCGGTACCGAGCACGAGCCGGACCCCCGCACGCACCCTCAGGCGAACAAGAGAGGCACCCCATGCACAAGGTGATGACGAGGCCTCGCCCCCGCCCGGCAGCCACCCGGCCACCCGCGAGCCGCCCGCCCACGGGCCGCCCGCCGACCCGGAGGGACTCCCGCCGTCCCTCGAACCGCGAACGCCCGCCCGGCACGATCCCCGCCCAGCCACCCCCGCACCCCACCGAAGTCTTCGCGGAACGCCTGCTCCTGGTCCTCAGCGGCCAGCGCCCGATGCACTGGGTGGCCCGGCACATCGCCAACACGGCCTTCGACGACCTGGCCCACCTGGCGGAGCTCAGGCCGCTCTGCGCGGGCGGCCACCGCCCCACGATCCACCGGATCGGCCACTACCAGCCGCACCCCGAGACGTACGAGGTCTTCGCCCGCGTCGCGACGGGCCCGAGGCTGCGCGCGCTGGCGTTCCGCCTGACGCTGGGAGCGGACCGAAGGTGGCGCTGCACGGCAGTCGAAACAGACCCACGCCCCTGAGACGCGCCTCCCCCTCTCCCCGCCCACGACGAAGGGGCCGGACAGAAGCCCGGCCCCTCACGCCACCACTCAAAGCAACAAACGCTGCCGCGGCCTACTTCTTGCGCCGCCGCCCGCCCTTCTGGGCCTTGCGCCGCTCCGCACGGGTCATCCCGTCCGCCTCGGACCGCACCTCGGAGCCGTCCGTGGTGAAGTCGCCCTCGTCGACACCGCCCTCGGCGTTCGGCGCCTGGAAGTGCAGGCGGTCGGGCCGCTGCGGCGCCTCGAGGCCCTTGGCGTGGATCTCCGGCCGCGAGGTCCCGGCGCCCGCGGGCACCGCGTCCTGCACGCCGTCCTTCGTCAGCGAAGGCGCCGCGTCCGAGACGGGGACTTCCTCGACCTGCTGCTCGACCTGGACCTCCAGGTTGAACAGGTAGCCGACGGACTCCTCCTTGATGCCGTCCATCATGGCGTTGAACATGTCGAAGCCCTCGCGCTGGTACTCGACCAGCGGGTCCTTCTGCGCCATGGCACGGAGGCCGATGCCCTCCTGGAGGTAGTCCATCTCGTAGAGGTGCTCGCGCCACTTGCGGTCCAGGACCGACAGGACGACACGCCGCTCCAGCTCACGCATGATGTCGGAGCCGAGCTGCGCCTCACGGGCCGCGTACTGCTCGTGGATGTCGTCCTTGATGGCCTCGGAGATGAACTCGGCGGTGAGGCCCGCGCGGTCGCCCGCGGCCTCCTCCAGCTCCTCGACGGTGACCTTGACGGGGTAGAGCTGCTTGAAGGCGCCCCACAGCCGGTCCAGGTCCCACTCCTCGGCGAAGCCCTCGGCGGTCTCGGCGGCGATGTACGCGTCGATCGTGTCGTCCATGAAGTGCGTGATCTGGTCCTGCAGATCCTCGCCCTCCAGGACGCGGCGACGCTCTCCGTAGATGACCTCGCGCTGCCGGTTGAGGACCTCGTCGTACTTGAGGACGTTCTTCCGGGTCTCGAAGTTCTGCTGCTCGACCTGGGACTGCGCGGAGGCGATCGCGCGGGTCACCATCTTGTTCTCGATGGGCACGTCGTCCGGCACGTTGGCCATGGACATCACGCGCTCGACCATCTGCGCCTTGAAGAGGCGCATCAGGTCGTCACCGAGCGACAGGTAGAAGCGGGACTCGCCGGGGTCGCCCTGACGGCCGGAACGACCACGCAGCTGGTTGTCGATACGGCGCGACTCGTGCCGCTCCGTGCCCAGCACGTAGAGGCCGCCGAGCTCCTTGACCTCTTCGAACTCGGCCTTGACGGCCCGCTCGGCCTTCTCCATGGCGGCGGGCAGCGCGGCGGCCCACTCCTCGGCGTGCTCGACGGGGTCGAGGCCGCGCTGGCGCAGCTCCGCCTCGGCGAGGTCGTCGGGGTTGCCGCCGAGCTTGATGTCCGTACCACGGCCGGCCATGTTCGTGGCGACGGTCACGGCGCCCTTGCGGCCGGCCTGGGCGACGATGGTCGCCTCACGGTCGTGCTGCTTGGCGTTGAGCACCTCGTGCTGGATGCCGCGCTTGGACAGCTGCTGGGAGAGGTACTCCGACTTCTCGACGGAGGTCGTGCCGACCAGGATCGGCTGACCCTTCTCGTGCTTCTCGGCGATGTCGTCGACGACGGCGGCGAACTTCGCGACCTCGGTGCGGTAGATCAGGTCGGACTGGTCGGCGCGGACCATCGGCCGGTTCGTCGGGATCGGCACGACGCCCAGCTTGTAGATCTGGTGGAACTCGGCGGCCTCGGTCATGGCCGTACCGGTCATGCCGGAGAGGCCGCTGTCGTAGCCCTCGCGCTTGTAGAGGCGGAAGAAGTTCTGGAGGGTGATGGTCGCAAGGGTCTGGTTCTCGTCCTTGATGTCCACCCCTTCCTTCGCCTCGATCGCCTGGTGCATGCCCTCGTTGTAGCGGCGGCCGGCGAGGATACGGCCGGTGTGCTCGTCGACGATCATGACTTCGCCGTCGATGACGACGTAGTCCTTGTCCTTCTTGAAGAGTTCCTTGGCCTTGATGGCGTTGTTCAGATAACCCACGAGCGGCGTGTTCACCGACTCGTAGAGGTTGTCGATGCCCAGCCAGTCCTCGACCTTGGCGACACCGGACTCGTGGATGGCGACGGTGCGCTTCTTCTCGTCGACCTCGTAGTCCCCGGTCTCCTCGATGCCCTTGAGCTGGTTGCCGGGCTCGCCCTTCGTGAGGCGCGTGACCAGCTTGGCGAAGTCGCCGTACCACTTGGTGGCCTGGTCGGCGGGGCCGGAGATGATCAGCGGCGTACGGGCCTCGTCGACGAGGATGGAGTCGACCTCGTCGACGATGGCGAAGTTGTGGCCGCGCTGCACCAGCTCGTCCTTCGACCACGCCATGTTGTCGCGCAGGTAGTCGAAGCCGAATTCGTTGTTCGTGCCGTAGGTGATGTCGCAGTTGTACTGCTCGCGGCGCTGGGCCGGCGTCATGTTGGCCAGGATGCAGCCGACGGTCAGGCCCAGGAACTTGTGGACGCGACCCATCATCTCGGAGTCGCGCTCGGCCAGGTAGTCGTTGACCGTGATCAGGTGGACGCCCTTGCCGGAGAGGGCGTTCAGATAAGCGGGCAGGGTGCCGACGAGGGTCTTGCCCTCACCGGTCTTCATCTCCGCGACGTAGCCCATGTGCAGCGCGGCGCCGCCCATCATCTGGACGTCGTAGTGGCGCTGGCCCAGGACGCGCTTGGCGGCCTCGCGGACCGTCGCGAAGGCCTCGGGAAGGAGGTCGTCGAGCGTCTCGCCGTCGGCGTATCGCTCCTTGTACTCCTGGGTCAGCGCGCGCAGCTCGGCGTCGGAGAGGCTGACGAAGTCCTCTTCGATGGAGTTGACCTGGTCCGCGATGCGGTGCAGCTTGCGCAGGATCTTGCCTTCGCCTGCACGCATGATCTTCGAGAGGACGGACACGGGGGTTGGTCTCCTTGCCGGTCGGGCCTGGCATGGTCGGTTTTACTCGTCGGGCACCGGCCATCGTATGCGAGGACCGGGCCGCGCCGGGAGGTGTGCCATGAGGTCAACGGACGAGGGGCGCCGAAGGTGCCGGGTCGCGCCCCCGAGTGCCCCGCGAGAGGTGATCGCGAAGGGCGGGCGAAAAGTACTGGCTCCCGGGGCGGCGCCCCCTCATCATCGCTTGATGGAGCCCGTCACCCTCACCACCGAACGTCTGTTCCTGCGTGTCTTCACACCCGAGGACATCGACGAGACCCACGCGGCCTGCCAGGACCCGGACATCCAGCGCTGGACCACCATTCCCTCGCCGTACGCGCGCGTGGACGCCGAGGACTTCGTGCACGCCATGGTCCCAGCGGGCTGGCGCAACGACACGGAATACACCTTCGCCGTACGTCCCCGTGAAGGCGGCCCCCTGCTCGCCGCCGCCAGCCTGCACCACCCCCGCTCGGGCACCTGGGAGATCGGCTACTGGACGGCCAAGGAGCACCGGGGCCGCGGCTATATGCGGGAGGCCGTGCTCGCCCTCGCCCGCTGGGCCTTCACGGACCTGCGGTGCACTCGCCTGGAGTGGCGCGCGGAGGTCGGCAACACCGGCTCGCGGGCGGTCGTGGAGAAGGCCGGCTTCACCGTGGAGGGCGTCCACCGCGCGGGCATGCTCAACAAGGAGACGCTCCGTGACTGCTGGGTCGGCTCGCTGCTCCCCTCGGACCTCGGCATGCCGTCACCGCACCCGTACCTGCCCGCGAGGGCGTGAGGCCCCTCCACGAAGAGCCCCTGCGCCGACCGGGCCCGCCCCAATGTCAGTGCCGCCGCCTATCGTTCGGACCATGACGAGCCTGCCGAGCCCCGCCATCGAACTCTCCGCCGACGAGGCACGCCGCATGGTCCTGCGCGCGCAGGGCTTCCTGGGAGCCCCCGACCGAAGGTCCGGGGTCCGGGGCGTGCTGCGCCACCTGGGCGCGGTCCAGCTCGACACGATCTCGGTCCTGGCCCGCTCGCACGAACTCATTCCGTACGCACGCCTGGGCGCCGTAGGCCGCGACACCGTGGAAGCGGCGTACTGGACGGACACGCACGCTTTCGAGTACTGGTCGCACGCCGCCTGCATCCTCCCCATCGAGGAGTGGCCGCACTTCGCCTTCCGCCGCCGCGCCTACCGCGCCCGCCCGCAGTGGCACCACGACCTGCCCGCCGGGGCGTACGACCAGGTCATCAAGCAGCTCCGCGCCGAAGGCCCGCTCACCGCCACGGAGTTGGGCGGCGCGAAGAACAAGGGCGAGTGGTGGGACTGGTCCGAGTCGAAGATCGCCGTCGAGCGGGCGCTGATGTACGGCGAGGTGGTGTGCACCGAGCGCCGCTCCTGGAAGCGGGTGTACGACCTGGCGGAGCGCGCCGTCCCGGACACCCTGCTCCACGACGACCTGGACGACACGGAGTGTCTGCGCCGCCTGGTCCGGCTGGCCGGTGAGGCGCTGGGCGTCGGCACGCGCGCGGACATCGCCGACTACCACCGGCTCAAGGGCGAGCAGTTCGACGCCGTGGTCGCGGACTCGGGCCTGGTGCCGGTGATGGTCCAGGGCTGGGCCAAGCCGGCCTGGGCGGACCCGAAGGCCCTGGAGACGACGCCCCGCGGCCGGCACCGCACCACGCTCCTGTCGCCCTTCGACTCACTGATCTGGGAGCGGGCGCGCACCGAGCGGATCTTCGGGTTCACGCACCGCCTGGAGGCGTATGTGCCCAAGCCGAAGCGGATCCACGGCTATTTCGCGATGCCGCTGCTCGCGGGCGGCAGGCTCCTCGGCCGGGTCGACCCCGCGCGCGAGGGCAGCACCCTGGTCGCCAGGCAGGTGGCGCTCGACACCCCGAAGGCGGTGGCCCCGATGGCGCAGGCGCTGCTTGAGGCGGCGTCCTGGGTCGGCTGCGACGCGGTGCGGGTGGAGCGGGTGAACCGCCCCGAGCTCACCGCCGAGCTGGTGCGGGCCCTCACCTGATCTCGAGGATCTTCTCCCGCATCGCGTAGACCACGGCCTCCATCCTGGAGTGCAGCTGCAGCTTCTCCAGGATGTTGCGCACGTGGTTCTTCACGGTGTTCTCCGAGATGAACAACTCCTTGGCGATGTCACGGTTGTTCATGCCGGTGGCGACGAGCTTGAGCACTTCGAGCTCCCGGTCGGTCAGCCGGGGCGCGGGGACGAGCCGCCGCTCGTCGGTGCGCTGGATCATCGACTTGAACTCGGTGAGCAGCTTGGACGCCATCGACGGGCTGATCTGCGACTGCCCGTCCGCCACCGCGCGGATGGCCGTCGCCACCTCGTCCGTGGAGATCTCCTTGAGGAGATAGCCGGTGGCGCCCGCCTTGATGGCGTCGTAGAGGTCGGCTTCCTCGTCGCTGATCGTCAGCATGATGATCTTGGCGCTGGGCGCCACCTCCTTGATGGAGGTGCACGCCTCGATGCCGCCCCGCTTCGGCATGCGTACGTCCATGAGCACGATGTCGGGCAGCAGATCGGCGGCCTTGTCCACCGCCTCCGCGCCGTCGCCCGCCTCTCCGACGACCTGGATGTCCTCCTCGGCGGCGAGGACGATCTCCAGGCCGCGGCGGAAGAGGGCGTGGTCATCCACCACAAGGACCCGGATGGGCTCCTTGCGTGGGGCGCCCGCGTCCGTGCCGATGCCGATGCCGTCGCCGGCACCCTGGTGACGCATCGGTCCGAAGCTGTCCGCCATCGTTCCTCCCCCATGAAGGCCGCGGCCTGTTGTGCTTCTGCTGCGCCAACCCCAGGCGGCAGCACACCGGTTGACCGGCTCGCCCATGATTTCATGCCCGGCGCCGGTGCGGTGCGCGCACTGGGCGCACGGTGGTGCCCCTGGGGGCGCACAGGCGCTCCAGGGGCACCACCTCGGCTGTCATGGGGCGGTCGTCAGCCGCCGAGGGCTCCGCCTCCGCCGCCCGTCTCCGCCTTGGCCACCATGGGGTCGGTGTTGAGGCGGATGACGCCGTAGTCGTAGGCGTGCCGTCGGTAGACGACGCTGGGTTCCTTGGTCTCGGAGTCGACGAACAGGTAGAAGTCGTGTCCGACCAGTTCCATCTCGTAGAGCGCCTGGTCGAGTGACATGGGTGCCGCGACGTGCGTCTTCTCGCGGACCACGAGGGGACCTTCACCCTGGATCTCCAGGGAGCCGATCTTCTTGACCGGTACGCCGTCCGGCTCTTCGTCGCGCGCGAGGGTGCCGTCTCCGTTGAGCGTCGCCGCGTCCGGGACGCGCTCGGCGACTTCGGCGGCCGAAAGCCTGCCGTTGCCGCGCCGGTTGTGGCGCTTCTCGTGCTGCTTGCGCAGGCTGGCGTCGAGCTTGGCCGTCGCCAGGTCCAGCGCCGCATACGGATCTGCGGCCGAGGCTTCCGCGCGGATCACGGGTCCACGCCCGCGGAGCGTGATCTCCACACGGTCGGAACGGTCGGCCTGACGCGGGTTGGTTTCCTTGGACACCTCGACGTCGAGGCTGATCACCTTGCCGTCGAGCTTCTGGATCTTGTCCAGCTTCAGCTTCTCGGCCACGTGCTTGCGGAACCGCTCGGGCACCTCGGTCTTGCGGCCCTTGACGACGATGTCCACGCAGAACTCCGTTCCCGGATCGCTCCGCTTCGGATGCGGAGCATCTCCCTTTTGCACCAGACCCCGGTGACTCCCGGGGCCTCGGACTCGGTGACTTCCACCTCCTCCTCCCCCGTGGGCAAGATCTCCACCCCACCGGCCCGGGTGATTGCGAAAACCACGGACCAGCACGGACCGGTATTCCGATATGCGAGGGACGGCGTCCGCCATTCCTCACAACCGAACATATCTCGCCCGGACGGATGTCGTCACCCTCTACTGCGGCGTACCTCCATTCAGGTGTAACGACCCTCTCATCACCTGCAACGATGCAAGTTCTCAGTCAGTTCCGGTTTATTTCGAAAGAATCCGGCGACGCGGCGACAACGGCGGCGTCGACCGTGTTCTCGCAGCCCAATACCGACCTTCGTACAACCCCCGTTCCCGGTTCTCGTACGCCCTCCGCTCCGGCGTTCTCTTCCGTGCGCAGGGCACGTAATGCGCGGGCGGCCTCCGCCAATGAGGCACCGGTCGTCATCAGGTCGTCGACGACCACGATCCGGCCACCGCCCGCCAGCAGTCGGCCGCCCCCTGCGGTCACCTCCAGGGCGCCCGCCAGATTGGCCTGCCGCTGCCGGGAGTCGAGCCCCGACTGGTCGGCCACCGCACGCCGCTGCCGCAGCACCCCGAGCACCCGCGCCGGGATTCCCGCCCGCCGCAGCTCACCCGCCGCGGCAAGGGCGATCCGCCGCACCGGGTCGTGCCCGCGGGCCCGCACAGCGGCCCGCGCGGACGGCACAGGCACGAGTGACAACGGCAGCATCACACGCCCCTGTGGACCATCCTGTGTGCCGCTTACCCACGTTCGCGCCCCGCTATCACCGTGGGCCCCGGATTCGCCCGGCAGACCGCCGCACACGGCCTCGCGCTCGGAATGGCCCCGCAGGCCTGCGCACACGGCTCCGGCGAGCGCCGCCCCCAGGGGCGCGGCGAGCCCCAGGGCGCCCCGCTCCTTGTGCGCGAGCAGCACGGCCCGGACGGCGTCCTCGTACGGCGCGGCGGCGTGCACCACGGGCAGCCCGGGCGGCTCAGGCTCAGGCCGCACCCGGCGCGGCACGGCCCCGCACAGGGCGGCACGGCACTCGTCGCAGAGCGCCGCCCGGGGCTCCCCGCAGCCTCCGCACTCGGCCGGCAGCACCAGGTCGGTGAGGTCCTGCCACCACCCCCGCATGCCCCCACTGTGCCAAGCCGCCCACCGCCCGGCCACCCCTGTGGACAACCCCCTGTGGACAACCGCCCGCCGATGACGACACGTCCGCCGAGGGCCGCACCAAGGTCAGCCGAGTCAGCCCGGATAGACCGGCGCCAGCCCTTCCTTCACGACCGTCTGCCACTGCGAACCCGTCGGCAGCCGCACGATCCCGTCGTCCGAGTGGGCCACCAGCGGCTGCCGCTCGTCCTCGGACGCCGCGATCTCCTTGACGCCGGTCAGGCCGGGCAGCGCGGTGCCCGGCAGCACCGAGCCGTCGCACTGGACGTACCGGATCTGCTGCACGCCACCGGTCTCCCTGCCGACCACCACGAGGCGGCTCCCGCCCGCCCACGACATGGCCGTGACCTCTTCCATCCGCGGTGCCGCCGGAGTGGGGTCGAGGACGGAGATCTCGGGCCGCTCCCCCTTGCCGACGCCCCGCTCGGCCCGGCCGATCCACAGGGACTGCTTGCCGTCCTTCTCCACGAGGAAGGCGATGCGCACGCCGTCGGCCGACACGCGCACCTCCTGGATGCGCCCGTCCAGCGCGGGCACCTCGACCTCGACCGGCTTGCCCACGCCCTGGTCGAGCCAGAGCAGCCGCGGCCTCTTCGGATCACGGTCGGCCACCCACAGATTGCCCCGGCCGTCCCAACTGGGCGTGGAGAGGCGGTCCTCCTCCGACTTCGCCTTGCTGCGCAGCTCCGCCTTGCCGAGCGGGTCGTCCGAGAGCAGCGACCCCGTGTACAGCGACTTGCCGTCGAGCGACACTCCGGCCGCACGCTGCTCGTCCCGCGAGACCGCCGCCGAGCGCAACGGCTGGTCGCCGGTGCCGAGGACGCCCGTCACCGGCTCCGGATCCGCCGCGCTCCCGGAGTTGGCGGACATCCGGACCAGCCGGTGCTCCTCGTCGACGAAGTACTGGTAGTCGGGGCGGTCCGCACTGCGGTGTGCCGCGACGGTCTCGGCACGCTCCTGGCTCAGCACACACAGCATCGAGCCGTTGGAACGCTGCAGCGTCACCTGCTCGACCCCCGAAGGCGTCAAGTCCTGCAAGGTGAAGAGCAGTTGCGCCGCCATCTCCTTGCACTTGGTCTGCCCGGCGCCGTCCGAGCGGCTGTTCAGCTGCACGGTCAGCCTGTTCTGGTCGTCCGGCGTCAGCGTCTTCTCGGGGTCCTTGAGCTCCGTGCCGCTGGGGAAGCTCGAGAGCACCACCGGGCGCAGCCAGTTGGTCGGCCCCTTGAGCAGCGTCTTCACCGTCTGCGTCAGCGGGTCTATGCGCTGCCGGATGTAGACGGGGTCCGCGACGAGCCCCGTCCGGCCGCTCACGCCCGCACCGGTGGGCCCGGCGAAGTAGTACTTGTTGACGGGCCGGTAGATCCGCTGGAAGTCCGATTCGCCGAGCACCACGCCCGGCGGCGGCTGGTCGATGCGCCACTCGTTCCCACCCGGGCCGCCGTTCTGGCTGAGGTGCACGGACTGGCTGTACGCCCCGTCCTCGGGGCGGTAGGCATGCTGTTCGTCGACCCTCGCGACCTGGTGCCCGGTCAGGGAGTAGCGGCGGCTGCCCTCACCCTCGTTGCCCGCGTTGCCCGCGTCGGGGTTGGGCCCGTCGGCGAGCACCGTCGCGGACTCCTCCGGGTGCCACTCCCGCGACGCCTTCTTGGTCAGGTATTTGCGCGCCATCGCGAACTGCGGGTCATCACTGGTCAGCGCCTCCAGGAAGCCCTGGACGATCTCGATGGGCCGGGCGCCCTCGCGCGGCGGCATGGCGTAGACACGGACCTGCGACTGCGAGTCCGGACGCTGCGAGGCGTCGACGGACTTCAGATTCCCGCTGTCCGGCATCGAGGCGCACCCGGCGAGGAGTGCGCCGCAGCTGCCCAGCAGGAGTCCGGTGCGCAGGGGACGCCTGCGGCCCGTACGGCGGCCGCGCCCGTCGGGATCAGCGCCCACGAGTGTTCTCCTCTTCCCTGTCCGCCTGCCCGGCGCCGTCACCACTCGGGCGACTGGACTCACTCGCACCACTGGCCTCACGTGCACCACTCGGGCCACTTGGACCGCTCGGGCCACTCGGGCCGCTCGGGTCACCGGCGCCACCCACGCCACCCGGGTCGCTCACGCCACCCGCACCACTCGGACCGCTCGGACCGCTCTGGCCGCCGGCCCCACCCTGCGGCTCGTCATCCATCTGCCGACGCGCCACGACCCGCGCCCCGCTGCCGGGCAACGCCGTCGGGTCCACGGGCCCGGTGTGCAGCAGCCGCGGCGCTATGGGCCCCTTCGCCGGCACGGGCGGCGGAACCCGCTCGGACGTCGCCGAGGACGCCTGCGCGGAGGACTGCGCGGAGGACTGCGCGGGAACCGTGGCCAGCTTGTTCCCGCCCCCGAGGGGCAGCCCCGCGTCGTTCAGCCCGCGGTGGCGCCGCGAATCGTCGGGCTCCAGCGGTATCGGCGAGCCCCGCAACGGCTCGTCCGCCGTCCTCGGCAACGTAAGCCTGAACTGCGAGCCACCGCCCGGCTCGCCCCACGCCTGCAACCAGCCGCCGTGCAGCCGCGCGTCCTCCAGGGCGATGGAGAGGCCGAGGCCCGTACCACCCGTCGTACGCGCGCGTGCCGGGTCCGCCCGCCAGAAACGGCTGAAGACCCGGGTCGCCTCGCCCGGCTTGAGTCCCACTCCGTAGTCCCGCACCGCGACGGCGACCGCGCCGCCCGCGGCGGCGAGCCGCACCACGACGTCCTTGCCCTCACCGTGCTCCACGGCGTTGACGACGAGATTGCGCAGCACGCGCTCCACCCGCCGCGCGTCGGCCTCGGCGACCACCGGCTGCTGGTCCCCCACGACGCGTATGTGGGTGCCCTTGCGCTCGGCGAGCGGCTCCGCGCCGCCGACGACCCGGCGGACGACCTCACGGAGATCTATCGCCTCGGCCTCCAGCGCGGCCGCCCCCGCGTCGAACCTGCTGATCTCCAGCAGATCCGCGAGCAGCGACTCGAACCGGTCCAGCTGGTCGGCGAGCAACTCCGCCGACCGTGCGGTCACCGGATCGAAGTCCACCCGCGCCTCGTGGATGACGTCGGCGGCCATCCGTACCGTCGTCAGCGGCGTACGCAGCTCGTGCGACACGTCGGACACGAACCGCCGCTGCATCCGCGACAGCTCCTCCAGCTGCTGGATCTTCAGCTGCAGGTTCTGCGCCATCTTGTTGAAGGCCTCACCGAGCCGCGCGATGTCGTCCTCTCCGGTGACCTTCATGCGTTCCTGAAGGCGCCCGGCGGACAGCCGCTCGGCGATGCCCGCGGCCATGCGGACGGGCGTGACGACCTGGCGCACCACCAGCCAGGCGATGGCGCCCAGGAGCACCACGACGAAGAGCCCGGCGGTCGCGAGAGTCGTCCTCACCAGGTTCAGCGACTCCTCCTCCTGCGTCAGCGGGAAGAGGTAGTACAGCTGGTACGGATCGCCGTTGAGGTCGTTCAGCCGCTTGCCGATCACCAACGCGGACTGCGGCTCACGGCCGTCGTCGTACACGACCCGCGTATTGGCCTGGTAGACGCCGGTGCCGTCGTCGACCTGGCGGCGCAGCTCCTCGGGCACGCTCAGTATCGGCTCCACGCCGCCCGAGGCCCGCGACCCGCGCACACTGCCGGAGTCGCCGGCGGATGTGGGGCTCAGCGTCACCACCGCGAAGGCGTTCTGCCCACCGCTGGAGAGCTGCTCGACGAGGTCGGACATCCACACGGCGGCGTTACGCCCGTCAACCGTGCTGCCGTCCTGGCCCTGGCCCTGCCCGGTGCTCTGCCGCGCCGCGTTGACGCTGTCCTGCGCGGCGCGGAAGCCACCGTCGGCCTGGCTCTGCGACGCCTTCACCTTGGCCTTGAGCAGGCCGTTGTTCACGGAGCTCATGACGGCGAAGCCGAGCATGAGCACCACGCCGAGCGACATCAGCAGGGTCGTGACGACAACCTTCAGCTGGATGTTGCGCCGCCACAGCCGCACGGCGGGCAGCAGCGGACGGCGCACCCAGCGCACGAAGAGCCGGAGCACAGGGCTGCCCTGCACCCCGCCCTGCAGCAGCAGCCCGCCGTCGACGAGCCGCCCGAACCGGGACGCGCGACGCGCCGGGCCAGTCCGCCCCGAGCGAGCCCCCGGACCCCCGGGCGCCGAGGTGGAACTGTCCCGGGTCACGTCAGCTCGGTCCGGCCTTGTAACCGACGCCACGGACGGTCACCACGATCTCCGGCCGCTCGGGATCCCGCTCGACCTTGGACCGCAGCCGCTGGACGTGCACGTTCACCAGACGGGTGTCCGCCGCGTGCCGGTAGCCCCAGACCTGCTCGAGGAGCACCTCACGCGTGAACACCTGCCACGGCTTGCGCGCCAGCGCGACCAGCAGGTCGAACTCCAGCGGCGTCAGCGCGATCGACTGCCCGTCCCGCTTCACGGAGTGCCCGGCCACGTCGATGACCAGGTCACCGATGGCCAGCTGCTCCGGCGCGGGCTCCTCCGACCTCCGCAGCCGCGCCCGGATCCGGGCCACGAGCTCCTTCGGCTTGAACGGCTTGACGATGTAGTCGTCGGCCCCGGACTCCAGGCCGACCACCACATCCACCGTGTCGCTCTTGGCCGTGAGCATGACGATCGGCACCCCGGACTCCGCCCTGATCAGGCGGCACACCTCGATGCCATCACGCCCCGGCAACATCAAATCGAGCAGTACAAGATCCGGCTTTGCCTCCCTGAAAGCGGCCAGCGCCTTGTCGCCATCAGCTACGAACGACGGCTCAAAACCTTCACCACGCAGCACAATCCCGAGCATCTCGGCCAGTGCGGTGTCGTCGTCGACGACAAGGACTCGTCCCTTCATGCCTGACATCATCCCATTCTCGTAACAGTGACTGGGCTGCTGGTGAGAGAGGTCACTGGCCTGTGACGATAGTCGTATGAGGTCACTACTGTCTGCGGTGGTCCGTGGCTGTTGATGTCAGTAACGGATGTCAGCTCCCCACCCGAGGATCTAGTCATGCGGGCAGGAAGAGTGAGCCCCGGCCGGAACCGGGGCCCATGGTGCTCAGCCCTCGCAGTAGTCAAGGAAGTCGCGCGGGTCGTAGCCGGGGTACTCGTCCGGGCAGAGCGTGACGTCCTCGGGGTCATCGGCGTACGGGTTGGGAACGATGCCGTCGTCGCACTGGGGGTTGGTGCAGGTCATGGTGTGCTCCCTAGGTCGGTGCCGTTGTCCTGATGGGCTTCGCCCGGCACGGTCCTGGGAGGGCGCACAAGGTGGAGCACCCCACTGGCTGAACGACCTTGTGCGCCCTCCCAGGTTCGTGCTGCCCTTGGGCATCAGGACAGCGGTGCCGACCGGCAGACACCCCCACTGAGCCGACCCACGACCACGGCCGACCGCCTGCCGGCCACACCCACCCCCGGCATGCCAACACGGCACCCTCCACAGCTCGCAGCCTGTCCACGCGGTCGGTGGAGCGGCTTTGGGCTGGAGCTGCTTTGGGGCGAGTGATCATGGCCCCTTAAGCTCATCGCGATTCGGGCAGTCAGTGGACCTGCCCGCAAGGTCCGAATCGGGGCCATGATCTTAGAGGCTCGCCCCAAAGTGGCTGCCTAAAGCCGTGGAGCCGACCGCCCCAGCCCACCACCTTCCCCACCCCCATCCCACCTCTCCTTCCCCCACCTCCTGCCCACCGCGGCGAATGGTGGTCCACGGCCGGCAGGGTGATCCCGTGCTGGCGCACTGGAAGCTCCCGCGGGCTCGGCTGGCGGTGCGGGTCCTGCCCGGGTGCGCTGCCGGGCGGTCTTCCTGCTGCCTTCGAGGCGTGCGGCAGGGGGCCGGCCATGGCTCCGGGGTTGAGCATCCTGGCTTGGGGTCGTGGCCACGGGTGGTGGGTTAGCCCGCTGTGTGCCGCCGCCGCGATCCGGCCTATTCGGTAACCCAAAGCTTCTGTGACCTGCTGTGCGGCTCTCCCCTGTGCCCTATGGCCCGGTGCTGGGTTTTGGCCGCTTGTGGGTGGTGACGGGCGGACGCCGCCGCGCAGCCGGTGGCGGAGACATGGAGGCAGCGGGGCGGCGGCCGACCGGCGCCGCCCCGCTGATGTGTGGCCCTCGGTCCTTGGATTGATCCCCTTCGGGGACGGCTCGGGTCTGTGGTCTTGATGGGGTGTGTCCGTGCGTGCGCTTGAGGTCCTACGGCTCTTGAGGTCTTCCCCCTCCAAGGCCGGATCGCGGCGGCGGCACGCGGTGGGCTCACCCACATCACCAGGGGCCAAAGCCCCGGCCAAGGGATGGTTGGCGCTCGCGGCTGGCCATGGACGGCCGCGAGCGCAGCGAGCCTTGATGAAGTAGGGAAAGTTCTACCGCGCTGCGTCTAGCGGGTCGTGGTTCCCGGCAAGCTCTACGCGGCTACGCCCTTGGGCTGACGACCATGTTCGAGGTAGATCGGCGTGGCCCCCGACCGGGCGTCGATCGCGGCCATGAGCCTTCGAGCCAGCCTTGGGATGGTTCGTTCACTGATCTCTTGGGACGAGAGGAACGCGTACCCCTTGATTTCCCCCTCCTGCAAGGTCACCCCTGCAAGGATCTCCGGGGGCAACTGCCCTCCGTCGAAGAGGTACAGGACTTTGTCCCCCTCCGTGTCGCTGGGCGCCCAGTCGACAGCCAAGAGACGTCCCAGGGGAGCGGAGATTCCGAGCTCTTCTTGCACCTCGCGGACCGCCGCCTGAAGGGGCGACTCCCCCGTCTCGACGTACCCGCCGGGGATGTCCCAGTAGTCCTTGTACGTGGGCTCAACCATGAGAAGTCGCCCCGCGGCATCAAAGAAGAGCGCACCCGCGGCCATTCGCGGATGCGCCATCTTCGCTTCGTGTTCGTTCAAGGCCATGCGATTGAGCGTACCTACCTCAGACGACGTGAAGTCGATGGGCCAGGTCCGCCATGGGCCGACTCGGTCGACCACGCTGGTTCCGCACCCAGGTGAGCACAAGCTCTCGGGCGAGGTAGTGACTCCGCACTTGTTCCGGTGCCCAGCCTTCGGCTTCGAGGACCATTGAAAGGGCCTCGTCGGCGCGGTTGTGTGCGCTGAGAGCGCGGGCCACCTCAAGGTTGTGGCGCGTTCGTCGCTCGGTCGGCAAGGCACTCGTATCGATCTGTGGCCCGAGGTCGACGGCTACCTGCATGTCTCCGAGTTCCGCCGATGTGGCCACACGGTGAATGGCGACGTTGGTCGGCCCGAATGCCGTCCATACGTGATTGGCGTCGTGTCCGAGCTGCTGTGCGGCGCGGTCGGCTTCGGCAAGAAACTCGCGAGTTGTGGACCGATCCTCCGCGCGGGCCGCGGCCATCGATCCAGCGAGGAAAAGTGTTCCGTAGATCGACAAGAACTCGGGGTCAGCATTTTCGAGTCCCGGACGAAGGTATTCCGATGCATCGCCGACGAGCTGGACGGCTGCGTCGAATCGCCCGTTGGACAGTAGGCAGTGCGCTACGGATCGGAAGAGCGAGCCTGTGACGACCTGATTGCCCGACTGCTGTGCCGCGGCCAAGCCACGGTCCGCTGCGATCCAGGCAAGGTCTGTTTCACCTACCTTGGTCAACACCATAGCGGCGCCCTGGTAGGTCATCGCCATCAACTCGTGTGCCTGTTCGCGCTCTTGCCCGCTGTACGCCTGGGCAGCGATAAGCACGTCGGCCAGGAGGAGAGGCAGGCGGCGCGTCGCGAACCCGTACCGCGAGTTTTGGTAGGCGTCCCACACCTCCGCGACATTGTCCCGCAGTTCGTCGAGCGGGCTCGGTTCTCCCTCTGTGACCACCCCCAAGAGTGGCGTGAGCTGGCGGTAGTTCATGAGCGCTGAGCGCAGCGCCGGAACAGTTCGGGTTCCGCTGTCCGCTGTCCAGTCCATGAGAGTGGGTTCGGCGAGCAAGTCACCAAGGGTCACGTCCAGCGCGTCGGCTAGCGACTTGATGACCGACAGCCGGTCCAACTCCAGCCGGTTGTTCTCGGCCTTGCTCAACCAGTCGACTGTGCGGCCGACGAGTCCAGCCAAGACTTCCTGGGAGATGCCGCGGCGCCGGCGGTACCAAGCAACTCGTTCGCCGATCGTCAGGTTCGTCGTCATTCCTCGCATGGCAAGAGCGTCTCCCCGTCTCCTCACGCGACCCCGGAGAGTTTTTCCGGGGTGGTGCCTCGCTCCGGTCCTAGCGTTGCTGACAACCGGAGGGGCTGTTAGCTCGAACGTGCGGCGAGGGGAACACGATGGCACTGACCCCACAAGAACGGACGGAACTGATCGACCAGATCAGGGGACTTGGCGACGAGATAACCGCCCTTACGTCCCGCGCCGACGCGGTGATCACTTCGCTTGCGTCTGTTGCTTCACGAGATCTTCGAGCTGCTCCATCCGCTCGGCGAGCAGACGCACATCCCGGCGAACCTCCGACAGGTACTTGGTGATCTGCTCGAACTCCGGGCTTCGCTTTGTCTCGGTACTCTCGCCGGGCATGGCGGCAAAACTGCCTTTGCCCTGATGAGAGGTTGCGTATCCGTCCTCACGCAGACGAGAGATCGCCTGTCGTGCGACGGTCCGCGAGACGCCGTGACGAGTCATCAGCTCGGACTCTGAGGGCAGCTTGTCCCCCGGGGCCAGTTCCCCGTCTCGGATTTTGCCCTTGAACTCGTCGGCGATCTGCAAGTACGCCGCGCGCCCGGTGAACTCGGCCATAGCCCCTCTCCACGGTTGTTGTACCAAGTGCAGCACATCGCACCGACACGAGTCGAGACCATCCACTTGACATACCAAGTAGGACAGGTGCACTCTCGAACCAAGGTTGGCGTACCAAGTACGTCAAGTGGACCGAATCTAGGAGCACAAGTCATGCGTCAGATTCCCGTCGACACCTCCGCTGCCACCGTGATGGTGGCCAAGGCTCCGCAGCCCAAGGTGAAGGATCGCCGTACCGGTGAGATCGCCACGGACGCCGAGGGCGTCACGCTGATGACCGTGGACGTGATGTTCTCCGTGAACGACGAGGTGGAGATCCTGAAGGTCACCGTTCCGCAGCCGGGCATCACGGGAGAACTGTCCATGGGCACGCCGGTTGCCCTGACGGGTCTGGTGGCCTCGGCGTGGGAGAACGAGTTCAACGGCCAGAAGCGGCACGGCATCGCTTTCCGCGCGGTCGCGGTTACGTCCCTGGCGGCTGCCGCCTCGAAGCCGAAGGCTGCCTAATCGTGTGGTGGTTACTCGCCTTCGTGCTGGTGGTGGTCGCTGCCGCGGGTCTGTTGCGGTGGCGGCGCCCCGCCTGGTACTGGATGAGCTTCGGGATCGTCTTCACGGTGCTGCGTATCCGGCTGCGCTACGCGGATGTGATGGATGCCTGCCATCTGACCATGCCGGCCTCCCGGTTCCGGCTGGCCATGGCCCGCATGTTCAAGCGGGAGATTCCCCGTCAGCGGGTGCCGCGGCTGCTGTGGCTGCGTCCGACCCGCACAGGGGTGAAGCTGCGGATCAGGATGTGGCCGGGGCAGGACGCGTTCGAGTTCTCCGCCGCCGGCGACCGCTTGCGGCACTCCTTCGCGGTGCATCAGGTCATCTCGCGGGAGATCAAGCCGGGCGTCATCGAGCTGACGCTGACGGGCTTCGATGTCCTCAAGCACGTACACATGCCGCTCAAGACGGACCGTGCCCTGTTGAAGATCCCGGTGGCGCTGGTGGAAGACGGCTCGGTGCACTACCGCGACTACCGCGAGACGCCGCACTCGGTGACCGCCGGCGCGACACAGTCGGGTAAGTCCGTCTTCCAGCGCACCGTGATCAAAGAACTCGCCTCACAGCCGGTGGCGCTGGTTGGCATCGACTGCAAAAGGATCGAACTGGGCCCGTTCGCCCGTCGCTTCTCCGCGCTGGTGGACAACCCCGACGATGCCGCCGATCTCCTTGAAGCGCTCGTGGCGCGGATGGAGAACATCTACGAACTCATCCGCTGCGAACAGCGGATCAGCGCCGACACCCCCGACGCGGAGATCGCCGCGAACATCTGGGATCTCCCCGAATCCCTGCGCCCGGTCCCCGTCGTGATCACCATCGACGAGATCGCCGAACTGGCCATGAGTACCAAACGCAACGATCCGCGACGCGACCGCATCATCACCGCGCTGGTCCGCCTGGCTCAGCTCGGCCGCGCTGCGGGCATGTTCTTGGACATCTACGGGCAGCGCTTCGGCTCCGAACTCGGGGATGGGATCACCATGCTCCGCGCTCAGCTCACGGGCCGGATCGTGCACCGCGTCAACGACGAGTCGACCGCAAAGATGACCTTCGGCGACATCTCCCCGCACGCGGTCTTCGCCGCCACACAAATCCCCAACAGCCGCCGCGGCATGGCGATTGTCGGCTACTCCACGGGTGAGTGGAACCGCATCCGCACCCCGCACACCTCGATGCGCGCGGCCGTGTCCGCCTGCAACAAGCACGCGCACCTCACCCCGGACATCCCGGAACTGGACCGCTTCCGACCGCTGGTCGACGCCGACCCCACGGTGCCCGCAGCCGTCGTCGAAGCCGCCTGACCTCTTCCCGCTGCACCGGTTGGCGTGACCGCCTCGCGCCAGGTCCCTACCCCTTCCATGCCTGATCCCCGAAGAGGAGATCCGCTTATGGCTGCACGTGCCCGTAAGCCGGCCGCCACGCCCCGGGCGAAGAAGTGTCCGGACTGCAAGGGCAAGGGCGAGATCGCCGAAACCGTCCGCGTCGGCACCCGTAAGGGACGCGCCACCGCTGACGAACAGTCCGCCCTGTGCCTCACCTGCTGGGGCAGCGGCGAAGCCCCCACCACCTGATCACCGCCGGGACCGGGCGGCCGGACACGACTCCCCGCCCCGTCCCGGCTCCAACCCCGCAAAGGAGGTGAAGACATGCCCCGCTCGATCCGCCCGGACGCCGTACTGATCCAAGCCGTGATTGCCGGTGCGCTGTCCTTCGCCCACCTGCATGACCTTGCCGCCGCGGCCGGCCAGACCGGATGGAAGGCATGGGCCTACCCCGTCTCCGTCGACCTGCTCCTGGTGGCTGCCTGGCGCCGACTGCGCAACGGCGGATCGTCCCGGCTCGCCTGGTGCTGGTTCCTGATCGCCCTGGTCGCCTCGCTCGGCGCCAACGTCGCCACCGCCGGATTCCTCGACCTCGGGCACCCGCCAGCCTGGCTGCGCTTCGGCGTCGCCGGCTGGCCCGCACTCGCCTTCCTCGGCGGCACGCTGCTCGCCCACGCACCCACTCCGACACTGGCTGAGCCGGCCTCGACGACACGGGCCTCCGAGCCGGATGCGGCCCCGCAGCCCAGCCCGGTTGCTGCCGAAGAGGCACCCCCGGCTCTGCCTACTGCGGTTCCTGCGCCCGATCCGGTCCTTCCCGCCACTGCTGCTGTCCCGGCGCCGGCGCCCGCGGTTCCGGCTGCGCTCGTGGACCACGCCCGCAAGGTCGCCGACGACCACCACGCGCGTACCGGCACCCCGATCGACATCGACACGCTGCGCGCCCGCCTTGGCGTCCCGGCTCCAATGGCCGACGCCATCGCCGCCCAACTCGCCTGAGCTGAAAGGAGCACCACTCATGGGCCTCTACCGGATCTTCCGTGAACTGCGCCGCGTCGGTCAGGTCACCGTCGGCACCTCCCACGGCAAGCGCGGCCACATCGCCTACGTCGCCGCCTGCGCCGCTGAGGACTGCGGCTGGTCGGCCGAATACGAAGAGCCGTCCGCGGCCATGGTCGCCGCCCAGGGCCACCGCTGCCGCGTCCGCTGACACCCCAAGGAGACAGCTCCATGTCTGTTCCGCTGTGGTTCTTCATCGCCTGTCTGGGCCTGGTCGGCGTCAAGCTCGTGCGCCCGCCCTGGTGGCTCGTGATCGTCCTGCTGCTGGGCGGCTACCTCCTGGCCGACAGCGTCCTAGCCCCCGCCATCGACACCGCCACCACGCCCAAGTGAAGGGAGACCAACCCGTGTTCGAACCCCGCATCCCGGTCAACCCCACTCCGACCGGCGAGATCATCCCGGTCATCACCACCGCGGCCCTGCCCGGCCACCCGCACGCCCCCACCGACTGCTTCTGCCGCAACCAGACGCCCGCCCCGGCCCCGGCTGCGGCGTCCTCCCGCCCGACGGTGCAGATCACCCCCGGCAGCGTGCTTGCCCTCGTCGGCGCCGGCACCGCGGTCGTCCTGGTCGTCGGCGTGGTGCTGGTCTCGATGCTCCTGACGGTCGCCATCACCGCCGCATCCCTCGCCGTGTGCGCGCTGGTGATCCGCTCCCTGCTCGCCTCCGACCGCAAGGGACGTTGACCGACCCCCGGGCGGCCTCGATACCGCCAAGCATCCGCCGCCCGGGAGCCGTTCCCCTACCCGATCTCGACAACCGGAAGGAACCTCCATCATGACCCAGCGCACCCGCCCCGCGCCGCGGATCTGCCCGGACTGCGACGGCTTCGCCTCCGTCAAGGTCACCGTCGGCGGACGCAACCACCACGGCCACCTGCACACGGTCACCGCCCACTGCGGGGCGTGCAAGGGCACCGGCGCCCGCACCACGCACACACCCCGTTCCGTCTGGCAGGTGGCGGCATGAGCACCTCGGAGAACCGGACCGCGGCGCTGGCCGAAGTGAAAGCCGAGATCGCCCGCACCGACAACAAGGCCGCTCTCCTGCTCGCCTTCGTCGGCGCCGTGTTCGCCGGCGGCTGGACCGTCGCCAAAGACGTCCCCCTGAGTCCGGCCGCTGTCGTGGTGGCCGGTCTTGGGACGGGTCTGCTCATCGCGGCGGCCGGACTGCTGCTGGGATCGGTCCGCCCCAACCTGGGCGGCTCCCACCGCCGCGGCTTCCCGCTCTGGGCCACCCTGACCGCCGAACAGATCGACGCAGAACTGACCACTTACCGCAGCGCGCAGTACATCGCAGAGCTGTCCCGCATCGCGGTCGCCAAGTTCACCCGCCTGGAACGAGCCGTCGACCTCACCCGCCTCGGCGGCTTCCTGCTGATCACCGCGGCCCTGATCAGTATCGGGGGCGCGGCATGACCACCCCCACCATCCCGACGGGCCTGGATCAGATCACTCTCGGCGACCTGCTTCGGGTGGCCTCGGCCGACGACTTCGACCGCTGGCAAGGCCAGATCCGCCGCACCGGCGGCTGCTCCGACCCGATCCACCTCACCGGCTGGTCCCTCACCAAAGACAAGACCACCGGCGAGACCCTGCACCACTACACCACCGAGACCGAACCGGGCGGCCGGCTCCGGCTCGCATGCGGCAACCGCCGCGCATCCCGCTGCCCCTCCTGCGCCTTCACCTACGCCGGGGACACCTACCACCTGATCCGCGCCGGACTCGCCGGCGACGACCGCCGCGACATCCCCACCACTGTCCGCGACCACCCCCGCGTCTTCGCCACCTTCACCGCCCCGTCCTTCGGCCCGGTCCACAACCGGCCCGACCGCCGTACCTGCCGCTGCGGCACCCGCCACCTGGCCGACGATCCGGCGCTTGGCACTGCCCTCGACCCGGCCACCTACGACTACGCGGGCGCGGTCCTCTTCAACAACCACGCCGGCGACCTGTGGCAGCGCTTCACCACCCGCCTACGGCGCGAGATCGCCGCCCGCGCCGGCCTCACCCAACGTGAACTGAAGGAATGCGCTCGCCTCTCCTACGGCAAGGTCGCCGAATTCCAGAAGCGCGGCGCCATCCACTTCCACGCCATCATCCGCCTCGACGGACCCGACGGACCCGACACCCCGCCCCCGTCCTGGGCGAGCATCGATCTCCTTATCGACGCCATTTATGCCGCCGCCACGCACCCGTACACCTCGGTTTCCGTGCCCGCCGCCGACGACCAACCGGCGCGCACCTTCCGATGGGGCCGACAACTCGACGTACGCCCGGTCAAGGCCTTCGGGGACGGCTCCGACATCACGGAACAGGCCGTGGCCTCCTACGTCGCCAAATACGCCACCAAGGCCGCGGAGAACACCGGCACCCTCGACCGCCGCATCGGGGAACTCGCCGAACTCGACCGCCACGGCGTACCGGACCACGCTCGTCGGCTGATCGAAGCATGCAAGTTGCTCGATCCGCTCTACCCGGATCGCCGCCTATGGGCCTGGGCTCACATGCTCGGCTTCCGCGGCCACTTCTCCTCAAAGTCCCGTCGCTACTCCACCACCCTCGGCGAACTCCGTCAGGCACGTGCTGACTTCCGCGCCGCCCAAGAACGACAAGCCCTCGGCCTCGACGACCGCGAACCGGACACCGTCCTCGTTCTGGCTGACTGGCAGTACGCCGGCCACGGCCACACCCCCGGCGAATCCGCCCTCGCCGCCACCATCGCCCGCGGCCTCCAGCACAACCGCGACACCGCACGCGAAGCCCTGTGCGATCAGATCGGTCAGGAAGGAGATGCAGGATGAGCACCGCCGCTCCCGTGCTGCTGACTGTTCCGGAGGTCATGGCGCGGCTTAAGTACGGGCGCTCCACGGTCTACGACCTGATTCGGTCGAAGCGTCTCGTCTCCATCACTGAGGGGCGTGCTCGACGGATTCCGGAGAGTGCTCTCCAGGACTACATCCGTGAGCGGCTTGAGGCGGCTTCCTGATGGGCGGCCAACGGAAGCGCAACCCCAACGGAACCGGCACAGTGACCCGGCGCTCTGATGGCAGGTACCAGGCGGCGGTGTACGTCCCTCAGCCGGACGGGACGACGAAGCGGAAGTACGCGTACGGAAAGACCTTCGACGAGTGCGACCGCAAGCGGCGTGAACTGCTGGACCGCGCCAATGGCGGCATTCCGACGCCGACGCGGGACATGACCTTGGGCCAGTGGTTCGACTACTGGCTGGAGGTCATCGTCAAGCCGGACCTCTCGGCGGGCAGCTATCGGACTTACGAGCAGGCTGTCCGCAACCACCTGCGGCCACGCCTGGGCTCCAAGGTCATGGTCAAGTTGGGTATCAACGAGCTGCGCGGGGCCATCAAGCGCTTGGCGGAGGAGAAGACGGCCAAGACCGCCCGGCATGTCCTACGGGTCCTCTCAGCGGCACTCACGGCCGCGATGTTGGAAGACATCGGCCTGACGCGGAATGTCGCCAAGCTCGTGCATGTGCGAGCCCCCACGGACCGGGGGAAGAGTTGGGATGCCGTGACGGTGCTCCGCTTCCTGGCTGCGGCACGGCGTATGACCGTTTACTTCCCGGCGTTCCTGTTGATCTGCCTGTTGGGCCTGCGACGGGCCGAAGTGTGCGGTCTGCGCTGGGATGACATTGACCTCGACAACCGCACCGTGTGGGTGGAGCAACAGCGGCAGCGCACCAGGACGGGCACCATCGATGTGGAGCTGAAGACCGCGACATCCAAGGCGCCTTTGCCGCTACCTCCGCAGTGCATCGCGCCGTTGCGTTGGACCCGCATGCGCACGGCGTGGCTGCGGGCACGAGCGATCAGTAGGGGGCGGCCCTGGTTCGATGACCCGGCGGGGCATGTGTTCGTCACGCGGACTGGTCGTCCGCTTCTGGCGGAGAACCTCTACCAGGTGATGCAGCGGGTCATCGAGGCGGCAGGCCTCGGCAAGATGAATCCCAAGGGGCTGCGGAAGTCCTGTGGCACGCTCCTGGTCCATCTCAAGGTGCACCCGAGGGTCATCAAGGCCATTTTGCGGCACAGCCGGATTGCAACAACGTTCGACATCTACGCTGAGGCCTTGGACCCGGATGTAATCGAGGCAGTTGGGCAGCTTGATCGGCTGTTGCGGCAACCGGCGCGCATCCGGCAATTGGAGGCAGCCCACACCGCCTCCGACGCCGACTGATGTACGGCTTGGATGTCACGGCCCCTCTCTCTGCGAATCACCGCAGATGGAGGGGCCGTTTTCTCCGATCAGGTCGACAACATCCCATTAGCTAATCGTTACCTGGCGTGACCTGGCACACAGCTCGGCAAGGCCCTCTGCTGTCACAGGTGACAGAACGCCCTCTTCCGTGACGATCGCCGTCACCAACTCGGGCGGCGTCACGTCGAACGCGGGGTTGTACGCCTGGGTCCCCAGGGGTGCCACCGGAATCCCGCCTCCCGCTTCCATCCCGACCACCGGCACATGCGGCGCGGTGACCTCCGTCACTTCATGCCCCGCCCGCTGCTCCACCTCGATGGACGCCCCGTCCGGAGTCTCCGGGTCCACGGTCGTCACCGGTGCCACCACGATGAACGGCACATGGTGGTATCGAGCCAGCACGGCGAGCGGATAGCTCCCCACCTTGTTCGCCACCGAACCGTCGGCCGCGATCCGGTCGGCACCGATCAGCACGGCATCCACCTCACCCGCCGCGAACAGCGAACCCGCCGCACTGTCCGTGAGCAATGTGTACGCCATTCCGTTCCGCGCCGCCTCATACGCGGTGAGCCTGGCCCCCTGCAGCAGCGGCCGCGTCTCGTCCACCCAGAGCCTGCGCAGGCTCCCCTCCCGGTGCGCCTTGAGCGCCACCGCGAACGCCGTGCCCTCCCCTCCGGAGACCAGCGCCCCCGTGTTGCAGTGCGTCAGGATCCGGTGCCCGCCACCGGGCAGCAGCTCGTCGAGCAGCGCCAGGCCGTGCGCCGCCATCCTGGAGCTCGCCTCGGCGTCCTCGGCGTGCAGCGCCCGCGCCGCGTCGAGCGCGGCACCCGCGGCCTGCCGGGCATCGGCCCCGCCCGCGACCGCGGAACGATACGCGGCCTGGGCCCGGCGCACTCCGTACGCGAGGTTCACCGCGGTGGGCCGCGCCCCCGCCAGCGAGCCCGCCGCCTCGTCCACGTCGAAGCCCCGGGCCGCGGCCAGCGCGACGCCGTACGCCCCCGCGATGCCCAGGAGGGGCGCCCCTCGTACCGCGAGCGTCCTGATCGCCTCCACCAGGGCGGGTGCGTCGGTGCACACCAGCTCGCTCTCCTCGCCCGGCAGCCGGGTCTGGTCGAGGACGACCAGTACGGGGCCTTCGGGTGGCTCGTCCCAGCGGATCGCGGGAACCCTGGAGATCTCGGTCGGCCGTATGTCCTCGCCGGATTGCGCGTACTGATCAGCCATCCGCCCAGTCTGCCCCGTACCCGACGGACAATTGAAGGTGTACAGCCGCTACGGCGCCCGGTCACCTGGCGCCCGCCCCGTGGCACGATGGCTGGCAACCTGCCGCCGCACCCGCGGACGGGCACCTTGAAGGAGCGACGATGAACGACACTCCGGGCTGGGCCTCGCCCGGATCTGCCCCCTCCGACGGACAGGACCCCGGCAAGCCGGACGCCGCCGAACCCGCCGACGACGGCGGCCGGAGCGCCCCGTCCAAGTGGTCCAAGGAGCAGCCGCCGCCCGCCCAATGGTCCCCGCCCAGCACCCCGGGCCCGGGTCACACACCGCCTCCCCCGCCCCCGCCGCCCGGCCAGGGCGGCGGCTGGGGCTGGGGCGGCGGACCCGGCGGCCCTGGTGGCCCCGGCGCTCCCGGCGGCCCCGGAGGTCCTGGCGGTCCGGGCGGCTACCGGGGCTGGGGAGCCTGGCAGGGCCCCCCGCCCGCCGCCAAGCCCGGCGTCATCCCGCTCCGCCCGCTCGGCGTCGGCGAGATCCTCGACGGCGCGGTGTCGACCATGCGCGCCCACTGGCGCACGGTCCTCGGCATCTCCCTGACCGTGGCCGTGGTCACGGAGATCGTCGTCGTCCTCCTGCAGGGACTCGTCCTGAACGAGTCCGTCGACACGGAAGCCCTCGACGACCCCAGCGCGACCGTCGGCGAACTGACCCGCGCCATGGGCGACACGATGCTGAGCTCCGGCGTGGTCCTCGCGATCACGCTGCTCGGCACGATCGTCGCGACCGCCCTGCTCACCATGGTCACCAGCCGCGCGGTGCTCGGTAAGTCGGTCACCGCCACGGAGGCCTGGCAGGACTCCCGCCCCCAGCTGGCCAAGCTGTTCGGCCTGACCCTGCTCATCCCGCTCATCGGCTTCGCCATCGTCACCGCCGGCATCCTGCCGGGTCTGCTGATCGCGCTGGCCGGCCCGTCCGACGCCGGTGCCGGCCTCGCCGTACTCGGTGGTCTCGGCGCGGGCGTCGTTGCCGTCTGGATCGTCGTCCGCCTCTCCCTCGCCTCCCCCGCGCTCATGTTGGAGAAGCAGGGCATCAAGAAGTCCCTGATCCGCTCCACCAAGCTGGTCCGCGGCTCCTGGTGGCGCGTCTTCGGCATCCAGCTGCTCGCCGCGCTCATCGCGAACGTCGTGGCGTCGATCATCGTCATCCCGTTCACGTTCATCGCCGGGGCGGTCAGTGGCGAAGGCGTCACCGGCTTCCTCGACAGCACCGGTGAGCTGGGCTGGACGTTCCTGATCGTCAGCGGGGTCGGCTCGGTCATCGGCTCCATGCTGACGTTCCCGATCACGGCCGGGGTCACCGTCCTGCTCTACATAGACCAGCGGATCCGCCGCGAGGCCCTCGACCTCGAACTCGCCCGCGCGGCCGGCCTCCCCGGTCACGGCCCGACCCCGTCCGGCACATCGGGGAGCTGATGCGGTGACCGCGGCGGGGGCACTACTCGGGGAGGCCGTGCGCACCGGTGACGACCCACCGGTGACGATCCCACGCGACCCCGCACGGGAGGCGGCCGAACGCGAGCTGTCCAAGCCGATGTACCACGAGAACGATCCGAGCCTCTTCCAGCGCGCCCTGAACCGCTTCTGGGGCTGGGTCGACGACCTGTTCTCCGCCGCCTCGGGGGCCACCCCGGGCGGCGGGTTCGGCCTCCTGGTCATCGTGCTGGCGGTCGTCCTCCTGGTCGGCGCGCTGTGGTGGCGCCTCGGCACCCCGCAGCGCGCCGCGACCTCCGCTCCGGCCCTCTTCGACGACCGTCCCCGCAGCGCCGCCGAACACCGCGCGGCGTCCGAGGCACACGCCGCGCTGGCCCACTGGAACCAGGCCGTGCAGGAACGCATGCGCGCCATGGTCCGCGCCCTGGAGGAACGCGCGCTCCTCGACCCGCGCCCCGGCCGCACCGCGGACGAAGCCGCCGCGGAAGCAGGCCGCACTCTCCCCGCCCACACCGACCGACTCCGCTCCGCCGCCCGCGAGTTCGACGACGTGACGTACGGCGGCCGCACCGCCGACGAAGCCGCATACCTCCGCCTGGCCGAGCTCGACCGCGACCTGGTCACCACCAAACCGATCCTGACCAGCACCGCCCACACCACACCGAGCAACAGTCCCCAGGGGGCCGCCGAATGACCGGCCCCACCCCCGCCACCGAACCGACCCAGCCCGCTCCCTCCACCGGACCGGCCCGGCCCTCTCCCCCCGCCACCCCGGAGCAGCGGCCACCCGGCGCGCCGTCCCCCGCGTCCCCCACCTCGATCTCCCCCACGCCCCGCCGGATCTGGACCCGCTCCCGAGGCATCGCCCTCGCCCTGGTCGTCCTCCTCGCTGCGGCCGTCGTCATCGCCGCGGTCCGCTCCGGCGCCCAGCACGGCCGCCTCGACCCGCGCTCCGCCGACTCCCACGGAAGCCGAGCCGTCGCCGAACTCCTCGCCGACCGGGGCGTGTCCACCCGCGTGGTCACCGGCACCGACGAGGCCAGGACCGCGGCCGGCCCCGACACGACCCTCCTCGTGGCCAACCCCGACGTCCTCACCGACCGTCAGCGGTCCCGCCTGCACGCCGCAACAGAGGACTCCGGCGGCCGCACCGTCCTCGTCACCCCGGGCACCCCGTCGATCGACGCCCTCGCCCCCGGGGTCACCGCGGCCGCCACGACCAGCACCGACTCGACGCTCTCCCCGAGCTGCTCCCTCCCCGAGGCCCGCCGCGCCGGCACCGCCGACATGGGCGGCATCCGCTACGACACCCTCGCTCCGGACGCCGAGGCCTGCTACCTCAGCGACGGCCTGCCCAGCCTTCTCCATCTCCCCGCCCCCCGCGGAAAGGGCGACACCGTTGTCCTCGGCGCCCCCGACATCCTCTACAACGACCGTCTCGACGAGCAGGGCAACGCATCACTCGCCCTGCAACTCCTCGGCTCCCGCCCCCACTTGGTCTGGTACCTCCCCTCCCTCTCCGACGACCAGGCCGCCACCGACTCCGAGCGCCGCGGCTTCTTCGACCTGATCCCCTCCGGCTGGCTCTGGGGCACCCTGCAACTCACCATCGCCGCCGCACTCGCCGCCCTGTGGCGTGCCCGCCGCCTCGGCCCCCTCGTCGCCGAACGCCTCCCCGTCGCCATCCGTGCCTCGGAAGCCGTCGAAGGCCGTGCCCGCCTCTACCGCAAGGCGAACGCCCGCGACCGCGCATCCGAAGCCCTACGCACCGCCGCCCGAACCCGCCTCGCCCCCCTCGTCGGCGTATCCCCCGCCCAAGCCCACGCGCCCGAGAACCTGATCCCCGCGCTGACCACCCGCCTTCACACCCCCGGCCACGACCTGCACCCCCTCCTCTTCGGGCCACCCCCCGGCAACGACGCAGCTCTCATCGCCCTCGCCGACCAACTCGACGCCCTCGAAAGAGAGGTACGCCACTCATGATGGACCCGACCACTGACAACGGGCCCACCGGAGCTCCCCGCGACGCCCGCGCTTCCCTGGAAGCCCTGCGCGCCGAGATCTCCAAGGCCGTGGTCGGCCAGGACCCCGCCGTCACCGGGCTCGTCGTCGCCCTGCTCTGCCGCGGCCACGTCCTGCTGGAAGGGGTCCCCGGGGTGGCCAAGACCCTGCTCGTCCGCGCCCTCGCGTCGAGCCTCGAACTCGACACGAAGCGCGTGCAGTTCACGCCCGACCTGATGCCGAGCGACATCACGGGCTCTCTCGTCTACGACGCCCGCACCACGGAGTTCTCCTTCCAGCCCGGCCCGGTCTTCACGAACCTCCTGCTGGCCGACGAAATCAACCGGACCCCGCCCAAGACCCAGTCCTCGCTCCTCGAAGCGATGGAAGAACGCCAGGTCACGGTCGACGGCACCCCGCGCCCGCTCCCCGAGCCCTTCCTCGTCGCGGCCACCCAGAACCCCGTCGAGTACGAAGGCACGTACCCGCTCCCCGAGGCCCAACTGGACCGCTTCCTCCTCAAACTGACGGTCCCTCTCCCGTCCCGCCAGGACGAGATCGACGTCCTCACCCGGCACGCGGACGGCTTCAACCCCCGCGACCTGCGCGCCGCCGGCGTACGCCCCGTGGCGGGCGCCGCCGACCTGGAAGCCGCCCGAGCCGCCGTCGCGAAGACCTCCGTCTCCCCCGAGATCACCGCGTACGTCGTGGACGTCTGCCGCGCCACCCGCGAATCCCCGTCCCTCACCCTCGGCGTCTCCCCGCGGGGCGCCACGGCACTGCTCTCCACGGCCCGCGCCTGGGCCTGGCTCACCGGCCGCGACTACGTCATCCCCGACGACGTGAAAGCCCTGGCGCTCCCCACCCTCCGCCACCGGATCCAGCTCCGCCCGGAAGCCGAGATGGAGGGCGTCACCGCCGACTCCGTCATCAACGCGATCCTCGCTCACGTCCCGGTCCCCCGCTGATGGCCCTCACCGGACGCACCGCCCTCCTGGCGGCCCTCGGCACGCTCCCCGTCGGCCTGTGGGATCCCAGCTGGACCGGCATCCTCGCCGTCAACACCCCGCTGGCGCTGGCCTGCGCCTGCGACTTCGCCCTGGCCGCGCCCGTACGCCGACTCGGCCTGACCCGCTCCGGCGCCACGTCCGTCCGTCTCGGCGAATCCGCCGATGTCGAGCTCACGGTCACGAACCCCTCCGGCCGCCCCCTGCGCGCCGAGCTCCGCGACGCCTGGCCCCCGAGCAGCCGGCAGCCCGGAACGGACGTCACCGCGTCCCGTCACCGACTCACTGTCCCGGCCGGCGAGCGCCGCCGCCTCACCACCCGCCTGAGCCCCACACGCCGGGGCGACCACCAGGCCGACCGCGTGACGATCCGCTCGTACGGACCCCTCGGCCTCTTCACCCGCCAGGGCAGCCACAAAGTCCCCTGGACCCTGCGCGTCCTGCCGCCTTTCACCAGCCGGAAGCACCTCCCCGCCAAGCTGGCCCGGCTACGCGAGCTCGACGGCCGCACCAGCGTGCTCATGCGCGGCCAGGGCACCGAATTCGACAGCCTCCGCGACTACGTTCCCGGGGACGACACCCGCTCCATCGACTGGCGCGCCACGGCCCGCCAGTCCACCGTCGCCGTCCGCACCTGGCGCCCCGAACGCGACCGCCACATCCTTCTGGTCCTCGACACCGGCCGCACCTCGGCCGGCCGAGTGGGCGACGCTCCCCGCCTCGACGCCTCCATGGACGCGGCCCTGCTCCTCGCCGCCCTGGCCTCCCGCGCCGGCGACCGCGTGGACCTCCTCGCCTACGACCGTCGAGTACGTGCCCTGGTCCAGGGGCGCTCAGCGGGGGACGTCCTCCCCTCCCTGGTCAACGCGCTGGCCACACTGGAGCCCGAACTCGTCGAAACAGACGCCCGAAGCCTCACCTCGACGGCCCTCCGTACGGCCCCCCGCAGTTCCCTGATCGTGCTGCTCACCAGCCTCGACACCGCCCCCATCGAAGAGGGCCTGCTCCCCGTACTTCCGCGCCTTACGCAGCGCCACAAGGTCTTGGTGGCCTCGCTGGCCGACCCGCACATCCAGGAAATGGCGACCGCTCGTGGAACAACAGAGGCGGTATACGAGGCCGCAGCAGCCGCCCAAGCCCAGTCGGAACGCCACCGCACAGCGGAACAGCTCAGGCGCCGCGGCGTCACGGTCGTGGACGCCACCCCGCATGAGCTCGCGCCGGCCTTGGCAGACGCATATCTCTCGCTCAAATCGGCCGGCCGCCTGTAAGCAGGCATCGTAAACAGGCACCCTAAACGCAGAAAACCCCCGCACCATAAGGTGCGGGGGTTTCCCATTCAAAAATAGTTCGGCGGCGTCCTACTCTCCCACAGGGTCCCCCCTGCAGTA
>NZ_JBVKAO010000010.1:0-335136 GCF_055639375.1 Streptomyces sp. NPDC039462
TCGCCGCCAGCCGCGAATACACCAACCCCATCGAACACATGCGGGCTTTGAGCATCCCCACCCCCCACATCCAACGGGACTGGATCCCCTCCTGACCCACCCAGGGGCCCCCTCACCCCTGCCCGGTGTCCGCCGGGGCCGCTCGCTCAGAGGGCGGCGTGGCCGGCTTTGAGGGCGGCGGCGGTGTCGACGACGCGGCGGGCCTGGTGGCGGGCGGCCTGCAGGGCGATGTCGCCGGGGGCGCCGTCGCCGGCGACGTGCGAGGTGCCGTACGGGTTGCCGGACTGGAACTGGATGGGGTCGGTGTAGCCGGGGGGCACGATGATGCCGCCCCAGTGGTAGAAGGTGTTGGACAGCGCCAGGATGGTGGATTCCTGGCCGCCGTGGGCGGTGTTGCTGGCGGTGAAGGCGGAGAACACCTTGCCGGCGATCTTCCCTTCGAACCAGAGGGGGCCGGTGGTGTCGATGAAGGCCCGCAGCTGGCTGGCGGGGTTCCCGAACCGGCTGGGGGTGCCGAACAGCACCGCGTCCGCCCAGGCCAGATCGTCATGGGTGGCCTCGGCGATGTCAGCGGTGGCCTCGCGGTGCTGCACCCAGGCCGGGTTGGCGCTGATCGCGGCCTCCGGCGCGGTCTCGGCCACCTTGCGCAGCCGCACCCTCGCACCCGCCTTCTCCGCGCCCTCGGCCACTGCTTGAGCCAACGTGTGCACGTTGCCGGTGGCGCTGTAATAGATGATCGCAACGTTCACAGGTTCCACAGCTGTTTCCTTTTCTTCTGCGTGTTCTGTACGGGTGACGCCGGCGGGCACGGCCGCGCACGCGCGAGGGCCAGACCCTTGGGAAAGAAATTCGGTATCGGTAAAGGAAGAGGAAAAAGCCCAGGAGGCCGTCCTGGGCGGCCAGTTCGCGGGGCGCCGCCGGCCCTGCACGGCGCTGTCGGCGCCCCCGCTGACTGGAGCCCCGCGGCCGGCGTCGGCCGAGGGCGCCCAGCGTCTGTCACTGGGTCTCGCGCACCGGGCGACGGGCCGTGGAGGCCGCGCCCGGCCGTGCTGGTGAGCCGCGGATCGGGGCTGAGGTCACGGGAATTCTCCTGGCAGGTGATGAGCGGCTTCGGGACCGAAGCCGGGGCAGGAGAGCGGGGATTCCTCGGCCGGGCGACCGGGGGATGGAGCCCGGCCAGGAATTCGATCTCCACCTGTACGACGACACAGGCCGTTGTAATGTGAGGTGACGCGCGCCACCTTCGGGCAATGCCTCATCGATATGGGTGAAGGCAGGGCGCAGCCAAGGGAGTTGGCGACACCATGAGCATGCATTCCCAGCCGGAGGACAGCCGTCTCGAGCCGGGCCTGAGCGCGGTTCTCAGCGAGCGGCGTCAGCTGATCAACCTCGCGTACCGCTTCCTGGGCTCGCTGGCCGACGCCGAGGACGTCGTCCAGGAGACCTACGCCCGCTGGTATGCCATGTCCGAACAGCAGCGGGACGCCGTCGCCGCGCCCGGCGGCTGGCTGACGCGGGTCGCCAGCCGCATCTGCCTGGACCTGCTCGGCTCGGCCCGCGCCCGGCGCGAGCGCTATGTGGGGGAGTGGATCCCCGAGCCGCTGCCCGACCACATGGAGTGGATCAGCGGCCGCTCCGGCGGCACCGCCGACCCGGCCGACCGCATCACCCTGGACGAGTCGGTCAACATGGCCTTCCTCGTGGTGCTGGACTCGATGACCCCGGCCGAGCGCGTCGCGTTCATCCTCCATGACGTCTTCCACTACTCCTTCGCCGAGATCGCCGAGATCGTCGGCCGCAGCCCGGCGGCCTGCCGCCAGCTGGCCTCCTCCGCCCGCCGCCGCATCACCCACGCGCAGGCCCCCACCGCCGCGCCCGCCCGGCGCGCCGATCTGGTGCGCGACTTCAAGCAGGCCTGGCAGGCCAAGGACATCGAGGCCCTCATCGGCCTGCTCGACCCCGACGCCACCACCATCGCCGACGGCGGCGGCCTGGTCAGCGCCGAACTGCGCCCGGTCACCGGCGGCGAGCAGATCGCCCGGGTCTTCGCCGAGGTCGCCGGCAAGGCCCCCGACCTGACGCTCCTGGAGCGCACCGTCAACGGCCAGCCCGGCCTGGTCGCCCAGCAGGACGGCATCACCGTCTCGGTGCTCGCCTTCGACGTGGCGGGCGATCGCATCACGCACATCTGGGCGGTGCGCAACCCCGAAAAGCTGCGCCCCTGGACGGCGGGCTGACCCCCAGGCTGACCCCCGGGCGGCCAAGTCCCGCCGCGCTCAGCCCTGTTCGGGCGGGGCGCCCAGGGGCACCTTGTAGCTCTCCAGGTGGCTGATCGCGTCACCGGCGAAGGTGAACACGTCGCAGAAGAGGAACTCCGCGGTGGCCCCGGTGGGCAGGGTCAGGGCGGCGCGGCCGGTGGCGACCACATGGTCGCCCTCCTCGATCAGCCGGTCGACGGTGATGGACGGACGCTGGACCACGCCCTTCACGACGACACCGTCCTTGTTGTGGATGACGCCCCGCAGCGCGTCCTTGCCCTGCACCCGCAGCTGGCCCAGGCTCTCCCACACCACGTCGTCGGTCACCAGGGACAGGACCTTCTCGTGATCGCCGCTGAGGACCCCGTCGCGGTACTGCTCCACGATGACTTTGTGTTTGCTCATGCCAAATGACTATTTGATACGACTAGGAGGGCGCTGGAATACCGCCAGAAGGTCGGTGACCTCACATTCCTGGCGGCTGTCTCGTCGTATCCGATGACGGCATTTTCGGCCAAAGGAGCACGCGACACGATGAGGACGCAGACCGAGCCAGAAGACGATCAGCTTGAGGCGGACCTGGGCGCGGTCCTGAGCGAGCGGCGTCAGCTGATCAACCTCGCGTACCGCTTCCTGGGCTCGCTGGCCGACGCCGAGGACGTCGTGCAGGAGGCCTACGCCCGCTGGTATGCCATGTCCCGCGCGCAGCGCGAGGCCGTCGCCTCGCCCGGCGGCTGGCTGACCACCGTGGCCAGCCGTATCTGCCTGGACCTGCTCGGCTCGGCCCGCGCCCGGCGCGAGCGCTATGTGGGGGAGTGGATCCCCGAGCCGCTGCCCGACCACTCGGAGTGGATCAGCGGCCGTTCCAGCGGCACCGCCGACCCGGCCGACCGCATCACCCTGGACGAGTCGGTCAACATGGCCTTCCTCGTCGTCCTGGAGTCGATGACCCCGGCCGAGCGGGTCGCGTTCATCCTCCACGACGTCTTTCGGTACTCCTTCGCCGAAGTGGCCGAAAGCGTCGGCCGCAGCCCGGCGGCCTGCCGCCAGCTGGCCTCCTCCGCCCGCCGCCGGCTGCGCAGCGCCCAGCAGGACGGCGTCACCGCCACCGCCCAGCGCGCCGACATCGTCCGCAACTTCAAGCAGGCCTGGGAGGCCAAGGACATCGGCGCCCTGATCAGCCTGCTGGACCCGGACGCCACCGGCCTGGCCGACGGCGGCGGCCTGGTCAACGCCGCGCCCCCCACCGGCGGCAGCGAGCAGATCGCCCGCTACCTGGTCACCATCACCGGCAAGGCGCCGGGCCTGACCATCCTGGAGCGCACCGTCAACGGCGAGCCCGGCCTGGTGGTCCAGCAGGCCGGCGTCACCGTCTCGGTGCTCGCCTTCGACTTCGCGGGCGATCGCATCAAACACCTGTGGGCGGTGCGCAACCCCGAAAAGCTGCGCCCCTGGACCACCGGCTGACCGCCGCGCCGGGCCGCCCCCGCGGCGGCCCGGCACGAGGGACCCTGCAGGTCATATGGGCTGCTGTCACATTTTGCCGGGCCATCTCGTCGGAGCTGTGTACGCACCAGCACGACAGAGGAGCCCGCCATGGACGCTCGCTTGAACCTCTTCGCCAACCCGGTCTCGGCCAGGTTCCTGAAGCACCTGGCCTCAGCGGGGAAAGCGGCCGCACAGGCACCGATCCCGGCGGCGACCCTGGAACTGGTCGGCCTGCGCGCCAGCCAGATCAACGGCTGCGGCTTCTGCGTCGACAGCCACACCAAGGAGGCCGCGCACGCCGGGGAGAGCGCCCAGCGCCTCCACCTGGTCGCCGCCTGGCGCGAGGCCACCGTCTTCACCGACGCCGAGCGCGCGGCCCTGGAGCTGACCGAACAGGGCACCCGGACCGCCGACGCGGCCGGCGGTGTCACCGACGCCGCCTGGGCGAACGCCGCCCGGCACTACGACGAGGACCAACTGGCCGCCCTGGTCTGCCACATCGCCGTCATGAACGCCTTCAACCGCGTCAACGTCCTGACCCAGCAGCCCGCCGGGGACTACCAGGTCGGCCAGTTCGGCTGACCCGGCCCCGGGAGAGGGGGGCGGGGCGGCCGCCTGCGGTCCGAGGGGACCGCAGGCGGCCCCACCTCAGCTGATCCTCATCGTGGCCATCATGCCCATCGCCGAGTGGTCGAGCATGTGGCAGTGGTACACATACGAGCCGCGGTAACTGTCGAACGTCGCCTGGAGCTTGACCGTCTCGCCCGCCGCGACGATCACCGTGTCCTTCAAGCCCGTCTCACCGGGCGCCGGCGGCTTCCCGCCCCGCTCCAGCACCCGGAACTGCACCAGGTGCATGTGGAAGTTGTGCGGCACCCGCGCATTGGTGTTGGTGACCGTCCATATCTCGCTGGCCCCGAACCGGATGTTGGCATCCACCCGCGCGGGGTCGTACATCTTGCCGTCCATGAACCCCTTGGGGTGCGCGACCCCCTCCTCCATCTGCATCGCGATGGACCGCTCGTTGGTCGGCGCGGGCAGCGCCGGCAGCGAACGCAGCACCGAGGGCACCGAACTGGGATCGTCCGCGGTGCGCACCACGTCGAACCGCATCACCTGGCCGACCTGCTCGGCGTTGCCGGCGAAGATGATGGTGTTCTCCAGCACCACCTTGTGGCCCACCGCGTACCGCGAGAAGTCGATGACCACATCGGCGCGCTCACCGGGCGAGAGGATGAAGGAGTCGGTGGTGTGCGGGCGCGGCAGCAGACCGCCGTCCGACCCGATCTGGATCATCTCGCCGCCGTCGGCCAGCCGCAGGCCCATGAAGCGCTGGTTGGACATGTTGGCGAACCGCAGCCGGTACTTGCGGGCGGCGACCTGGAAGTAGGGGTAGGGCACCCCGTTCACCAGCAGCGTGCTGCGCTGCTGGTCGTCCATGGTGTAGACGAGCTGCCCCGCCGCATCGAAGTGCGCGTCACGGATGGCGACCACCACGTCGTACTCGCCCTTGGGCAGCGGCAGCTTGTCCTCGATGGCGTCGGTCAGCAGGTAACTGCCGTGCAGCCCGCGGTAGACGTTCTCCGACTCCTTGTGGTGGGCGTGGTCGTGGTACCACAGCGAGGCGTGCGGCTGCTTGTTGGGATAGGTGTAGATACGCTCGCCGCCCGGGGCCAGGGTGTCCATCGGATCCCCGTCGTTGGCCTGGGTCACCGACGCGCCGTGCAGGTGCACCGAGGTGGCCACGTCCAGCTCGTTGCGCTGGCGCACGATCACCGGGCGCCCGGTGCGCGCCTTGATGGTCGCGCCGGGAAAGTGCCCGTTGTAGGTCAGCAGGTCGGTCTGGATGCCCGGCAGGACCTCCCTGCGGACCGCGCGCATGGTGACGTCGTAGTGATCGGCGGTGGAGGTGCGGAAGGTGGGTCTGAGCACCGGCATCAACGGCATGGGACGGGTGAACAGTTCAGGGGTGGCCGCCGTGGACGGACCGGCCTTGGCCGGGCTGGCCTTGGCCGGGTCCACGGCGAGCAGGGGGGTGAACGACGCCCCGGTGAGCCCTACGCCCGCGGCGGCGAGTCCTGTGCCGAGCAGACGGCGTCGGGTGACCATGGTGCCCTCCTAAGTGCGTGAGTGAATGGCACCCGGCGGCCGGCCGCGCCCTGATGAGGAGGCGCGCGGCAGCATGCGGCCGTGCGGTGCCAGCCGCAGTTCATCAGCAGCACCTCGAGGCGCACTCGTATCCGCTTCGTCCGCTTCGCCCGGCCCTGGGCGCTCACGGCAGCAGTCGGTCGGCCAGGTAGCGCTGGAACTGCCACAGCGGGCGCTCCAGATGACAAAAACGGCCGCTGGAGGGCCCCGGCGAGCTCTCCAGACCCCGCTGCACCCCCTGCACGGCCACCAGGTCCTCACCCTGCAGCACCCGCACCGACTCCCGGGCCTCGGCCAGCTGCTCCCGGCTCGGCTCGGTGTCCGGCGGCACCAGCAGCCCGAAGCGCGCCGCATGCGTGGCCGGCCCGGTGGGCAGCCAGCGCACCCACACCGCGGAATCCGGCAGCAGCGCCAGCACACACTGCGGGAACAGCCCGGCCAGCAGCATCCCCTGGGGCGGCCCGGCCTCCGGCGCCTGCGCATAGGGAGTGAACATGGTGAACCAGCGGCCCTCGCACTCGTCCAGGACCGTGGTGCGCCCGGGCAGCACCGGCTCCAGGGTCTGCGCGTGCGTGCCCATGTGGTGGTAGTTCTCCGAACCGTTCTCCACCGCCACCTTCCAGTTGGCGGGCACGTCCTGCCACGCCTCGACGGCCACCGTCCGCCATTCGGCGAGCCCGTAGGCGGCCAACCGCTCTGCCAGGCCCGCCAGTTGGGGCTCCAGCGGCGGGGCGTCGGGGTCCAGGCACACCAGCACGAAGCCCTGCCACTGCGTCACCCGCGCCTGCGGCAGCCGGCACGCCGCCCGCTCACGCGGACCGAAGTCCACCTTGCTCATCAGCGGCGCCCCCGCCAACTGCCCCGCATAACGGCCGTCCAGCCGGTAGGTCCAGGTGTGGTACGGACAGGTCAGCCGCGTCAGACTGCCGCGCTCGGGGGTGGTCTCCGGCGGCAGGACATCCATGAAGCGGTGCCGGCACACCCGGGACAGGGCATGCAGCTCACCCTGCTCGTCACGGGTGATGACCAGCGGATGCCCCGCGACATCCACCCGCAGATAGTCGCCGGGAGCGGCCACTTCGTCGCTGCGCGCCACACACAGCCAGTCCCGCCCGAAGATCTGCTCCCTCTCGCGCTCGTACCAGGCGGGGGAGGTGTACGCCTGGGGCGGCAGCGTCTCACCGCGCTCCAGGGGCAGCCCGGCCAGCCGCCGCAACTGCGCGAGCAGGCCGGGCAGACCGGCGGACCCGGCCGGCTCGCTCGGCGCGGTGCGCTCGGTGAGGTCGCTCGGTTCGGTGAGGTCGCTCGGTTCGGTGAGTTCGGTGAGTTCGCTCGGTTCGGTCATGACAGCACCGTTTCCCTCTCCTGGGGGCGGGCCGGACCGGTCGCCGGACACGGACGGTCCGGCCGGTCGACGGCCTCGTGGGAAAAACGCTAGGCGCCCCGCGCGCCGGGCGAATCGTCGCCAGGAGCGACCCGGCTGCTGCACACTTCGGATGACCCCGCCCCGCCGCTCTCCGCCCCACGTGCCCCGCCCAGGTGCCCCGCCCGAAGGGATGTGTCCATGAGTGAGCCCGCCGGTGCCCGCCCGCTCTTCGTCGGCCCGGAGCGGACCGGCGCCCCGGGAGCGGGGCCGATCAGCGTCGTGTGGTCGCTGGGCGGTGACGGCCGCGACCTGGACGCCGCCGTCGTACGCCTGGCACCCGGCGCGGACCTGGGCGAGCACACCGAGAACGGGTGCGGGATCCTGCTCACCGTGCTGGCCGGCAGCGGCGAACTGCGCGTACCGGGGGAGGTGCTGCCGCTCGCGCCCGGCGCGCTGGCCTGGCTGCCCGCCCGCACCCCGCGCTTTCTGCGGGCGGGGGAGCACGGACTCACCTACACCACCGCCCACCGCCGCCGCCCGCTGCCCGAGACCGGCCCAGAGACGGCCGGCGGCGGGGAGCCCGCCTGCCTGCTGGAGCGGGTCTGCCCGCGGTGCGGCCGCCTGGCCGGCGAACGCGACGCCCGCTACTGCGCCCGCTGCGGGACCGCGCTGGCCGCCGCCGGATGAGTGCGCGCCGGGCCGCACGGAGAGACCACCGGGGGAGGGGGCGCCGCCTCCTCGGCGGCCGGCGCCTCATCCGCAGGAACGAGGACAACCTGCCCGCCGGCCCGGAGAGCGGCCTCAGACCCGGCCCGCCGGGCGGGCGCACTGCCCCCGGACATGCCCCCGCCCGGCGGGCCGGGCCGCCGGGCGGGAGCGAGGGTCAGGGCGAGGTCACCGGTTTTCCAGGCGCAGGCTCACGTCCTTTTCCTGGTCGCCGGAGGCGGAGCCTTCCTCGGTGACGGCGAAGGCCGCCGAGAGCACCGTGACGATCTGGTCGACCGCGACATAGCCGCCCTGCACCGCGGCGGTCACCGGGCCGCTCAGCGACGGCGTCCCGCCCGGCCCGCCGCCCGCCGGACGGGCGGTGTCGAAGACACCGTTCCACACGGTCGGCCCCGAGGTGGTCTCCGCGGGCGCCGGACTGCCCTCCCGGTCCGAGGCGTAGACCGCCTCCAGGACACCGAAGACACTCCCGGCGTCGTCCGCCGCACCGCTCAGTTCCACCGTGACCCGCGCCGGGTTCTCATCCGCATCGCTCACCGTCGTTTCCCTTTCCTCGCGTTCGTGCTGCTGGGCCCTCAACCCGAGGGCTCCTCCGGCACCGGCGACCCGGAGGGGTCCTGCGCCGCCGGGGAGCCGCCGCGCCGGCCGGTGCCGGCCTCGTCCGTGTCGGGCACGTCCTCACCCTGACCCTGACCTTGACCCTGGTTCGGGGCCGGTTCCTGGCCCTCGTCCTCGTCCTGGCCCTTGCCCTGGTCCTGGTCCTGGGGCCGGTTCTCGTCGAACTGCAGGTCCCAGGGGTCCTGTCCGCCGTCGGCCTGCTGGTCGGGCGGGTCCCTGGGCACCGGTGTGCTGCCGTCCGCGCCGGGGGAGGCCGGTACCTGTTCACTCACGATGTGTCTCCTCTCCACCGCTCGGCTCCGGCGGGCACCGACTCCCTTTTGCCGCCGGCCGTTCCGGAGCTGGGGTGCAGGTACCCGCGCAGGGCGGGACAACTCGTACTGATCACCGTGGACCAACCGCGCCGGATCGGCGACACGGGTGAGCCGGCCCGCGCGCCGGGCAGGCACGGCACGGCGGTGTGAGACTGCTCGTGTCGCGCGACCCCGCTGTTGGACCGCTGTGGAAGGGAGACGACGTGCCGACCTCGGAGCCGCCCAGTGGACTGGAGGAGTTCCTCGCGGACCCGGCCAACGCCGCACTGGACCTGGCCACCGCGGTCACCCGGTGCGCGACGGCCCTGGGCGTGCCCCAGGCCGTGGTCTACCTCGCCGACCTCCAGCAGCGCCGGCTGATCCCGCTGAGCGACGACGCACCGGCCCACGACGTGGACGACTCACTGGCCGGCTGGGCCTACCGCACCCTGTCCCTGCGCGTGGAGGAATCCCCCACCGGAGGCATGACCGCCTGGCTGCCCCTTTTGGACGGCGCCGAACGGCTGGGCGTGGCCGCCATCCACGCACCCGCCCTGGACCCCGCCCTGCTGCGCCGCAGCAGGGCCCTGGCCGCCCTCCTGGCGATGATGATCACCTCCAAGCGCGCCTACAAGGACACCCTCGTCCAGCGCACCCGCTCCGAACCCATGCACCTGCCCGCGGAGATGCTCCGCGCCTTCCTGCCGCCGCGCACCATCGGCAACACCCACGTCGTGTCGACCGCCGTGCTGGAACCCGCCTACGAAATCGGCGGCGACGCCTTCGACCACAACCTCACCCGAACGGCCCTGCACGCCACGATCCTGGACGCCATGGGCCACAACCTGCTCTCCGGCCTGACCACGGCGGTCGCCCTGGCCGCCTGCCGCAACGGCCGGCGCACCGGAGCGGACCTGCCCGAGCTCCTGGAGACCGTGGATGCGGCACTCGGCCAGTGGCTGCCCGACCAGTTCTGCACGGGCGTGCTCACCCGGCTCGACCTGGCCAGCGGGGTGCTGCGCTGGAGCAACTGCGGGCACCCGCCGCCCCTGCTGATCCGCGACCACCGGCTCGTCGAGGGAGCCCTGGAACGCGAACCCGACCCGCCCCTGGGCTTCACCGCGCACTTTCTCAGCGCGAAGCGCCAGGTGCACGAGACGAGACTGGAGCCCGGCGACCGCGTGCTCCTGTACACCGACGGCGTGACCGAGGCACGGCTGGCGGACGGCACCGAGTTCGGACTCGAACGGTTCGCCGACTCCATCATCCGCGCCTCCGCCGCCGGAGAAGTGGCGGCGGAGGCGCTGCGCCGGCTCATCCACTCGATCCTGGACGCCCAGCCCAACCGGCTCCGGGACGACGCCACCATCCTCATGTTCGAGTGGCAGCCGCCCGGCCGGTGACCTCAGCCCTTCTTGCCGTCCTTGCCGTTCTCGTGGATGTCCTCCTGGGCGGTGGGGCTCGGCGTGAGGGTGTCGCCGGCCTCGCCGTCCTTGGCGTGCTCGCGCCGCTCATCGGGCACGGGCCGCGTCTCGGCGTCCTCCACCTCCTCGAAGACCTCTTCGGCCGCGGTCTGCGCGGGCCGGTCGGCGGGGTTGTGCTCGCGGTCGCTGTGCTGCATGGGTGATGTCCCTTCTGGTTTCTTTCCTTCGGCGCCGGCCTCCTCGGAGTCCGCGGACCCGTCCGAGGGACGGCCGGCCGCCACCACCGCCAGGTCGCCCAGCAGCCGCTGGGTGTCCGCGGCCAGGCCGCCCAGGGCCGGGGTGACCTCGTGGCGGCCGTCCCTCAGCAGCTGGACGAGGCGGTCGTGCGCCTCCTGCGCGGCCCGCAGGGCGGCCTGCCGCTCGGCCGTGCGGTCCACGCCGCCCGGCGGGGCACTGCCGGTCCGCGCGGAGTCCTTCATGGCATCGGCCCGGGCCTCGGCGTCGGCGTAGTCGTCCAGCGCGCAGATGTCACCGGCCGACCGCAGCAGGTCCGTCAGGATCTGCCGCGCCTCGGCGGGCACATCGGTCAGCGCCGGCCGGTCCCGGCTGGTCTCGGCCAGCGTCCGCAGCAGCACCCGGACCTGGTCGCTGATGCGGTCCCAGGCGAAGTCCCAGTCCGCGGAGGGCAGCAGCGGCTCCGAGCGGCGCAGCTTGCGGCCCGGGTTGAGGCGGTAGCTCTCGTGCGACCAGCGCCTGGCCGTGCGCAGGTCGGTCACCAGGTCGGTCAGCCGCTGCGCCCGGTCGTGCCACGTGGCGGCCTGCTCCTGGCTGAAGTTCCGCTCCACGCCGTCGGCGACCGCGTACAGCAGCTCGGCGCTCTCCTGGGCCAGCCGGGCCCGCAGATGCCGCACGTCCCGCCCGTGGACGGGGGGCAGGACCACGGCGTTCACCACGATCCCGATGACGGCGCCGAGCACCGTCTCGAAGAGCCGGTGCAGGATGTCCACGCCCGTGTACGTGCCATAGGCCAGCACGAACAGGGCGGCGGTGGGGGCGTAGACGCCCTGGGTGCCGAACCGGGCGTAACCGCTCAGCAGCACCGTCACCGGCAGCACGATCGCCATCGCGGCCAGCGAGTTGTTGCCCGTCACCATCGCGCCGCCCGCCGCCAGCAGGGTGCCGGTGACCACCACCGCGAGCTGCTGCAGCGCCGAGCGCACCGAGCGGTAGACGGTGCTCTGCACGATGAACAGCGCCGTCCACGGCGCCAGCATCGCCATCGGGGCGCTCCACCACCAGCCGGCCAGCGCCCAGGCCAGCACGCCGGCCCCGGCCGCCTTGAGCGACTGGACCGTGGTGTCCCGCTCGGGGCCCGGCGCCGTCACCGCCCGCCGGGCCGCGTTCCAGATGGCCTGTACGTCCCACGCCACCGCGCGCCAGATCTCGCTCACCGTCCTCGTCCTCGAACAACACTCAAAATGCCCGGCGCACTGCCCGGGACGGTCAGGGCAGGGGTGTGCCGCCGGTGGCGTTCATGACCTCGGCGGTGATGAAACTCGCGTGCTCCGAGGCGAGGAAGACGTAGGCGGGCGCCATCTCCGCGGGCTGCGCGGGCCGGCCCAGCGGCGCCTGCTTGCCGAACTCGGCGGTGTCCGGCAGCGTCGCGGGGATCAGCGGCGTCCACACCGGCCCCGGCGCCACCGCGTTGACGCGGATCCCGTCCTCGGCCAGCATCTGCGCGAGCCCCTGGGTGAAGGTGACGATGGCGCCCTTGGTCATGGCGTAGTCCAGCAGGTGCGGACTGGGCTTGTAGGCCTGCACCGACGTGGTGTTGATGATCGAGCCGCCGCGCGGAATGTGCGGCACCGCCATCTTGCACAGCCAGAACATGCCGTACAGGTTGGTGCGCACGACCCGGTCGAACTGCTCGGTGGAGATGTCCTGGATGCCCTTGGGCTGGGACATCTGGTAGGCGGCGTTGTTGACCAGCAGGTCGATCCGCCCGAACTCGGCCACCGCACGCTCCACGAGCTTGCGGCACTGCTCCTCCTCGCGGATGTCGCACTCCACCGCGACGGCCCGGCGCCCGGCCTGCTCCACCCAGCGCACGGTCTCGCGTGCCTCGTCGGCCTCGGCGGGCAGGTGGGTGAAGACGACGTCGGCCCCCTCGCGGGCCACGGCGATGGCCACCGCCCGCCCGATGCCGGAGTCACCCCCGGTGATCAGTGCGGCCCGGTCGCGCAGCAGCCCGGAGCCGCGGTAGGAGTCCTCGCCGTGATCGGGCGGCGGGTCCATGGCGCCGGTCCACCCCGGCACCTGCTGGTCCTGCTGGGGGAACTCCGGCCGCGGCCCCTTCGTGGTGGGGTCCTGCGGACCCTGAGCGCCGTCATGGGCGTTGCCGTTGCCGGGGGAGTCCTTCATCTGGTGCTGCCTTTCTGTGGCGTGCGGCCGGGCGCGGGGCCTGCCGGGCCCCGCCGCGCCTGCTCCTACCTTCCGCAAGGTGGCGGCACCTCACCACCGGAACACCTCGCCCTCGAGGCCCGGCCGCCCGGGTGCCGCTGCGGTCGCGGCCCCGGGTGCCCTGCCCCCCGACCGGCAAAACGCGCAGGACAGGACCTTTTGCCGGGGCGCCGGCAGGCATGTTCCGCCCGATCGGGGAAAGCCGACAACCATGAAGATCCTTCTCGTCCTCGTCGTCCTCGGCATCGCCGCCGCCTGGTACATGAAGTCACACAAGGGCCGCTGAGAGCCCGGGTGCCACTACCCCGGCCCGGCCGGCCGGGTCAGGGGCGCCGTGCGGCCCCGGGCCCGGCCGCTTGGGGCCGCACGGGGCGCAGCTCGATGAAGTCGAAGGCCTTGAAACGGCGCAGCACGGGCCGCAGCGGCGCCGGCAGGACGCTGTGGTGTTCGTCGACGAACACCCGCGGCTGGGCCAGCTGGATGCGCCGGCCCAGGGTGTGCAGCTCGCAGCCGTTGTGGGCCAGGGTGTTGCGCACCCAGTCCGACTGCGGCCCATAGGGCAGGGATATGACGTAGTACGGGCCGTTGCGGAACACCTTGACGGGGGTGCGATAGGTGCGCCCCGACGTACGGCCGCGGTGCAGCACGGCACCGAAGCCCGGCAGGCGGGTGAGCGCCGGGCCCACGACACGGTTGGCGAACCTGCGGTTGAAACGGGCCAGCCGTCTTCGGAGGGGCCGGCCGGAGGCTCGGGCGGTAGGGGACATCCACAACTCCCTTGTCTGATCGGGTCGTTCCACGGCTTTCGCCGATCCCGCCCCGCGGGATGTGTCGGATTGTGGCAGGCCGCCTCCTCGGCCGGGGCGCTCAACCCGGCCCCGGGGGGAGGGTTCAGTCGGGTTCCCTGCGCGCGGCCTCGGCGATGTTGCGGGCCATGCCGCCGAAGACCACGGCGTGAAAGGGCGCCACCGACCACCAGTACAGGTGCCCCAGCAGGCCGCGCGGGTGGAACAGCGCGCGCTGGCGGTAGCGGGTGCGGCCCGCGCCGTCCTGCTCCACGCACATCTCCAGCCAGGCCAGGCCCGGCAGCCGCATCTCGGCCCGCAGCCGCAGCAGCCGGCCCGGCTCGATCTCCTCCACCCGCCAGAAGTCCAGGGAGTCACCCACCCGCAGGCGGTGCGCGTCGCGCCGGCCCCGGCGCAGCCCCACCCCGCCCACCAGCCGGTCCAGCAGCCCCCGCACCGCCCAGGCCAGCGGGAAGGAGTACCAGCCGTGCTCGCCGCCGATCCCCTCGACGACCCGCCACAGCGCCTGTGGGCCGGCGTCCACCACCAGCGTCCGGTGGTCGGTGTAGAGGCTGCCGCCGGCCCAGTCCGGGTCCGTGGGCAGCGGATCGCTGGGCGCCCCGGGCACCGAGGCCGAGGACCAGCGGGTGGTGACCTGCGCGTCCTGCACCCGCCGCAGCGCCAGCCGCAGCGCCTGGGTGAAGGGCAGCGGCCGGCCCGGGCCGTCGGGCACGTAGGCGGCGATGTCGTGCTCCTGGCAGATGACCTCATGGCGCAGCGACTCCGCCAGCGGCCGGGCGATCCCGTGCGGCACGGGCGTGACCAGCCCCACCCAGTAGCCCGAGACCCGGGGCGTCAGCAGCGGCACCGGCACGATCAGCCGGTGCGGCAGCCCGGCGACCTCGGCGTAGGCCCGCATCATGTCCCGGTACGTCATCACGTCCGGGCCGCCGATGTCGAAGCCGCGGTTCACCGAGCCGGGCAGGCCGGCGCAGGCCACCAGGTAGCGCAGCACGTCGCGCACCGCGATCGGCTGGATGCGGGTGCGCACCCAGCTGGGTGTCACCATCACCGGCAGCCGCTCGGTGAGATGGCGCAGCATCTCAAAGGACGCCGAGCCCGAGCCGATGATGACCGCCGCGCGCAGCACCGCGCTGGGCACCCCCGAGGCCAGGAAGATCCGGCCCACCTCGGCCCGCGAGCGCAGATGCGGCGACAGCTGGGCCGCGTCCACCCCGGCCGGGGTGAGCCCGCCCAGATACACGATCCGCGCCACCCCGGCCGCCCGCGCCTGCTCGGCGAAGGTCTGGGCCGCTTGCCGGTCGGTGTCCTCGAACCCGGCACCGGTGGTCAGCGCGTGCACCAGGTAGTACGCCACCTCGATCCCCTCCAGGGCGGCGGCCAGCGAGGCCGCGTCGGTGACATCCGCGCGGACCACCTCCACCCGACCGGCCCAGGGATGGTCACGCAGCTTGTGCGGGGAGCGGGCCAGGCACCGCACCCGGTGCCCGGCCGCCAGCAGTTCGGGCACCAGCCGGCCCCCGATGTAGCCGGTGGCCCCCGTCACCAGGACGTGCCGGCCGCCGCCGGGGGCCTGTTCGCGTTCGCTCACGTGCGCTGCCGCCTCGTTTCGTGCCGGGGGAGCGGGGCCGCTTCACCTCCGCAGTCTCACCCGCCGCGGCCCGCCCCGCGACATACGCCCCGGGGCGCGCGGACGGCCCGGGGCGCGCACGATGTTCAGACGAGCGGTTCGGGGCACTCGGCGATGACGGCGAGTCAGGGAGGCACACAGATGGCGCAGCGTCATCGACTGATCAGGGTGAGTCCGGCCACGGTGTGGGCGGTCCTCGCCGACGGCGAACGCTATGCCCAGTGGGTGGTGGGCACCGCATCCTCCACACCGGTGCGCGGCCACTGGCCCGCGGTCGGCGCGGCGATCGAGTACCAGGTGCGCCTGGGCCCCCTGCGGGCCACCAACGAGACGGTCGTACGGCGCTGCGAGGAGGGCTCCGTCCTGGAACTGGAGGCCAAAGCGGGCCCTCTGGGCACCGCCCGGATCGCCATCGAAGTGCGGCCCTGGGGCGAACACTGCCTGGTCATCGTGGACGAACACCCGCTGCGCGGCGCGGCCGGCGCCCTGCACAACGCCGGCGTCGAGGCCCTGATCCAGCTGCGCCACCGCGCGATGCTCGCCCGCCTGGCCCAGGTGTGCGAAGCCGAACAGGAGCACCCGCGCCGCGCCCTGGGCACGGTGACCGCCGGCCCGGGCCCCCGCCCCGCGGGAGGCGGCGAGGCACATGCCTGACGCGGTGGTGATCGGGGCCGGCCCCAACGGACTGGTCGCCGCCAACCTCCTGGCCGATGCCGGGTGGAGCGTGACGGTCCTGGAGGAACAGAGCGAGCCCGGCGGCGCGGTGCGCCACGACCGCGGCGTGCACCCCGACTTCGTCAACGACCTCTTCAGCTCCTTCTACCCGCTGGCCGCCGCCTCCCCGATCCTGCGGCGGCTGCGCCTGGAGGAGTACGGGCTGCGCTGGAGCCACGCCCCCCATGTCCTGGCCCATCCCCTCAGCGACGGCCGGTGTGCCGTCCTGGACCGCCGGGTCGAGGTCACCGCGGCCTCCCTGGAGGCCTTCGCCGCCGGGGACGGCGCCTCCTGGCACCGGCTGCACGACCTGTGGCAGGGCATCCGCCCCGACATCCTCAACGCCCTGTTCACCCCCTTCCCGCCCGTGCGGTCCGCCGCACGCCTGGCCTACCGGCTCAAGGCGGCGGGCGCCCTGCACCTGGCCCGCAGCCTGCTGCTGCCGGTCCGGCGCCTGGGCGAGGAGGAGTTCGCCGGCGAGGGCGGCAGGCTCCTGCTGGCGGGCAACGCCCTGCACGCCGACCTGGCCCCCGAGGCGGCGGGCAGCGGCGGCTTCGGCTGGCTGATGTCCCTGCTGGGCCAGAGCTACGGCTTCCCCGTCCCGGTCGGCGGCGCCGGCGAGCTCGTGCGGGCGCTGGTCGACCGGCTGCACGCGCGCGGCGCCACCGTGCAGTGCGGCCGCCGCGTCCAGCAGATCCTCGTCCGCGAGGGGCGGGCCATCGCGGTGCGCACCGCAGACGGCGACACCGTGCCCGCCGCCCGCGCCGTGCTGGCCGATGTGTCGGTGCCCGCCCTGTACGGCGAACTGGTCGCCGCCGAGCACCTGCCCGGCCAGCTCCTGGCCGACCTGCGCCGCTTCCAGTGGGACTTCGCCACCTTCAAGGTGGACTGGGCGCTGGAGGGGCCGGTGCCCTGGCAGGCCAAGGAGGCCGCGGGCGCGGGCACCGTGCACCTGGCCGACGGCGTGGACGAACTCACCCGGTTCGCCGCGCAGCTGGCCATGCACCAGGTACCCGACCGGCCCTTCCTGCTCTTCGGCCAGATGACCACCTCGGACGCCACCCGCTCACCGCAGGGCACCGAGTCCGCCTGGGCCTACACCCACGTGCCGCAGGACATCCGTGCCGACGCCGGCGAGGAGCACATCACCGGCGCCTGGAGCCCGGCGGAGCAGGAGCGCATGGCCGACCGCATCGAGGGGCAGGTCGAGCGCTTCGCCCCCGGCTTCCGCGCCCTCATCCGCGCCCGCCGCCTGCTGGCCCCCACCACCATGCAGTCCATGGACCGCAACCTGCACGGCGGCGCACTCAACGGCGGCACCACCTCCCTGCACCAGCAGCTGTTCTTCCGGCCCTCCCCGGGCACCGGCCGCCCCGAGACGCCCGTGGCCGGCCTCTTCCTCGCCTCGGCCGGCGCCCACCCCGGCGGCGGCGTGCACGGGGCGCCCGGCGCCAACGCGGCCCGCGCCGCGCTGCGGCGCCGGCTGCCCCTGCTGGCGGCCGCACAGCGCAGGCTCACCTCCCGCGACCGCACCGGCAGCCGACACCCCCACTAGACACCGGCCTCTCACCAGGGCCTCAACCCAAACCCTCAGCCCCTGGACACCTCCGACACCCCCCTCACCTCCGACACCCCCCTCAAAGACCGGCGCCCGCCACGCCCCGACCGCCCCCGACACCCCGACCCTGCGAAGGGCAGGCCCCCGCCATGCGCGACAGCCCCCTGCGCGACCGCACCGTGGTGGTGACCGGCGCGGCCCGGGGCCTGGGCGCCGCCCTGGCCCGCGAACTGGCCCGCCGCCACGCCCGGATCGCCCTGCTGGGCCACGAACGGGCCGCCCTGCGCCAGGTGGCGGCCACCCTGCCCGCCCCGGCCCTCGCCCTGGAAGTCGACATCACCGACCCGGCCGCCCTGCACAGGGCCGCCGACACCGTCCGCGCCCGCCTGGGCCGGCCCTCGGCCGTCATCGCCAACGCGGGCCTCGCCCTGGCCGGACCGGTGGAGACCGCCGACCCTCCCTCGTGGCGCCGGGTGATCGACGTCAACCTCACCGGCAGCGCGTTCACCGCCCAGGCCTTCCTGCCCGACCTGCTGCACACCCGCGGCTATTACCTGCAGATCGCCTCCACGGCCGCCCTGGGCGCCGTCCCGTTGATGAGCGCCTACTGCGCCTCCAAAGCCGGAGCCGAGGCCTTCACCCACGCCCTGCGGGCCGAAACCGCCCACCGCGGCATGGCGGTGGGCATCGCCTACCTCAACTGGACCGACACCGGCATGATCCGCGACATCCACACCCACCCCGCCCTCCAAGCACCCCGCCGCCTGCTGCCGCCCCCCGCCCGCCGCATCCTGCCCACCGACCAGGCCGCCGCCCGCCTGGCCCGGGCCGTGGAACAGCGCCGCACCGCCCTCTACCTCCCCGCCTGGACGCGCCTGGCCCAGGTGGGCCGGGCCGGTCTGCCGCCCCTGATCACCCGCCTGGCCCGGGCCCGCTTCCAGCACCGGCAAAGCGGCCTGCCCCGCACCCAGACCGGGCTGCTGGGCCCCGGCGGCCTCGCCGACCAGGCCGCCCGGCGCGACACCCCCCGGCCCTAGGGCCAGGCTGGAACGGACACACCCACCCGCCCGCAGCCGCCCCCTTTGCACCCCGTACGGAGGCGCCGATGGAGCCCGTCAAGGCCCTGGAACGCATCGCCTTCCTGCTCGAACGCGGCCGCGCCCCCACCTACCGCGTCCGGGCCTTCCGCACCGCCGCCGACGTGATCACCCGGCTGGGCCGGGAGGAGACGGCACGCCGCGCCGCCGACGGCTCCCTGGAGTCCCTCAAGGGCATCGGGCCCAAGACCGCCGCGGTCATCCGCGAAGCACTGGCCGGCGCCGTGCCCGGCTACCTGCAGCACCTCGAGGACGAGGCCGGCGCCCCCCTGGACCCCCACGAGGCCGGCGCCGGGCTGCGGGCACTGCTGCGCGGCGACTGCCATCTGCACTCCGACTGGTCCGACGGCGGCAGCCCCATCGAGGTCATGGGGCGCGCCGCCCGGGAGATCGGCCACGAGTGGGCCGTGCTCACCGACCACTCGCCGCGGCTGACCATCGCACGCGGACTCTCCCCCCAGCGGCTGCGCGAACAGCTGGCGGTGATCGACGACCTCAACGCCCAGTGGGCGCCCTTCCGGCTGCTGACCGGCATCGAGTGCGACATCCTGGAGGACGGCTCCCTGGACCAGGAGCCGGACCTGCTGGAGCGCCTGGACGTCGTGGTCGTCTCGGTCCACTCCAAACTGCGCATGGACGCCGCCGCGATGACCCGGCGCATGGTCGCCGCCGTGAGCAACCCCCGCGCCGATGTGCTCGGCCACTGCACCGGCCGCCTGGTCACCGGCCGCGGCCGGCCCGAGTCGCAGTTCGACGCGGATGAGGTGTTCGCCGCCTGCGCGGCCGCCGCCACCGCCGTGGAGATCAACAGCCGCCCCGAACGGCTCGACCCGCCCCGGCGCCTGCTGCGCCAAGCCGTCGCGGCCGGCGCGCTGTTCAGCGTGGACACCGACGCACACGCGCCCGGCCAGCTGGACTGGCAGATCATCGGCTGCGCCCGGGCCGAGGAGTGCGGCGTGCCGCCCGAACGGGTGGTGAACACCTGGCCGGCCCAGGACGTCCTGTCCTGGACCCGAACAAGCCGCTCCCGCACCACCACCCCCTGACCCCGTAAGCCACGGGTGGGCTGGCGGGGTCACAGGGCGTTGTTCAGTACCCGGTCCGGGGTGAGCGGGAGGTCGTGCAGGCGTACTCCGGTGGCGTGGTGCACCGCGTTGGCGATGGCCGCGGCCGTTCCGACGATGCCGATCTCCCCGATGCCTTTGCTGCCCATCGGGTTGAGGTGGGGGTCCTCCTCCTCGATCCAGTGCGCCTCGATCACCGGCACGTCGGCGTGCGCGGGCACGTGGTACGACGCCAGGTCGCACTCCGCGAAGTCACCGAAGGCGGCGTCCACCGTGCTGCCCTCCGTCAGCGCCATCCCCAGTCCCATCGTCATGGCGCCGATGAACTGCGAGCGGGCGGTACGGGAGTTGAGGATGCGCCCGGCGGCGTAGACGCCGAGCAGCCGGCGTACCCGCACCTCCCCGGTCACCGTGTCCACGCCGACCTCGGCGAAGTGGGCGCCGAAGGCATGCCGGGCGTAGTCGCTGTCCGCGTCGGCGGTGCCCGCCGTGTCGGCCGTGGCCCCCACCCCCTCCGGCGGCAGCTGCTGCCCCTCCTGCCCCGCCAGCCGCCCGGCCAGGCGCGTGCAGGCCTCGTGGACCGCCCACCCCCACGACGCCGTGCCCGAGGAGCCGCCGGCCAGCGGCGCCGCCGGCAGGTCACTGCTGCCGATCTCGGTCTGCACCCGCTCCACCGGAACCCGCAGCGCGTCGGCGGCGACCTGCGCGAGCACGGTACGGGCCCCGGTGCCGATGTCGGTGGCATTGACCCGGATCACGAAGCGCCCGTCCGGGCAGGCGTGGGCGCTGGCCCGGCACGGCGCGACGACCACCGGATAGGTGGCCGCCGCGACCCCGCTGCCCACCAGCACCGGCCCCTCGGCCCGCGAGCGGGGCCGCGGATCGCGCCGCGCCCAGCCGAAGCGCCGGGCCCCCTCCCGCAGGCACTCGGCCAGATGCCGGCTGCTGAAGGGCCGGCCGCTGTCGGGCTCGGCGGCGGTGTCGTTGCGCAGCCGCAGCTCGACGGGGTCGATGCCCAGCGCCACGGCCAGCTCGTCCATCGCCGACTCCAGCGCGTACATGCCCGGCGCCTCGCCCGGGGCCCGCATCCACGAGGGGGTCGGCACATCCAGCGGCACCACGCGGTGGGTGGTGCGGCCGTGGGGCGAGGCGTACATGACGCGGGCGGCGGCGGCGGCCGTCTCCATGAACTCCTTGACGCGCGAGGTGTGCGCGGTCACCTCGTGGATCACGGAGGTCAGCCGGCCGTCCCGCTCGGCGCCCAGCCGCACCCGCTGCAGGGTCGGGGCGCGGTGGCCCACCACGCTCGCCAACTGCCGCCGCGGCAGGACCAGTTTCACCGGCCGGCCCGTCGCGCGGGCGGCCATCGCGGCCAGCACCACATGCGGGCGCGGTGTGCCCTTGCAGCCGAACCCGCCGCCCACGTGCTCGGAGACGACCGTGACCTGCTCCTTGGGCAGCGCGAACAGGCCGGCCAGGACATCGCGGACGGTGGTGGCGCCCTGGCTGGAGTCGTACACGCTCAGCCGCCCGTCCTGCCAGTGGGCGGTGGCCGCGTGCGGCTCCATGGGGTGGTTGTGCAGCGGCGGCACCCGGTAGCGGGCATCCACGCGCACCGGCGCGGCATCGAAGGCCCCCTCGGCGTCCCCGCGCACGTGCTCACCCGAGGTGCCGTCCGTGTCCTCGGGTACGTAGGCGTCGGGGTGCCCGGTGCGCAGGGTGACGTCGTGGGGCTCCTCGGCGCAGGTGACCCGCACGGCCGCGGCCCCCTCGCGCGCCGCCTCCAGGCTCTCGGCGACCACCAGCGCCACATACCAGCCGCGGTGCGGGACGCGGGCGTTCTGCAGCACGGCCAGGGTCGCGTCGTCCGGCTCGGCAAGGCGCGGGGCGTTGCGGTGGGTGAGGACCGCCAGGACGCCGGGCACCGCCAGCGCCGCCCGGTCCTCGACGGCCGTGACCTCGCCGCGCGCCACCGTGGCCGCCACCGGCCAGGCATAGGCGCACCCCGGGGGCGTGTACTCGGCGGCGTACCGGGCGATCCCGCACACCTTGTCGGGACCCTCCCTGCGCTCGAGGTCCGCCCCGAGCGCGTCGACGGTGTCCGGCATGAGGTTCTCCCTGCTGAAGACTGGAGAGGGAAGGGGCGAAGGGAACGGGGGCGGGGGAGTGGGGGGGGCTGAGGGGAGGTCAGGGCGTGGCGGCCAGCCGGCGCAGCACGTCGCAGGCGAGGTTGCGGGCCAGGCGCACCTTGTAGGCGTTGTCCCGCAGCGGCAGCGCCTGCGCGAGCTCCGCCTCGACGGCCCCGGCAAACGCCTCCTGGCTCGGCGCCGCGCCCCGCAGCGCCTCCTCGGCCAGCCGGGCGCGCCAGGGCCGGTGGGCCAGCGCGCCGAACGCGATCCGCACCTCCTCCACGGCGCCGTCCCTGACGGCGAGCACCACGGCCACCGAGGCGAGCGCGAAGGCGTAGGAGGCCCGGTCGCGGGCCTTGCGGTAGGCCGAGACCATGCCCGCGGGCATGGGCGGCAGCAGCACCCCGGTGATGAGCTCGCCGGGCGCGATCTCGGTGTCCAGCTCGGGGCGGTCGCCCGGCAGCCGGTGGAACTCGGCGGCCGGCAGCGTCCGCGCGCCCCGCGCGCCCTGCAGTTCGACGCGGGCGTCGAGCGCGGCCAGCGCGACCGCCATGTCGGAGGGGTGGGTGGCGATGCACTGCGCGGAGTGGCCAAGGACGGCGTGGTCGCGGTGGACGCCCTCGCGCGCCCCGCACCCGGTGCCGGGCTCGCGCTTGTTGCACGGCTTGTCCAGGTCCTGGAAGTAGGGGCAGCGGGTGCGCTGCAGCAGGTTGCCGCCGGTGGTGGCCATGTTGCGCAGCTGGCCGGAGGCGCCCGCCAGCAGCGCCTGGGACAGCACCGGATAGCGGTCGCGGATCAGCGGGTGGGCGGCCAGGTCGCTGTTGCGCACCGTCGCGCCGGCCCGCACGGAGCCGTCGGCGAGCTCCTCGACCGCGTCCAGCGGCAGCCGGCTGACGTCGATGAGCGTCCGGGGCCGCTCCACGCCCAGCTTCATCAGGTCCACGAGGTTGGTTCCGCCACCCAGGTAGCGGGAGGTGGGCCGGCCGGCGTGGGCCGCGGTCGCCTCGTCGACGCTGTGGGCCCGTACGTACATGAAGGACTTCACCGCACCCCACCCCCGCCACCCGCGCCGTTTCCGGCCCCTGGCCCGCTTCCGGCGTCCGCACCGGCTCCGGCGCCTGCGGCGTCCTCGACGGCTTCGACGATGTGCGGATAGGCGCCGCAGCGGCACAGGTTGCCGCTGAGCCGTTCGCGGATCTCGTCCTTGGTCAGCGGCACGGGCGCGCCGGTGGCCGCCGCCGGGTCCGTCACGTGCGAGGCGTGGCCCGCCGCGGCCTCCGCGAGGGCGCCGAGGGCCGAACAGATCTGCCCCGGCGTGCAGTACCCGCACTGGAACGCGTCGCGCTCGACGAAGGCCCGCTGCAGCGGGTGGGCCCGCTCGCCGTCACCGTCCCGCAGCCCCTCGACGGTGGTGATGTCGCATCCCTCCAGGGCGACGGCCAGCAGCAGACAGCTGTTGGCGCGGCGCCCGTCGACCAGGACGGTGCACGCCCCGCACTGCCCGTGGTCGCAGCCCTTCTTGGCGCCCGTCAGACCCAGCTGTTCGCGCAGCACGTCCAGCAGGGTGGAGCGGTGGTCGACGACGGGGCCGCACGGCCTGCCGTTCACCTTCATGGGCACTGGTGACTGGAACACATCGGTTCCCATGGCGCTCTGCTCCCTCGTCCCGGCCGTGTTGCGTGACGTCATCGCGTATCCAGCCTGAGTCAGGACACACGTTCCGGCATGCCGGGAGCGTGCGGGCCACCTTCCCGCGGCCCGGGCGGGTCAGGGCCGCCGGGGGCCCGTGCAGCGCCACAGGACGTGCACCACCCGCAGCACCGCGAGGGTGCCGCCGAGCACGGCGCCCGCCAGGGGCAGGGCCTTGTCCAGGGCGGGCGGCAGCTGCCAGACAGCGACCGGTCCGGCGATCACCCCGAACACCACGGCGCCCGCGAAACAGGCGCTGAGCAGCGCGTATCCGATCTCGACGGTGATCTCGTCCCGTTCGGCCTGACTGCGTCGGCTGCTCCCCATGACGTAGAGGGTACGAAAGCTTGCCGGCGGGGCGGGCGGCGGCTCAGTTCCGGTAGGCGCCGGCCGCGAGCCGTACGAAGGAGGGGACCAGCGGATGGTGCTCGCCGCGCGCCCAGGCGGCCACCACGGGGCTGGGCGGCATATCGCTCAGCGCCACCACGGTGAGCCCTTCGGGCGGCCGGTGGGCCAGCGGGGTGAGGCCCACCGTGCCGTTCCAGAGGACGGCCTGCCGGCACTCCGCGACCGCGCGCACCACCGGCCCGTGCCGGGGCTCCTCGCCGCTCCAGTAGGCCTGCCACACCGGGTCGGTGCCGGGCGGGAAGGTGAACCAGCGCCGCCCGGCCAGATCGGCCAGGCTCAGGCGCTCGCGCCGGGCCAGCGGGTCATCGGCGCGCAGCAGCGCCCCCACCGGGTCGGCGCGCAGCTCGCGCACCCTCAGGCCGCTCGTGTCGAACGGCCCGCGGGTCAGGGCGACATCGACCCGGCCCGCGGACAGCCCGCAGGCGGGCTCGCTCAGGTCGCTCTCGCGGATGCGTACCTCCACGTGCGGGTGGCGCCGGCGGAAGGCGTCGGCCAGCCGGCTCACCTGCGGTCCTGCGCCGCCCTCCAGGACACCGACGGTCAAGGTGCGGGCGCCGGCCGCGGCCGCCACCCGGGCGCGCACCAGATCGGCCCGGGCCAGCAGCGCGCGCGCCTCCGGCAGCAGCACCGTGCCCGCGCCGGTGAGCGTGACACCGGCCGGTGAGCGGGCGAACAGCGCGGCGCCCAGCTCGCTCTCCAACTGCCGGATCGCCCGGCTCAGCGGCGGCTGGCTCATGTGCAGCCGGGCGGCGGCCCGGCCGAAGTGGAGTTCCTCGGCGACCGCCACGAAATAGCGCATGGTGCGCAGCTCCATGCTGCGACGATACCCAGCCGGTATCGGCGGCCCGGAACAGGTCTTGGACGCCCGCCGCGCCCCGGCGGTGCAATCACCCCATGACCCCCGAACCGCACACCCCCGAACCGCACACCCCCGAACCGCACACCCCTGAACCGCACACCCCTGAACCGCACACCCCCGAACCGCACACCCCCGAACCCGAGGCCCAAGCCCCCGGCGAGCCCGCCGTGGCGGTGGTCGGCCCGGGCCAGGGCGAGGTGATCGTCCTGGGCACCACGCGGATGCGCGTCCTGGAGGACGGCAGCCGCACCGGCCACCGCCTCGCGCTCACCGAGTCCGTCCTCGCGCCCCACACGCCCGGACCGCCGCAGCACCGCCACGCCCGGCACGAGGAGGGCTTCTACGTCCTGTCCGGCACGGTGCGCTTCACCTTCGGGCACCAGGAGCACGACGCCGGGGCGGGCACCTTCGTGATGGTCCCGCCCGGCGCCCCGCACACCTTCGCCAACACCACCGATGGGCCGGCCGTCCTGCTCAGCGTCTTCACCCCGGACCTGTACCTGCACTACTTCCGCGACCTGCGGGACACCCTGGCCCGGGACGGCGCCCCGGACCCCGCCGCGAGCCTGCGGACGATGGCCCGCTACGCCACCGAGCCCGCCCCCTAGCGGCGCGGGGTGAGGGCGAGCTGGTGGAGGTCCTCCAGTGCGTCCAGGACGACGGTGTCCTGGTGCCACTTGATCCAGGAGCCCATGGTGCGGCCGGTGGCGCCCAGCGCCCGCAGCTGTGCCTGGGTGAAGCCGGCCAGCGGGCGGGCGTGGTGGGAGGAGATGACGCCGCGCACGGTGTTCTGGTCGTCGAGGAGGGGGATGCTGTGGACACCGCGGCAGCCGGAGGTCAGGATCACCCGGCGCGTCTCGTCGTCGAAGCCGGGCGAGGACTCGACTTCCTTGACGGTGACCTGCCGGCTGGCGGCGGCGGCCCGCGAGCAGGCGGTGTTGCCCTCGACGAACGCGAAGTAGTCGGTGAAGTGCCGGGGCAGCCCCGCGTGTTTGGCCAGGCGCAGCACGTCGTCCTCCAGGAGCTGCACATTGCCCATGTCGGTCTCGGTGACGGTCAGCACCCGGCGCAGCGCGGCGCCCAGGACCTCGCCCTGGTTGGCCGCGTCGAGGGTGCCGGCGCCGAGCGCGGCCAGGCTGGGCACCGGGTGCGGGGGGCGCGGGGGAAGCCATGTCTGCGCGCCGCGCGCCGGTCCTGGCGTGCGGGCGACGGCGGCGGCCAGCTGGTGCAGTTTGATGTTGGCCCGCTGGGAGGCCTGGCGCAGCAGCGTGAACGCCGCCTGCGGGTCGGTCAGGCGGTAGCGCTCCACCAGGATGCCCTCGGCCAGCGCGATCCTGGGCCGGGTGCGGGCCTGGACCTCCAGCTCGGCCACCTGGGCGCGCAGCTGCTCGGCGGTGGCCAGCAGCTGCTGCCGCTCGTCCCCGGGCAGGGGCGAGGAAGCGGGGGTGGGTTCCTCATCGGGTGAGGGGGGCACAGTCGAAACGGTCGTCAAGCTCTCTCCCCGGGCCGCACCCTGCGGCCGTCTTGCCGGTCGGTGAGCAGCACGGCCGCCCTGCCCGCCTGGGCCCCGCCCAGCTCATTCCGCAGCCGGGGCCTGCTGCTCACACACACTGTGGTGACCGTATCGGGCCCGGCCCGCCCTGTCATGACCGGCCCGGAACCCCGGCCCCCGCCCCGGCACACCCGCCCGGACGGGAGCCGGGCGGGAGGCGGATGGTGCGCGGTCAGCGCAGCCACTGCTCCTGGTCGGCGGGCCGGTACAGGGTGATCGCCTTGGGCAGCTTGTCGAGCACCAGACGCCGGTAGGTGGCGTCGGTCACCTCACCGTCGTAGGCGAAGTGCGGCTCGCCGTGCAGCACTTCCAGCTCCAGGCGGCGCACCTGGGCGGTGGTCAGCACCCGGGAGCTGTGCAGGGTCCCGGTCAGCACGGCCAGCAGCAGCCGGGTGCGGGCCAGCGGGGTGCCGGCGTCCACGGCCCGCACGTCGAGCAGTCCGTCGTCGAGCTGGGTGCGGTAGGTGGGGGCGAAACCGGCCGGGTGGTAGATGCCGTTGCCCGCGAAGAGCAGCCAGATGCTGCGCCGGCGGCCGTTGATGACCACGCGCAGCGGGCTGCCGGTGGCCAGCACCTTGGCCAGCCCCACGGTGAGCGCGGGCCACTTGCCGATCCGCTGCTCCAGCCGCTCCCGGGCGTGCACGAGTTCGGAGTACACCCCGATGCTGAAGGTGTTGAGGAAGAGCTGCTCGGCGCCGGGTGCGTCAGGTGTGCCGGGTGTGCCGGGCGCCCCGGGGGAGGAGGCCCGGCCCACGTCGGCGGTGACCGCCTCGCCCGCCCGGATCGCGCGGGCCACGTCCTCAAGGCTCTGGTTGCCGAGGTCCGCGGCGAAGTGGTTGAAGGTGCCGCCGGGGAAGACCGCCAGGGGCACCCGGTGGCGGGCGGCCGTCGCGCTGCCCGCGTTGACGGTGCCGTCCCCGCCGCACACGCCCAGCGCCCCGCCGTCGGCGACGGCCCGCGCCGCCGCCGCCTCCAGCAGCGCCACCAGGTCGTCACCGGGCTCGAACACGGTGATCGCCGCCTGCGGCAGCAGCGCGCGCAGCGCCTCGGCGGTGTCCTTGGACCAGGCGACGCCGGAGGCGGGGTTGACCACCAGATGCAGGCCCTTGCCCTCGGCCAGCGCGGGGGCGGGCCGGCGCGGCGGCGCGGCGGCCGCCGCGGCCTCCGGCTTCACCGGCCACCAGCGGCAGGTGAGCAGGGCCGCGCCCACCCCCACGACCACCCCGGCGGCCAGCCGGCCCCGGTGGCCCAGGCTCCCGCGGCCGCGCACCTGGGCGAGCCCCGCGGCGAACGGCAGCACGGCCAGCCCGTGCCGGGGCGACTCCAGGGCGACCCCGCAGGCGAAGGCGGCCGCCGAGGCCATCGGGCTGGTGGGCAGCGCACCGGTGTGGGGGCGGGCGGCGCGCCCCGTGAGCGCGCCCAGAACGGACTCGGCGCCCATCCGGCTCGGGCGGCGGACGGCCGGCTTGGCCAGCGTCCGGCTGACCGCCGCGACGATCGCCACCGAGCCCAGGCCGCGCAGCGCCGCCCGGCGCGCGCTGCGCCCGCCCGAGCCGCCGAGCGCGGCCGCGGCGCCCAGCCACACGGCCTCGCTGGCGGCGGCCCGGCGCAGCAGGCGCAGCGCGGTGGCCGCCCGCCCGGCGGGCGGCCCGGCGAAGGCGGCGGCCACCCGGTTCCCCGGCCCCGGTATCGTCCCCAGCCGTCCAGGTCGCTTCATACGCTCGCTTCACCTCTGCACCTAGAAATCCACCGCGCGCGGGCGGCCCGGCCCGCGGCGCTGCCTCACCCTAGCCGCGCCCGCTCTTTTGTTCGGAAAGATGGCTCACCCGCACCGCTCCGCTAGCATGATCGAACTCACGACGATCGCCCTGATAGCCCAACCAGCACCATAAAAACACGCTATCTCGCACGAAAAGTGAGCCATTTACCTAAAATCTAACAAATCGGCCGAGCCCTTGATATCAATAGCAACGCGAATATTTTCGCAACAAAACCGCAGCATGGTATTCACCGCGCTGCGCAGGCCGCGGGTATTGCTGTGGACCGCGGCCGGCGTGGTGACCTTGGCGTTCCTCGTCGCACTGGAGATCGCCGCACGCCATTACGGCCTGCCGGGACCGATCGCCAATCAGGCCCGAGAAGTGATATTCGCCCCCAAGTCGGGCCCGCTGCTGTACGCCAGCATGGCGCTGATGATGGTGGTCCTCACCTGGCGGCAACGCGCCGTCGCGGCCGCCGCCGCGATCGGGATCGACCTGGTCTTCTTCCTGGTGCGCTGGATCGTCGGCGCCGACATGATGTTCGGCAACGGTGCGCTGTGGGTGATTCTGGGATATGGGGTCATCGCCCTGACCCGCCGCACCGGCCCCGAGCGTGTCCTGCTGCTCAAGGGCGTCGGCCTGGGCCTGCTCCTGGTGGCCGGCCGCAAGACCGGCGACACCTGGCTGCTCATCACCTCCAAGACCCGCCCCACCGTCCTGGACCAGTACGTGGCGACCGCCGACCACGCCCTGGGCAACCCCTCCTGGCTGGCCGGCCGCCTCGTCGAGGCCACCGGCCCCGTGGGCGCCCACGTCCTGGACTGGGTCTACATCCAGCTCGCGGTCGCCGCCGTCGCCGTCTCCCTCTACCAGCTGCGCCACGTGGCCACCGAGCGCCGCTTCCCGGGCCACTACCTGGTGCGCACCTTCCTGGTCATCGGCCTCCTGGGACCGGCCATCTACATGATCTTCCCGGTGGTCGGGCCGATCTTCACCTACGGCACCGGCGCCTTCGGCACCGGCGGCCAGCAGTGGGCGCTGGCCGACCTGTGGCCGCACACGCCGCCGCCGCTGGACACCCCGCACGCCATCCCCTTCGACGAGATCACCCCCCGCAACTGCATGCCCAGCCTGCACACCGCATGGGCCACCGCGATCTTCATCCACTCCCGCAAGGGCCCGCGCCTGCTGCGCTACGCCGGCACGTTCTGGCTCATCGCCACCCTCGGCGCCACCCTGGGATTCGGCTACCACTACGGCGCGGACATCGTCGCCGGCGTGGTCTTCGCCTTCACCATCGACGCGGCCCTGCGCGCCCTGGACCGCGGCTGGGACCGCTCCGCCGTCCAGCTCGTCGTCCACGGCACGGCCGTCTTCACGCTGATGCTGGTCTCCTACCGCTACCTGCCGGTGCAGATGGCCGACCGCCCGTGGCTGTTCGGACCGCTCCTGCTGCTGGCGATGATCTCCGTGGTCCACGGCTACGTACGCACCACCCGGCTGTGGGAGCCCAAGACCGCACCGGCCCAACAACCCGAACCGCAGCCCGAAATGGTGTGAGCCGCACCCGGCCGGCAGCGCCGGACGCGGCCCCCATTTTTTCCGAACAAGACCCGGACACCGGCCGGCACCCCAGCACCCAGCGGGTGAAAAACCCCGACCCCCGCCCCGCCCCGGGGCGGCTAGCGCGGCGTGCTCTCCTGGCCCCTGAACGGGCCGCCGTGGCCGGGCACGATCACATCCGCGGCGGCCAGCACCCGCAGCCGGGAGGCGCGCAGCACCTCGCGGTCGGGCGCCACCGGATCCTCCGCCGGACCCTGCGCGTGCCACCACAGGTCACCGGCGAAGGCGACCACCCCCGCCGCGGTGCCCGCCAGCAACGTGATGTCCTCACGGCTGTGGCCCGGCGTGCGGATCAGCCGCAGCGACGGCGTCAGCTCGTAGCCCTCCGCGTCCCGGTTGCGCCACTGATCGCCCCGGTACTCCACCTGGTGGTCGTGGACCAGGGCCCGCCCGAACAGACCCACGTTCATGGTGTTGTCCGGGTGGTGATGGCTCAGCACCACATCGGTGATGTCCTCCGGACCCAGCCCCAGCTCCGCGAGCGGCCCCAGGATGTCCGCACGGCTCGCCACCATGCCCGGATCGAAGATCACATGCCGGCCGGCATCGAAGACATAGGAGACGGTGGCGGCCACCCCGGGACCGGTGGAACCGACGTAACCCGTGGTCAAAATCGTGTACACGGCGCTGCGGCCGAGCGGTGCGTCTGTCGTCATGCCCCCATCCTTGTGCCCGGCCAGGACACCCACGAGTGGCACAACTGCCGCTGATCGCAGGATCAGTGCCACACTGCCCCGCGTGCCCCCCTTCACCACCGTCGCCGCCTACACCCCGCCCGGAGCCGGCCTGCTCGCCGTCGGCATCGTCACCGAGATCTTCGGCCCGCACGGCACCGCACTGCCCGGCTTCGACTTCGCCCTGTGCACCGAGCACCCCGGCCCCGTCCCCACCGACCTGGGCACCCCGCTCACCATCACGCACGGCCTGGACCGGCTCGCCCGTGCCGACCTCGTGATCGCCCTGCCCTGGGCCGGCTTCCGCACCCCGCCCCCCGACACCGTCCTGGACGCCCTGGCCGCGGCACACCGGCGCGGCGCCCTGGTCGCGGCCCACTGCGTGGGCACCTTCGCCCTGGCCGCCGCCGGCCTCCTCAACGGCCGCCGGGCCACCACCCACTGGCGCTTCGCCGAACTGCTCGCCCACCGCCACCCGGCCGTCACCGTCGAACCCGACGCCCTCTACATCGACGAAGGCCCCATCCTCACCGGCGCCGGAGCCGCCGCCGGCTTCGACCTGTGCCTGCACCTGCTCAGAAGGGAACACGGCGCCGCGCTGGCCAACGCCGTCGCCCGGGACGTGGTGCTGCCCTCCCACCGCGACGGCGGCCAGGCCCAGTACCTGGCCGCCCCCACCCCTCAGGACTGCCGCGACGAACGCCTCACCGACGTCCTGGCCTGGGCCCGCGACCACCTCCACGAACCCCTGCCCGTGGCGGAACTGGCCCGCCGCGCCCTGATGAGCAAACGCTCCTTCGCCCGCCGCTTCACCGCCGCCACCGGCACCACCCCCCATGCCTGGCTTCGCACCCTGCGCCTGAGCAGCGCCGAAGAACTCCTGGAGACCACCGACCTGCCCATCGAGGAGATCGCCCGCCGCGTCGGCTACACCAGCGCGGCCGTCCTGCGCGAACAGTTCGTACGCCGCCGAGGCGTCCCCCCACGCACCTACCGCCGCTCCTTCACCACCACGCCCTGACCCCGCCTACGATCACCCCGGAGAGAGGGGGGTGGTCGCATGGCCGGGGACAAGCGCTCCTGGAGGCGGCCCGGGAGCTGGTTCACCCGGGCGGCACGGCGCCGGGCACAGGAGGAACTCACCGACGTCGAGGCGCAGATCACCGCCTTCGGCGTCGCGCTGGACGAACACGACTTCGCCCCCGGCCAGGACGGTGCCACCGACGCGATGCGCGCCGACCTGGGCCGGGCCCTGGACGCCTACGAGGAGGCCAAGCGGGCCTTCGTCGGGGACCGCGACCGCGAGGACGCCCTGGACGTGCTGCGCGCCCTGGACGACGGCCGGCACGCGCTGGCCTGCCTGGACGCCCGCCGGGCGGGAGAGCCGCTGCCCCGCCGGCTGCCGCTGTGCTTCTTCGACGCCCGCCACGGGCGCGCCGTGCGCGAACTGCCCTGGGCCCCGCAGGGCGGCGCCGCCCGCAACGTCGCGGCGTGCGCGGCCTGCGGCACCCGGCACCAGGAGCGGCGCCCCACCGCCACCGCACTCGCGCCGCCGGACGCGGGCCGGACACCGGCTCCCGCGCCCGCGGACGGCCGGGCGCACGGGCAGGGCCCGGCCACCGCCCGGGTACGGCTGCCCCAAGTGGGCCGCCCCGCCGTCCTGGAGGTACGCAGCCACAGCGCCGGGCACCTGACTCTCACCCTGCTGCTCCGCGGCGACCAGCGACAGACCCACACCCTCGGCGACGGCCTCGCACCGGTGCACGCCCACGTGCCGCTGCGCCGCTCGGGCAACCGTGAAGTGGCCCGCTTCCAGGTCCAGTTCCGAGGCGCGGCCGGGATTCTGTGGGAGGCGTGGGCCGAACCGGTCGAGGCCCTGCCCGAGTTCACCGGGCACCTCCACGGACGCGGCACGGACCTCATCCGCTACACGGGCGCGGCCGGCCCGGCCCTGCTGCGCCACCGCGGCCGCGGCACCGTACGCCTGCTGGCCCTGGGCGAAGACCTCGCCGAGCCCACCGAAACGGCCCGCGGCAAGGGCGACACCGACCTGCCGCTGCGCCTGCCGGGCCCCGGCATCTACCAGGTGCAGGCCCGCGGCAGCTGGACCCTGACCACCGGCCCCCGGACCCCGCACGACGAGACCGCCCAGGCCTGAGAAGGACCCCGCACGCAAAGACCGCGCAGGACCCAGAAGGCCCCCCGCACACGTCAGCCGCCGCCCCCCGGGTGGGGGCGGCGGCCAGGGGTGCGAACGCGGCGCGGCGTGCCTAGGACACGACCAGGGCGGAGCCGCCTTCGGGGGAGAGCGCGGCGAGCCGGCTGCGGGCGGCCTTGAGGGCGGCGCCTATCTCGCGGGTGCCGGTCGACACGCACAGTGTGTAGGCGACGTCCTCCATCCGCTGACGGGCTTCCTTGGTGCCCTTCTCGGCGTGCACAGCACGCAGCGTCTCGTACTGCTCGACCAGGTTCTTCAGCACCACGGGGTGTGCCATCAGCATCAGAGGCCTCCTCATCGCCACTACTCGCCGGGGGGTGTGCACCGCCCCTTGTGCCCCCGATTCAGATCGGCATTCCCCCACAAATCAGCATTGTCGCCCCGGTCGGCGACACCCTCCAGTCGAGCCACCGAGGGCCCGGCGGGGCCAGCGTCCCGCCCCCGCCGGGCCCTCGGTCCCGCACGCCGTCAGAGGGCGGGGGTGAACCGCTCCCAGGCCCGGTGCGCGCCCAGCAGCCCGGTGACCGCCTCCAGCACCGCCTCGGGGCCCGCGCCGTTGACCACGCCCGCGGCGTCCGCGGGCAGCCCCGCCGCCTCCAGCGCGGCCGCGCCGCGCCCCCAGGCCCCGATGGCCTTGCCGTGCCGGAACGCCTCCATGAGCATCAGCAGCAGCCGCGGCTCGACCCCGGTCAGCAGGGCCGCGCCGTCGTCCGCCTTGGCATCCCGGGCCCCGTAGGCGTCGGGCGCGGGGGCCGGCGCGCCGGCCAGCAGGAGGGCGTCGAACTCGATGGACCGGGCGGTGGCGAAGGTGCGCTGCACGGCGACCGGGTCGCCGTCGGGGTCCAGGGTGCCGCCGGCCGGGGCGATGACCAGCGGCACCATGCCCGCGTCCAGGACCGCCCGGCGCACCGTGCGCACCCCCTCCAGGTCACCGACACCGTCGGTGACGATGCCGACGATCCGGCCGTCCACCGGCCACTGCCGGCCCAGCTGGGACAGTGCCGGGCTCGGTTCGACCGCGGCCGGCGCCACCGACGGCTCCGGCGCCGGCAGCCCCAGGCCCGCGGCGACCTGCGCGCACAGCTGCGAGTCGATGTTGGCCAGCACCTGCAGGCCGCGCTTCTTGATCCCCTCGTTCCAGCACTTGCCGAGCTCGAAGGTGTAGGCGGCCGCGATGTGCTCGCGCTCGGTGGGCGTCATGCTGAGCCAGAACTGCCGGGGCTGGCTGAAGTGGTCGTCGAAGGTGGCCGCCGCGTCACGCACCTTGCGCGAGGCCGGCACCTCGGCCGGCACCTCGATGTAGGCCCCGGTGTCCGCGCCCGCCAGGAACGGGCAGCCGCCGTCCACCGAGTTGGGCCGGTAGGGCGCCGCACCCCGGTGCACGGCCGTCTGGTGCATGCCGTCGCGCAGCATGTCGTTGACGGGCGCATGGGTGCGGTTGATCGGCAGCTGGGCGAAGTTGGGCCCGCCCAGGCGGCTGATCTGGGTGTCGAGATAGGAGAAGAGCCGCCCCTGCAGCAGCGGGTCGTCGGTGACGTCGATGCCCGGGACGAGATGGCCCGGGTGGAAGGCGACCTGCTCGGTCTCGGCGAAGTAGTTCGAGGGGTTGGCGTTCAGCGTCATCAGCCCGATCGGCTGCACCGGCGCCAGCTCCTCGGGCACGATCTTCGTCGGATCCAGCAGGTCGATGCCCTCGAACATCTGGTCCTCGGTGTCGGGGAAGGTCTGCACCCCCAGCTCCCACTCCGGAAAGGCCCCCGCCTCGATGGCGTCGGCCAGGTCACGGCGGTGGAAGTCGGGGTCCACCCCGCCGGTGATCTGCGCCTCCTCCCACACCTGGGAGTGCACACCCAGCCGGGGCTTCCAGTGGAACTTCACCAAGGTGGTGGCGCCCTCGGCGTTGACCAGCCGGAAGGTGTGGACGCCGAAACCCTCCATCATCCGGTACGAGCGCGGGATGCCGCGGTCCGACATGTTCCACAGCGTGTGGTGGGTGGCCTCGGTGTGCAGGGTCACGAAGTCCCAGAACGTGTCGTGCGCGCTCTGCGCCTGCGGGATCTCCCGGTCCGGATGCGGCTTGCCGGCATGGATGATGTCGGGAAACTTGATCGCGTCCTGGATGAAGAACACCGGGATGTTGTTGCCGACCAGGTCGAAGACACCCTCGTCGGTGTAGAACTTCGTCGCGAAGCCACGGGTGTCGCGCACGGTGTCGGCGGAGCCGCGCGAACCGAGCACGGTGGAGAAGCGCACATACACCGGCGTCTCCACCCCCTCGGCGAGGAACCCCGCCTTGGTGATCCCCGCGGCACTGCCGTACGCCCGGAAGACACCGTGCGCGGCCGCCCCGCGGGCGTGCACCACCCGCTCGGGAATGCGCTCGTGGTCGAAGTGAGTGATCTTCTCCCGCAGATGGTGGTCCTGCAGCAGCACCGGACCGCGCGGACCCGCCTTCAGCGAATGGTCGGTCTCATACAGGCGCGCCCCCTGCGCGGTGGTCAGGTAGGCCCCCTCCTGGGCGACCTTCTCCTGCGGCACCCCGGTGGGCTGTCCCGTCGGACTGTAGGTCTGCGGACCGCGCTGGTCGGCCTTGGGCGGCAATGGCTCGCGCGGCTCGGTGGGCTCCTCCACCGGCACCGCCTCCGGGCCCGGGGCACCGGGAATCTCGTTACCGGACCGCATGGCGTTCTGGACCTTCTGCACAGCCTTCTCCGCGGCGGCCGACACCGGGTTCTTCTTCTCGCTCACTGGATTCCGATCGTTCGAGACGGGACCGCGCCACGCACAGCGGCGCGTGACACGCGGCAGGGGCGCTATCGCGAGACGACGGGTACCCCACGACTTCTTGTGGGACACATGTACTGCGCCGTCCGGGCCCCTCGCCCGACCCGCCCGGCCGGACCCCGCCACCGGAACTGCCGCACGGCAGCAGGCATGACGGCAGGCCGGCCCGGCCGGCCAGCCGTCATGCCTGCTGTCCCCCGCCTGCCCTCACCCGACCACCGGCGACGCCGCCGGAACGCGACCGGCACCGGCCTGCCGCAGCGAGACCATGAGCAAGGTCATGAGCAAGGCCATGAGTGAGGTCATGCACCGGCCGCCGCGGGCTGCTCCTCACCCTGCACCGCGCCGCCCTGCTTCTTGCCGTCCTGCTCCTCGCCCTGCTTCCCGGCCGGTGCCGAGGCCGCCTGCGCGGGCACCGGCGCCGCAGCGGCGGTGTAGAACACGGACGAGCCCTGCTTGCTGCGCTGGGCCTGGCTCTTGGCCACCAGCCCTTCGAGCGTGGTGCGCACCACGGTCGTCTTCACGCTGCGCTGCGGGTGGGCCTGGCCCAGGGCCGTGGCGATCTCCGCCGCCGAGCGCGGCTCGCTCTGCTCGGCGAGATGCCCGCGGATCAGCTCGACCAGCGTCGGCTGCGCCGGCTTGGCGGGCTTGGCGGCCTCGGCCTTGCCTGCCTCGGTCTTGCCTGCCTCCTTGCCGGAGCTCTTCGCGGCCCCCTTCCCGGCGCTCTTCGCAGCGCCCTTCCCGGCGCCCTTGCCCGCGGCCGCCTTCTGCGGAGCGCTCGTGGTCACCCGCGCCCGCTTGCCCGCCGCGGCGGAGCCGGGCGACTTCTTCTTCGTACGGGGGGCGGGCACCGCGGCCCGCTCCTGCGGGGCCGCCGGCTCCGGGGCGGCCGGCTCCTCGCCGAGCGCCTGCTGGATGCTGACCAGCACCGCGTGGTCACGCTGATGGGCCGCCAACTGCTCCTGCAAGGAGGCGATTTCCGCGCTGAGGCGCTGCTGCTCCTTGGCGTTGCGTTCGAGGTCGGCACGGACTTGAGCGGTGTACTGCGATGTCAGTTCGGTGGCGGAAACGTTCTCGGACATGGGGCGCACAACCTTTCCCGGACCTGGGGCCGGAGTTGAAGAGCCTGCTGCACATGTGTGCTTCCCGGGACCGGGGTTGGGGCCCGGGCCTGCGGGGTGACAGCAATATTCAGTACACAGATGCCCTGACACGGCGATAGTACGGACAACCGGAGCGGCCCATTCTCCTTGAGCATGCTGTGAACCGACCCGTGTTTGCACAGATCCGATGACATGGGCGGCGGCCTGACCACGCGAAGAGCCCCGGAACGCCATGCGTTCCGGGGCTCAGTCACCGACCGGGGAGGGGTGGGGGTGCGGTCTAGTAGGGGCCGTTGACGTTGTCGATCGAGCCGTACCGGGCGGCCGCGTAGTTGCAGGCGGCGGTGATGTTGGCGACCGGGTCGTAGCTGTCCGTCGAGGTGCCGGGCACGTGGTAGGCGGAGAACGTGGGGCCGATGACCTGCAGGAGGCCCTTGGAGGGGGTTCCCGCGACGGCGTTGGAGTCCCAGTTGTTGATGGCCATCGGGTTGCCGGAGGACTCCCGCATGATGTTGCGGTGGATGCCCTCGTAGGTGCCGGGGATGCCGTGCTGGGCCATGATGTCGAGCGACTGCCGGATCCAGCCGTCGAGGTTGTTGGCGTAGGACTTCTTCACCGCGGCGGGCTCGGCGGCGTTGGCGCGCTCGGAGCGGTCCGCCCGCTCGGGGGCGGCCGGGGCCTTGGTGCCCAGGGTGAGCTTGAGGCCGGGGTGGATCAGCTTCGGGTCGTCGCCGAGGACGCCGCGGTTGTCCTGGTACAGCTTCTGCCAGCCGCCGCTCACGGAGTGCTCCCGGGCGATCCCGGCCAGGGAGTCACCCGCGACGACGACATAGGTCTTCGGGGCCGCGGCGGGCTTGGCGGCCGCGGCGGCCGGCGCGGCGGCGGCCGTGGTGGCGCCGAGCACCGGAAGAACGAGCACGGCGCCGCCCGTGCCCGCGGCGGCGATGCCCCGGGTGAGCGGGCTGGACTTGGGGCGGCGGTGCTTACCCTTTGCGGGCATGACGAATTCCTCTCCGTCGCCTGCGGGGTGAGCTGTCGGGTTCGGACGGGAGATGTCCGGTCGCAGCGAATGCGACTTCACCCCGAGCCGTCCCGTCACCGGGATCGGCGGCTTACCTGGGTCCCCCGCTCCTGCCGTGCGTAAGTGAGTGGGTGTGGGTGGGAGAGTTTCCGGACAGCGGCAGGATTCGGCGTTCCATCCGGATTGACGGTGACGTTAGGCGAGAAAGCCGGTGCGGAACAAGGCCGGAATTCGAATGAGGGGAATGCACGGGGCCCTTCCCGGGCCCTCGCGACCCCGCCCTCTCTTTGATCGAAAACTCAACTCTCTTTGCGCAGAACGAAACCGCACACAGCGGCCCGCGCCGCCACGGGCCGCCGGGCGTGACCCATTTCACTGGACGGGAGACGGGTGGCATGCGGCACGGCCGGGCAGCAGAGGGCGGCATTTCGCTCAAGTCATCCACAGAGCGGTCAAATCCTTACCTAGGCTACTAAAGCCTCAAGGTTGCCCGATTCGGTGGAATACGGACAGGAGCAAAGGTGGCCATTCGCGGCAGAACGGTCATACCTCCGGCCGGGGTCGACCTGTCGGCCTGCCCGGTCCGTCCCGGGGTCCGCTCGTGGGGGAGCGGCAATCGCTGCCGTCGTGAGACAACAGCGAACACCACGTCAATAACGCTTCTGGCAAGGGCTTGTGGGGACCGGACGCCCGCAACTCGTCCCCGGCGGGCAGGCGGAACGGCATGCCCGGTAAAGAAAGTGACGCCTGCCCAGAAAAGAAGAACAGTCACCGCAACGGCGCCCACCCGACCGGCCTGAGGGATTTCCCTTTCCATTCCGACGAAAACTGACAGGGGAACGAAAAGCGGCCCGGGGGCGGATGTGAAAGGGAAATGTTCTGCGGCTGTGTACTGCACGGCCGGGCAAGGCACTTGCCGGCCTGTCCGCGTACAAGATGCCGCCCAACCGGCGTCGGCCGCCGCCCGCGGATGCCTGCGGTGCCCGCACCGTGGTGCGAGGGACCTCCCAAGTGGCGTAGGGTGAAGGAACACGACGCGGGGTGGAGCAGCTCGGTAGCTCGCTGGGCTCATAACCCAGAGGTCGCAGGTTCAAATCCTGTCCCCGCTACTGCAACAGCAGGGTCCGGATCCCATGTGGGTCCGGGCCCTGCTGTGTGTTACCGGCGGCCGCGAAGCATCCGGCCGAACCGGGCATGAGGCGGCCTCTCGTCCGAAGCGACAGCTGAACTGCCGGTCGGAGCACCGCACATGACCGGCATGGCGGTGACGGGTTGGCTGACGATGGGCCGGAAGAGAACCTGGCCGTGCCTGCTCGCCTGCGCAGACCTGGAACTGAATGTCTGCCGCCTGAACGTCATGGGCCTGCCGGACAGCCGACATGACTGCTCCGCACGGCCCGCAGGGGCGGCACCACTGACACCGACACCCTGACAGCCCTGACCCGCGCCACCAGTCGCACAACCATTCGCCCACCCCACCGGTCAAACGCGCGACACACACAGCAAGATCCGATGGGGGAGTCTTGAAGAAGTTCACGGCGGCGCTGACCACGGGCCTCGTGGTCTGCACTGCCACACTGGTCGCCGCACCCGCGGCGCACGCAGGGGACGGCGATTCGCGCAGCCGCACGGAAACCCTGCAGGAGGGCGGCAAGCTCTACGCCCTCTACGAGCATATGTCCGCGCGTTTCCACCCCAGGGACGTCACGCTCGAGATCCACGCCAAGAACGACCCCGAGGTCCTCGCCAGTCTCCGCCTCACCGGCACCGAGACCTGCCCCGACACGGGCCAGTGTTACGAGGACACCTTCCGCTCCGAGCCGGTCACCCTGCCCGCCATGGGCGCCTACGTGATCGACGTCGTGGCCAGGGACGGACAGCCCGACGAGATCGTCCAGCGGTCGACCGGCTTTCTCAACTATGGGCTCAACCCCAAGTTGACCCTCACCAGCAGCCACCCCTGGATCTCCTACGACAACCCGACCGCCAAGGTCACCGGGTCCCTGGTGGCCGAGGATCCCCGCACCCACGAGGTGAAGCCCTTCGCCGGGGTGGGCATGTACTACCGCGCCCGGGAGACCCGCAGAGAGGGATGGGTGTGGACGAACGCGGCGGGGCGGTTCACCACGTCGGGGTACTCCGGTGAGGGCGGCACCGACGTCACCTATGAGTACATGTTCGACCAGCAGTACGAGTCGCTCCACCTGCCCTTCCGCCGGCAGGAACTGAAGCTCAAGGTCGACGCCCCGGCCGGCACGGTCACCGCGCCCTACGGCAGTGACATCCCGGTCAGCGGCAAGCTCACCCGCATCGCGGACGACGGCACCGAAAAGCCGCTCGCCGCCGAGGTGCGGATCGGCACCGAAGGCACCGGAGACCCCGGCAAGATCGTGGTGAGCGGCGAGAACGGCGCCTTCTCCACCGGCTACACCGTCCGGCGCAGCGGCCCGGTCAGCGTCCAGCCGAGTGCGCGGAACTGGTTCACGGCCCCGGCCCCGCACTCCTTCACGCTGGCCACGCCCCCGCGCACGAGCGAGCTGACGGACGTCAAGGCCACGGTGAGCAAGTACCGCAAGGTCACCTTCACCGGCAAGCTCGGCGTCACCCAGGGCACCTACCCGGCGGGCACCAAGGCACAGGTGTCCATCGACCACCGCCCCGCGGGAGGGACCTGGTCGAGCACCGGCACCTTCGACGCCGCCTACGGCGACTCCTTCACCGCCTCCTCGCCGAAGAAGGCCGACGCGGGCGCCCAGTGGCGGCTGCGCCTGGTCAACTCGGGCGTGGACAGCGCGAGTTTCAAGCTGGGCCGCAAGTACACCCAGGTCTGGGACGACGGTGTCACGCCCGAGGGTGTCCGCAAGGGCACCAAGGTCACCGCCAAGGGCGGCCTGATGCAGAAGTCCGGCTCCACCTGGCGGCCGTACGGCGGGCAGAAGATCCGCGTCTGGTTCAAGGCCGCGACGGCCGGTTCCGCCTGGAAGGAACTGGGCAGCACCAGGACGCTGAGCAACGGCACGTTCAGCAAGAAGTTCACCGCCCAGCAGGACGGCACCTGGCAGATGCGCTACACCGACACGGTCAGCTCCCACTACGCCGACTACGGCCGCGAGGACTACGTCGACGTCCGCTAGCGGACTCCGGGGCACTGAGCGCCACGCACGAAGGCGGCCCCGCCTTCGTGCGTGGACCGGGCCGGCCGGACAACTTCGGCAACCGCGCCCGGAGATGAGCGACACGGCCCCTGCTATCGTGCGCCGATGCCAACGATCAAGCAGTTCCAGGTCACCTTCGACTGCGCGGAGCCCGAGCGGGTGGCCCGCTTCTGGTGCGAGGTGCTGGGTTACGTCGTACCGCCGCCCCCGCAGGGCTTCGCCACCTGGGACGACTTCAACCGCGCCCAGCCTGCCGAGGAGCGGGGCGCATGGTTCGTGTGCAGCGACCCCTCAGGGGTGGGCCCGCGCCTGTTCTTCCAGCGCGTCCCCGAAGGCAAGACCGCCAAGAACCGGGTGCACCTGGACGTGCGGGCCGGCACCGGACTCGTGGGGGAGGAGCGCCTGGCCGTCCTCGAGGCCGAATGCGCCCGCCTGGTCGCACTCGGCGCGGTCCGCGTCCAACTGCTGCCCGCCGACGAGGACAACGAGTCGTGCATCGTGATGCAGGACATCGAGGGCAACGAGTTCTGCCTCGACTGACCCGCGAAGCCCCTGGTTCGGGGGAGCGTTGGATGACGTGGGAGCAGGTTCTCGTCGTTGGCGTCGCCGTGGTTCTTGGAGTCGCCATCTCGCGCCCGCCTCGGGCTGCACAGGGAACCAACTGCGGCCCGGCTTCGGGCTGTCGTGAGTGACCGCTTTCCGCCTGCCCACCGAGTGGACCGAGGCCCAGGTATGGGCCGAACTGCCGACGGGAGTGTGCCTAACGGAGGACGAAGACCAGCATCATCAGCGCGGCCGCCAGGACCAGCCCGCCTACAACACGCATCATCACGTAGCCGGCAGGAGAAGGCTCGGTGGCTTTGTAGTCCTTGACGAAGGGCGCCTGGAGGGGCCGGTTCATCCTCCACAGCAGTTGTGGTTTTACGGTCTGAAGCAGTCCAACGGCTATGAACAGGCATAAAAATACAACGCTCAGGGCATTCATAGGCGATCTCCGTGTCTGGCTCACCTTGCTGTCTTCAACCCGGCTGCATCAACCGTATGCCCGTGAACGGTGCTGTTAAATGTCAGCTGCTCTGAAGCCCGGGCGCGTCGAACGCGGGCGACCGGTGACCGGGCCCCTTCCACGGACATCCCGCTGCCGGTGGCGTCTCCTGCGCCCGGGGTGACCGTCATGGCGCCCGCAGGCGATACTGGGGGCATGGCCGAGCCGTCCGTGTCTTTCCCCGTGCCGAACGCCTTCGACATGCTGTGCGAGCAGTACACCAAGCGGCTTCCCGCACGCCTGGAGGACCTGACCGGCCCCACTCATGGCACCGTGGACCTTCCGCTGCACGTGGTTTGGTCGGGGCGCCGCTCTTACACCCTGGACCAGCCCCGCTCCCGGATGGGCCTGTACCGCACCGTCCTGGCCGAGGGCCAGCGCCAAGACCTGATCGATTTCCTGGACCGAGGTCTCCTCATCACGCAGTGGCCCGTGCTGCGGACACTGATCAGCCGCCCGGTACGCCACGCGTGGGAAGCCGCCTTCCCCGAGTTGGCCGCCACCACGGCCACGGCGGCCGCGTGAACCTGAGCGACCTGCACCGTCGGCTCCTGGCCGATGTCCTGGCCATCGGCTCGCCCTACCCTCTGGTCATCACCGGCGGCTACGCCGTCCAGGCCCACGGCCTGGTCGACCGTCTCAGCCAGGACCTGGACGTGGCCACCGAGAATCCTGCCCCCATGGACGAGATCACCCGCACGGTCAGCGACGGCCTCGCACTGCGCGGCTGGCAGGTCCGGCAGATCGAGACCAGCCCGCTCTCCGGCCGGCTCATCGCCGCCGACCCCACGACCGGCGAGGAGTGCGAGATCGACATCCTCAAGGAAGCCTTCTGGTCTCCGCCCACCACGACGGAGCTCGGGCCCGTCCTCGCCCTGGACGACGTGATCGGCACCAAGGTCCGCGCCCTGGCCGACCGCGGCGCGGTACGCGACCTCATCGATGTCCACGCCGCCTCCCGGCACCACACCACCGCCGACCTGGAGATGCTCGGCCGCCGCCATGCCCGCTTCGAGTTCCACCTCCGCGACCTCCACGACCGCCTCGTCGGCGCCGAGTGGTGGGACGACCAGGACTTCACCGACTACGGCCTGAGCCCTGACCAGGTAACCGGCCTACGTGCCTGGGCCCTGGCCTGGGCGAGCGATCTCGATACCCGCCTCCATGCCGAAGAGGGTCCCGAGGACAACTGACCCGGCCGGCACGCTGCAGAGCTCAAAGAGCGTTGCCCTGCTCCGTGGTCGATTGCTTTGGTGCGGTAGCCGGTGCCGGCCCACGCCTTGGGTCATGTGAGGGCTCGCGGCGGCGAACTGGGAGAGCAAACGCCGCACGGTGCGCCGGCCTGCGGCTGGCTCGTGCTGCCCCGCCGCCGGGCCCGCGAGTGCGAAACCCTCTCCGCCCGCTGCCCCCGTATCCACGGGCTCCGAGCCCGACCTGACCGATTGGCCCGAGTGTGGGTGGTGACGCGGCATCAGTGATGATCGTCACGAGGTGTGAAGTGGAGAGCGCCCCGGGTGCCCCGCTATGTTCATGATCATTCCGCTCGGGGGGACCGTTCCGGTTCGTACCCCTGTCGAGGGCCGGGCGGATGCGGGCGCCGGTGCACAGGTTTCGAAGGCCCAGGTGCACCCATGACGCCCGCATCGTTTCACCTTCAACAAGGAGCATACGTGAAGCACAACATGCTGCGCATGGCCGCCACCGTTGCCATGGCGGGTGTCGCCTTCGGTGTCGCCGCACCGATGGCTTCGGCCACCGAGGCGAGCCGTGCGCAGGAGGCGGCGACGCAGATGGAGGAGGTGCTCAGCCCGACCGCCGAGGACGTGCTGGACCTCGTCGCACGCATGCGCGCCGATGGGGCGGACGCGCAGCAGATCAATGAGTTCGAGCAGTACGCCCAGCAGTTGCAGGACCCGCACCACCGCTCCAAGCGGGCGCTGGGCATGGGCACCATCGTCCGCAAGCTGATCGTGGCCGGCCTGCGGCACGGCGGCACCTGGGCGGGCAAGATACTCGGCAAGGTCCACAAGCCGACCGGGAAGTACGTCGGCAAGTACGGCAACAAGATCGCCGACGCGATCGAGGACGTCGAAGGCTGGAGTGAGACCGCCCTGACCATCGCCATGGTCCGCGCGGGCGTCCCGGCGGATGTGGCCAAGGACCTCGCGCACGCCATCATGCTCGTCGCGGTCTGACCATCCTCCTCCCGTGCGTGCGGGTCGCACTCCTCGTCCTTCCAGGAGCGCGGCCCGCGCCAGGAGGTGCGGACGCAACAAGAAGGGAGTGAGCGATGAGCGAACAGCACCGGCAAGACGACGAAGAACCCACCTGGGACTCCTTCAGTGCCAGGGGGAAGCTCCTGGCCGCGGTCGGGATCACGGGCCTCGGCGTCGGGGTCGCGGCCCTCGTCATGCTCTTCCTCCTGCTCCTGGTCCTGCTCGTCACCGCCGCGTTCAGCGACTCGATCGAGTTCGACGGGGCGGGCACCCTGCTCTGGGCCGCCCTGCTGTGTCTGCCCTGCGGGCTGCTCGCCGGTGTCTTCACCGCGCCGGTGCGCTTCCTGCTGCGGCTCAACCCGCCCTCGCAGCGCACCCGGCAGGCGGTGGAGGCCCTTAGCTCCTGCCTCACCACGTTCCTGGCCGCCCTGTTCGTCCTGGAGTTCACCCCCGGGCTGCACGCCACCGACCCGTGGCTGCCCTCGGCGGCGGCCACCGTGCTCGGGATCGTGGCGAACCTGGTGCTGGACCGGGCGCAGTCACGCCCCCAGCGGCGGCCGCACAGCCGGCAGAGGCGGTAGCGGTCACCCGCAGGAGCCGGGGCGGTGGCCCAGCTCGCGCATGGCGATGATCAGGGAGCGTTCGCGGGCGAAGTCGGCGTGCACATGCACCGCGGCCGGGGACAGGTGCTCCACGGCCTCGTCGATGGCCGCCAGCGCCTGGGCGTAGTGGCCCAGGCCGCGGTGGGCGGTGGCTTCGCGGAACAGCGCGATCGGGTCGGTCCGGTCGGCGAACGCCTCGTGGCCCAGGATGCGGAGCATGGCCTCATCGCGGCCCGCCAGGCCGTGGGCCAGCCACAGGCCGTGCAACAGGACGTGCAGCGTCTTGGCATGGTGGCCGGCCTGCGCGAGCACCTCTTCCATGCGCGGGTATCCGCTGCGGTCGGACCGGGCGAGCAGGGCGAAGGCCCACAACGCCCGTGAGTAGCAGTCCAGTTCGTCGCCGCCGTGCCGGGCCAGTGTCGCGAAGAGGTCCTCGATGCTGTGACAGCGGAAGTCGTAGCGCAGACTGTTGAGGTAGAGGTGGCGCAGGGCGCGAGCCGCGGCCGGCTCGTCGTGCCGGGCGATGCGACGGGCGACCTCGTGCGGTTCCAGCAACAGCAGCGCGCTGCGCCCCATGGCACGGGCCTGCCACGCGGCATCGGCGCACACCTCGGCCGACTCCTGCCAGGTGGCCCCCATCCCGCCGAGCAGGTCCGCGAGCAGCACAGGCCAGCACTCACCCTGCGCGGCCGAGGCCGCCGCGGCCGCGCGCAGGCGATGCAGCAGCACCTCACGCCCGCCCGGGACCGTGGCATGCGTCATCGGGTCCTTGCCTTCCGTGGCCGGCCCCCGCCAGCTGCCCCCCGCCACCCGGTGCGCGCAGAAGCGGGGTGAGCGGGGTGAGCGGGCCCGTGAGCAGGGGCGCTCAGGGCCGCCCGGAGCACAGCGCGGTGGCAAGGGGGGACGGATCCCGCCTTGCCACCGCGCCGCCTGCGGCTGCCGAGCGCGTGCGTCAGCGCCGGACGCCGGGCGCGTGGCCCGTGCCCTCGTGGTCGTAGCCCGCGGCCTCGGCCCAGACGATGCCGAGCGGGCCGCCGACGCTGTCGTACGTACCGGCGAACCCCTCGTGGTCGTAGCTCAGCTGGTGGTGCGGGGCGTAGCGGTCGTGGTCGTCGTCGTTGGCGACGGCCGCGCCCGCCCCGAGGGCCAGGACGGACGCGGTCAGGGCGGCGGCGAGGATGGTCGAGCGAACGCGCATGAGTATATTCCTCCTGGAATATGCAGGTACTGTCGCTATGTCACCTGCCGCGGCAGCGGGGCCGGGTAACGGCACAGCCCACCCTCTCCACCCGAACGGGCCCCGGAGTGCCTACCGCACGGCCCACTTGATCGGCTCCTTGTAGTACCCCTGCGAGTACGTCACCGCCTTCAGCGTGGCGTCGGCGGGGATGAGGTAGGGCTCGCACACGGTGCGCGTCTCGCCCTTCTTCCAGATGTCCTCGCCCTCCAGGCTCTTCCTGCCGTCGTCGCCGACGCAGTCGGCGGGGCGGCTGGAGAGGTCGCCGATGAGGATGAACTTGGTCGCGGGCTCGCCCGCGGAGGTCTCGCCGCTCACGTCGCTCATCACCATCGGCTCCTTGACCGCGGAACCGCCCACGTGGGCGGCCTTCACATAGATCCAGGCGACCTTCAGGTCCTTGTACTTCTTCTGGTCGTTCAGCTCGTCGAGGTCGGCCGGCTTGCCCAGGGTGACCTTCGTCGGCGTGAGGGAGAACGTGCCGGTCTTCTCGTACTTGGTTATCTCCTGCACCGGCCCGGCCTGCCCGAGCTTGAGGTGCTTGGGCGACTGACTCGACTCCGCCGCCCCGCCGGACCCGCCGGACCTGCTCTTCTTGCCGGATCCGCCGCCGCACGCGGCCACGGAGAGAGCGGTGAGGGCGGCCAGGGCCGCGAGGCCGATGCGCCGGCGGTACCGGGTGGTGCGCTGAGTACTCATGTGTTTCCTGTGTTTCCTGATTCTGTGGTTCTCGGTGCGGGGGGGGCTGGTTCGTGGGGGAGGGGGCGAGGCCGGCAGTGGCGCGCGCGGCGTCACGACCGTCAGAGAATGCCATGGGGCCAAAGCCGCGCGTACCGCGCATGGGGGTCCGAGGTCCTTTGAGACCAGGACTTCCGTCGCAACCGCACCGGGGTGAGTTTTCCTAAGCTACTGACTGTCCGTCAGGCCCGAGGCGTCCGGCAAGAAGGGCAGTGCCGGTTGGCGGTTTGGGGTCCCCCCGGCGAGGTCGGGGAGCGGGGAGTGCTGATGCCAAGCCCCACCCCCCGGAGTGCGCCTCTCGCCGTTCCTTCGGCAGCCCGGGGCGGGCGCCGGCCCGGGCTGCCGAAGGGGTGCTGTCAAGGCACGGGGCGCATGCGGGGGTGCGGGGGTGAGGGACCCGGCAGGGGTTACGTGAACGCCTCGTCGCGCAGCGCCGCCACCGCCTTCTCGATCCGCCTCTGTCGCGTCTCGGGTTTCTTCGCGCTTTCGATGGCGTGCACGTGTGCCCTCTTGCGGCTGGGCGACAACCGGTCGTAGACCTTGCGGGCGATGGGGTCGGCGTCCAGGGCCCGGGTGAAGTCGTCCGGTTCGACCAGGACCCGGGGTTCGGTGTCCAGGGCGAGTTCCACCTCGACCTCCTCACCGGTCTCGACCCCGGCGGCCTCCCGGTTGGCCTTGCTGAAGCCGATCAGATGGCGGCCCCGCATGATCGCGAGCCGGCTGTTCCAGGAGTGCCCGTTGACCGTGATGGTCACCGCCGGTCGTTTGCCTCCGTCGAGCTTCTCCACGACCTCCGGAGGAACTTCCAGGCCCCGCATGGGCTCGGGAGGCTCGACGTAGGTTCGGAACTTCATCATCTGCTCCTGTCGACGTGTGCCGGTGCGCGGCGCGACGGTCACCTCCGCGCGTTCGGTGACCGTGCTGGGTCACATCCTGACGGGGGCGGGCGCCCTGGGGGCGGGGTTCGGCGCCATCCGTGTGGCGCAGCGCGGGCCGACGGCCGAAGGCATCAGTGTCAGTCGAACACCGGCTTGCGGTCCCGGGTGCGCTTGAGCTCGAAGAACCCGTCCGTCGCGGTGACCAGCAGCACGCCGTCCCACAGCTTCGCCGCGGCCTCGCCCCGCGGCACCGGGGTGACCACCGGGCCGAAGAACGCGTTGCCGTCCACGGCGATCACCGGGGTGCCCACGTCCTGGCCGACCTGGTCCATGCCGGCGCGGTGCGAGGCGCGCAGCGCCGTGTCGTACTCGGTGGAGTCCATCGCCGCGGCCAGCTCGCCGTCCAGGCCGGCCGCCTCCAGCGCGGCCCGCAGGGTGGCCCGGTCCTTGGGGGCCTTCTCGTGGTGGTAGCGGGTGCCCAGTTCGGTGTAGAGGCGGCTCAGCACCTCGGGGCCGTACTTCTGCTCGGCGGCGATGCACACGCGCACCGGCCCGAAGCCCAGCCCGACGCGGTACTTGTGCGGCACGTCGCGCCCTTCGTTGAGGACGGCGAGACTCATCACGTGCCAGCGGACGGTGAGGGGCCGCTGTCCCGCCACCTCGTGGATCCACCGCGAGGTGATCCACGCCCACGGGCACTGCGGGTCGAACCAGAAGTCGACGGCGCTCACGGTGTGCCGGGGCATCGAGTCGGCGCTGTTTTGGGGCATCGGCATGTCAGCCTCCTTCGCAAGGATCTGGTGCTGCGGCGGGGTGCGGGCCTGTCATGCCGAGGGGGCGGGGGTGTGGGCGGGCAGCGCGCCGAGCACCTCCTCGGCGGCCTTGAGGGCGCTGGCCACGCACTGGCCCACCCCGACCCCGTCGTAGGCGGCGCCGCACACCGCGAGCCCGGGCCGGTCCTTGACCCCGGCGCGGATGCGCGCCACCCGCTCCAGGTGCCCGACCGTGTACTGCGGCACCGCCGCGCCCCACCGGCTGACCCGCGAGTCCAGCGGCTTGCCCACCACGCCGGTGACCTCGGCGAGTTCGGCGGCGGCCAGCGCGACGAGGTCGGCGTCCTCGCGTCCGAGGAGGTCCTCGCCGCCGCTGCCGCCCGCCTGGCAGCGCACGATGTCCACCTCGCCCGCCAGGTGCGGCCACTTCATGGTGGAGAACGTGACCACCTTCAGCGCCCGCCCGTCCACCGCAGGCACCCGGTAGCCGCTGTGCCCCAGGGCGCGCATCGCCGCAAGGGCCTCGCGGGGGAAGGCGAGCGTGATGATCACGGAGCCGGCGTAGGGGATCTCGGCGAGCGCCGTGGCGGCCTGGGGGCTGCCGGCCCCGGCGAGCAGCGGGCCGGCGTGGGCGGCCGGGGTGGCGACGATGACGGCGTCGGCGTCGAGGTGCTCCGGCCCGGCGGCGCCATCCACGCTCACCCGCCAGCCGTGCGCGCGGCGTTCGAGCGCGCGCACCGCGGCCCCGGTGCGCACCGCCGAGCCGGGCGAGGCGGCCAGCAGGCCGTCCGCCAGGACCTGGGGCAGCGAACCGAGCCCCCGGGCCAGGGTGGAGATGCCGGTGGTGGGCGCCTGCCCCGGCGGCGGCGGAGCGGGCAGCAGCGCCCCGGCCGCCTCGGCGAGCGAGGCGCGCCGGCGCGCGGCGGTGACCAGCGGGGTGAGCGTGGCCTGGAACGACAGCTCCTGGGCGCGGCCGAAGTAGGCGTCGGACAGGAACGGATCCACCAGGCGGTCCACGACCTCATGGCCCATGCGCCCGCCGACGAAGTCCGCCACGGACACGTCCCCGTCCCGCTCGCTGCGGGGCAGCGTCAGGTCCTGGCGGGCCCGGGCCATGCCCGCCTCGGACAGGATGCCGGACCGGGCGAGCTCGTCCATGTCGCAGGGCACACCCATGAACTGCCGGTCCAGCGGCGGCCGCAGCTGCTTTCCGCTCCACAGCGCCATCGACTTGGTGCCCGCCGCCACGACCTGGTCCTCCAGGCCGGCCGCCGTGAGCAGGCGGGCGGTCTTGGGCCGCCGGGCATAGGTCGACTCCGCGCCCTCGTCGATGACGACGCCCGCCAGCTCCGACACGGACAGCTGCCCGCCCAGCCGGGACCCGGCCTCAAGGACGGTCACCCGCACCGGCTCCTCGCGCAGGAAGAACGCCGCCGCCAGCCCGGCGACGCCACCCCCGACGACGACCACATGCGGAACCGTGCCCGCCCGAGCCATTCCGTTGTCCGCCATACGACCTGCTCCTTCGTGGATACGGTGTCGCATCAGTTTTGAAGGGGTGTCGATAGTCTCGGTTGAGCGGGAGTGGACCCGAAATCCACTGGATCCAGGGGCACTTGGGGCCCTTTGCGTGTGGCGCCGCACCCGATTCATCCTCAACCCGCCATCGACCGGAGCACTGGACATTCGCTGCGACAACACACCCGGGGAACCCGAAGGAGAGTGGTGGCATGCGGAAGGTCGTGTCCCAGGACGGCACAACGATCGCCTGTCGCAGCACGGGCGACGGCCCGCCCATCGTGCTGATGAACGGCGCGTTCCGCGATCACACCATCTTCGACGCGCTGGTCCCGGAGCTGGCGCCGCACTGCACCACCTACGTCTACGACCGCCGCGGCCGGGGACAGAGCGGCGACGCCCCCCAGTACGCCGTCGAGCGCGAGATCGAGGACCTGGCGGCGGTCATCGACGACGCCGGCGGGCAGGCGGTCGTCTTCGCCGGCTCCACCGGCGCGAACCTGGCCCTCGAAGCGGCCCTGGCCGGCGTGCCGATCACCAAACTGGCGCTGCACGAGCCCTACTTCCGCATCGCCCCCCACCCCAAGCCCCCGGCCGACTGCATGGACACCCTGCGCACGCTGCTCGCCCAGGAGCGGCGCGGCGAGACCGCGGAGTACTGGCTGCGCGAACTGCTGGGACTGAGCCCCGAGACCATCGCCGACTGGCGCAAGGCCCCCCTGTGGGCGACGAACGAGGCCAACGCCCACACCCTGGTGTACGACACGACCATCCTGGGCGACTTCGAGGTGCCCGCCGAGCGCCTGGCCGCCCTGCGCACCCCGGCGCTGGTCCTCAACAGCGACGCGACCGGCGACTGGCTGCGCGACGCGGCCCGGGCGACCGCGACCGTGCTGCCCAATGGCTGGGGGATGCAGCTGCCCGGCTCCTGGCACCGCATCGACACCGACATCCTGGGCCGCGTCCTGGCCGGGTTCGCCACCACCTGACAAACCCACTCCGCCGCCGCGGCCGGTGTTACACAACCGGCCGCGGCGGCGGCATGCCCGAACCCTTTTGGCGGCGACGCGGCCCGCCAGGCCCCGGCATCAGGCCACCGGCACGCTCCAGTTGCCGCGCAGCCACGTCTCCAGGTCGACCAGGCCGGGCCGCAGGCGGCGCAGCTCGGCCATGTCGGCGCTGTAGCCCTCGGTGTCGAGCCAGTCGAACATGGCGGCCAGGTCCGGGCGGGCCTGGCGCAGCGGCTCGAAGGAGCGCTGCTCATAGCGGGCCGGGACACCGGCCACCGCCCCGAACGCCGCAGCGATCTGCGGCCCGGTCAGCTCCGCACCGGCGATCTCGACCTGCCGGCCCAGCCACGCGGCCGGGTCCCCGAAGGCGTCCGCGGCGAACGCCCCGATGTCACTCGTCGCGATCACCTGCACCGGCACCTCGGGACGCAGCCACAGGCCAAGGACCAGCTCGCCGTCCACCAGCCGCGGGCCCAGGTCCAGGAGGACGTCGTAGAACATGGTCGGCCGCAGCACCGTCACCGGCAGGCCGAGCTTGTGGAGGTACTGCTCGATGTTCCACTTGCTCCGGAAGTGTGGGATGACCTCGCAGCGGTCCGCGCCGCCCACCGAGCTGTACACGAAGTGGGCCACGCCCGCCTCGGCGGCGGCGTCGGCCACCGCCCTGCCCTGCCGCTCCTCCGCGGCCACCCCGCCGGGCCCCCGGAACGTCTGGACGCTGAACACCCCCTGCACGCCCCGCATCGCCGCGTCCAGCGACGCCCGGTCCTCCAGGTCGCCGCGCACGAGCACCGCACCCGCCTCGGCGAGCGCGCGCGCCGCGGGCGCCTGCGGATCACGCACCAGCGCGTGCACGACCTGCCCCCGGCGCAGCAGCTCGCGGGCCGTTGCACCTCCTTGCCGGCCGGTTCCGCCCAGCACCAGGACCGCTCCGTCTACCGCCACCGTATTCCTCCGTTGTCCATTGCCGCCGACGTCGTCCATTGCCCCACCGACAGGGGTGGGCCCGGCCCGCCGGGAATGCCGTGCACCAGGGCCGGGCCCCTTTTTTTCGTCTGTCGCTCGATCAGGAAGCGGAACCCGCAGTGACACTCGGGTCGAGGATGCGGGAGAACGCGTGGGCGAGCAGGTCCGCCGGGTTCTCGCCGGCGCCCATGCTGCGCCAGGCCACGTGGTTGTCGGGGCGCACCAGGACGGCGCCGTCCCCGGCGACCTCGCGGACGCTCTCCCACACGCCCTCGGCGTCGGTGAACTCCGCGTCCTCGCCGATGCGCACCGCGTGGATGGTCAGGGAGAGCTTCTCCGCCACCTGCGCGGCTGCCTCCACCCACGCGCCGCCGCTCGCCCCGGTGATGAGCACGAACCCGGCCGGGGAGCCGGTCAGGTCGTGGGTGGACAGGCGCCGGCCGTCCTGCTCGAGCCAGGCGTGCGGCAGCCGGTGCCCGGGCCGGGTCGTGGGCCGGTACACATCGCGCATCGCCGTCCTGGCCGGGGGCCGGCTGCCGTCGGGGACGACTGCGCCCTGCTCGTAGTTGAAGCCGATCTCGAAGTCGTGCGCCTGGCAGCCGGCGCGGTGGGTGTCCAGGATCTCCGCGGTCCGGGCCCGCACCACCTCACCGATGGGAGACTGGTCGAAGTAGGCGGCGAACATCCGCTGCCGGCGCTGGGCGGGGGCGTGCGGGCCCAGGCCCACGGTGTCCAGGACGGCCTGGTGGTGGGAGGCCGCCGACACCGCCCAGTCGACGTTGAGCCGGCACACGGGCCGCCGCTCGGCCTCGTAGGTGTCCAGGAAGGCGTCGTCGGCGCGGCCGCCGAGCACCGCGGCCAGCTTCCACGCCAGGTTGTGGGCGTCCTGGATGCCGGAGTTCAATCCGAGGCCGACGGTGGGCGGCTGGCGGTGCGCGGAGTCGCCGGCCAGCAGCACCCGCCCCTTGCGGTACCGCTCGGCGACCAGCGCCTGCACCGTCCAGTTGGTCACGTGGTGCAGGCTCAGCTCCAGCTCGGGCAGGCCGAGCAGCTGGCGCACCCGGGCCACGACCGACTCCTCGTCGAGGTGGTCGGGGTCCATCGGCGGGAAGTGCAGGACCCACTCCTCGCAGGCCTTGCCCCAGCTGGGCCCCATCTCGATGAGGTTGCTGCACAGATCCGGGTCGTGGGCGTTGAGGAAGTGGGTCAGCAGGGTGCCCTCCTGCCACCACTGCGACAGGTCGGCGGTGAAGTACGCGGTCGTCACGTCCAGCAGGCCGGGCACGCCCTGCATCTCGATGCCCAGGGCGCTGCCCACCGTGCGGCCGCCGTCGGCCCCGATCAGATAGCGGGCGGTGACCGTGGTGCTCTCGCCGGTGGCCCGCTCGCGGATCTCGGCGACCACCCGGTCGCCCTCGTCGGTGAAGGCGACCATCTCGTGGCCGAACAGGACGCGTCCGGGGTTACGTTCCTCGGCGGTGCGGCGCAGGATCGGCTCCAGGCGCACCTGCGGCAGCTTGACCGGCATGACGGGGCCTGCCGCCGCGTACCGCTCGCGCAGCGAGCCGCCGCCGAAGGCGTCGATCTCGTGGATGTGCCGGGCGTCCATCGGCCGCTCGCCGGCGAGCGAGGTCAGCCAGCGCAGCTTCCCGAACAGTTCCAGGGGCGCTCCCTGTTCCACCATCGGCCCGTCGAGCCCGTGCTGACGGAAGATCTCCATCGTGCGCTGGTTGAGGTAGTGCGCCTTCGGCACGTGCGCGGTGTCCGCGTGCCGTTCGACGAGCAGGTGGTCCACACCGTGGTCGGACAGGAAGTTGGAGGCGGCAAGACCGCATCCGCCACCGCCCACGATAAGAACCGGAACCTCGACTGCTCCCATTTTCGTCCTTCCGGAAGGTGACAGTCTCACGCTCACGGGGACTGCCGAATGTGCCGGGAATGAAAGGCGACACGGAATGTGTCGTGATCGGCTGTGCATGCTGAACCGCGCATGCTGATCCGAGATGTGCGCGAAGCATGACCAGGGGTTCTCTAGCCCGGGTCGATGACGGGTGGATTGCGCGGAGTGGTTCTTCCCGGGCGGCTCGGCGCCCGGTGCTTCAGCTGCGCCGGGCCGCGTCGGCCAGCGCCCGGTGCAGGCGGTCGTCCTCGGTCTGGCCGGCCTCCCACTGCACGCCGAGCGCGAAGGGATGGCCCACCGCCTCGACCGCCTCGACGACACCGTCGGGCGTGCGGGCGGTGGCGGTCAGGCCGGTGCCGATACGGTCCACGGCCTGGTGGTGGTGGCAGGCGGTCTTGGGGGTGTCCTCGCCGAAGATCCGGGCGACGAGGCTACCGGCCCGTACGTCCAGGACATGCCGGCCGAACTCGAAACCGGCGCCCTGCGGGCGGTGGGCGTCGCTGCCGGTGACCTCCGGCAGATGCTGGTGCAAGGTGCCCGCGCAGCGCACATTGAGCAGCTGCATGCCGCGGCAGATGGCCAGCAGCGGCAGCCCTGCCTCCAACGCGGCTCCGATCAGGGCGAGTTCGGCACGGTCCAGGTCCGGGCCGGCGGCGCGGGTGGTGGGGTGCCGCTCCTGCCCGTACAGAGCGGGATCCACATCCGGGCCGCCCGGGACGAGCAGCCCCTGCAGATTCCCGACGAGCTGCTCGACGCCGGGCCCCAGCGGCAGCACCACGGGAATGCAGCCCGCGGCGGCCAGGAAGTCCACGTGCGACTGGAGCGAGAGGCTCACCACCATGTCGGCGCCCTGCAAGGCGACCGGGACCGTCCGTGCGGTGATCCCGACCACCGGCTTCGCCGACTGCGCTCGCTGTGCTGACTTCATGTCCACCTGTCCCTAGTCCTTGGGGTGGGGCGCCACGTAGACGAAGCCGTCCTCGACCTTCACCCGGTAGGTGGCGATCGGCTGGGTCGCCGGCGGGTTGACGGGCCGGCCGGTGCGCAGGTCGAAGCACGAGCCGTGCAGCCAGCACTCGATCGTGGTGCCGTAGACCTCCCCCTCGGCGAGGGAGACCTCGGCGTGCGAGCACAGGTCGCTGACCGCGTACACCGTGTCGTTTCTGCGCACCAGTGCCACCGGTGCGTCCTCGACCTCCACCGCGATCGCGCCGTCGGCCGGGATCTTGTCCACCGGACAAACCTTGATGAAGCTCATCGCTCCCGCTCTCCTCCTGCATCGGGGGTCCGGTATCTCCCGGATCTCACGCGCCGTCAGTCACGTTCCGCCCGGGCTCTCGAGGATGAGCCGAGCAGAAGACGAGGTTCATCGGAGCCCGCGGGCCCCTGCTACCAGGGCACCGGGCCGTCCTCCGACAGGGACGCCCCGCTGGGTCCCGCGGCGTCCAGCAGTGCGAGGCGGACCGCGATCACGGCGCCCTGGGCGGGGGTGCGCTGTCCCCGGTGGCCGTTGATGTCCGTGGCCACCACGCCGGGATGGGCCGCGTTGACCTTGACCGGGGTGTCCCGCAGCTCCTTGGCGTAGGCCAGGGTGAGCGCGTTCAGCGCGGTCTTGGAGGACTGGTAGGCGAGCATGTTGACGTGGGCCATCGGGGAGGCCGGATCGGCGTTGAGGGCCAGCGACCCCAGGTGGCTGGACATGTTGACGATGCGCCCGGCCGGCGAGCGGCGCAGCAGCGGCAGCATCGCGTTGGTCACGGTGACCACGCCGAACACGTTGGTCTCGTACACCTCCCGCAGGTCGTCCGCGGCCGCCTGGCTGGGCGCCCCGGTGAACCCCCCGGCGATCCCGGCGTTGTTGACCAGGATGTCCAGGCGGCCGTAGCGCTGCTCGATCAGGGCCGCGGCCCGGGCCACGCAGGCCGCGTCGCGCACGTCGATGTGCAGCGGCACCGCCGTGATGCCGCGGTCCGCCAGCACGGCGCTCGCCTGTTTGCCGCGCACCTCGTCCCTGGCGCCGATCAGGACGAGGACGCCCCGCTCGCCCAACTGCCGTGCCGTTTCCTGCCCGATGCCCTTGTTGGCGCCCGTGATCAGCGCGATCTTGTCGAGGGGCACGTCTGTCATCCCTTCTGTCGTGAAGAGGGGGGAGGGGGTGGATCACCCATGGCGGAACCCGTCGAAGACTCACACAGTTCGACCGGCCCACCCGAGGCCATGGTGAACGCCGGGGATGTTCAACTGCGGCAACGCGCGGTCGAACACCGGCCGCGCACCGCGCCGTTCGCCTCCCCCTTGCAGGACGGACAGCGCGACGGCAGCCTGGTGCACCGGCACTCGCCGCTGCCCGCCCCCCGCTCCGCTCGCCGCCCCCGCGCATCTGGCCGGGAGGCCCAGGAGCGATGCCGGTGCGGGCCCGACCCTCAGGAGACGCCCCGATGCCACCTCGGATGAACAACCCCTCGCTGGTCGTCGCCGACGCCCTGCAGCCCCTGCTCGACCTGACCAAGGTCATCGGCAAGGTCGGCGTCCCGCAGCGGACGCTCGACCTGATCCGGCTGCGGGTGAGCCAGATCAACGGCCGCGTCTACACCATCCCCGACGACCTGGGGCAGGCCGCCGCGGCCGACACCCGCCTGCCCCAGGTCGCCGAGTGGCGCGAGGCGACCTGCTTCAGCCCCGCCGAGCGCGCCGCCCTGGCGCTGGCCGAGGACGCCACCGAGCTCAGCGGCCGCGAGGACGCGGTGCCCGACGAGGTCTGGCAGGACGCGGCCGAGCACTACACCGAGGAGGAACTCGCCTCCCTGGTCATCCACATCGGCCTGGTCAACTGCTGGAACCGCATCAACGTCGCCACCCGGCAGGTGCCCGCACCCTGGCGCTGAACCACCCCCGCCCTCCTCGGCCACCGCCGCGCGGTGACCTGGGCCTGTCACATCTGCGCGCCGCCGGGCGTCATAGCAGTGACGGCCGGCCCCGCACGCCCCCAGCCGACACCCAGCCGCAGGGAAGGAACCGCACCGTGTTGAAGCTCATCAACGCCGGTCTCGGCAGGACCGGGACCACCTCACTCCAGGTGGCGCTGGAACGGCTCGGCTACGGCCCCTGCTACCACATGTTCGACATCGTCGGCGACGAGAAGCGGCTCGAGCAGTGGGAACGCATCGTCTGCGAGGGGCAACAGCCCGACTGGGAGGCGGTGTTCGAGGGCTACACCTCCGCGGTGGACGGCCCGCCCTCCTTCTACTACGACCAGATCCTCCAGGCGTTCCCCGACGCCAAGGTCGTCCTCACGGTGCGCGACGCGGAGGGCTGGTACGAGAGCACGTACAACACGCTGTACCAGTTCGTCCTGAAGAACCAGCAGACCCCTCCCGAGCAGGGCACCCGGCAGGCCCGCGTCTACCGCATGACCAACGTCATGACCTGGGAGGGGCTGTTCAAGGGCCGGTTCTCCGACAAGGACCACGCCATCGAGGTCTACCACCGCCGCAACCAGGAGATCATCGACGCCGTCCCCGCCGACAACCTCCTGGTCTACGACGTCAAGCAGGGCTGGGACCCGCTGTGCGCCTTCCTGGGCGAAGAGGCGCCGGCAACGGACTTCCCGCACGCCAACACCACCGCGAACATGCGCGAGAGGATGCAGCAGATGGCCGCCGGCGGCCCGCCCGCACCCGGCAGTCCGTCCGTGCCCGGCAACCCGTCCCAGCCCGGCGGCCCGTCCATACCCGGCGCAGCGCGGTAACACCACTCCCTCTCTTTTCTCCTTTCCCCCGCGGAGAGCCGAATTACCGGCTGCTCCGCGGGGTTTTTCGTGTTTACGGAACCGGCCCGCCGCACTGGCCCGATACCGCCATTCCAGCCCCGCTCGACCGGCGGTCATTGTTCAACCGTAGTTGTTTTCACGCCACTTCCCGCAGCGGATAGTCTCGCGCCGCCCCCTGGACCCTGCCCGTGAAACACCGGCTTCGCCGGCCTGCCCGAATATCGGCCCGGCGGCGGACCAGCCTCAAGAAGGGGATTACGTGAGGAAGTTCCTAGCAATTACGGCGGCGGCCGCCACTGCCCTGGCGGGAACGGTCGCCGCGGCACCGGCGAAGGCCCCGGCCGAGCGGCCGGTGTCCGGCATCTCCTGGTCGCCCTGCCCGGACAGCGACCCCGTCGTCGGGGGCCTGCTCAAAGGGCTGGAGTGCGGCTCGCTGGCCGTCCCGCTCGACCACGACCGGCCCCAGGGCCGCACCATAGAACTGGCGCTGACCCGCGCCCGGCACACCGCACCCGAGGAGCAGTACCAGGGCATCGTGCTGCTCAACCGCGGCCAGTGGCCCGGCCAGTTCGGCCGCGACCTGCCCACCCGGTTCGCCAAGGGCACCTCCGGGCTGTCCCCGGCCGTCGGCGCCACCTACGACTGGATCGGCTTCGACCCGCGCGGCACCGGCGCCAGCGAACCGAAGATCACCTGCGATCCGGGCTACGTCTGGCCCGGCGCGGCCCGCGCCGACCTGGTCCCCGCCACCACGGCCGAGGAGGAGGCCTGGCGCACCAAGGCCCGTGACTTCGCCGACAGCTGCGGCCGCGCCCACGGCGCCACCCTCGACCACCTGGGCACCAAGGACGCCGCCCGCGACCTGGACCTGATCCGCCGGGCCCTGGGCCAGGAGCAACTCACCTACTTCGGCTGGGACTACGGCACCTACCTCGGCTCGCTGTACGCCTCGATGTACCCCCACCGGGTGCGCCGCATGGTCCTGGACACCGTGATGCTCCCCGAGAAGGGCTGGTACAAGGACGTCCTCGAACAGAACGCGACCTTCGAGAAGAGCGCCGAGAACTACTTCTCCTGGATCGCCAGGCACGATGCGACCTACCACCTGGGCACCACCGGGGCCGCGGTCGAGGCGAAGTACTACGAAGGCATGGACAGGCTCCGCGAGGCGCCCGTCGAGGGCCGGATCGGCCCGGCCGAATACACCGAGATCTTCCTGGTCCCCCTCTACCGCCGCTCCGCCTGGACCGGGCACACCAAGGCCCTGGCCGACTGGGTGCTGCGCAAGGACCCCGCGGGCCTGAAGGCCGGCTTCAACGAACCGGGCTACCCCACGCAGAACAAGCAGGCCATGTACAACGCCGTCCAGTGCAGCGACTCGCCCTGGCCGCGCGACTGGCAGCGCTGGCACACCGACTACTCCCGCCAGTACCGCGCCGGCAACACCTTCCTGACCTGGTACAACGCCTGGTATAACGCGCCGTGCGCCTTCTGGCCCGCGCCCGCGGACACACCGCGAAAGATCGGCGCCAAGGACGTGAACGTCCTGGTGGTGCAGGGCCAGCACGTCGCCGGCTCCCCGCTGTCGGGCGCCCGCGCCCTGCACCGGCGCTTCCCCGACTCCCGGCTGCTGGTGGAGCGCGAGGGCTACGAGCACGAGACGTCCCTGTCCCGCAACGCCAACGCCTGCGTCAACGACCTGGTCGGCGCCTACCTCAAGGACGGCAGCCGCCCGGCCGCCACCCGGGGCGCCGACGCCACCTGCCAGGCCGGCCCCCAGCCGGTCCCCACGCCCTAGCCCGCACCCGGAAGGTGCCCGTCCCGCATCCGGAAGTTGTTCTTCCCGCATCCGGAAAGGGCCGCGGGTATCCGGAAGTTGGCCGTCCGCCCGTCGCGTTCAACCGCGTGAAATGCGCGGTTGAACGCCCAAACCACCGGCCCCGCTTATGAATTCATCACCGTCATTGCAGCCGGACATGGTGATGTGTAGTTTGACAACGACGATTCCTCAGCCGTCCCGCGTGGAAGGTCAACAATGGAAACTGGCGTAATAATTGTCGGTGCCGGTCCCGTGGGATTGATGCTGGCCGGTGAACTCCACTTGGGCGGTGTGAATGTCACCGTCTTCGACAAGCTCCCCGCCCCCTGTGGAGAATCCCGGGCGCTCGGCTTCAACCGGCGGGCCGCGGAATCACTGGACCAGCGCGGACTGCTTCCCCGGCTCGGTGAATTCCGGTGGGGCCCGATGGGGCACTTCGGCGGCGTCCGCTTCGACCTCGGCATGCTGGACGAGGACCACAGCGGCGTCCTGGGCCTGTCCCAGGCCCGCACCGAGACCATGCTGGGCGACCGGCTGGCCGAGCTCGGGGTGCCGGTGCGCCGCGGCCACGAGGTGACCGCGCTGCACGAGCGGCCCGACGGCGTCCAGGTGAGCTTCACCGGACCCCAGGGCCCCGGCACGGTGAGCGCCCGCTACGTGGTCGGCTGCGACGGCCCGCACAGCACCGTCCGCACCGCGGCCGGCATCCCCGCCCAGGAGTGGCAGCCCACCCGCGGCATGTACACCGCGGAGATCACCGGGGTGACGCTGCGCCCGCGGCCCATCGGCGAACGCCTGCCCGGCGGCCACATGGTGGTGTGCACCCCGCTGGGCGAGGGCCGCTACCGCATCGTCGTCCACGACAAGGGCCTGTCCCCGCACCAGGACCCCGCCACCCTGACCTTCCCGCGGATCGCCGACGCCTGGCAGCGCCTGACCGGCGAGTCCATCCACCACGCGCAGGCACAGTGGATGTGGTCCTGCAACAACGCGGCCGCCCTGGCCGCCGCGTACCGGCGCGGCCGGGTGCTCCTGGCGGGCGACGCCGCGCACGCGATGCCGCCGCTGGCCGCCTGGGGCCTGAGCGCCGGACTGCAGGACGCGGTCAACCTCGGCTGGAAACTGGCCGCCGTGCTGGGCGGCTGGGCGCCCGAGCACCTCCTGGACACCTACCACGGCGAACGCCACCCGGTCGGACAGCAACTGATCCGCGACGCCCAGGCCGCGTCGATGCTCTACCTCGGCGACGCCGACATGGACCCGCTGCGCGGCGTGCTGGGCGAGCTGATGACCCACAAGGACGCGGCCGGACACCTGGCCGGCATCGTGAGCGGCCTGGGCATCGGCTACGACATGGGACCGGGGGAGCACCCCCTGCTGGGCCGGCGCATGCCGCCCCACCACGAACTGACCCGCCCCGACGGCACCTCCGCGCGCGTCGCCGACCTGCTGCACACCGCCCGCGGGGTACTGATCTGCACGGCGGGAGCGGAGGGTGCGGGCAAGGCGGCCCAGCTCGCCGAGGACTGGGCCGACCGCATCGACATCCTCACCGCCACCTGGAGCGACCACCCGGACGCGCCGGAGGCGGTCCTGATCCGGCCCGACGGCTACGTCGCCTGGACCACCCCGGGCAGCGACAGCGACCTGACCGACGCACTGGCCCACTGGTTCGGCACCCCCCGCGCCACCCACCGAACAGGAGCGTGAGCATGACCAGGGACGTGATAGTCGTCGGCGCGGGCCCGGTCGGGCTGATGATGGCCGGCGAACTGCGCCTGGGCGGCGCCGACGTCGTCGTCTACGAAAAGCTGCCCGCCCCGGCGCGCGAGTCCCGCGGCGCCAGCCTCACCCGGCGCACCGTCGAAAGCTTCGACCAGCGCGGACTGCTCACCCGGCTCGGCGCGACCGAGCCCGCCGACAGCCACTTCGGCGGCGTGCCCATCGACCTCGGCATCCTGGCGGAGGACCACAGCGGCGCCCGGGGCGTCTCCCAGTTCCGCACCGAGCGGATGCTGGAGGACTGGGTGGGCGAACTCGGGGTGCCGGTACGCCGCGGCCACGAGGTCACCGCACTGCACCAGCGGCCCGGCGGCGTCGACGTGACCTTCCAGCACGACCGGGGCCCCGGCCACGACAGCGCCCGCTACCTCATCGGCTGCGACGGCGGCCGCAGCACCGTCCGCAAGCTGGTCGGCATCGACTTCTCCGGCCCCGAACCCACCCGCGGCTTCTACACGGCCGACGTGACCGGCATCGAGACCCGCCGCCGCCGCATCGGCGAGAACCTCCCCGACGGCAGCATGATCATGGCGATGGACCTGGAGGACGGCGTCACCCGGGTCGTCGCCTACGAGCGGGGCATGCGCCCCAAGGACCGCGACTCGCTGTCCTACACCGACCTCGCCGACGCCTGGCAGCGCCTGACCGGCGAGTCCATCCACCACGGGCAGTGCCGCTGGATCAGCTGCTTCACCGACGCCTCCCGGGTGGCCGCCGAATACCGGCGCGGCCGCGTCTTCCTGGCCGGCGACGCCACCCACGTCCAGCCGCCGGCGATGGCCCAGGGGCTGAGCGTGGGCGTGCAGGACGCGGTCAACCTGGGCTGGAAACTGGCCGCCGTGCTGCGCGGCCAGGCATCCGAAGACCTGCTGGACACCTACCACGGCGAACGCCACCCGATCGGCCGGCAACTGGCGCGCAACGCCCGCGCCGCCATCGAACTGCGCCTCACCGGCCAGGAGATGGCCCCGCTGCGCGCCGTGCTGAGCGAACTGATGACCCACAAGGACGCCGCCGCACACCTGGCCGGCGTCCTCAGCGGCCTGGGCATCCGCTACGACATGGGACCGGGGGAGCACCCCCTGCTGGGCCGGCGCATGCCGCCCCACCACCAACTGACCCGCCCTGATGGCACCCGGTCCCGCGTCGCCGACCTGCTGCACACCGCCCGCGGGGTACTGATCTGCACGGCGGGAGCGGAGGGTGCGGGCAAGGCGGCCCAGCTCGCCGAGGACTGGGCCGACCGCATCGACATCCTCACCGCCACCTGGAGCGACCACCCGGACGCGCCGGAGGCGGTCCTGATCCGGCCCGACGGCTACGTCGCCTGGACCACCCCGGGCAGCGACAGCGACCTGACCGACGCACTGGCCCACTGGTTCGGCACCCCCCGCACCACCGCCGCTGTGGCTGCCCGGCCGCTCTGACCCGTACGCGCCGCACGGACGCCACCCCCGACCCCCAGGAGATGCCCGTGACGACCGGAGTCACCGTCTGGCTCACCGGACTGCCCAGCGCCGGCAAGACCACCATCGCCTACGAACTGGCCGACCGGCTGCGCGCCGACGGCCACCGCGTGGAGGTCCTGGACGGCGACGAGATCCGCGAGGCGCTCTCGGCCGGCCTCGGCTTCTCCCGCGCCGACCGCGACACCAACGTGCAGCGCATCGGCTTCGTCGCCGAACTCCTGGCCCGCAACGGCATCCTGGCGCTGGTCCCGGTGATCGCGCCGTACACCGACAGCCGCGAAGCGGTCCGCAAGCGCCACGACAGCAACCGCACCCCCTACCTCGAAGTGCACGTCGCCACCCCCCTGGAGGTGTGCAGCGCACGCGACGTGAAGGGCCTGTACGCCAAACAGGCCGCCGGGGAACTGACCGGCCTGACCGGCGTGGACGACCCGTACCAGGAGCCCATCGCACCGGACCTGCGCATCGACTCCCAGCACCAGAGCGTGCGGGAGTCCGCCGCCGCGGTGTACGCCCTGCTCACCGAAAGGGGACTGTTATGACGCCGACCGTCGACCCGGTCAGGGCCGGCGAGCAGGACAGGGAGACCCCCTGCGCCCTCTCGCACCCCGACGCGCTGGAGTCGGAGGCGGTCCACATCCTGCGCGAGGTGGCGGGCGAGTTCGAGAACCCGGTGGTGCTGTTCTCCGGCGGCAAGGACTCGATCGTCATGCTGCACCTGGCATTGAAGGCCTTCACCCCGGCACCGGTGCCCTTCGCACTGCTGCACGTGGACACCGGGCACAACTTCCCCGAGGTGCTGGCCTTCCGCGACCGCACGGTGGCCCGGCACGGACTGCGCATGCACATCGCCTCGGTGCAGGACTACATCGACCGCGGAGAGCTCAAGGAGCGCCCCGACGGCACCCGCAACCCGCTGCAGACCCGGCCGCTGACGGACACGATCCAACAGCAGGGATTCGACGCCGTGTTCGGCGGCGGACGCCGCGACGAGGAGAAGGCCCGCGCCAAGGAGCGCGTGTTCTCCCTGCGCGACGAGTTCTCCCAGTGGGACCCGCGCCGCCAGCGCCCCGAGCTGTGGAACCTGTACAACGGCCGGCACCTGCCGCGCGAGCACGTCCGTGTCTTCCCGCTCTCCAACTGGACCGAGCTGGACGTGTGGCTGTACATCGCCCGTGAGCACATCGAACTGCCCGAGATCTACTTCGCCCACGAACGCGAGGTGTTCCGGCGCAACCACATGTGGCTGACCGCCGGCCCCTGGGGCGGCCCCCGGGAGGGGGAGCGCACCGAGCGGCGCCGGGTGCGCTACCGCACGGTGGGCGACATGTCCTGCACCGGCGCGGTGGACTCCGACGCCGACACCATCGACAAGGTCATCACGGAGATCGCCGCGTCCCGGCTGACCGAGCGCGGGGCGACGAGGGCCGACGACAAGCTCTCCGAGGCCGCGATGGAAGACCGCAAGCGCGAGGGGTACTTCTGAGATGAGTGTTCTGACCGACACCACCGTCGACACGCTGCGCTTCGCCACCGCCGGCTCCGTGGACGACGGCAAGTCCACCCTGGTGGGCCGCCTGCTGCACGACTCCAAGTCGGTCCTGGCCGACCAGCTGGAAGCCGTCGCCCACGCCTCCCGCAACCGCGGCCAGGCCACCCCCGACCTGGCGCTGCTCACCGACGGCCTGCGCGCCGAGCGCGAGCAGGGCATCACCATCGACGTCGCCTACCGCTACTTCGCCACCCCGCGGCGCCGCTTCATCCTCGCCGACACCCCCGGGCACGTGCAGTACACCCGCAACATGGTCACCGGCGCCTCCACCGCCGAACTGACGGTGATCCTGGTCGACGCCCGCAACGGCGTCGTCGAGCAGACCCGCCGCCACACCGCCATCGCCGCCCTGCTGCGCGTCCCGCACGTCGTGCTGGCCGTCAACAAGATGGACCTCGTCGGCCACCGGGAGTCCGTCTTCACCGCGATCGCCGAGGAATACACCGCCTATGTCAAGGAGTTGGGCGGCCCCGAGGTCACCGTGATCCCCATCTCCGCGCTGGCCGGCGACAACGTCGTGGACCCTTCCGCGCACATGGACTGGTACGGCGGCCCCACCGTCCTGGAACACCTGGAGACCGTGCCGGTCAGCCCGCACCTGGCGCCCTGCTCCGCCCGGCTGCCCGTGCAGTACGTGATCCGCCCGCAGACCCCCGAGCACCCCGACTACCGCGGCTACGCCGGCCGGATCGCCGAGGGCACCTTCCGCGTCGGGCAGGAGGTGTGCGTCCTGCCCTCGGGCCGCACCTCCACCATCACCGCCATCGAACGGCTGGGCCGGCCCGTGGACAGCGCCTGGACCCTGCAGTCGGTGACCGTGCTGCTCGCCGACGACCTCGACGTCTCGCGCGGCGACCTGATCGTGCCGGCCACGGACGCGCCGGCCACCACCCGGGAGGTGGAGGCGACCGTGTGCCACGTCGCCGACCAGCCGCTGCGCGTGGGCCACCGGGTGCTGCTCAAGCACGGCACCCGCACCGTCAAGGCCATCGTCAAGGACATCCCCTCCCGGCTCACCCTGGACGACCTGTCGCTGTATCCGCACCCCGGACAGCTCGCCGCCAACGACATCGGCCGGGTCGAGCTGCGCACCGCCGAACCGCTGCCGGTCGACTCCTACGCCGACTCCCGGCGCACCGGCTCGTTCATCCTGATCGACCCCGGCGACGGCACCACCCTCACCGCGGGCATGGTCGGCGAGTCGTTCGCCTCCCCGGACCCGGCCGCCGACGGCACCGGGGACGACGGATGGGACTTTTGAGCATGCCCGCCGCCGGCCCGCCCCCGCCCGCCCGCCGCCGCGCGCCGCGCCGCCTTGTGCCGCGCCGTACCGCACCGCGCCGTACCCTCCCGGTCCTGGCCGCCGTGTTCCTGCTGGCCCTCACCGCCTGCGGCTACGGCTCCCAGGCCAAGGACGACCAGGGCAGAGCGAAGATCGCCGCCGGCGCGCAGCGCATCGAGGGCCTGGACTCCGTACGCATCGGCTACTTCGCCAACCTGACCCACGCCACCGCGCTGGTGGGCAACCGGCAGGGCTTCTTCCAAAAGGCGCTGGGCGCCACGAAGGCGACGTACGCGACGTTCAACGCAGGCCCCTCCGAGATCGAGGCGATCAACTCCGGGTCGCTCGACATCGGCTGGATCGGCCCGTCCCCGGCCATCAACGGCTTCGCCAAGTCGGGCGGCAAGAACCTGCGCATCATCGGCGGTTCGGCCTCCGGCGGCGTGAAGCTCGTGGTGAACCCCGAGAAGATCACCTCCCTCGCCGACGTCAAGGGCAAGAAGATCGCCACCCCGCAGCTCGGCAACACCCAGGACGTGGCCTTCCTCAACTGGGCGGCCGAACAGGGCTGGCACGTCGACGCGCAGAGCGGCAAGGGCGAGGTGACCGTGGTGCGCAGCGACAACAAGGTCACCCCGGACGCCTACAAGGCCGGCTCCATCGACGGCGCGTGGGTGCCCGAGCCGACCGCCTCCAAGCTCGTCGCCGAGGGCGGCAAGGTCCTGCTGGACGAGGAGACGCTGTGGCCCGGCGGCAGGTTCGTCACCACGAACATCATCGTGTCGCAGAAGTTCCTCGCCCGGCACCCCAAGGTCGTCCAGGCGGTGCTCAAGGCGTCGGTGGACACCAACAAGTGGATCGGCGCCCACCCCGCCGCGGCCAAGGCGGCCGCCAACGAACAGCTGGCGGCCGACGCCGGCAAGGCCCTGCCCCGCCAGGTCCTGGACGCGGCCTGGAAGTCGGTCGACTTCACCGACGACCCGCTGGCCGCCACCTTGCGCACCCAGGCCGGGCACGCCGTCGAGGCCGGCCTGCTCGAGGAGCCCGACCTGACCGGCATCTACGACCTCACCCCGCTCAACACGATCCTGAAGGCCGCCGGCCGGCCCCCGGCCGACGACGCCGGCCTCGGCGTCGGCTGACCCCGATGCGTTCCCAGGAGGTGACGACCATGACCACGACGCTGGCCGAGGCCGGTGACGCCACCGCGACGGCCCGCCACGCCGCCCGCCTCGAACACGTCTCGAAGTCGTTTTCCGGCCCCGCCGGGCCACAGCTCGTGCTGGACGACATCAGCCTCACCGTCGCACCCGGCGAGTTCGTCACCCTCCTGGGGGCCTCGGGCTGCGGCAAATCCACCCTGCTCAACCTCGTCGCCGGCCTCGACGGGCCCACCACCGGCGAGATCACCACCGACGGCCGGCCCGCCCTGATGTTCCAGGAACACGCCCTGTTCCCCTGGCTGACCGCCGGCAAGAACATCGAACTCGCCCTCAAACTGCGCGGCATCGCCCCCAGGCAACGGCGCGAGCGCGCCGAGGAGCTCCTGGAACTCGTCCGCCTCAAGGGCGCCCACGGCAAGCGGGTGCACGAGCTGTCCGGCGGCATGCGTCAACGCGTCGCGCTGGCCCGCGCCCTGGCCCAGGAGAGCCGCCTGCTGCTGATGGACGAACCCTTCGCCGCCCTGGACGCCATCACCCGGGACGTGCTGCACGACGAACTGACCCGGATCTGGAGCGAGACCCGCCTTTCGGTGCTGTTCGTCACCCACAACGTGCGCGAGGCCGCCCGCCTGGCCCAGCGCGTGATCCTGCTGTCCTCCCGGCCCGGGCGCATCGCCCGCGCCTGGGACGTGGACATCCCCCAGCCGCGCCGCATCGAGGACACCGCCGTCGCCGAGCTCTCCATCGAGATCACCGAACAACTGCGGGGGGAGATCCGCCGGCATGGCCAGTACTGAGACACCCACCGCCAAGGACGGCAACGACCTCGCCGGCCTCGACGCCCTGGAGACCACCCAGCACATCCGCAAGCCCCTCACCCAGACCCTGCGGGAGAAGGTCCTGCCCCCCGTCACCGCCGTCGCACTGGTCCTCGCGGTGTGGCAGGCGCTGGTCTCCTTCGAGATCGTCGACGACCCCAGCAAGCTGCCCTCCCCGGGCGCGGTGTACGACGTGGCGCGGCAGGCCTGGCTGGAGGGCGAACTCCTGGGCTACATCTGGACGTCCGTCTCGCGCGGCCTGCTCGGCTTCTGCCTCGCCCTGCTCATCGGCACCCCCCTGGGGCTGCTCGTGGCCCGGCTGAAGTTCCTGCGGGCGGCGATCGGCCCGATCCTGTCCGGCCTGCAGTCGCTGCCCTCGGTGGCCTGGGTGCCGCCCGCGGTGATCTGGCTGGGCCTGAACAACTCCATGATGTACGCGGTGATCCTGCTCGGCGCGGTCCCCTCCATCGCCAACGGCCTGGTCTCCGGCGTCGACCAGGTGCCGCCGCTGTTCCTGCGGGCCGGGCGCACCATGGGCGCCACCGGCCTCAAGGGCACCTGGCACGTCGTGCTGCCGGCCGCCCTGCCCGGCTACGTCGCCGGACTCAAACAGGGCTGGGCGTTCTCCTGGCGCTCGCTGATGGCCGCCGAGATCATCGCTTCCTTCCCCGACCTCGGCGTCGGTCTGGGCCAGCTCCTGGAAAACGGCCGCAACGCCAGCGACATGGCCATGGTCTTCGAAGCCATCCTGCTCATCCTCATGGTCGGCATCGCCATCGACCTGCTCATCTTCAGCCCCCTGGAGCGCTGGGTCCTGCGCAGCCGCGGCCTGCTCGTCAAGCACTGAAGCCCGTCAAGCCCTGAAGCCCGTCAAGCCCTGAAGCGTGCTCGGGCCGCGCTCCGAACCGGCTCGGGCCGCGCTCCGAACCCGCTCGGGCGGCGGTCCGACGACCGTCAACTCACCCTCGACCGGGGCTAGAGACCCCGCTGCGACGCTCATCCGGAATAGCGGCAGAAAGGGCACACCGGATGGCTTTCAATGACGGGCGGGCTACGGTGATCGCAGACGGTTTGAGTTCCGCCGAATTACGGTGCGACGAACCGGTGGCCGGTGAAAAGAACACCCCCGGGATCACCCCCGTGATCGACCCTGGAAGCAGCCCCGGAATCGGCCCGGAAATCAGCCCGCAAAACATCGAGAAGACACCGGCGCAGGAACTCCCGGTCCATGCGCTCTCACCCGGACTGCACCTGCGCCAGGGCGGAATCAACGCCGCGTACCTCCAACTGCTCGTCGAGGCGTCGGGCCGCTCCCAATTGCCGCCCGTGCTCGTCCAGAAAGACGGCTGGCGGATCATCGACGGGCTGCACAGACTGGAGGCCGCAAAACTCTGCGGCGACCACAGCATCAAAGCGCGGCTCATCGACTGCTCGGACGCCGAAGCGCTCGTCATCGCCATGAAGGCCAACAGCGCGCACGGACTTCCGCTGTCGAAGGCCGACCGGATCGGCGGCGCCGAACGCGTGCTGCGGGCGCATCCCGAATGGTCCGACCGCGCCATCGCGAGCGTCACCGGACTGAGCGCCAAGACGATCGCGGCCCTGCGCGAGCGCTCCGCGCTGGCCACCCCGCCGGGCGGCCAGCGCCTGGGCCTGGACGGGAAGCTGCGCTCGGTGACCGCCGGCGAGGGCCGGCGCCGTGCCGCCGCCTACATCCACGCCCACCCCGAGGCCACGCTGCGGGAGGTCGCCCGGGAGACCGAGGTGTCCCTGGGCACCGTCCACGACGTGAGCGCCCGGCTGCGCCGCGGTGTCAGCCCCGAACGCAACGGGCTCAGGGGGACCGGGGCGCGGCTGACCCTGCACCCGGCCGACCGGGCCGCCGAGGCCCCGGCGGCCGGCCACGCCCAGGCGCCGGACGCCGAGGACCCGCCCCCGCGGCGCACCGGCGCACCGGCCGATGAGCCCCCCGCCTGGGAGACGGTCGCGGCCAAGGTCGCCAACGACCCGTGCATCCGCTACACCGCGGGCGGCAAGGAGTTCCTCCAGTGGATGGCGCAGCACGCCGGCGACCCGGACGGCTGGCGCGAGCTCGTCGGCGCCGTCCCGCCGCACTGGGTCGGCGTCATCGCCCCCATCGCGGAGAGCGTCAGCAAGGAGTGGAGCCTGTTCGCCGAGCGGCTCAGGGGCCGGCAGGGAGCGGTGTGAGGCCCGGCGGCGCGCGGCCCGCCCCTGTGATGCCAGGTCAGAAGCCGCCTTCGCCGCCTTCCAGCTGCCGGTTGAGCGCGCGCTCCACCGGGGTCAGCGCGACCTCCGGGCACAGCCGTTCCGGATGGTCCCGGGGCGGGCCCGCCAGTTCCCGGTGCGCCGCGCCGGACGGCGCACTTCCGCGGGGCGCGGTGGCGGGCGGCGCGGCGGCGGGCGGGAGCCAGGCCCCCGACATGTAGATGGCGCCGTAGGCCTGCAGGGCCGCGTACACCTCGTGCCAGAAACGCCTGATCAAGCCGGCCATGGGGATCCCTCCGACGGGGGCGCGGCCACCGGTGGCCGCAGCGGATGCGGGTGCGCCGGGCCGTGACTGTGCGGGCCCCTGGTCGACGCGGTGTCGAGGCGGACTCGAGCCGCCCCTCCGCCCGGCCTCGAGAGCGCCTTGCCACCGTGGCCGGGTGGAGCAGTCGCGCTCCGCGGCTCCGCGGGGCGCACGGTCGCAGGAGGAGAGGCCCATGGACGAGGCCGAACGCGAGCGCCAGGGACGCGGCGTGGAAGGGATCGCGCCGGTGCTCCGGCTCGCCGGGGTGGACGACGACGAGGACGAGCCCGCGGAGGCGAACGTGGTCCGCGGGATCGACTGACCGACGCCCCTTCCCGGCCGGGACCGCGAGCCGCGACGGTGGTGTGCCAGGGCGCGTTGCGCCGGTGACCGAAAGAGGAGTCCAAGACGATGACGCTCTCCCCGCGGCGCGCCGGCACGACGGCGCTGTCCCCCTCGGCCCGCGCGTTCCTCACCGCGCCGCACACCGCCGTGCTGAGCACGCTGCGGCCCGACGGCTCGCCCCATCTGACGCCCGTGCGGTTCACCTGGGACGAGCGGGCGGGCCTGGCCCGCGTCCTGACGGTGAACACCACGCGCAAGGTCAAGAACGTGCTGGCCTCGCCGGCGGCCCGGGTCGCGCTGTGCCAGGTGGACGGCTTCGCCTGGGTCGCCCTGGAGGGCACCGCCCAGGTCTTCGACACGCCCGAGCGCGTCGCCGAGGGGGTCCGCCGCTACACCGAGCGCTACTTCTCCGGGCCGCCGAACCCGCCGGGACGGGTGGTCGTGGAGATCGCGGTCGACCGGGTGACGACCCTCAACTGCTGAGCCCGCCGAGCCTGCTGAGCCCGCCGAGCCTGCTGAGGGCACTGAGGGCACTGAGGGTGCTGAGGGAACTGTGGGCGTGTGGGGCATCAGCCGCGCGCGCCGGGCGGCACCCCGTCCACCCAGATCAGCCCGAAGGAGAGCCGGGTGAGCCGCCAGCCGGCCGGGGTGCGGCGGGCCGAGCCGCTCACCGAGGTGCCGGTGGTGAACAACTCGGGCCCCTCGCCGCCGGGATGGTGCACGTGCGTGGAGACGAGGTTGGCGCGCAGGCTCGCCTCGTCGCCCGCGCAGTCCACCACCGCGGGCGAATTCAGATGCTGGGTGCGGGCGAAATGCGCCAGCGCGCTGCGGTGCCATTCCGCGAGCCCGGCCCTTCCCTCGTGCCGGCTCAGGGGGAACGCGACCACGGCGTCCTCGGTGAACAGGGCGCGCGCCCACGCGTCGTCGAGCTTTTCGGTGTCCAACGCCAGGAGATAGCGGTCCAGTAGCCCGCGCACGGTAAAGGCATCCACCATGGCCGTGTCCGGAGTGAAGGCTTCAGCTTCAGTCGAGGTCATGCTTGAGAATGGGCCCACAAAGGCACCCCGACCAACCCCGCCTGTAGAAGATCTGACATTCTCCGCACGTTTCTGTACTGGACTGCAGAAGCTGTGAACCGGCGTCTCTTTACCGCCCGCTCCGGCGCTGTCCATACTCGTAAAACATCAACCAGAAGAGGGCGGATGGACGACGATGGACAATTATGACGCGGACGTGATCATCGTAGGCGCGGGTCCCACGGGACTCATGCTCGCCGGTGAGTTCGGCCTGCACGGAATTTCCGTTCTCGTGGTCGACAGGCTCGCCGAGCCGATGCAGCAGTCACGCGCTCTTGGATTCTCCGCGCGCACCATCGAGGAATTCGGGCAGCGCGGGCTGCTGTCCCGCCTCGGCGAGGTCGACGTCATCCCCGCCGGGCACTTCGGCGGAGTGCCGCTGGACTACCGGGTGCTCAGCGGCGGTTCGTACGGCGCGCGGGGGATACCCCAGTCCCGCACCGAGGCGATGCTGACCGGCTGGGCCACCGAGCAGGGTGCCCGCATCCGCCGGTCCGTCGAGATCACCGGCCTGGTCCAGGACGCCGACGGCGTCACGCTGCAGGTGGCCGGGCCCGACGGCGGCCGGCTGCGCGGACGGTACGTCATCGGGTGCGACGGCGCCCGCAGCGCGGTGCGCGAAGCCGCCGGGATCGACTTCCCCGGCACCGAGCCGGCCATCGAGCTGCGCTTCGCCGACATCGCCGGGGTGCGGCTGCGGCCCCGGTTCGCCGGCGAGCGGGTGCCCGACGGCATGATCATGGTGCTGCCGCTGGGCCCGGACCGCTGCCGCATCATCTACTACGACCGCACCGAACCGCTGCGCAAGAGCGCCGACCCGATCACCTTCGAGGAAGTCGCCGACACCTTCCAGAAACTCTCCGGCGAGGACATCCACGCGGCCACCCCGCTGTGGGTGAGCTCGACCACCGATGTGAGCCGGCAGGCCGCCCAGTACCGGCGCGACCGGGTCTTCCTGGCGGGCGACGCCGCCCACATCCACCTGCCCATCGGCGCCCAGGGCATGAGCGCCGGCGTGCAGGACGCGGTCAACCTCGGCTGGAAACTGGCCCTGGTCCTCAAGGGGCTGGCCCCCGACGCGCTGCTGGACACCTACCACAGCGAGCGGCACCCGGTCGGCGCCCGCATCCTCACCAACACCCTGGCCCAGCGCATCCTCTACCTCGGCGGCGAGGAGATCACCCCGCTGCTGGAGGTGTTCACCGAGCTCACGCAGTACGAGTCGGTGCAGACCCACCTCGTCGGCATGGTCACCGGACTCGACATCCGCCACGAGGTGGGCGCGGGGGAGCACCCGCTGCTCGGCCGGCGCCTCCAGGACGCCGAGCTGACCTGCGACGGACAGCGCACCAGCGTCTATGAGCTGCTGCACGCCGGCCGCGGAGTCCTGCTCGACTTCGGCGCCGGCCGCCCGCTGCTCGATGCCGCCAAGGCCTGGTCGGACCGCGTCGACCTCGTCGGCGCGGACCGCGGCCAGGACCTGCCTGAGGCCGACGGGATCCTGCTGCGCCCCGACGGCTACATCGCCTGGATCACGCCCGACCCGGGCGCCGAGACCCTGCCCCGGGCGCTGGAGCGCTGGTTCGGCCCCGCCGCCTGAACCCCGGAACCCCGGCCCCACGGTCCGCATCCATTCCTGACAGGAAGTGACACCCCGCCATGCCCTACATCTCCACCCAGGACAAGTACCTGACCGTCCTCAACCTGTTCACCACCGACCGGCCGGACAAGCAGGACAAGCTGATCCAGGAGATGCGGAAGATCGTCGACACCGCGGCCTTCGACGGCTGGATCTCCTCCACCGTGCACGCCGGCCAGGACAGCCCCGGCACCGCCAACTTCATCCAGTGGCGCAGCGGCGAGGACCTGGAGAAGCGGTATGCGGGCGAGGAGTTCAAGCACCGCACGCTGCCGGTCTTCCAGGACATCACCACCTCGATCCGGCTGCTGCAGAGCGAGATCGTCCACACCCAGCGCCACCCCTCCCAGGGCGAGGCGACCGAGGTCTCGCCCGACCGCGACGACCACACCGTCATCGAGATCTTCAAGGTCGCCGAAGGCAACCAGGACGAGCTGATCGCGGAGCTGGGCGAGGGCCAGTCCTGGCTCGTGGACGTGGACGGCTACCGCTCCCACAGCGTCTTCAAGGGCCTGCGCGCCCGCTTCTTGGACGGGCCCTTCGCCGTCGTCTACTCGCAGTGGGCGAGCAAGGAGCAGTACGACGCCCACCGCAACCAGCCCCTGGCGCAGCAGTCCGAGACCCGCCAGAAGTCCGAGGCGCGCATCAACGCCCTGAAGACCGAGAGCGACTGGAACTCCTACCGGGTCATCCACAGCCGCGCCGCAGGCGCCTGAGGCCTGCCGGGACCGGCCGCGCGGGCCGGCCGATCGAGCACACCCGGCCCCGGCCACCCGCCGGGGCCGGGCGCCCCGCCCGGCCCCGGGCCGCTCGACACCGGCCCGCCGGCCCCGACCCCGTCATGCCCAGCGCCCAGCGCCCGGCGCCCACCGCAAGGAGCGAGGTATGCACAGCACGCTGATCGTGGCCCGGATGGCGATCGACTCCAGCCGCGACGTCGCCGAACTGTTCACCGACTTCGACGCCACCGACATGCCCCACCGGATGGGGACCCGGCGCCGCCAGCTCTTCGCCTACCGCGGCCTCTACTTCCACCTCCAGGACTTCGACAGCGACGACGGAGACTCCCGGATCGAACGGGCCAAGGACGACCCGCGCTTCGTCAGGATCAGCGAGGACCTCAAGCCGCACATCGAGGCCTACGACCCCGCGACCTGGCGCTCCCCGGCCGACGCCATGGCCAAGCGCTTCTACTCCTGGGAGGCCGGCGCATGACGCAGCGCCGCGTGGCCATCACCGGCATCGAGGTCCTGGCCCCCGGCGGCCTGGGCCGAAAAGAGTTCTGGCAGCTGCTCAGCGAGGGCCGCACCGCGACCCGGGGCATCACCTTCTTCGACCCCGCCCCGTTCCGCTCCAAGGTGGCGGCCGAGGCCGACTTCTGCGGCCTGGAGAACGGCCTGAGCCCGCAGGAGGTGCGGCGCATGGACCGGGCCGCGCAGTTCGCCGTGGTCACCGCGCGCGGCGCGGTCGAGGACAGCGGCGCCGAACTGGCCGCCCACCCGCCCCACCGCATCGGCGTGGTCGTGGGCAGCGCGGTGGGCGCCACCATGGGCCTGGACAACGAATACCGCGTCGTCAGCGACGGCGGCCGCCTCGACCTGGTCGACCACCGCTACGCCGTGCCGCACCTGTACAACTACCTGGTGCCCAGCTCCTTCGCCGCGGAGGTGGCCTGGGCGGTCGGCGCCGAAGGACCCTCCACGGTCGTCTCCACCGGCTGCACCTCCGGCATCGACGCCGTCGGCTACGCCGTGGAGCTGGTGCGCGAGGGCTCCGTCGACGTCATGGTCGCCGGGGCCTCCGACGCGCCGATCTCACCGATCACCATGGCCTGCTTCGACGCGATCAAGGCGACCACACCGCGCCACGACGCGCCCGCAACGGCCTCGCGGCCCTTCGACAGCACCCGCAACGGCTTCGTGCTGGGTGAGGGCGCCGCCTTCTTCGTCCTGGAGGAACTGCACAGCGCACGCCGCCGCGGCGCGCACATCTACGCCGAGATCGCCGGCTACGCCACCCGCTCCAACGCCTACCACATGACCGGACTGCGCCGGGACGGCGCGGAGATGGCCGAGGCCATCCGCCTGGCCCTGGACGAGGCCCGCCTCAACCCCGAGCAGGTCGACTACATCAACGCCCACGGCTCGGGCACCAAGCAGAACGACCGGCACGAGACGGCCGCGTTCAAAAAGGCGCTGGGCGAGCACGCCTACCGCACCCCGGTCAGCTCCATCAAGTCGATGGTGGGCCACTCGCTGGGCGCCATCGGCTCCATAGAGATCGCCGCCTCCGCCCTGGCGATGGAGTACGACGTCGTGCCGCCCACAGCCAACCTGCACACCCCGGACCCCGAATGCGACCTGGACTACGTGCCGCTGACGGCCCGCGACCAGCGGGTCGACTCCGTGCTGACGGTCGGCAGCGGCTTCGGCGGATTCCAGAGCGCCATGGTGCTCACCAGCGCGCAAAGGAGCACCGTATGACCCCGGTCGCGGTCACCGGCATGGGCATCGCCGCCCCCAACGGCCTGGGCGCGGCCGACTACTGGGCGGCCACCGTGGGCGCCAAGAGCGGCATCGGCCGCATCACCCGCTTCGACCCCTCCGGCTACCCCGCCCAACTGGCGGGCGAGATCCCCGGATTCGAGGCCGCCGAGCACCTGCCGGGCCGGCTGCTGCCGCAGACCGACCGCGTCACCCGGCTCTCGCTGGCCGCCGCGGACTGGGCGCTGGCGGACGCCGGCGTGGAGGTGGCCGCCTTCGACCCGCTGGACATGGGCGTGGTCACCGCCAGCCACGCCGGCGGCTTCGAGTTCGGCCAGGACGAACTGCAGAAACTGTGGGCCAAGGGCAGCCAGTTCGTCTCCGCCTACCAGTCCTTCGCCTGGTTCTACGCGGTCAACAGCGGCCAGATCTCCATCCGGCACGGCATGAAGGGGCCCAGCGGCGTCGTCGTCAGCGACCAGGCCGGCGGCCTGGACGCACTGGCCCAGGCCCGGCGGCTGGTGCGCAAGGGCACCCCGCTGATCGTGTGCGGCGCCGTGGACGCCTCGGTCTGCCCCTGGGGCTGGGTCGCCCAGCTCGCCGGCGGGCGGATGAGCGACAGCGACGAACCCACCCGCGCCTACCTGCCCTTCGACCGCGACGCCCGCGGCTACGTGCCCGGCGAGGGCGGGGCGCTGTTCACCCTGGAGCCCGCCGAGGCGGCCCGCGCCCGCGGCGCCGAGGTCTACGGCGAACTGGCCGGCTACGGGGCGACCATCGACCCGCCCCCGCACAGCGGCCGCGGCTCCACCCTGCGCACCGCCATCCGCACCGCCCTGGACGACGCGGGCACCGCCCCCGGCGACATCGACGTGGTCTTCGCCGACGGCGCGGGCGTGCCCGAACTGGACCGGGCCGAGGCCGAGGCGATCAGTGAGGTCTTCGGCCCCGGCCGCGTCCCGGTCACCGTGCCCAAGACGATGACCGGCCGCCTGCACTCCGGCGCCGCACCGCTGGACGTGGCCTGCGCGCTGCTCGCCATGCGGGCCGGCGTCATCCCGCCCACCGTCCATATCGACCCCTGCCCCGAGTACGACCTGGACCTGGTCCTGTACCAGGTGCGCCCGGCCGCCCTGCGCACCGCGCTGGTGGTGGCCCGCGGCCACGGCGGGTTCAACTCCGCACTGGTCGTGCGCGCCGGGCAGTGAGCCGCCCGCGCCCCGGCCGGCGGAACACCGCCGCGCCGGCCGGGCCCCGAGACGAAGGAAACACCGACATGAGCGACCGACCTTTCACCCTCGCCGACCTCCAGCGCATCCTCGTCGAGGCCGCGGGCGCCGACGAGAGCGCCCGGCCCGACGACATCCTGGACACCACCTTCGCCCTGCTGGGCTACGAATCGCTCGCCCTGCTGGAGACCGGCGGCTGCATCGAGCGCGAGTACGGCATATCGCTCGACGACGACACGCTGACCGACGCCCTGACCCCCCGGGAACTGATCGACACCGTCAACGAGCGGCTGGCCGCCGCCCGCGTGGCCTGAGAGGACACCCGCCATGACACAGTCCACCTCCCGCGTCGCGCTCGTCACCGGCGCCACCAGCGGCATCGGCCTGGCCGCCGCCCGGCTGCTGGCCGCCCAGGGCCACCTGGTCTTCCTGGGCGCGCGCACCGAGAGCGACGTCATCGCGACCGTCAAGGCCCTGCGCAACGACGGCCTGGAGGCCGAGGGCCAGGTGCTCGACGTGCGCGACGGCGCCTCCGTCACCGCCTTCGTCCAGGCCGCCGTCGACCGGTACGGCCGCATCGACGTCCTGGTCAACAACGCCGGCCGCTCCGGCGGCGGCGTCACCGCGGACCTCACTGACGAGCTGTGGGATGACGTGATCGACACCAACCTCACCAGCGTCTTCCGCATGACCCGCGCGGTGCTCACCACCGGCGGCATGCGCACCCAGGAGCGGGGCCGCATCATCAACGTCGCCTCCACCGCGGGCAAGCAGGGCGTCGTGCTCGGCGCCCCCTACTCCGCCTCCAAGCACGGCGTCGTCGGCTTCACCAAGGCACTCGGCAACGAACTGGCCCCCACCGGCATCACCGTCAACGCCGTCTGCCCCGGCTACGTGGAGACGCCGATGGCCCAGCGGGTGCGCCAGGGCTATGCCGCCGCCTACGACACCACCGAGGAGGCGATCCTCACCAAGTTCCAGGCCAAGATCCCCCTCGGCCGCTACAGCACCCCCGAGGAAGTCGCCGGCCTGATCGGCTACCTGGCCTCCGACACCGCCGCCTCCATCACCTCCCAGGCGCTCAACGTCTGCGGCGGCCTCGGCAACTTCTGAACCGCCCCGACCGCCCCGACAGCCCCGCTCAAGGAGCCACAGTCATGACGACGCGTCAGGTCGAGCACGAGATCACCATCGGCGCGCCCGCGGCCACGGTCTACCGCCTGCTGGCGGACGTGAGCCACTGGCCGCAGATCTTCCCGCCCACCATCCATGTCGAACGCCAGGCAACCGGCGCCCACCAGGAACGCATCCACATCTGGGCCACCGCCAACGGCCAGGCCAAGAACTGGACTTCACGCCGCACCCTGGATCCCGAGGCCCTGCGCATCGACTTCCGCCAGGAGGTCACCACCGCGCCGGTCGCCGCGATGGGCGGCACCTGGATCGTCGAACCGCTGGGCACCGACAGCTCCCGGATCCGGCTGCTGCACGACTACCGGGCCATCGACGACGACCCGCAGGACCTGCAGTGGATCGACCGGGCCGTGGACACCAACAGCACCTCGGAACTGGCCGCGCTCAAGGACAACGTCGAACACGCCCACGCCGCGGAGAGCGAGAAACTCCTCTTCTCCTTCACCGACACCGTGCACATCGACGGCGCCGCCAAGGACGTCTTCGACTTCGTCAACGAGGCCGACCGGTGGCCCGAGCGGCTGCCGCACGTGGCCACCGTACGCTTCGAGGAACCCGCCCCCGGGCTGCAGATCCTGGAGATGGACACCCGCGCCAAGGACGGCTCGGTGCACACCACCAAGTCCTACCGGGTCGCCCTGGACACCCGCAAAATCGCCTACAAGCAGGTCACCCTGCCCGCCCTGATGACCCTGCACACCGGCGTGTGGACATTCACCGAGACCGGCCCGGGCACCACCGAGGCGAGCTCGCAGCACACCGTCTCCATCAACACCGCCAACATCGCCAAGATACTCGGCGAGCAGGCCACCGTCGCCGACGCCCGCGACTACGTGCACAGCGCGCTGAGCACCAACAGCCGCGCCACCCTGGGCCACGCCAAGGACTACGCGGAGCGGACGCGCTGACATGGCCGCGCAGGACGCCGACCGCACCCGCCGGGCCGGCCCGGGCCGCACCGAGGCGACCGACGTGACCGAGGCGACCGAGGTGATGGACACCCAGGTCATCGTCGTCGGTGCCGGACCCGTGGGGCTGCTGCTCACCGCCGAACTGTGCCTGCACGGCATCCAGGTGGCCGTCGTCGAGCAGCGCCACCGCCCCACCAAGGAGTCGCGGGCCTCCACCCTGCACGCCCGCACCATGGAGATCTTCGACAGCCGCGGCCTGCTCACCGACCTCGGCAGCCCGCCCACCGAGGCCCGCGGCCACTTCGGCGGCCTGCCCCTGGACCTCACCCTGCCCGGCGCCTACCCCGGCCAGCACAAGGTGCCCCAGACCAAGACCGAGTCGGTCCTGGAGGAGTGGGCGCTCTCCCTCGGCGCGGACATCCGCTGCGGCCACCGGCTGCAACTGCTCGACCTCACCCAGGACGGCGAGCGGGTCGAGGCCGAAGCCGTCGGCCGCGACGGCCGCCCCGTCCGGCTGCGCGGCCGCTACCTGGTGGCCTGCGACGGCCAGGACTCCACGGTGCGCCGCCTGACCGGAGCCGACTTCCCCGGCCAGGAAGCCGCCCGCGAACTGCTGCGCGCCGACGTCGAGGGCATCGACATCCCCGACCGGCGCTTCGAGCGGCTGCCGCGCGGCCTGGCCATCGCCGCGCGCCGCCCCGACGGCGTGACCCGGGTGATGGTCCACGAGTTCGGAGCAGCCGTACGCCGGCGCAGCCGACCGCCCCGCTTCGAGGAGATGGCCGCCGCCTGGCAGCGGGTGACCGGCGAGGACATCAGCACCGGCACACCCCTGTGGGTGAACCACTTCGACGACGCCAACCGCCAGCTCGCGCAGTACCGGCACGGCCGCGTGCTGTACGCGGGCGACGCCGCCCACCGCCAGATGCCCATCGGCGGCCAGGCCCTCAACCTGGGCCTGCAGGACGCCTTCAACCTCGGCTGGAAACTCGCCGCCGTCCTGGCCGGCCACGCCCCCAAGGACCTGCTGGACACCTACCACCAGGAACGCCACGCGGTGGGCAGCGCCGTCCTGGCCAACATCCGCGCCCAGGCGCTGCTGCTGCTGGGCAGCCGCGAAGTAGAGCCGCTGCGCACCGTCCTCGCCGAGCTGCTGCCCCACGAGCGGGTGCGCACCCGCCTCGCCGGGATGATCAGCGGCCTGGACATCCGCTACGCCGGCTGCGGCTCGGGCCACCGGCTGACCGGCCTGCGGCTGCCGCACGCCCGGCTGCGGGTGGGCAGCTCCACCTGCACCACCCTGGAACTGCTCAGGTCCGGGCGCGGACTGCTGCTGGGCCTGGAGGGCCGGGTGCCGGCCGTGGGGGAGGGCTGGGCCGACCGCATCGACCTGGTGGCGGCCCGCCCGGAGCCGGGCGGCGAGCCCGGCGAGCTGGACAAGGTGAGCGCGGTGGCGGTGCGCCCGGACGGCTACGTCGTCTGGGCGGCGGACACCGGCGCACAGCCCGGCGACGGCGAGGATCCCGCGGCCGCCCTGGAGCGCTGGTTCGGCACCCCCCGCTGACCTGCCGCCCGCCCTCGCCCGCAAACCACCGCCGCGCCGCACGGGCGCCTTCGCGCCACACCACAGACCAGATCCGAGCGAGGAGAGGCAGGACAATCATGGCAGGGACAGCGGTGGACACCGACGTCATCGTGGTCGGCGCCGGACCGACGGGACTGATGCTCGCGGGCGAACTGCGCCTGGGCGGGGCCCGCGTCACCGTCGTCGAGCGCCTGGCCGAGCCGACCGGGCAGTCCCGGGGGCTGGGCTTCACCGCCCGGGCCATGGAGGTGTTCGACCAGCGCGGGCTGCTGCCGCGGTTCGGGCAGGGGGAGACGCTCGCGACCAGCCCCCTGGGCCACTTCGGCGGGGTGCAGTTCGACTACACCACGCTGGAGGACGCCCACTTCGGGGCCCGCGGCATCCCGCAGAACGAGACCGAGGCCGTCCTGGAGGCGTGGGCGCTGGAGCTCGGCGCGGACATCCGGCGCGGCTGGGACGTGCTGGGCCTGGCCGAGGGCTTCCTGGACGGCGACCACGTCGAGGCCACCGTCGCGACCCCGGACGGCACCCGGCAGCTGCGCGCCGCCTACCTGGTGGGCTGCGACGGCGGGCAGAGCGGCATCCGCAGGGCGGCCGGCTTCGACTTCCCCGGACTGCCCGCCAGCCGCACGATGTTCCTGGCCGACGTCGAGGGCTGCGGACTCAAGCCCCGCTTCCTGGGCGAACGGCTGCCGCACGGCATGGTGATGGCGGCGCCGCTCAAGGAGGGCGTGGACCGCATCATCGTCTGCCCGCACGGCGTCCCGGCCCGCGACCGGGACGACGACGTCACCTTCGCCGAAGTCGCCGCGGCCTGGCAGCACATCACCGGCGAGGACATCAGCGGCGGCAGCGCCCAGTGGGTGAGCTCCTTCAGCGACGCCACCCGCCAGGCCGGCCAGTACCGGCGCGGCCGGGTCCTGCTGGCCGGCGACGCGGCACACATCCACCTGCCGGCCGGCGGACAGGGGCTGAGCACCGGCGTGCAGGACGCGGCCAACCTCGGCTGGAAGCTGGCCGCCACGGTGCGCGGCACCGCCCCGGCCACGCTCCTTGACACCTACCACCAGGAGCGGCACCCGGTGGGCCGGCGGCTGCTGATGAACACCCGCGCCCAGGGCATCGTGTTCCTCGGCGGCGAACAGTCGGACCCGCTGCGCGCCCTGTTCACCGAACTCATCGAACACGACGCGGTCAAACGGCACTTGGCGGGCATCGTCAGCCACCTCGACATCCGCTACGACATGAACACCCCCGAGGCATCCGCCGCATCCGCCGCTTCCGCCGCTTCGGATCAGGACACGGCGGCCCCCGCCCACCCCCTGCTCGGCCGCCGGCTGGCCAAGCGCCCGCTGACCGGTGCCGACGGCGAGAGCGACACGCTGCGCCTGCTGCACCCGGCGCGCGGCGTCCTGCTCGACCTGTCCGACGACGCCGGGGTCCGTGACATCGCCGCCCGCTGGTCCGACCGCGTCGACGTGGTGACGGCCACCGCCAAGCCGGTGGAGGGCGCCAGTGACGTACTGGCCGGCCTGGACGCGGTCCTGGTACGGCCCGACGGACACGTGGTGTGGACGGGCGAGGGCACACCGGACGGGCTGGCCGCCGCGCTGGGCCGGTGGTTCGGCGAGGATCGAGCCGCGTAGTGGCAACGGCTCCTGGGCCGGCCACGGCCGCCCCACGGCACGCGGAGCTCGCCGGCGCGCAGCCCGCCGGCGGGGCACCCACCGGTGTGGCGCTCAACGGTGTGGCGCCCGCTGGCGCGGAAGCGGTTGGCGAGGGGTCCATCGGTGGGGCGGCCGCTGGTGCGGTGCCCATCGGTGGGGGGCCTGCTGGTGAGGAGGCGGTCGGCGAGGGGGCCGCCGGTGTGGCGCTCAACGGTGTGGCGCCCGCTGGCGCGGAAGCGGTTGGCGAGGGGTCCATCGGTGGGGCGGCCGCCGGTGGGGGGTCCGTTGGTGAGGAGGCGGTTGGCGAGGAGTCCGCCGGTGGGGCGGCCGCCGGTGTGGCGCTCACCGGTGAGGGGCCCGCTGGTGGGGCAACCGCCGGCGCGGTGCCCATCGGTGACCGGCCCGCCGGTGAGGAGGCGGTCGGCGTGGCACCCGCTGGTGCGGTGCTCACCGGCGCGGTACCCGCCGGTGCGGTGCCCGTCGGCGCGGAGCGCACCGTTCAGGTCCGGCGGGTCGCCCCGGACGGCGGGGTGCGTCAGATCGTGCTGGACGCGGCCGGACTCACCCTGTCCGCCCTGCTGAGCGAACCCGCCGGGGCCGCCCCGCGTGCGCTGGTCGTGGCGGTGCACGGCGGTGGCATGAGCGCCGGGTACTTCGACGGGGCGGCCCGCCCGGAGCTGTCTCTGCTCCGGCTCGGGGCCCGGCTGGGTTACACGGTGCTGGCGGTGGACCGCCCCGGCTACGGCCGGTCCGCCGCCGCGCTGCCCGCCGGGCTGCCGGTCGCCGAACAGAGCCCGCTGCTGCGCGCGGCCATCGCCGACTTCGCCCGCCGCCACCGTGTGGGCGCGGGCGTCTTCCTGCTGGCGCACTCCTTCGGCGGCAAGCTGGCCCTGTCGGCCGCCGCGCACGCGCAGCACGGAGACGGGCTGCTGGGTGTGGATGTCTCGGGCTGCGGCCGGCGGTACGCGCCGGGCGCCGAGGACGAGGTGCGCGGCGGCCGTCCCGGAAACCGGCGGCGGCACTGGGGGCCGCTGCGGCTGTATCCGCCGGGCACCTTCCGGGCCAGTGCGGCCGTGGTGGCGCCGATGCCCGCGCGGGAGGCGGCCGACCTGGCGTCCTGGCCGGGCGCGTTCGACCGGCTCGCGGCGCGGGTGCGGGTGCCGGTGCGGCTCACCTTCGCCGAGCACGAGGGGTGGTGGCACCAGGGGGAGAGTGAACTGGCCGCCCTGGCGGCCGGGTTCACCGCCTCCCCCCGCGTCCTGCTGGAGCGCCAGCCGGACGCGGGACACAACATCAGCCTGGGCTGGGCGGCCCGCGCCTACCACCTGCGGGCCCTGGCGTTCCTGGAGGAGTGCCTGCCCCCGGCCGCCACCGCACCCGCCGCCCCCGGAAGCTGACCGGCCGCGCCCCGATCAAGACGGTCCCCTGCGACCATGTGCCGACGCCTGCCGACGCCAACTCGCAGGAGTCACACAGCGATTGGGAGGAACCGATCTTGTCCATTTCAGGGAGAAGGATCAAGCAGGTCGTATCGGTCATCGGGACGTCGGTGGGGCTCGCCCTGTCGCTGACCCTGGCGGCACCGGGGACGGCCGCCGCCGCTGAGACCGCGGCGTCCCCGGCCCGGTTCGCGAACTACGAGTACAAGCAGTGCATCGCGGAGAACCACTACTACAACTTGTGGGCCCTGCCCTGCGACAAGGCCTACAGCGAGCAGTACTGGCGGTGGACCGGCACCACCAACACCTCCTCGACACTCCAGAACTACGTCTGGGACCACTGCCTGGACAGCAACAAGGAGCGGCACGTCTACATAGGCGATTGCAACGGCGGGAACAACCAGCTGTGGCAGGTCATCCAGCCCGCGCCGGCCAGTGCGGTCATGCTCCGGAACACAGCGACCCGCCTCTGCCTCTACCAGACCACCGGCGGCCTCTACCGGACGGCCACGTGCGACCGCAACGACCGCACGCAGCGGTGGACCATCGGCTGAGCGGCCGGCACCCGCCCCCGCCGTTTCGTCGCCGCCGGGACGAAACGGCGAAAGCGGCCGCTCAGGCGTCCAGCACCACGATGTCCAGTTCCTTCAGCCGCTCGGGCCCGGCCACCAGGTCGATGGCGGCGATCTTCCCGTCCTCGATGGTGAAGTTGAAGACCACGATCGGGCGCGTCTTGGACTGCCACACCGCGCCCACCGACCCGTCGATGAGCGCGATGCGGGCCGCCTCGGCGCCGCCGGAGAAGATGCTCGCCACGCCCCGGGCGCCCTCGGTCAGCGGCGCGGCCCCGATGCGTACCGCCGTGTCGTCGGCCTGCATGGTGGCATCGGGGGCCAGCAGGGTCAGCAGCCGTTCGAACTCGCCGCTGCGCGCGGCGGTCAGGAACGCGTCCACGACCTGGTGCTGGCGCTGCAGGTCGGGCAGGGGAGAGGCACCGTGCACGCGCCGGCGGGCCCGGCTGGCCAGCTGCCGGGTGGCCGCCGGGCTGCGCCCGATGATCGCGGCGATGTCGGCGAACGGCACGGCGAAGGTGTCGTGCAGGACGAAGGCGAGCCGCTCGTCCGGGGCGAGCGTGTCCAGGACCACCAGCATCGCCAGCCCCACGGAGTCGGCCAGCACGGCCGCCTGCTCGGGGTCGGAGAGCTCCTCGGTGCGGGGCTCGCCCGCGGGTTCGGCGTGTTCGGCGAGGAACTCCTCGCGGCGGTTGCGGGCGCGGAGCATGTCGAGGCAGACCCGGCCCACCACCGTGGTGAGCCAGCCGTCGAGGTTCTCCACGCTGTCGGTCTCGCTGCGGTGCAGCCTGATCCAGGCCTCCTGCACGGCGTCCTCGGCCTCGTCGGACGAACCGAGCATGCGGTGGGCCACGGCCTGCAGCCGCGGCCGCTTCTCCTCGAACGCGCGTGCCAACCGTTCGTTTTCCTGCATGACCACCGTCGTCCCCTTCGATCCCGGTCGGTGTGTGACAAACGCCTGTCACATCTTCGCGCTGCCGGGCGTCATAGCAGTGACGAACGGGACCACCCGCGTGTGACGGGATGCGGCGGCCGCCGGCCACGAAAGACTCCGCGCCCCTGGTCGCGCTCTCTCCCGGATTCAGCTCGGAGCTGTCGAGAGCAGGCTCCCTGACCCTTTGCGAGCATCCATGACAACTCTACGTCGGCGACCAGTGACGCACGGTGACGATCCGAGCGCCGCGGCCGGTTTCCTGACCCGGTACGCCCGAATGGTCAGCGGCCGCCGCTCCAAGTGGGCCGTGCTCGTCATCTGGCTGGTGCTGATCATGGCGGGCGGCTCCCTGGCGGCCAAGCTGGGAGACGTCCAGGACAACGACCCCGAGACCTGGCTGCCCTCCAGCGCCCAGTCGACCCAGGCGGTGGCCCTGGCGGAGAAGCACTTCGCCGACAAGGACAGCAGCACCGCCATCATCGTCTACGCCCGCGGCGAGGGACTCACCGACGCCGACCGGCAGAAGATCGCGGCGGACCGCACCGAGCTGGAGAACGACGTCGCCGTGGGCGACGTGCCCAAGCCCCAGATCTCCGAGGACGGCAAGGCCGCCTTCCTCAGCTACCCGCTGCGCACCAGCCCCAGCGACAACGCGGTCCTCACCGACGCCGTGAGCGAGTCCGAGGACATCGTCAAGGACGGTGCGCCGGGCGGCCTGGACATCCGCGTCGCCGGCGAGGCCGGCAGCGTCCGCGACTTCGCCGAGGTCTACAGCGGCATGGACGGGGCGCTGCTGGGCGCGGCCCTGGGCGTCGTCGCGCTGCTGCTCCTGCTGACCTACCGCAGCCCCGTGCTGTGGCTGGTCCCGCTGCTGACCGTCTTCCTGGCCAGCCAGGTCGCCAGCGGCGTGGTCTACCTGCTGGCCAAGCACGCGGGCCTGCTCGTCAACGGGCTCAGCGCGTACATCCTGATGATCCTGTGCGTGGGCGTGGGCACTGACTACGCCCTGCTGCTCATCGCCCGCTACCGCGAGGAACTGCACCGCCACGCGGACCGGCACGAGGCGATGCAGATCGCCGTGGGCCGCTCGATGCCGGCGCTGGCGGCCTCCGCGGCCACGGTGGGCGTCGCCACGCTCTGCCTGGTCTTCGGCAGCATGAACTCCACCCAGGGCCTGGGCCCGGTGGTGGCCATCGGCATCGCGGTGGTCTTCCTGGCGATGACCTCGCTGCTGCCCGCGCTGCTCGTCATCCTGGGCCGCTGGACGTTCTGGCCCTTCGTGCCGCGCCACACCCCCGGCTACGACGCGAGCGCGGAGAAGGAGCACGGCGCCTGGGCCCGCGTGGCGCAGGCCGTGGGCCGCAGGCCCCGGGTGATCTGGGCCGCCTCCCTGGGCGTGCTGGCCGTCCTGGCGCTTGGCACCACCACGGTGGAGACCGGCCAGACCCAGGCCGAGCAGTTCACCAAGACCGTCGACTCCGTCGAGGGCCAGCGGCTGCTGGCCGAGCACTTCCCCGCGGGCTCGGCGGCGCCCGCCGACATCTACGTGCCCGCCGGCGCGGCCGATGCCGCCCTGCGCACCGTCCAGGACGTCTCCGGCGTGGAGTCCGCGGCCACCGAGCGGACCGCGGGCGGCTGGACCCACCTGACGGCCGTGTTCGAGGACGCCCCGGACACCGCGGCGGCCAAGGACACCGTGGAGCGGATGCGCACGGCGCTGGACCGGGCCGGGGGAGAGAGCGCGGAGGCCGTCGTGGGCGGCCAGACCGCGATCGTGCTCGACACCTCCGACGCCCAGAAGGACGAGGAGATGCTGCTGATCCCGCTGATCCTCGCGGTCGTCCTGCTCATGCTGGTCCTGGTGCTGCGCGCGGTGGTCGCCCCGCTCGTCCTGCTGGCCTCGGTGGTGCTCTCCTACGCCTCCGCCGTCGGCGCGGCCTCCCTGCTCTTCCACGCCATCGACTACCCGCGCATCGACCGCGGGCTGCTGCTGATCGGCTTCCTGTTCCTGGTCGCTCTCGGGGTGGACTACACGATCTTCCTGATGGCCCGGGTCCGGGAGGAGGTCAAGCTGCGCGGGCACCGCGAGGGCACCCTGACCGGCCTGACCGTCACCGGCGGCGTCATCACCTCCGCGGGCGTCGTGCTGGCGGCCACCTTCTGTGTCCTGGCCGCCATTCCCACCGTGGGCTCGCTGCAGCAGGGCCTGCTCGTCGCGATCGGCATCCTGCTGGACACCTTCCTGGTGCGCAGCCTGCTGATCCCCGCACTCTCCCTCGGCGTCGGCCCGCGCATCTGGCGCCCGGGCCACCCCGAGGACGAGGCGCCGCCCGCCGGCGAGCGCCCCGCACAGACCGCCCGCGTCGACGTCGGCACCTGACCGGCGCGCCGGACGGAAGGGCGCCGCGCCGGATTCCCCCGCGGCGCGGCGCCCGCCCCCGACCCGCCCGCCGGGTCACCGCCGACCCGGTGAGCTGTCGCTGTCACACATGTCCGTCCCCGTTCGTCATAGAAGTGACGCTGCCCGAGCGGCGTCGTATTGATCGAAGAGAGGAAGAACCATGGAAGCGCGCCTGCAGAACCCGGCGATGATCCTTGACGCCACCCAGCCTGTGCAGGACATGTACAAGGCGATCTACTCCGGCGGGGTCCCCAAGGCGACCCTGGACCTGGTCCACCTGCGCGCGAGCCAGATCAACGGCTGCAGCCCCTGTGTGGACTCCGGAGCCCGCGGCGCCCGCAAGGCCGGCGAGACCGAGGAGCGCCTGTTCGCCGTCGCCGCCTGGCGGGAGACGAACTACTTCACCGACGCCGAGCGCGCCGCGCTGGAGCTGGCCGAGGTCGTCACCCGGCTGGCCGACCGCAGCGACCCGGTGCCGGACGACGTCTGGGAGCGCGCCAAGGCCCACTACGACGAGAAGGGCCTGGCGGCACTGGTCCTGATGATCGCCCTGTCCAACTTCTTCAACCGCCTGAACGTGACCACCAAGCAGGTGGCCGGCGCCTGGGGCTGAGCGGCCGGGCACGGACACGGCTGAGGCCGGCCACCTCCAGCGGTGGGCCGGCCTCAGCCGTGTCCGTCTGCCGGTCCGCGCCCGGCGCCCGCCTCAGCCCGCCGCGCCCGCCGCCCGGCGGGCGCGAGCCCCCCTGGCCGGCACGAGATTGATGCGCCAGGACACCCCGAACCGGTCGGTCAGCCACCCGAACCGGGCACTGAATTCATACCCGCCCGCCGGCATGATGACCTCACCCTTCTCGGAAAGCGCCGTGTAGAGACGATCAAATTCGCTTTCCGATTCGCACTGCACGTATATCGCGGTCGCGGGGGAGAACTCATACGAATCCCACGGCGCAAGATCGTATCCAACGGCCCCGGGCGGCGGCATGTTCGTACACATGAACATTTGCCCGTCGAGTGTAAAGACGGCGTGCTGCAGCACGCCTTCCTCCCACCCCGGCTCCCCGGCGCGCGCCCGGATCATCCGGTGCACCTCGGAGTTGTCGAAGAGCGCGGTGTAGAACTCCAGCGCCTCCTCGGCCTGGCTCCTGAAGGTCAGGAACGTCATCAGTTTCGGCCCCGGCGTCGCAGGCATCGTGGCTGCTCCTGTTCGTGGTCGGTGTCCCCGTCGGCTTCCCGGCCCGACGGTATCGGCCACCCGCCACTGTTCAACCGAGCATTTCTCCGGTTGAACAAAGCAGTCGAGTAATCCACCACCGAAGCTCATGGAGTGGTCGAGACCCCGTCGTAACGATGTGGGCGTCTCGAACCGACCCGAAGGGTGAGTGTTCCGTGAGCGAGAACGCATTACCGGCGGCGAAATCCGCCCGTTCCGAGCGGATCGCCGCGCGAACTCGCGGCGAGAACTGGAAGAAGCCACCGCGCCGCATAGAAACCTCGGAGTGCATCACCTGCGACAGCTGCCTGCGCAGCTGCCCCGAGGAGTTCGGCGCCATATTCGACCGCGGTCTCGACGTCATCATCATTCCCGAACTGTGCTCGGGCTGTCCCGCCTGCGTGCTCGAGTGCCCCGTCGACTGCATCTACGTCGACGAGGACTGGGAGCCCACCGACGCGAGCGTGTGGAGCCACATCGACCTGACCGCGGGCACCTCATGAGCGGGCCGGCCGAGCGCGAGAGCCGCCGCGCCGCCAACGCCAGGAAGCGCGTCAGCCGCCGCCCCAGCAGGCTGGGCACCCCCGCGGGCACCGCGCCGGGACCCGACCGCGCCCGCGAGCCCGGCGCCGGGTTCCCCGGCCTCCTGGAGCGGGTCTGGGAACGCGCCCGCACCGCCGCGGACCTGCGCGCCTGCGTGGACATCCTGCTCAGCCTCGACCGGCACGTGCCCCCCGAGGTCCAGCTGCGGGCCCTGAGCACCTCCGACGAGGCCGCCTTCCAGGCCCTGTGGCAGCTGACCTGGCGCCCGAAGGACCCCGCCCCCCACCCTGGCGACGGCGCCGACCCAGCCCTCGACCTCATCGAGGCGGCCGACGAAGAACCCGTCTTCATCGGCGAGCTGGCACTGGCCACCACCGGCCGGATCCTCCTGCGCGGCCCCGCCCAAGGGCCCCTGGACCGGCGGAACCTGGTCGGCGGAGTCGTACGCGTGCCCTGGTCGCTGCAGGCCGCCCGCGCCTACCACGCCGAGCTGAACCGCGCCGCCGCCCGCGGCGCGGCCACCCTGGCCGACTGCCGCGCCTGGCTGGAGCGGCAGGGCGACAAGGGCCGCGACGCCCTCCTGGACCAGGCCAAGGAAGCCGCCCTGCGCACCGCCCCCTTCGTCCTCTACCAGGAGGACCGGCAGTACACCAACTTCCGCGAGCAGAACAGCCTCACCGGCAAGACCCTGTGGCCGGGCCACCCCGACTGCGTCCTGAGCAGCCTGCAGCAACTGCCCCTGGAACTGTGGTCGGACCACGACGTGCAGCTGGTGGCGGGCCTGACCCTGCTCATCCGCTCGGCCGGCTTCGGCCGCGTCGAGGAGGCCAACGGCACCCAGCTGAGCATCGACCACGTCGCGGCCATGCTGGAGCGCATCCGCCGCTCCTACAACAGCGTCCCGGGCGAACCGGTCGCCCCCGCCGCCTCGCACGGCATGGAGGACCTGAACACCCTGGCCGACGCCCTGGGCGCACGCCGCCGGCAGGTGATCCGCCAGGCCCCCCTCTACCGCGAGATCCACGGCACGCTGATGCACAAGGTGGAGCGCATCGCCGCCCCGGCCCAAGGCGCCCGCCGCCTCGACGAGGAGATCAGCCGGCGCCTGGCCGAGCGCCTCCCGCTCGACGGCGCCACCCTGGACGCGCTGGGCGACAGCGCCGCCGCCGCCCCGCAGTGGCTCGCCCGCCCGCACGCTTCCCACGGCACCGGCCTGGAAGCCCTCGTCCACGAGAGCGTGGCGGCCGTCGCGGACGTGTGCGACGTCGACTTCGCCATGAGCCGCGGCATGCGCTCCCTGCCCGCCCTGATCGGCGCGCTGCGCGCGGAGAGCTGGGCGGAGATCTGCGGCTGGGACATCACCCACTACTTCTGCTGCGTGGTGCCCCGGCCCCGGGCCCGCGCCCACTTCGGCGGCTCCATCGAGGCGGTGGCCGACGCGGCCTGGGCGATGTCCTCGCGCATGCAGTACAACTCCTGGCACTTCGTCCCCGGCAACCTGCCCCGCCACCCCGCCGTGGTGGCCCGCGACCACTTCGTGCCGCCCACCATCCCCGACATCGCGTTCTTCTCCGACCAGCACCACCACGGGCACGTCAACAACAAGGTGCGCTTCTCCATCCGCTCCCCGCAGCCCGTCGAGGTGGCCGGACGCACCTTCAACGGCTTCGTCGACCTGCGCCTGCTGCGCTGCGCGGGCACCGCCTTCGACGCACAGGACCTGCTCGCCGCCCACCGCGTCTCGCGCTTCATCGCCCGCGCCACCACGCTGGCCGCCGAACTGGCCCTGGCCGGGGCGCCGTTGCAGGTCACCGCGTTCGACGCCGCCTGGCACTGGCGCACCATCACCGCCACCGGGCCGGCCCGCCCCGACCCCGTGGAAACCCCACGATGACCGCCCCGGGGATCGCCGAGCTCACCGCACGCCTGCGCCGCGGGGAGAGCACCGTCACCGAGCACGTCCAGCGCGTGCTGAACGCGGTGCGCGAACAGGACACGCTGGGCGCGTTCGTCACCGCCGCCGGCGACACCGCCCTGCAGGCCGCCGAGGCGGCCGACCGGCGCATCCGCGAACGCGGCGCCGACGCCTGGCACGGGGCGCCGCTGCTGGGCGTCACGGTCTCGGTCAAGGACCTCCTGCAGACCCGTGACCTGCCCACCACCCGCGGCTCCCTGCTGCCCAACCGGCGTGCCCGCAAGGACGCCCCGGCCGTCGCCCGGCTGCGCGCGGCCGGCGCCGTCGTCATCGGCAAGACGACGACCTCCGAGTACGGCTGGAGCGCCGCCACCCTGGGCCGGCTCACCGCGCCCACCGCCAACCCCTACGCGCCCCACCTCACCGCGGGCGGCTCCAGCGGCGGGGCCGCCGCCGCGGTGGCCACCGGCCTGGGCGAGGGCGCCCTGGCCACCGACGGGGCCGGCTCCATCCGCATCCCCGCCGCGTTCTGCGGCGTGGCCGGCTACAAACCCTCCTACGGCCGCGTCCCCTACGTCCCCAACGGCGTCGACCGGCTCGCCCACCAGGGCACACTGGCCCGCACCGTCGCCGACGCGGCCGCCCTGGCCGCCGTCATCGCAGGCCCCCACCCCGCCGACCCCGACTCCGGGCTCGGCTCCATCGACCTGCCCGCCGACCGCCCCTGCCGGCGCATCGGCTGGATCGAGTACGAGGGCACCACCGACGAGATCCGCACGGTCAGCGAACAGGCGATGGCCGCCCTGGCCGGCCAGGGACACCAGGTCGAGCGCGTCGAGGTGCGCTGCGACGACCTCTACCCGGCCCTCGTGGACATCCTGGCCGCGGCCGAAGCGGCCGGCACCGACCGCCAGGACGAGGAACACTGCGACCCGGGCCGCCTGGAGATCGTCCGCTACGGACGCACCCTGAGCGGCACCGCCCTGATGCGCGCCGAAGGAGTCCGCCAGCAACTGCGCACCCGCCTGCGCTCGGTGATGCGCCGCCACCACCTGCTGGCCATGGCCACCGTCCCCATCGAGCCGTTCGCCCTCGACGCCATCGCCCCGCCCTGGGCGGCCGACCCCCGCGACCTGCTCTGGCTGGCCTGGTCACCCGCCTCCTACCCCTTCAACATGACCGGCCAGCCCGCGGTGACCCTCCCGGCCGGCCTGACCGCCTCCGGACTGCCGGCCGGCGTCCAGCTCGTGGGACCCGTCGGCGCCGACGACCTGGTCCTGCGGGTGGCCCACCGGCTGGAGCGGGAGCTCGGGCCGCTGCCCCCGCCCCACGCCCGGCCCGCGCTCGTCCCCGCCACCGAAAGGACCCCCTGAACCATGTACACCCGGTCATGGCGCTCCGTAGCCGCCCAGGACGCCGTCGGCACCCCCTCCTTCGTCGCCGACCACGGACTGTGGAACGAGGAACAGTCGGCCGCCGCCGAACAGATCGAGGCCGACCTCGCCCACATCGACTTCGTCCGCCTGGTCTTTCCCGACCCGCACGGCCTGGCCCGCTCCAAGACACTGACCGCCGACACCTTCCGCTCCGTGCTGCGCAACGGCATGAACTTCAGCCCCGGCCCCTTCCTCTTCGACACCGGGCACGCCATCGCCGTCGACTTCCTGGGCGAGCCCGGCCTGGGCGTGGAAGAACTCGCCGGCGCCGGCAACTTCATCCTCGTACCCGACCCGCTGACCTTCCAGCTGCTGCCCGGCACCCAGCCGCGCACCGCCTGGGTCATCGGCGACGAATACCTGCGCGAGGGCAGCGCACACCCGCTGTCCGCCCGCGCCGTCCTGCGCCGCCTGGAAGCCGCCTACCGCACCCACGGCTACCAGCCGGTGGTGGGCCTGGAAGTCGAGTGGTACCTCACCCGGCTGCTGGCGGGCGAGGTCGGCAACCAGGGCAACGGCTTCGGCCTGCAGGGCCAGGCCCCCCAAGTGGCGCCGCTGAACGCCGGATACCAGTTCAACCTCGACGCCCGCTACGACTCCGTCGCCCACCTCACCGACCCCCTGGCCATGCACCTGAGCGCACTCGGCCTGCCGCTGCGCTCCATGGAACACGAATCGGGCCCCGGCCAGGTCGAGTCCACCTTCAGCCCGATGTCCGCCCTGGACACCGCCGACGCGATGCTGCTGTTCCGCACCGCCACCAAACGCTGGTGCGCCCAGCGCGGCCACCACGCCTCCTTCATGTCCCAGCCGCGCCTGGACGCCTTCGACCCCAGCGGCTGGCACCTGCACCAGTCCGTCCTTGACACCGCCGACGGACGCAACCTCTTCGCCGCCGAAGGCCCCGCCGGCGGCCTGTCCCCGCAGGCCAAGGCCTACGCGGACGGCCTGCTGGCCTGGAGCCGGGAACTGTTCCTGCTGTCGGTGCCCACCATCAACGGCTACCGCAGACTCACCTCCCGCCACTCCCTGGCCCCCACCCGCATGGACTGGAGCATGGAGGACCGCAGCGTCATGCTCCGCGTGGTCGGCGCCGGCACCGGCGCCCACATCGAAAACCGCAGCGGCGAACCGTGCGCCAACCCCTACCTCGCCATCGCCGCCCAGCTGTTCGCCGGCCTGGAAGGCCTGACCGGCAACGCCACCGGCACACACCACGCCCAACAGCCAGGACCGGCCACCGCCCAGTACGTGCCGCAGTCCCTGGCCGAAGCCCTGGACGCCTTCCGCACCGGACGCGCCGCCCAGCTCCTGGGCCGCCCGCTGACGGCCTGCCTGACCAAGCTCAAGGAGAGCGAACTGCGCCGCTACCAGACCTGGCGCGCCACCACCGGCACCGACGACACCCAGGTCACCGAATGGGAACAGCGCGAGTACTTCGAGGCGTACTGACAATCCGGAGAACAGAGGTCGTTGCATGATTGCCCGATACACCCTGCCCGAGATGGCGGATCTCTTCTCCGACCAGTCCCGCTACGCCACCTGGGTCCGCGTGGAGATCCTGGCCACCGAGGCCCAGGTACGCCTGGGACGCGTCCCCGAGGACGCCCTGAACGACATGCGCCGCGCCCCGGTGCCGCTCGCCCACCGCATCGCCGAGATCGAGAAGGACCGCGACCACGAAGTCCTGTCCTTCCTCGCCGCCTACTGCGAGAACATCCCCGAGTCCTCGGCCCGCTGGGTCCACCTGGGCATGACCAGCTACGACCTGGTGGACACCGCCCTGGGCCACACCCTGGCCCGCGCCGGCGACCTGCTGGCGGCCGCCGGCCGCCGCCTGCGCCGCACCCTGGTCACCAGAGCACTGGAACACTTCGACACCCTGATGGTCGGCCGCACCCACGGCATCCACGCCGAGCCGACCACCTTCGGCCACAAACTCGCCGGCTACGCCTTCGCCGTCGACCGCTCCCTGCAGCGGCTGGCCGCCGCCCGCCAGGCCGTCGCGGTGGGCACCATCTCCGGCTCGGTGGGCACCTACGCGCTCATCGACCCCTATGTGGAGGAGTACGTGTGCCAGGCGCTGGGCCTGGGCATCGAACCCGCGCCCAGCCAGGTCGTCGCCCGCGACCGGCACGCCCAACTGGTGCAGGCCGTCGCCGCCATGGGCGCCTGCGTCGAACAGATCGCCCTGGAGCTGCGGCTGCTGCAGCGCACCGAGGTCGCCGAGGTCGAGGAACAGCGCGCCCCCGCCTACCAGGGCTCCAGCGCCATGCCCCACAAACGCAACCCCACCACCAGCGAACGGCTGTGCGGCCTGGCCCGCCTGCTGCGCGGCTACGCCACCACCGCCCTGGAGGACGTCGCCCTGTGGCACGAGCGGGACCTGGCCCACCAGTCGGTCGAGCGGGTCATCCTGCCCGACAGCCTGGCCGTCGCCCACTTCCAGGCCACCAAGGCCGAAGAGCTGGTGGCGCACCTGCGCGTGAACACCCAGGCGATGCGGGCCGCCCTGGAGCGCACCCACGGCCTCATCTACAGTTCGGCCGTCCTGGTGGAGCTGCTGGGCGAGGGCACCGAGCGCGAGCACGCCTACCGCTCGGCGCAGGCCGCCGCGAACCGCACGGCGGCCACCGGCACCCCCTTCACCGACACCCTGGCCCACGAGGGCGTCGAGCTGCGCCAGGAGCTGCGGCCCGAACGGTTCCTGGTCCATCACGACGTCATACGGCGGCGATTGGAGAAGCTCGATGAGCTGGAAGACTGAACGCGTCAACGGCCCCGACCTCGACCTGGACGACGTCCTCGCGGTCTACCACGCATCCGGCCTGGGCGAGCGCCGGCCCGTGCAGGACCGCGCGCGGATGGCCGCGATGATCCGCCAGGCCAACCTCGTCGTCGTCGCCCGGGAGGCGGACGGCACCCTCATCGGCATCGCCCGCAGCATCTCCGACTTCTCCTACGTCACCTACCTCTCCGACATCGCCGTCATCCGCCGCCACCAGCGCTCCGGGGTGGGCACCGCCCTGCTGGAGGCGACCCGCCGCGAGGCGCCCGACGCCAAGGTGGTGCTCCTGTCGGCCCCCGCCGCCACCGGCTACTACCCGCGCATGGGCTTCACCCGGCACGACTCGGCATGGGTCCTGAACCCCGGACAGCCCCTCACCGGGCCGCCCGCCCAGCCGTAACCGGCAGCAGAGCACATCCGCGCGAGCCCACCACCGCGTCGGGGCCGCCGGATGCGACACCGGCGGCCCGCCCGGGCACCGCACACTCCACGGGGGAGGCATGATCCACATACCGTCACCGGCACTGCTGGAGCCCTTCGCCCCCGTGCCCGAGGCCGCCCGGCCCACCCAGCCGGGCACCCCGGCAACGGCCCGGGCACCCACCGGCCAGCGCATCCTGGTGGTGGACGGCGACACCGCCCTGGCCGGCTCCCTCACGGCCCAGCTGCGCCGCCACGGCCACGACCCCGTCGGCGTCCGGCACGGCAGCGCGGCCCTGCAGGCCTACGAGGACGTCGAGCTGGTCCTGCTCGACCTCGACCTGCCCGACCTGGACGGCCTGGAGGTGTGCCGGGCGATCCGCGAGGTCAGCCGGGTCCCCATCATCATCGTCACCGCCCGCCAGGGCGAACTGGACTGCGTCCTCGGCCTGCACGCGGGCGCCGACGACTACGTCACCAAGCCCTACGGACTGCGCGAACTCATGGCCCGTATCGAGGCGGTGATGCGCCGCACCCGCTGGCAGCCCGCCGCGGCCAGGGAACTGGACCACGGCCGGCTGCGCATCGACGTCGACTCCCGCCAGGTCACCGTGGACGACGAACCGGTCGCCCTGACCCGCAAGGAGTTCGACCTGCTGTGCCTGCTGGCCTCCCAGCCCGACACGGTCATCCCGCGCAAGCAGCTCCTGCAGCAGGTGTGGGGCGACTCCTGGTCGCGCCGCACCATCGACACCCACGTCAGCAGCCTGCGCGGCAAGCTCGGCGGCAGCGGATGGGTCGTCACCGTGCGCGGGGTGGGCTTCAAGCTCGGCACCGGATGACCACCCCGCCACCACCCCCCCCGCACCGACCGCACGCGCGCGCACCCTGCCGCACGCCCCACCGCCCCACCACCACGCCCACGCCGGCAGCGGTGCCCACCAGCCCTGGAGACACCATGATCACCCGACGCAGAGCCCTGAGCGCCACGCTCGCCACCACCGGAGTAGCACTGACCGGCGCCGGCCTCACCCCGCTGCTCGCCGCCCACGCGCGCACCCCGCCCGCCACCGGCCCGGCCCCCGCGCCCGCCCAGGCCCTGGACAAGTTCCAGCGCCCGATGCCCCTGCTGCCCGTGAAGCGACCCCACAGCCGCAGCGGCAAGAGCGACGTGTACGTGATGACCATGCAGCCCGCCCGCGCACAGATCCTGCCCGGCGCCCCCACCGACGTCCTCACCTACGACGGCCACTTCCCCGGACCGGTCATCAAGGCCCGCACCAACCGTCCCGTCGTGATCAGACAGCGCAACCGCCTCACCGTGCCGACCGCCGTCCACCTGCACGGCGCCGCGGTGCGCCCCGACAGCGACGGCGACCCGATGGACGTCATCGAACCCGGCGAGGACCGCGTCTACCACTACCCCAACCGCCAGCCGCACGCCCCGCTGTGGTTCCACGACCACGCCCACCACCTCGAAGCCGAGAACGTCTACCGCGGCCTGTCCGGCTGCTACCTGCTCACCGACGCCACCGAACGCTCCCTGCCCCTGCCCAAGGGACGCTACGAAGTCGTCATCGCCCTGCGCGACGCCCGCTTCGACGCCCAGGGCCAACTCGCCTACGCCATGGGCGACCGCGGCCGCAACACCCTGCTCGCCAACGGCGTGCCCTACCCCTACTTCCAGGTCGCCGCCCGCAAATACCGGCTGCGCCTGCTCAACGCCTCCAACCAGCGCCGCTTCGAACTGCGCCTGGCCGACGGCGGCCCCCTCGTCCAGATCGGCTCCGACGGCGGCCTGCTCACCGCCCCCCACACCACCGACCGCATCGCGCTGTCCGCGGGCGAACGCGCCGACGTCATCGTCGACTTCGCCCGCTACCCCGTGGGCAGCAGCGTGGTGCTGACCAACACCACCGGCAGCGGACCGGCCCCAGACATCGGCGAAGTACTGCGCTTCGACGTGGTGCGCACGGCCGCCGACCCCAGCCAGATACCCGACCGGCTGCGCACCCTGCCGCCGCTGCCCCGCCCCGACGCCGAGCGCGAGGTGGTGCTGCGCATGGACGAGGGCGGCGAACACCCCGGCGCCTACATCGACGAGAAGGTCTACGACCCCGGCCGCGTGGATGCCCGCATCAAGTTCAACACCAGCGAGATCTGGACTGTCACCAACGCCAACGCCCGCGCCGAACACAACTTCCACCTGCACCTGGTGCAGTTCCGCATCCTGGACCGCGCGGGCCGGCCCCCGGAGCCGGGGGAGAGCGGCCTGAAGGACACCGTCTTCCTCGCCCCCGGCGAAACCGTCCGCCTCCAGGCCGTCTTCGACACCTACCGCGGCCACTACCTCTACCACTGCCACATGTTCGAGCACGGCGTGCGGGGCATGATGGCCACGATGCACATCAGATGAGGCGCTCAGGCCAGAAGGAGGAGCCCGTGGACGCGCCGACGGGCGAGGCCGAGGGGACCAGGCGCGGCCCCCGGCAGCGCAGCGTACGCCTCGCGCTGATACCCCTGCTGCTCGCGATGCTGCCCTCCTCGCTGGGCACCACGATCGTGGCGACCTCGATGCCGACCATCGCCGGCGAACTCGGCGGCACCACCTACCTGTCCTGGGCCGTCACCTCCTACACCCTGGCCGCCGCGGCCTCCATCCCGCTGTGGGGCAAGCTCGGCGACATGTACGGGCGCAAGCGGTGGCTCGGCGTGGCGATGTCGGTGTTCTTGACCGGCTCCCTGCTGTGCGGCCTCAGCCAGGACATGGGGGAGCTGATCGCCGCCCGCGCCCTGCAGGGGCTGGGCGGGGGAGGGCTCGCGGTCGGCGTCATGGCGGTCATCGGCGAACTGATCCCGCCGCGCGAACGCGGCCGCTACCAGGGCATGATCACCAGCGTCATGGTCTTCTCCATGATCGTCGGCCCGCTGGCCGGCGGCGCCCTCACCGACTGGATCGGCTGGCGCTGGGCCTTTTGGATCAACCTGCCCGTCGGCGCCCTGGCCCTCATCCTCATCGCCCGCCTGGTGCGGGTGACCGGCCCGCGCAGGAAAGCGCACATCGACTACGTCGGCGCCCTCCTGCTGGTCGTGTGCATCGTCTCCTTCGTCCTGGTGGTCACCTGGGGCGGCGTCGAACACGCCTGGGACTCGCACGTGATCGTGACGCTGGCCGCCCTGTCCGCCGCGGCCCTGGCCGGCTTCGTCCACGCCCAGTCCCGCGCCGTCGAACCCGTCCTGCCCCCGCACCTGTTCCGCCGCCGCAACTTCTGCCTCATGGCCGTCCTGAGCTTCACCAACGGCTTCGTGATGTTCGGCGCCGTCCTCTACCTCCCCCTCTACCAACAAGCCGTGCACGGCGTCTCCGCGACCGGCTCCGGCCTGCTCCTGCTGCCCATGCTCGCCGCCCTGGTCCTCGCCTCCCAGCTCTCGGGACGCACCGTCGCCCGCACCGGCCGCTACAAGCTCTTCCAGCTCACCGGCTCGGCCGCCATGCTCACCGGCACCCTGCTCCTGTCCCACCTGGGCACCGGCACCTCCCGCCCGACCGCCGCGCTCTTCATGGCCCTGCTCGGCGCCGGCATGGGCTTTCTGGGCCAGAACGTGATGACCGTCGCCCAGAACAGCGTCGGCACCCAGGACGTGGGCGTCGCCTCCGCCGCGATGACGCTCTTTCGCACCCTGGGCCAGTCGGTCGGCGTCGCCGTCATGGGCACCTTGTTCAACCACCGCGTACGCGAGGTGATGAGCGGTCACCAGGGCGGCGCCCCCGGCGACACCCGGCTGGACGCCGACGGCATGGGCCGCCTGCCGGCCGCCCTGCGCACCCTCTACCAAAGCGCCGTCGCCCAGGGCGTCCAGGGCGCCTTCCTGCTGGCGTCACTGGCCGCCGGCCTCGCCCTGGCCGCCGCGCTCCTGGTCCGCGAGGTCCCCCTGCGCACCCGCAAGCAACCATCCCAGCGCTGAAAAAAAGAGCCGGCGCCGCGGCCCGAAGAACGGGGGCCGCGGCGCCGGCGCGTGCACCGCGACGCTCAGCGCGGACTCGCCTCGACGATCGAGATCGCCGCCGGCGTCTGCACCACGCGCTCCAGTTGGAAGCCGGCCTTGGCCAGCAGCTCGGCGTACTGGGCACGGGTGCGCTCCTTGCCGCCGACCAGCAGCATCAGCCACAGGTCGACCAGCTTCCCCGAGTGCGGGCCGTTGACCTTGTCGGGGATGACCATCTCCATCACAAGGAGCCGGCCGCCGGGCTTCATCGCCTTGCGGACGTTGCCCAGGATCTCCAGGGCCTGCGGCTCCGGCCAGTCGTGCAGGATGTGCTTGAGGATGTAGGCGTCACCGCCGCCGGGCACCGCGTCGAACAGGCCGCCGTCGGTGACCGTGCACCGCCCGGCCACACCCTGCTCCGCCAGGAAGGCGGCGGCGCCGTTGGTGCCCACCCGCGGGTCGCACAGAATGCCGCGCGCCGCGGGCGTCTTCTTCAGCACACCGGCCAGCAGATCGCCCCGGCCGCCGCAGAAGTCGACCACGGTGCCATAGCGCGCGAAGTCGTAGGCGGCCAGCAGCGGTTCGGTCTCCGTGCCCGACATCGCCCCCATGCCGTCGGTGAAGATCGCCCCGTACTCCGCGTTGGCCTCCAGATACTCGAAGGCGCCCATGCCGCGCAGCTTGGGCAGGCTCGGCTCACCGGTGCGCACCGCGTCGACCAGGTGCCCCCAGTCCTCCCAGTGGATGGGATGGCCCATCAGCCGGGCGATGCCGTACATGGACATCGGGGCGTCCTTGAGCAGCGCCCGCGCCATCGGGGTCAGCGCGAACCGCCCGTCCTTGTGCTCGGTGAAGATGCCGTAGGTCGCAAGGAGCCGCAGCAGCCGGTGCAGCGCCTCGGGGTCCGCGCCGGCCCGCTCGGCGATCTGCGCCGGCTTCAGCGGGCCGTCCACGAGGGTCTCCGCGATACGCAGCTCGGCGGCCACATGGATCGCCTGGCTGACCATGGCGCCCTGGACGAGTTCGAGCAGGGCGAACGGCGGCGGTGCGAGTCGGCGCGTCAGGCTCTGCAGAGCGGCGCGCACGCTCTCCACGGCACGGACGACACGGGCGGGCGGCAGTGGCGGCATGACATTCCTCCGGCTGGACGGTTGCTGAGTGATGGTCGGGCGGTTGCTGGACGGATGCGAACGGAAGGCGGGGACAGGGAAAGGACGACGGGAGGTCACCTGCCTCGACAGAGAAGGGACAGAAAAAAGGGGGGAGCGCCCGGGGGCGGCCGTGTCAGTCCCGCAGCGCGCGGTCCACCAGCACCCCCGCGGCACCGGTGTACTGCCGCGGATCGAGCAGGTCGGCCAGCTCCGGGGCGCTCACCACGCCTTTCAGGCCGGGCAGTTCGGCCAGCACCTCGCCGAGCGGACGGCCGCAGGACCGCGCCCGCTCCACGGCCTCACCCAGCAGCTCCTTGGCCGCGGCCCGGCCCAGCCGGGGCGCCAGATACGCCGACAGCCGCTCCGAGACGACCTGGCCGGCCGTCAGATCGAGGTTGGCGCGCATCCGTTGCGGATACACGCTCAGGCCCGCCGCCAGCTCGGCGGCCGCGTGGGCGGCACCCCCGGTCAGCCGCAGGCACTCGCGCAGCGGCTGCCACTCGGCGTGCCACAGCCCCGCCGAACGCTCGTCCTCGGTGGCCAGGCACTGCGCCAGGACGGAGCTCAGCGCCGGCACCTGGACCGCGGCCGAGCGGATCAGGGTCGCAAGGACGGGGTTGCGCTTGTGCGGCATCGCCGAGGACACGCCCCGCCCGGCCCCGCCGGGCTCGGCGACCTCACCGATCTCGGTACGGGCCAGGACCTGCACGTCCGCCGCCATCTTGCCCAGGGCGCCCGCGGTGTGCGCCAGGGCCGCCCCCAGGTCGGCGACCGGGGTGCGCAGGGCGTGCCAGGGCAGTGCCGGGCGGGCCAGGCCCGTCTCGGCGGCGAACGCCCCGGCCAGCTGCTCCACCACCTGCGCACCGTCCCCGGCGCCGGCCTGCGCGGCGTACTGCAGATAGCCCGCCAGCGTGCCGGCCGCGCCGCCCAGCGACACCACAAGACCCTCCTCGGCGACCCGCTCGAGGCGCGCGGCCGCCTCCAGCACCAACTGCCGCCAGCCGGCCGCCTTCAGCCCGAACGTGGTGGGCACGGCGTGCAGGGCCAGGGTCCGCCCGGCCATCACCGTGTCGCGGTGCCCGGCCGCCAGCCGGGCCAGAGCGGCGGCCGTGGCCCGCAGGTCCGCCACGATCAGCGGCAGGGCCCGCGCCGCCACCAGCATCGCGCCGGTGTCGAAGACGTCCTGGCTGGTGGAGCCGCGGTGCACGTACTCGGCGGCCTCGGGCGCCTGCCGGGCGACCAGAGCGGTCAGCGCGGCCACCACGGCGACCACCGGGTTCGCCGTCTGCCGGGCGGCCAGGGCCAGTTCCCGTACGTCGAAGTGCTCGGCCCGGGCGGCGGCGGTGATCGCCTCGGCGGCCGCGGCGGGCACCGTGCCCATGCGGGCCTGCGCCCGGGCCAGCGCCGCCTCCGCGTCCAGCATCGCCTGCAGCCAGGCCCGGTCCCCGACCGCGGCCTCGACCTCGGTGCCCACCCGGACCGGCGACAACAGCCCGGCATCCGGCTGCACCGCGGGGGCGGACTCCGCACGGTCGCTGCGTGTCGTACTCACGGCTGCACCTCTCTCGCCCCTCGCACCTGACGTGCCTCTGGTGCGTGACGTACCTCTGATGCCGGACGTACCTCTGATGCCTGACGTGCCTCTGGTGTTCGCCGTGCCGGCGCGGGGCCGGGAGCCGTCGCCGCGCCGTGCACCGCCTCCGGCGCCGGGCCCCCGCCCGCGCGGGGCGCGGGCCGCGGCGGGGCGGGCAGCGCCAGCACCGTGCCCGCGATGGCGTCGGAGTCCTCCAGCGTCACCGACCCGACACCGGGCCGGATCCCCGCGGCCGTCACCCAGTGCACCGACTCCGTGGGCACCCCGTACGCGAAGCGCCGCGGATGCGCCGCCCCGGCACCGCTCAGCAGCCGGTACGAGCGCGTCACGGCCAGCCCGCCCGTCTCGTAGTCCTGGACGCGGTAGGGGGCGCACTGGCCCGACTCCAGCAGCTGCCGCAGCAGCGGATCGGCCGTGCGGCGCAGGTCGATCTCGGGCAGCCGGGCCTCGATCAGCGCGGTGGCCCGCACCCGCACGCCCGGAACCCGCGCCGACGTCCCCACGAAGCACGCCCCCCGCCCCGCGCCGGCGGTGGTGACGCGGATGCCGGGACAGGACACGTCGAGCACCCCGGCCTCCATCAGCGCGAGCATCTCCTCCACCCGCCCGGCGGGCGGGCCGATGGACAAGTACGCGTTGAGCGGCGTGTACCAGCCCTCCAGCTCCTCACGGTGCGAGGCACCCGCCAGCCCGCCGTGGTCCACGGCCAGCCGGATCTCGTTGCGCAGATCCCGCAGCACGTCCAAAGCGGCCTTCAGCGGCCCGCGCACATTGCCCCGGCGCGCCTCGCGGACGTCCCGCACCAGGTACTCCCGCAGCCAGGACCGGAACTCCGCCAGGTCACCGAAGGACCGCGGGCCGTACGGACGGGCGATGACCTCCCAGTCCCAGCGCTCGGCCCGGCCGATCCCGGCCGCCTCCAGCACCTCCTCCTGCGCCCGCCCCGGCGCCGCGTGCAGGAAACGCGAGGCGAACCGGGCCACCGCCGCGCGGTCCTCGCCCCGCGCGGCCAACAGCGCCTCGTAGTAGACGCATTGCACCTCCGCCGAGATCAGCGGCCACAGGTCCTCGGCGAACCGCAGCGGCCCCCCGCCCGCCGCGCGCAGCGCCGCGACATGCTCGACGGTCAGCAGCCGCGGCCGGTAACGGCCGTGGGCGCCCTTCTCGTTGTCGCCGCGCGAGTGGTACGGGATGCCGCGCCGCGAACCGGCGTGCAGCCGCGGCTCGCGCCCCGAGGGCCGGTAGACCAGGCGCCCCTCGACGCGCTCGAACGTGCCGCCCCTGCCGTGGGTGAACAGCGACATGTAGTCGAAGAAGTTCAGGCCGAGCCCGCGCAGCAGCACGTCCTGGCCCGGCGCGATACGCGACAGGTCCACATCCGCGGGGTTGGCCGGAGGAACGTAGACCAGGCCGTGCCGGGCGGCGAACCCGGCCAGCCCGCGCTCGTGTTCCCCCGCGCGGACGGGCACGTGGCCCTGCGCGAGCACCACCGCGGACAGCCCCCGCAGCCGCCTGCCGTCCTCCAGCACCACCGCCTGCGCCCCGCCGCCCGGCCCCGCCTGCGCGTCCTCCTCTTCCAGGGCCACCGCCCGCACCCGGTGCACCCGGATCACCACATGCGCCGGCGCGTTCGCCACGACCTGCTGGAACGCCCAGGTCAGATACCGCCCGTACAGGGCGCGGGTGGGATAGGTGTCCGGCCCCAGCGCCCGGGCCTCGGCCAGCACGTCCTCGCCGCGGGGCGTGGCAGGACCCGGCGCGAGGGCGCCCCGGCCCAGCGCCCTGGCCCACTCATAGAGACTGGGCCCCTCCTCCAGCGGGCCGCGGATACTGACACTGCCGTCGGTGTACACCGTCACCTGCGAGGCGACGGTGTTCATCAGCAGATGCGGCGACTGCGCGGGCCGCCACACCCGGCCCGCACCGGGCGGCTCGGGATCGACCACGTGCACGGTCACCCGGTCCCACAGCGGGGACTTCCGTTCCTGCGCGCAGACCCGTTCGAGCAGGGAGAACCCGCGCGGGCCGGCGCCGACCAGACACACCTCGGTGTGCCGGCCGCTCACCAAGGTGTGCCACCCGGCGCATCGCCGTGAACCAAGGGACCTGTGGGCATGGTCGCGTGCTCCTTGTCGCGGAGGGCATACCGGCCTGAGAGCAACCGCCGAGCGGTGCGCACCCACACTCCCGACGGGTTCAGGAGGCCTGCTCAACCAGCACTCGCGTCCGGGCGGAGGCCCGCGTGAGCCGAAGGCGGCCGATTCACGGGAACAGCGCGGCACCCGAACGCCCGGCGGCATCCCGCGGATGCGGCCCGGATCACCCACCAGGGGGAAAGCGCATTCTGCGGTCGAGAGCGCTCTCACGCGATTATCAGAACTCCGCCGGCGAGCGCGGGCGCAGGAATGCGTGAATGAGGACATGGCGCCGCCTCGGACGCCACTCCGTCCGACACGTCGGACAGAACACAATCCCGCCGACCCTATTACAAGCGCGCGCGGCAGGGGAGACCCCATGGACGGAAGGACGGCGGAGGTATTACCTCCGCTTCAACCGGGACTGACCTCCCCCTTCGCCCAGGGAAGCACTTGCCGCACCCGGCAATGAGTCGACACAATTCCGCTGGCCCGTGAGCTATCGGTGGACAACGGCGAAAGCGACATCAGCGGGATACCTGAAAAGCGGTGGAGTATCTGCGGATCCGTGTGCCGCCTCAGCGGCCGGCGTTCCCCACGGATCGGTGAGCAGAGAGAGGCTGTGAAGTCGCCATGCCCCACGCACATGCGCTGCAGATCAGATTCGGTGACGGCTCGCAAACGCGAAGCCGCCGGATTCTAGGAGGAATCTGTGAGGGTAAAGGTCCTCGGCCCGCTTGGTGCCGATGTTAATGGTGTGAATGTTGTGCCTACCGCAAGCAAGCCGCGGCAGATCCTGGCGCTTTTGGCCCTCTACCCGAGACGGGTCGTGCCGATCTCGACACTCATGGAGGAGATCTGGGGAGTCGACCTGCCCGCAAGCGCCATGACGACCCTCCAGACGTACATCCTCCAGCTGCGCCGGCGCCTTGGCACGGCGATGGGGCCGGACGCCCCGCGCAGCGCCAAGGACGTCCTGGTCACCCGGTACGGCGGGTACCTCCTCCAGATCCCGCCCGAACAGGTCGACGTCCACGGCTACGAACGCCTGGTGGCCGCCGGACAGCGCGCCTTCGACAGCGGCGACGACCAGGCGGCGGCCACCCTCTTCCGGCGGGCCCTGGACCTGTGGGACGGGGCCGCACTGGTCGACGTGCGCATGGGCTGCGTACTGGAGATCGAGGCGACCCGCCTGGAGGAGAGCCGCCTGGTCACCCTGGAGCGGCGGATCGACGCCGAGCTGCGCCTGGGCCGGCACTGTGAGTTCCTCGCGGAGCTGAGCGACCTGATCGCGCGGCACCCCCGGCACGAGGGCCTGCACGCCCAGGCGATGGTGGCGCTGTACCGCTCGGGCCGGCAGGCCTCGGCCCTGGACGTCTACCAGAGCCTGCGGGCCCGCCTGATCGAGGACCTGGGGGTGGAGCCGTCGCCGCAGTTGCAGCGACTTCATCAGGCGATCCTCACGGTCGACCCACGCCTGGACGTGATCGCAGGCCCCCGGCCCTCGTCCACGTTCGACCGCTACGCGAGCTGAGCGAACAGCACGCGGTGCCGTCGGCGGCATCGACTCCCCTCCGGGAGCACGCCTTTCCCGCGGGGAGATGCCGCCGACACGGCCCACCCCACGGCCTTCGTCAAAGGCCCGGCCGGGTCACGAGAGCGACCCGACTGCGGAATTTCCTCAGTTGGAATCCAGCTGGAGGCGGACTGGAGGCCGGCCGAAGCCCGGAAGCACTCCTGGCCGAAGGCCCGAAGACCCGGAAGCCTGGGAGCCGAAAGCCTGGGAGCGCTCCTGGTCGGAGCCGGGGTGTTACTGGCGTACTGCTACTGGTTGGAAGCCGGCGCGCACTCGTCGCAGGCGAGCTCCATGCGCACCGCGATGCAGTTCCACTGCGCCGCGCACGCACGGGCCAGGGCGGCGATCTTCCGCGCCTGATGGGGCGGAGCCTGCAGCACCAGACCGGGATCGGTCCTGCGGATGATGCGGGCTTCGAGCCAGCGGATCATCTCCCGGCCGTCGTTGCTGTACTTCAGGGCGGGGTCCCGTTTCAGCGACTCGAGCTGGGCGAGGGTGTCGACGAGCGAGCCCATCGCCTCCAGGCCGCCCTGCGGTGCCCGCGGTTTCACCGCCGCGCCCGGCAGCGTCCCTTCCTCCCTGCACAACCGTTTCTGCGCGTCCCGGGCCGCGGACACGGACATGCCGGCCGCCTCGGCGGTCTCCCGCAGGACGATGTCCGGCTCTTCAGCCGGAATTCCGACGGATTTCTGCCGGCCTTTATGGGAATTGAGCGGCCGGACCCGGCCGTCGCGCCCGACCCTGAGAGGGGCCTGGGCGATCTGTCCCGCGAATTTACGGCGTAACACCCCGACGGTCTTCCCGGAAAGCCCGGTCTTCACGGCGACCGCCCGGTCCGACCACTCGGGGAAACTCTCGAGGATCTTCATTGCCGACTTCTTGCGGTCGGAGAGGGTCAGTGCGAGGCCGTGCTTCAAGTTCAGCTCGACGGCCAGGAGAAACGCTTCCCGGTTCGACCCCTCGAAGAAGCGGACCTCAATGGTTTCCTGGCCGTTCAGACGCGCCACGTGCAGCCGGTGCATTCCGTCGATGACCTTCATGGTCGCTCGGTGCACGATGATCGGCGGAAGTTTATCGGTGCAGGCGGCCAGAGTGCGCACATGATCCTGGTCGACACCGGTCAGCCGAGGAGAGTCCGCGTCACGCAGCATGTCGATCGGAATCTGGGTGATTGAACCGGAAACTTCGGTCGAGTGGCCGGGCCCGACGGGCCGACAGAACTGATCTTTAGGAAGTTCCCCCCCAGGGGCGGTCTCCCCTGGCATTCCGATCATCACGCTGCTTCTCCTCCCCCGGACCGAAGCGCATAACGCGGCGAGAGTATCATGAGATTCCGCCATGAACAGAGAAGTCTCCGGGATTTCATGCAATTGCGTTATGCCCCTTTTTTCCGGAGAGCGTCCACGGCGACAGATCCCCCTCACGCCCACCGGAACGCCACCGGGACCCCCCGCCCGCACCCGTCGCCGGCCACCCCGCCCCGCCCCGCAAGACGCCGAAGACCAGGCTCAACGCACCCGAACCACCCCCGCCACCCCACCCCGAGCCCCCGGCCCCCGCAGCCGCCCTCCCGCCCCGTGCCGACCCTCCCGCCGCCCCCACCCCGCGCCCCCACACATTCAGCCATGTGGCGCCCATCCCGGGAGTCGCCCTCCGGCGTACGTGTTTGTGAACCGCGAAGCCGGGCGGGGGGAGCAACTGCAGGAAACTACCCGCCAGTTGATGAGACGCGCAGGACGGGGCAGGGGAGTGCCGGCAAGTACGGGTGATGGTCCTCCGTGGCGGCCGGCCCATGGCCAGGTGGCCCGGGTCGCGCAGCGCACCGTGCTGTCGTAGACAGGAGCAATGAGCGAGGAGAAGGCGTCGTGGCACCCCGGTGAGATCGTGCCTGCCAGCGGGATCTACGAATGCGACTGCGGCGGAGAGCACCACTGGAGCACCGATGTGAAGGGGCACCGCTTCCCCCCTCTGCCGACGGGCTGCTCCGGCGAGTTCTGGCAACTGCAGAACCCGGCGCACCCCGAGGACTGAGGCAGCGTCGGCTGCACCGGACCGGGATTGGGCGTCCCTGTGAGGGCGCGGGTTGGGTGAGGGGATGCTGCCGTGGACGTCGCCATTGTGGAACCGTGGGAGCTCCTTGCCCGGGCGCGGCAGACGCCGCGGGCGTCAGCTTGCCCCCGGGTTCTGACAAACGGTCATGTCCCCGGGGGCTGACAAACGTGAGCGGCAGTCTCCTCCCAGCCTCAGTCGGGACCTGATCCGGCCCGCGCCCCGTTCCGGCGACGTGCCCTCGTGTGCAAACGGCCGACCGGTGAGCCTGAGTGGCCCGGTGGTGACACCAACCGCAGGCCGGGGGAGCTGCGCTCAGAACCCGTCTCCGACGGTGTGAACTCAGATGCGGACACATTGCACGCTGCTGGTGAACTCTTGCTCAGCCGAGGCCGCAGCCAGGTCAGACGGCCCGCCGGCGGGGTGGGGGCCCGCGGGGGAAGCGATGTCTACCCCGGCCCGCGATCGCCGGTTGGTTCCCTGTTCGCGCAGGCAGGCCGGTGGAAGGCCGGCGCCGGTCGGGGGAGTGCGGGCCATGGCGAGAAATGGTTGAAAGTTAAATTTTATGAGTCATCCTGGGTGAGGAGCCGGCAGCCACCTGGCCGCCGACCCGTCCCGCCAAAGGAGATCCGGCATGAGCCAAACCCTCCCTCTTCGCCTCCACCACCACGCGTGGCTGACCGACGACCAGGAAGCCAACCGGCATTTCTACGAGGAGGTGCTCGGCCTGCCCCTGGTGGCCACGTGGACCGAGAGCGCCGTGATACTGGGTGCCGAGCGCGCCTACTGCCACACCTTCTACGGCCTGGCCGATGGCGGAGCGCTGGCCTTCTTCCAGTTCGCCGACCCTGAAGACCAGAAACGCTTCAAGACTGACGTCACCTTCACCCCCTTTCGCCACATCGCCCTCAAGGTCGAGCAGGAGACCCAAAGGGCCATGCGGAAGCGCATCGGCGAGGCCGGCTACGCGGAGCCGGACACCTTCGTGGCGGATCACGGATACTGTGTCTCTCTGTACATCACGGACCCCAACGGGCTGATGCTTGAGTTCACCGTCGATCACCCCGACGCGGAGAAGATCGACACCGAGCGGCGCGCGACGGCGCATGCCGATCTCACCCGCTGGCTCGCCGGAGACCACACCAGCAACAACCACTGGCGATGACACTGCCTTGCCGGTGGGTGTGCGGCCGTGCCGGGCCCGCTGCACCATGCCCTTGAGCCGGTAGAGGAGTCAGGATCTGCTGCGACCCCGCCGCCACACCCCGGGCCTGGAAGGGGCGAACCGCACGGGCAGCAGCTGCACTTCGCGGACGCCGAACGGCATCCACACCTGCTGAACCCGAAGTTGTCGCGTCATCCTGTTCCCTGCGGCTGGCCGGGACCTGTGGTGCGGTCAAGCACGGCTTCCTCGATGTCGGCGCACCCGAGGTGGCGGCGGCGCGCTGAAGACGGCGCTCGACGACTATGCGCGACACCATGGGCTGGGATACTGCACTGCCTGGAGCCCGGACCGCGGGCTACGCATCCTGCTGAGCGTCCAGGCCACGCCCGACTCCCGGCGTCCCACGGTCTGTTGCTGCGGGACCTGCCCCTCCCGGTCAAGCTGTGCTGCGGCTGCTCGCCCTCGCCCGGCTCGACATGCTCGATGACATCCGCATTCGCTTCCGAACATCGTCATGGTCGGCGAACTCACCACCTGGTCAGCGGTGATGCCTCTGCACGACCTGGACCGCCGAAACCGCCGGTGGCTGCCGCGTCTGGATCAACGACGTCTCGCCGGGGTGACCAGAACCAGGGGGATCTCCCGGGCCGTCGCGGTGCGGTAGGCCGCGTACGAGGGCATCGCGGCCACCACCGCCGGCCACAGGCGGGCCGACTCGGCATTCGTGGCTGGCCGGGCCGTCGCCGGAAAGGTGGCCGCGCCGACTTGGAGGGTGACCTCCGGGGTGGCCAGTAGGTTCAGGTACCAGGCAGGGTGGCGGTCCGCGCCCGCGTTGGACGCCGTCAGGACGTACGCGTCCCCGTCCCGGACGTACGCCAGCGCCGTGCGGCGCAGCAGGCCGGACTTGCGGCCCCGGGTGGTCAGGAGCAGGTCGGCCATCCCGGGGCGGGGGTGGCCGCCGGTCTCCTCGAAGCGGCGGATGTGGTCGGCGATCCAGGGGTTCGGGTTGTCGTGGATCGTGTCGGTCATGCGGCGGACACTCCCGCGTGAGTTCGGTGCAGGGTCGGGACCTCGGTCTCATCCAGCAGCGCGCGGGCGAAGTCCCCGTGCGTGATCCGGCTGTCGGCGACAGCGGGGGCGAGCGCGTACCCGCCACAGGGCTCGCCCTCGGGGTCGAAGTCCCCTGCCGGGCTCAGCACCGCCCAGTCCAACGTCTCCGGCGCGGCTGCCCGCAGGGCCTCGGTGCCGGCACCGTGACCGAGGTAGAACTCCCGCCACTCCTGGGGGTACCCAGGGGTGTCCATCAGCATGTCCCCGGACGCGGTGGGCAGTACGGACGCCAGCCCGACCGACACCAGCCGCTGCACCCCGGCTGCCGGGAGCCCCTCCGCGAGGGCGCGGGCTACGGCGGGGTAGAACTCACCGGGGCGGGCGCCGGGGTCGTACACGGCGACGATCGCCGCGTCGTGCCCGACCGCGAGCCGCGCTACGACCGCTGGGTCCGTTACCTCCCCGTCGGCCCGCCCTGCCGTCGTGACCTCGTGGCCCCTTCGCCGGGCCTCGGTCACGGCCGTCCGGCCGACTCGGCCGCCTGCCCCGAAGACGATGATCCTGCCGCTCTTCGCTTTCATGGGCTGGATCGTAGGCCAAGGGCTGGTTTCCGATCGGATACCGCCCTACGGTGTGGATCATGACGAAGCTGCAGGCCGAGCGGGCCCCTCTGGATCCCGAGATGTTCGACCCTGTCTGCCCGTCCCCGCTGGTGCCCTTCCGTGTGGGTGACAAGTGGGCCGCGCTGGTCCTGCGCTGCCTGCAGGACGGCCCGCGCCGCTTCTCCGAGCTGAAGGTCCCGCTGCGTGGTGTCACGGCCAAGTCGCTGACCCAGTCCCTGCGCAGGCTGGAGCGGGACGGTTTCGTCGCACGGGAGGAGTACGAGGGCACGGAGCGTCGCGTCGAGTACGCCCTGACCCCGCTTGGCCTGGGCCTGCTGGGCCCGCTCGACGCAACTTGCGAGTGGGCGCGGGAACACTGGGACGAGCTGATCAACGCTCAGGAGGCGAGCTTGTCAGAGGGCAACGCTGATCCTGATCGGTCAAAGACACAGGCGCCGTAACAAGGCGTCTGTCAACCCGAGTTCGTCTTGGAGCCCTACTGCCGCGGCGTTACGGCATGGCCTCAACCAACCACGTGTTACGTCATCGCGTCCGGCCGCCCCTCATGGCCGACCCGATGAGCGGTGCGCGCTGTCGTGCTCGGGCCGTCCCGTTCGGGCCGGGAGATCGTTCCGGAGATCGGTCTGCTTAGAGTTGAGGGCCGACCATGGTGCCGAGAGGGGGGAGGGCCGCAGATGACGCTGACCGGCATGTTGGCGGAGGCGGACTGGCAATCGCATCGCCCCGCGGTCTTCGGGACGGCCTACCGGATCCTGGGCTCTGTGACCGAGGCCGAGGACGTGGCGCAGGAGGTCTGGCTGCGCGCTGCCGACGCCGACCTGTCCGAGGTGCGGGATCTGCGCGCCTGGCTGGTGACCCTGGCCGCCCGCATGTCGTACAACGTATTGAAGTCCGCACGGGTACGGCGCGAGGCCTATGTCGGCCCCTGGCTGCCCGAACCGCTGCTCACCGGACCCGACGCTTCGGCCGAGGTGCTCCTGGACGAGTCGGTGAGCACCGCGATGCTGGTGGTGATGGAGAGACTTTCTCCCGCTGAACGTGTCGCACTGGTGCTGCACGACGTCTTCGGCTTTCCCTTCGGCCGGATCGCCGAGGTGCTCGGCAACACATCCGCTGCCAGCCGCAAACTCGCCTCCCGGGCGCGAGCACGGGTCGCCGGGGCCGAGGCACCGCCCGGCGCCTCCCGGGCCGACGCCCAACGCGTGCTCGAAGCGTTCAAGGCGGCCGCCGAGGCCGGGGACGTCGCCGGGCTCGTCGCACTCCTGCACCCGGGGGCCGTCTATGTCGGTGACGGCGGCGGCAAGACGACGGCCGCGCGCAGGCCGGTTCACGGCGCGCAGACGATCGCCCTGCTGATGATCCGGCAGGTCCGGATCAGGCGTCCCGACGCATCCCGGATCATCGAGGTGAACGGGCAGCCGGCGCTGGCCACTTACCGCGGCGGCGAACTGGTCTGGCTCGACACCGTGGAAATCGCCGACGGGCGGATCACGACGTACAGGAGGCTGGCCAATCCTGAGAAACTCGCCGGCCTCGGTCACATCTGAGCCCGCCGTCTTGTCTCCCTGTCGCCCCTCCGATGCCCGGAGGGGCACGGACGGCGAAAAGGAAGACACGATGGGGCACGTTGTGATCGTCGGAGGCGGCTTCGCGGGCGTGTGGAGCGCGGCGGGAGCAGCACTGGCGCGCGGGGACGCGGAGCTGCGCATCACGCTCATAGCGCCGAACGACCACCTGGTGCTGCGGCCGCGCCTGTACGAACCGGAGCCGGATCTGGCCAAGGTGGAGCTCAGGGGAATCCTGGAGCCGATCGGCGTCGGGCATCTGCGGGCCCGGGTGAGCACGATCGAGACCGGCCGCCGCGTGGTGGTGGCCGACGGCGAGGAGATCGCTTACGACCGCCTGGTGCTGGCGGCGGGCAGCAAACTCGTGCGGCCCCGGACTCTGCCCGGGGCCGAACGGCTCTTCGATATCGACACCCTGGACGGGGCCCGGCGGCTCACCGACCATCTGCGGGAACGGCACAACTACCGTGCCGTGGTGGTCGGCGCCGGGTTCGTCGGCCTGGAGGCCGCGACCGCGCTGGCCGCCCGGGGCCGGGTGCTGCTGGTGGACCGGTCGGAAGTGGTCGCCGACCAGCTCGGCCCGGGGCCACGCCGGGAGATCGAGGCGGCGCTGGAGAAGCTCGGCGTGGAATGCCGCCTCGGGACAACGGTGACGGAGGTCGGCGACGGATACGCCGTCCTCTCCGGCGGCACCAGGGTCGAGGCGGACGCGGTGCTCTGGTGCGCGGGGCTCACGGCCAGTGACCTCACCCGGCAGATCTCCGACGAACTCGACTCCCTGGGCCGGGTGCCGGTGGGCCGGCAACTGCGCGCCCTGCCCGATGTGTTCGTCGCCGGCGACACGGCCGCAGCGGCATTCGACGCCGACCACCCGGTCATGCAGTCCTGCCAGCACGCCACCCCGCTCGGCAAGGTGGCCGGGTACAACGCGGCGGCCGACCTGCTCGACGTGCCGCTGCGCGACTTCACGCCCGGCCCCTACGTCACCTGCCTGGACCTGGGCGACGCCGGTGCGGTCTTCACCCGGGGCTGGGACCGCAGGGTGATGGCCTCGGGCGCCGACGGCGCGGACGTCAAGAAACGCATCAACCACCACATCCACCCACCGGTCGACGACGCCACCCAGATCCTCGCCGCCGCCGACCGCGTCCACATCGAACTCCCCTTCTTCCCCCGCACCGAAAGGGAGACCGCCCCCACTGACTAGGACTTCCGGCGAGCCGTGCGGACCTGCCCTGACCGGGCCCCTGTAACGGTCAAGACCGGGGGCAGGATTCGGGGGGCGGGTTCCCTGGTGCGGGTCCGCCACCGGCGGATATGACCACGGAGACGACCACAGCCGGCCCACCGGCGGCAACATTGCGCATCCAGCGACAGGCCGTAACGGATACCGAAGGGACGGGCCGGAATCGCACACGGAGCGGTTTCGGCCCGCCGGTGCTCGTTTGTTCGTTACAGCCCGAGCTGCTGGGCGGCGAGGGCCGTGCCGTGGACCCGGGCCTCGATCTTGGCGAAGGCGATGTCGCGTGAGGTGGAGGTGTCGTCGGCGAAGGGGGAGAAGCCGCAGTCGTCGCACGTGCCCAGCTGTGCGACCGGAATGCGCTGTGCCGCGAGCAGGATGCGGGCGCATACCTCTTCGGGGGTCTCGACGCGTGGATCGATGGGGTCGGTCACGCCGATGAACACCCGGATGCCAGGCCGGAGTTGGGCGGCGACAACGTCGAGTACGCGCTCGGGGTCGGCCTCGCTGGCGAGCTGGAGGTAGAAGTTGCCGGCCCGGAGCCGGAAGAGGTCGGGCAGCAGCGAGGTGTAGTCGACGTCGAGGCTGTGGGTGGAGTCGTGGTCTCCGCCGGGGCAGGTGTGGACGCCGATGCGGGCCCGTTCTGCGTCGGTGAAGCGGTCCAGGACCTGGTTGTTGAGGTCGACGAAACTGTTGAGGAGGCCACCGCTGGGATCCAGCTTCAGGGACAACCGGCCCTCGGTGAAGTCGAGTTGCACGACATGCGCGCCCGCCTCGAGGCACCCTCGGATGTCGGCCTCGGCCTCGTTGACCAGGTCGGCCAGGAACGCCTCGCGCGAGTAGCCCGCAAGGGGCTCGGGCGGGTAGAGCAGGCTGAGGGCGGAGGGCGCGATGACGGCCTGCTTGACGGGCTTGTCGGTGTGGCGTCGGGCGTCGCGCAGGTAGGTGTCGGCGCGGATCTGGTAGCGGAAGGGTCCGGCCGTCAGGCGGGGCAGTTGCCGGGTGTGCCCGTCGGCGAAGGGAATGACCGCGCCGTCGGGCGCGAGCGCGTCCAGGCCGCTGAGCGGGTAGGTTGCGAAGCTCGGCTTGGACTGCTCGCCGTCGACGAGGACGGGGCAGCCGATGCGCTCGAGGTGCGCCAAAGTGTCTGCGGCGGCTTGTGCCTGAAACTTCGCCAACTCGGCCTCGGAGAGCTGGCCTTGGGCGTGCTGAGCGAGGGCGTCCAGCAGGGCGGGCGGTCGGGGGATGCTGCCGATGGGCTCTGTGGGGATGCTCATGAGGGGAACGTACGCCGCGGTGACTGCCGTGGGAATGCGGGCGGTTGCTGTACCCCCGGACGGGGGACTGGTGCCTGATACGAGAGTGATGCTCCGTCGGGGCCGAACGCGACCAGTTGGACGCCGACCAGGCTCGCATCGGACGCCGGCTGCGGTCCGAGCGTGGCGGACGATGTGCTCCCTCAGCAATCGCGCCCACCTGCGCAGACCCGGGATCAAGGCCACGATCCCGGTCCCGCGGACCGCGTGTCGAGGGCCTGCGGTGAAAGCGCCGGTACCAGCCACTCGTTGAGGACTGCGACCAGCACGGTCGCCTCGTACGCCTCGTAGCGGACCACGAACTTCTCGTACGTGGCTGCAGACCGGTGGCGCTTGAGGCGGCTGTGGGGATGCTTCTCCGGCCGCCCGGCTGGCCCCGCAGGCCAGGGTCGGCAACAGCCTCCCCCAGTTGGTTGCGGTCGTGTGGTGAGACGACGTACAGCGACCTGTTGACCGGACGCAAAGTTCCGATGGCTCCGCTGTCCTTTGATGGTGAAGTTGGATCTTCTGTCGTCCGAGTTGGACTGCCCAGCCAACCGCGAGGATGACCTGACGCATCACCGGTCTCGTAAAGGATGATCTCGTGCCACACCTTCCGACAGATGTGCGGGCTGCTCTCCGCTTCTTCGCTTTCTACCTGGGCAATGGCACATTGGATGTCGAGCTTCTTGACGGAATCGACTACCGCCGTCACTTGCTCGAGCACGGCTCAGACCTCGAGACGGTTTTTGCGATCTTCGCCAACGTTCTCGAAGTGGATGATCACGGGGAGACGCTCAACGACGGTGAAGCCCAGTACCGCGCTGCTCAGTGGGTCCGCAGACGCTGTGACCCCGCCTATCAGGTGGAGCCTCCGTTCGAAGCGTGGGAGACCGAGCTTCACGGTCCCTGACATCGAAATTCCGCCACCAGCAAGCAGAAAACCCTCGACGGAGGCACCGTCGAGGGCTCATGCAGGATCGAGGCTAGGCTGCGGTCATCTCGTAGCCAAATTGTCGGGCTACGTCGGCGATCTTTCCGGCGCCGAATTTTCGGCACAGGCTGGGCGTCATCCAGCTGTGCCATTCGTTGGGTGTGCCGCTGCGCATGATGCGGGTGTTCGTGGCGCCGGTGCCGTCTCCGGTGCCCGATCGCTGCTCTTCGTGCGCGCGCATGTTGTCGAAACTGCTCCGCTCGACCGCTCGTACGAGGTCGGAGTGTTTGACGTCCACTTCGAGGTCCTCCAGGCTCTTGCGCAGGGCCGGTACCGGGTCGGTCTTGAGGTCCTCGAAGGTCGTTACCGTGCTTCGCTGAAAACCGCCGCGCGCCTGATCCCACGCGTCGTAGAACGACGACCAGTCCTCAAGTCGGCTGACTCCGGCGGGGCCCGGCTGCTCCAGCCATTGCTCGAAGGTGCCGGGCAGGAGATCTACAGGGTCTTTTGCGAAGTTGGTGCGGAACTTGTGCCAGGAGTAGAGGGAGTCACGCGGGTCCCTGATGAGGATCCAGGCCCCGAGCAGCGGGCGTGGTGCCAGGAAATCAGGGGTGAGGTGTGTCTTCACGAAACGGGGCCACCGTGGCCTGCCCAGCTCCTGGCCGTCCCAGGTGCGGTGGTCGGTGGCTGCCAGCCTGCTGCGGTATTCGGCGTAGGCAGGCACGGGATGGCTGGTGCCGTCGGCGTTCAGGGAGTCGATGTAGGGGTCGGCGTAGTTGAGGCCGAGTTCGAGAAGAATATTACCCAAAAGCGATTGGCCGGAGCCGCCGATGCTGGCGACGGCGATGTCCTGGTGGCCGAGCTTTTCGATGTTGTCCTGGTAGAGGGCGTTGTACCGGTCCTGTATGCCGTGCAGGAGGTAGTAGATCTTGTCGCTCATCGCTTTCCTCTGTTCACGTGTACGGGAGGATGGGGCGAGGACGGTGCGTCGCTTGTGCCGGTGACCGCCGATGCCTGGCCGGAGCGGCTCGTCCCGGCTCCTGGGGAATCGCCCAGTAGCGCGACCAGAACTCCGCCGATGGCGGCGATGACCGCTGCGACGGCGAAGGCCAGTTGGTAGCCGGATGCCAGCGCCGCGGTATGACCGGTCGCTGTTGCGGAAGCGGTGCGGGCCGCAGCGGTACTGCCCAGCCCCGCGATGGCGAGGACGCCCGCGACGTACTTGGCGGTCTCGAAGACGCCGTAGCCCACACCTTTGTCGTCGGGGGAGATGTCCTTGCCCGCGGCGACATTGAAAGAGACAGCGCCGACTACGGTTCCAAGACCCAGGATGAGGAGGCTCGGGAGGATGTGCGGCAGGTAGGCGCTGTCCGGACCGGCCAGGGCGAGCAACGCCAGGGCGACTGCGCTGACGAACTGTGCGCTTGCTGCCACCAGCGTCCAGCGGTAGCGGCGAAGAAGCCGGTTGGACACGGACGAGCCGATCAGAACGACCAGCCCCAGGGGGCTGAAGGCCAGTCCCGCGGCGACGGGGCTGTAGCCGAGTGCTTGTTGGAAGAAGAGCAGCCCGATGAAGACACTGCCCTGGTAGGCGAATTCGTTGGCCGGCATGGCGAGTACCGCAGTGCGGAATGAGGGCACACGCAGGATGGCCAGACGCAGGAGGGGGTCTGCTGCTCTGCGTTCTCGGATGACGAAGCCGGTGAACGCGAGGGCGGACAGCACCAGGGAACCGAGGGTGCCGGGGGAGAGTGCGCCCGCGCTCTCGGTGTTCGTGATGGCCAGGACGAGCAGCATGAGACCGGCCATGGACAGGGCGACGCCAGGCAGGTCCAGGCCGCTGGTCTTGAAGGCCGGCGCCTCGTGGTCGAGGATTTTGGGTGCCAGCAAGGCGGCGAGGAGTGCGACCGGCACGGAGAGCAGGAAGACGTAGCGCCAGCCGAGCCCTTGCGTGACGACGCCACCGATGATGGCGCCGCCTGCGGCCCCCAGTCCGCCGGCCACCGCGACCGCGGCGAACAAGCGGTTGCGCTGGGCCGGGGAGGCTTTCGCGCTGATGATCGCGAAAGAGGTGGGGACCGCGAGTGCGGCGCCCGCGCCCTGCAGCATGCGCCCTGGCAGGAGCAGCCACAGTGCCGGGGCCAGCCCTGCCAGCAACAGGCCGGCGATGAAGAGGGCGAAGCCGGTGATGAGGACCGGACGGCGTCCGTAGCGGTCGCTCAGTCGGCCGCCCAGCAGCAGCATGCCACCAAGGGGCAGGGTGTAAGCCGTCATGACCCACTGCGTGCCGGCTTGGCTGAGGCCGAGACTGTGCTGCAGGGCGGGAAGGGCCACGGTGACCACCAGGCCGTCGAAGACGACGAGGAAGTTGGTGGTGGTGAGCAGCGCAGTGAGCAGAAGCGCCCGATGACGGCGAATCCATTCAGCAACGAGAGAGCCAGTCATGATCTACAACCTGCCCGGGCGCGAGGGGTCTGTCACGCCACCAGTTGGCGCGGTGAGACAACAGCGGATTCACGCGGTCGCGCGACGGGCTGCCCACGCGCGGGTGAGGTAGGTGGTCTCCACCGTCTCGGCGTCACCGATGCGACGCCGCGCGTAGTCGAGGAATTGTTCGAACTTCTCCTCGCCGAGCTGTACACGGACATCGTTCACCGAACGCCAGACGCCGATGTAGTGATCGACACTCTGCCGCACGTGGTGACGTCCCTCCAGGAGCATCACGTCGTCAAAGTGCGGGCTGGCCGCCAGTCGGTCGGAGAGTTCGTCCATGAGCCCCTGCCGGGCGGAGGAAACCCGCTTCATGTCCGGCTTCAGCCTCTCCAGTTCCGCTTCGATGTCGGTGAGCAGGGCGCTGGCCTGGATGTAGCGAGGATTCCACAGGGCGACGAACCACCCGCCGGGGCGCAGCAGGCGGCTGAACTCCTGTGTGCCCTTGTCGAAGTCCACCCAGTGGAAGGACGACGCCATCGTCACGAGATCCGCCGACGCGCTGGGCAGGCCGGTGTCCTCGCCGCTGCCGGCGCGCCAGGTGATGTCGAGGTGTGCGGAGTCCCTCTCCCCGGTCGCCCGCATGGTGTCGTTCGGGTCGACGGACGTCACGGACCGAAAGCCGGCTTCTGCGAGCATGCGGCTCCAGATGCCGGTTCCCGCTCCCACGTCGACGGCATCGCAGGCCCCGGCGGATCCGCCGAGCAGCCCGACCAGGGCAGAAACGACTGAGGGCGCATACCCTTCGCGGTATTTGGAGTAGTCCTCGGCCAGGCTGGTGAAGTCACCGTGCTTGAGGGTCACAGTCACGTTGATTCCTCTTCCGTCACGCAGGGCTTGAGATGCGGCTGATTGCGGGTGAAACGGTTCCGGTCAGCGGGCTGCTCCCGTCAGGCATTCATCCAGAATGCGCGAGGCCGCCGCATCCGGGTCGACGTCAGAGAAGTTTGCTATCTCCAGGTCGGGGTTCTCCGGGAATTCTGGTTCGACTCCGATGCCGACAATATCTTTGTCATCCGATTCGCTGTACACTCCCTTGCTGTCTCGCTTCTTCAGCTCTTCCAGCGGTACGTCGAGGAACACCTCGTAGTAGCGCTCGATGTTCTCCCTGTTCCACTTGTGTACGTCATGGAAAAGGGAGATGGTCGCGCAGATCACGACTTGTCCCTGGCCGGCCAGCATGCGGCTGAAGCGGGCGTACGTGTAGGCCATCCTGCGTCGGCTTTCACGGTCGAACGACCTGGTTTCCCCGATGACCTCCCGCACGATATTGCCATCCAGCAGGACTGGCCGTATGCCGTGAGAGCGGATCTGCCGAGCCAGAATTTTGGATACCGTCGTCTTGCCCGACTCCGCGAGTCCGGTAATCCAAAACACGCCGCCCTCGCGCAGGATGGCCGCCGGTGTGGAAACCTGGTCAGTTGAAGCCATGATGCCGTCCTCCGGATGCAATAACCGCGTGGGCAGGTGGGCGGATGTCACCGTTCGCGCGTTTGGCTGGCGCGGCGACCCGCTGCAACGCCTGTTCAGGAACTCCCCAATTCGCCTTTTGCGAACTCCGGTTGAACTTTAGAAATGCCCCACTCTTCGCGTCAAGAATGGCAGCGAAAGAGACAGAGGTGGCCATGCCCGGTTACCCGACTTCACACAGGCCATGTTCTCGTTTTCCGCAAAGTCCACTTCGCGTCGCTGCGGGTTGGCTCTTAAGGTAACCAACTTCGCAAGACACGCTTTTTATGTAAAAGGTAGAATTTCGGCATTTTATGGCTAGGTAAGTGCATGGGCCAAGAAGAAGGGGTGGCGTGCGTCACACCTGGCAGGGCCAAGATCACGCCACGCCGGCCCGGCGGTCGGCACGTGTCATGGTGACGCTCCATGCGCGGTCACAGCTTGGTGGGGTGCCGAACTCACCCGTGCCACCCTGCTCCACGCCTCGGCCCGACTCCGAGCCGTATCGCGCCCCGCGGCCCGCCCGTGACGAGCTCAAGCGCTTCGCACACCCGGTCGTCGGCGGCCTCGCCCTGCGCAGGCAGGCGCTCACCGTCGGCGGCGCCGAGCAACAGGTGATCATCGTGTACCAGGCGACGCCGGGAGCCCGTCGGAGGCGGCCCTGGCGCGGCTCGCGTGACGCGCCGGCCCCGGCTGCCGTTGGCCGGATCAACCGCGACGACTGCCTCGGTGGACGTCGGCCGGCCACTCGCCCGCGGTTCCGGGCCGCACCGGCCCCGCGCCGGGCGGCATGCTGATCCGGCACACTGGGCCCCACAGCGGAGCGCACCTCCCTGGCCAGTGAAGATCGAAGTCATGGATATCCGGCAGTTGGAGTACTTCCTGGCCGTCGTCGACCGCGGCGGTTTCAACCGGGCCGCTTCGGCGCTGTATGTGTCGCAGCCGTCGTTGTCACAGGCTGTCCGTGGGCTGGAGCGTGATCTGGGTACGGAGCTGTTCCACCGGATCGGACGCCGCGCGGTGCTGACGGAGGCGGGCCGGGCGCTGATCGAACCGGCCCGTGCGGCGGTACGGAGCCTGGAGGTCGCCCGGGCGAGCGTGGCGTCCGTCCACGAACTGCGGGAAGGACGCCTCGATGTGGCCTCGATGCCGTCCCAGGCCGTCGAGCCGCTGACGTCGTTGATCCGTTCCTTCGCCCGCCGCCATCCGGGCGTGACGGTGGCGGTCCGGGCCGTCTTCACGGCTCGGGACGTCGTCGGCGCGGTGCGGACAGGGGCTGCGGATCTCGGCCTGCTGGCGTCAGCCGGGAGGGTGCCGGACACGGAGGTCCGCGCGCATAGCCTGGGGGAGCAGCGGTTCGTGCTGGTGGTCCCGCCGGACGGGCCCTTCGCCGGCCGGGAAGCGGTGGCGTGCGAGGAACTGGCGGGTCAGCGGCTGATTGTGGGACAGCCCGGGACGGGGATGCGGGCATACGTCGACTCTCTGCGTGACCAGGGCATCGACTTCAGCGTGGCGGCGGAGACGGAGCACCGGGTCGCGTTGCTGCCTCTGGTGCTGGCCGGGGTCGGGCTCGCGGTCGTGACGGATTCCTGGCGGGAGATCGCCCGGCGGTCAGGGGCCGACGTGCTGGACATCGAACCCGCGACCGCGCTGAATGTTGCCCTGATCAGCCGCCGGGGTGTCCTGTCCCCGGCAGCCGCCGCCTTCTGGAGGATGGCCGTCCCCACCGGCACCGGCTGACAGACGGCGGCCACCGACTGATAGGCGGCCGCTATAAGGGAGATCCGGTTTCGGTCTTGGACGTCTGCCTGGGCACGTTGCTGGAATCGAAGGCATGACGAACCACCGCATCGCCCTCATCCCCGGTGACGGCATCGGCACCGAAGTACTGCCCCCCGCGCAGCAGGTGCTCGACACCCTCGGCCGCCGGCACGGCTTCACCCTCTCCTACATCTCCTACGACGACTGGTCGTGCGAGCGGTACCTGCGCGAGGGCGCCATGATGCCCGCCGACGGCCTCACCCGGCTCCGCGACAAGGACGCAGTCCTGCTGGGCGCGGTGGGCCACCCCGCGGTGCCCGACCACATCTCGCTGTGGGGACTGCTGATCCCGATCCGCCGCGGCTTCCGCCAGTACGTCAACCTGCGGCCCATCCGAGTCTTCGAGGGCATCGACAGCCCGGTGCGAGGGGCGCGGGCCGGCGAGGTCGACTTCGTCGTCGTCCGGGAGAACATGGAAGGCGAGTACAGCGAGGCCGGCGGGCGGCTCAACCGGGGCTTCCCGGACGAGATGGCCGTACAGGAGGCCGTGTTCACCCGGGCCGGCGTCACACGCCTGCTCGACTACGCCTTCCACCTCGCCGAGCAGCGCAAGGGCCGGCTGACCTCGGCCACCAAGTCGAACGGCATCGTGCACACCATGCCGTTCTGGGACGAACTCGTCGCCGAGCGGGCCGCCTCGTTCCCGCAGGTCGGCTGGGACCAGGAGCACATCGACGCGCTCGCGGCCAAGTTCGTCCTCGAACCGGCCCGCTTCGACGTCGTGGTCGCCTCCAACCTCTTCGGCGACATCCTCAGTGACCTCGCCGCCGCGGTGGCCGGGTCCATCGGTGTCGCCCCGGCGGCCAACCTCAACCCCGAGCGGGAGTTCCCCTCGATGTTCGAACCGGTCCACGGCTCCGCCCCCGACATCGCGGGCCAGGGCATCGCCAACCCGCTGGGCGCGATCTGGTCGGCCGCCATGATGCTCGACCACCTCGGCCACCCGGAAGCGGCCAGGGACATCACCGATGCGATGGCCGCGGTCCTGGCCAAGACCGACGTACGCACCCCGGATCTGGGCGGCACCGCCTCCACGGCCGAGTTCACCGACAAGCTCCTCGAACTCCTCTGACCCTGCGCCCTCTTGACCCTGCACCCTCTCTACGGCGGCCCGGACGACGCCGCCCCGGACGAAGCCGCCCCACACTCCGCCAGCGCCCGCGCCCCTTACGCGCCCGCGTCCCCTACGCGCCCGCGCCCGCCCACCGGCCCTCCCGACCCCTGAGGACCCTTCCGCGTCCCGGTTGTGCCCCGTTCCTCAACGAGGAGAAACGCCATGGCAGCATCCGCCCCGCCACCCGCAGCCCCCGCACCCTCCCCGGCCGAAGCGCCCAGGAAGCCGTGGTACCGGCAGCTGTACTTCTGGGTCCTGACCGCCATCGTCGCCGGTGTCCTCACCGGCTGGCTGTGGCCCTCGGCCGGTACCGCGATGGAACCCGTCGGCACCACCTTCGTCACCGCGATCAAGATGCTGATCACGCCGATCGTGTTCGTGACCATCGTGGCCGGCATCGGCGGCGTCGACAGCCTCGGCCGGGTGGGCCGGGTCGGTCTGAAGTCCCTGCTGTACTTCCAGGCCGGCACCCTCACCGCTCTGCTCATCGGCCTCGTCGCGGTCAACGTCTTCCAGCCCGGAGCCGGCGTCCACGCCCACCCCGGCGACCTCCAGCTGACAGCAGACGCCGGTCAGTACGTCAAAGACGGGGAAGACCAGTCCTGGTGGCACTTCCTGACCGACCTCGTGCCCACCAGCGCAGTCGGCGCCTTCGCCGAGGGCAACATCCTTCAGGTCCTCTTCTTCTCGGTCCTCTTCGGCATCGCCCTCAAAGCCGTCGGTCCCGTCGGCGAGCCTCTCGTCGACGGCATCCAGCGCCTGAGCGCCGTCGTCTTCAAGATCCTGCATTACGTCATGCTGGCCGCGCCCGTGGGCGCCTTCGGCGCGATGGCCTTCACCATCGGCACATACGGCTTCTCCACCCTGACCAGCCTCGGCCGGCTCATCGGGCTCTTCTACGGCACCTCGGCGTTCTTCGTGATCGTCGTCCTCGGCACGGTGACCGCCGCGCTCAGGATCAACATCTTCCGGCTGCTGCGCCACCTGCGCGAGGAGTTCGTCCTCGTCCTGGGCACCTCGTCCTCCGAGAGCGCCCTGCCCCGGCTGATGCAGAAACTCGAAGGGCTCGGCATCCGTCGCGACATCGTCGGCCTGACCGTCCCCACCGGCTACTCCTTCAACCTCGACGGCAGCTCCATCTACCTGTCCCTGGCCGCCGTCTACATCGCCCAGGCCACCGACACCCCCCTGAGCATCGGCCAGCAGCTCGGCCTGCTGGCCGTCATGATCCTCACCTCCAAGGGATCCGGCGGCATCACCGGCGCCGGCTTCATCGCCCTCGCCGCCACGCTCACCACCGTCGGCACCATTCCCACCGCCGGCATCATGCTCATCTTCGGCATCGACAAGTTCATGTCCGAATGCCGCGCCCTGACCAACCTCGCCGGCAACGCGGTCGCCACCCTCGTCGTCGCCCGCTGGGAAAACGCCCTCGACACCGCCCACGTCAACAAGGTGCTGCGCACCGGGAAACCCCAGCCCCCGCCCGCGCAGGAACAGCCAGCAGCCGCCCTGCCGGCCCAACTGCCGACGAAAGCCTGACCATCAGCCCCGACATCCCGGGCTCCTCTCGTGCCACGGCCCGGGCAGCAGACCGCCCCCAGCGGCGGCCATGTCGGTGAAGGGGCGAAGCCGCCGCCTCTGGTCAGTGCGCGCAGCCTCCACGGAGGTGGTCAGTGCCTGGACTTGGCACGCCGCCCATCGAGTGCACCGTGGCTGTAGCCACTGCCACGCCGCAGGGAAGCGCCGGCACTCGATCCCGCGCGACGAACAGCGTCGCACGCCTGCCCCAAGGACGCTCGCAGGGGCCCGTCCGGCGTGATCTCGACGTGCCCGGGTGTTCGGCACAGGGGGCATCAGTCGTTGCACGCCTGCTCACAGCGGTGGCAGGCCTCGGCGCACACGCGGCAGTGGCCGTGCTGGTCGGCGTGGCGCTCGCACTCGTCGGCGCAGACTTCACCCGCGCGATCCTTCAGGCGTACGCCACCGTCGGCAAAGTGGCGGGACGGGGTTGCGGTGCAGATGTCGGCGCAGTCGACAAGAATCCGAGCAGGCCGTACACGCCTGGGCACAGACGATGCATTCCTCGATGCAGCGGGCGAGCTTCTCGCGGTCCACACCGCCCAGGTCGACGGGGCAGGTGCCGAGTATGTCCTTGACCGCAATGGTCATCGATTCCGCCAGTGATCCGGTGTCGCTGCGGCGGTACGCCGCCGTGTACCGGTAACTGACGACACCGTCGTGGACGTTCTTCTGCAGCGATTCGAAGGTCCCCTCCGGCACACTGTCGCGGGCGAACACCCGCAGCTGCTCGGCGCAGTAGAAGGCTTCCCGCTGATGTTGCAGGTGAGGACCCGCCTTGGGATGCGCGCGCACCTGCCCCATCGCGGCGGGGTCACAGCCCCACTTCTCCTGGTAGACGTCCAGGAGCGCGGGCGTGGTTCGGCCTGTGCGCGCTGACGATCCATGCGCGGTGGCGAGGGTGGTTGTCACATTCGCGGGCCCGGCGGTGTCTTCATGAAAAAGCAGACAGACGCCCAAGGAGAACACCATGGCGCTACGCATTCCGAAGGCCGAGCTCCCCGCCGGGCTCCGCGAAAACCTGATCAAGCAGCTCGGTTCCGTGCCCGAGCCCCACGAGGTGCTGTGGAACAACCCCAAGCTCGCCGAGGCCAACCAGGAGTTCTCGGCCCAGGTGGCCACCTGGGACGCGGCTGACGCGAGCCTCAAGACGTTCGCGCACATGGCCGTCGCGGCACAGGTCGGCTGCAGCTGGTGCCTCGACATCAACTATTTCGCGGCACTGAACCAGAACCTGGACCTGGCCAAGGCGAGCCAGGTGCCGCGCTGGCGGGAGTCGGAGGTGTTCACGCCGTTGGAGCGGGAGGTGATGGAGTACGCCGAGGCCATGACGAACACGCCGACGACCGTCACCGATGAGCTGTCGGCGAGTCTGCTCGGCCGCCTCGGCCCGGCGGCGCTGGTCGAGCTCACCGTGTTCATCGGCTACGCCAACCTGGCGGCCAGGTGCAACACCGCACATGGGATCACCTCGCAGGGCTACTCCGATGCCTGCAACATCCCGCTGGCCGGGCGTCCTCAGGTGTCCGGCGTAGCGTCGACGGCATGACCGAGGATCCGTTCGTCGCCCATCGCAGCCTGCTGTTCACAGTCGCCTACGAGATGCTCGGGTCGGCGGCGGACGCGGAGGACGTACTGCAGGAGTCCTGGCTGCGGTGGGCCGGCGTCGACCGGTCGCGGGTGAGCGACGCGCGGGCGTACCTCGTCAGGACCGTCACGCGGCAGGCGCTCAACCGGCTGCGGACGTTGGCGCGCAGCCGCGAGGACTATGTCGGCGAGTGGCTGCCGGAGCCGCTGCTGACCACCCCAGATGTCGCCGAGGACGTAGAGCTCGCGGAGAGCGTCTCGATTGCGATGCTGACCGTCCTGGAAACGCTCGGGCCGACCGAGCGGGCGGTGTTCGTACTCCGCGAGGTCTTCGAGCTGCCGTACGGCGAGATCGCCGAGGCCATCGGGAAGTCCGCGGCCGCGGTACGGCAGATCGCGCGGCGAGCCCGCGGGCATGTGGCGGCCCGCCAGCCGCGGGTGCGGGTGAGCCGGGCGGAGCAGCAGGCGGTGGTGGAGCGGTTCCTGCTCGCGTTGCGTACCGGGCAGTTGCAGGAGCTCGTGGAGGTCATGGCGCCGGACGTGGTCCTGATCGCCGATGGTGGCGGACTTGCGGCCGCCGCTCTGGTTCCGATCCACGGGGTCGAGCTCGTGGCGCAGGTGCTCGCGCGCACGAACCGGGCGGAAGCGGCCCCGCTCGCGACGACGGCCGTGTGGCTCAACGGAGCACCTGCGGGCCGGATCGAGATCGACGGCGAGCCGGCCACGGCGGTGAGTCTCGTCGTGGAGAACGGGCAGATCACCCGGGTCTACTTGGTGAGAAACCCGCGGAAACTGACGAGACTCGACGAACCGGTTGAACTCGCCAGGTAAGCCAACTGCGGCTCTGGCGTGGTGAGTGTTCCGGGTGAATCCGCCCGGAACACTCACCATCACAAGCCGGGCCAGAACCCGACTGCCACCTGAGACGCGTGAGACCCCGCCGGGCCAGGTGAGACCGGATGCACAAGTCCTGACGGGCCAGATCATCTGAGATGCCAGCCGAGTCGGCCCAGATCACTTGAGGCAGGGAGCCGTTCGCCGGAGACGGGACAGCCTGTCCCGTCTCAAATGATCTGTCCCCGGCCAAGACCTGTGACCTGCAGCGACCAGATCAGTTGAGACGTGCGGATGCTGGGAATCCCGGTTGATCTGGTCCGGCGCGAGTGGATGCCGGATGTTGTCTCAGCTGTCCTGGTCCGGCTCCGCCGTTTCGAACCGCCGCCCTGCTTGGCAGCGGCTCGGAAGTCCACTGCTCTCCGAACGCTTCGCGAAGGCCTTTTGCGGCTGCCGCCCGCTCGCCCCGGCGAGCGAAGCGGTTGTCCAGGTCATGCACGCGAGCGACGAACCGGTCCATCATCGCGTCGAAGGACAAGAACAAAATCTTGCATGCGCCGTGCTGTACCCAAGGGCACTTCAGCTGCGCAGCGGGATGTCCAACGATCGCACGAGCTGGGTCACTTCCTCCCGGAAGAGCTTGTCCGGGCTGGCCGTCTGGGTGCGCAGATGGCCGTAGACCTCCAGTGACACCAGGCCGTGCAGGCGCCCCCAGATGCGCAGGGCGAGCGCGACGGCGGCGGGCGGCAGGCCGGGGAAGTCCGCGCGAACCTTGTCGACGAGCCCGGCGTCGAAGTCGGACCACTCGAACTCGCTGCTTTCATGGAGGTGTTCGGCGTACGGCCAGGCCGCTGCCGCGAGCGCGGTGAGCCCGGCGCAGACCCGGTGGGCAGCCTCCGGGGCAGCGCCTCCGTGGGGGGTGTTGTAGCCGGGAACGGGGTCGCCGTAGATGAGCCGGAAGCCCTCGGGGTTGGCCAGGGCCCAGTTCCGGAAGGCGCCGGCCCAGCCTTGGATCCGGGTGGCCGGGCTATCGGCGGAGGCGCTCTCCCACGCGGTGTCCACAGCGTCGGCCAGCTCGGTGTACACGTCGCCGATAAGTACGGTGACCAGGTCGTCGCGGGTGGCGAAGTAGCCGTAGATGGCGTTGGCCGTCATGCCCATCTCGCGGGCGATGGCCCGCAGGGTGATGGCTTCGGGTCCGCCCGAGGACATCAACTCCATTGCCACGTCCTTGATTTCGGCCGTCGTCTCGGCCCGGAGCCGCTCGCGCCGCCCCGTGTTTCCCGCCCTGCTCGCCGTATCTGCCACCCGGGCACTCTACAGCGTTACCCGAATTGATGGCCGTATAGAAACTTCACGGCGTATAGTCGCTGCACGGGCGCAACCAATCCGGTTGACCGCGCCCTCGTGCCGCATGCGAGTAGGGGGAGAACCATGCACATCGGAGTCGTCGGAGCCACGGGGACCATCGGCAGCCGGGTCGTTGCCGAGGCCCTGGAACGGGGGCATCACGTCAGGGCGTTCAGTCGCGACGCGTCGCGGCCACGGGCCGACGAGAAGCGGGAGAACATCACCTGGGCGAGCGTCGATGTCCTGGACGCAGCGAGTATCACGGCCGTGCTGCCCGGCCTCGACGTGCTTATCAGCGCCTACCAGCCCGGCAACGCCGCCAAGGACTTCGAGGACACCGTCCGGCGCTCGATCGGCGACCCCACGACCCACTCCACCGTGGCGCACGCCCTGACGAAGGCGCTGGAGAGCCACCCGCGGACCCGGCTGATCGTGATCGGCGGCGCCGGCAGCCTGGAGGTCGAGCCCGGGCTGGCGCTCGCCGACTCGGACGAGCGCATGCACGAGATCCTCGACCAGCTCGGGCTGCCCCGCGCCTACGCGGCAGCGGCGCGCGGCGCCCGTGACGGCTTCGACGTCCTGCGTACCTCGAACCGGCTGTGGACCTACTTCAGCCCCGCCATGGAGATCGCCCCCGGCGAGCGCACCGGCCGCTTCCGCATCGGCGGCGACCAGGCGGTCCGCGACGCGGAGGGGCGCAGCCGCATCTCGGCGGAGGATGCGGCGGTCGCCCTGATCGACGAGGCGGAGCTGCCGCAGTTCGTGCAGCGGCGCTTCACGATCGGATATTGAAGAGACGTGTTGCTCCAAGGCCCCGGCCCGCCACAGCGGCGGCCGGGGCCTTCGTCCAGGCCCTACCGCAGTGCCGGTTCCCGTCGGTGCTGCGGTGCTGTCCGCCTTCGGGCAGGTCGAGTCATCGAGTGAGAGGGCGAAGCGGCCTGGCGACAGGTGACTTCATCCGTGCACGGATGAGAGCCACAGTGGTACGCCCACACCGCGTCTCACAAGTTGGCGAGCCAGGCTACCTGAGACCGCCAGCGGATTGGACCAGTTCCCTTGAGACGGGGGCCAGTTCCTCGGAGACGGGACACAGCTCGCGCCCGGGCACCCCGAGGGAGGATCCTGTCCCGTCTCACTGAACCTTGACCGATCTCAGGGAACATTGACTGGCATGGGCATGGGCATGGGCAGGGGCGGCGAGAGGCCACCAACGTCCGCATCGATCTTTTCTGCCTGGCGCTCGGTTGCCATCGACCGCCTGGCGGCCTCCCGAGCCGCCTACTCCTTTGGATGGAGCACCCTGCGCCGTCCAGTACTGGGGTCCAGCAGGAACGAATCACGCAGCAATTCCTCGTCCGGCCGTGGCGGCTCCTGCCACCCGGCAGGCGTGAAGACGATCACGTACTCCTCCAGCCCTTCGTGGAGGACTTCGTCCCTGTCAAGGCTCTCCATGAACCGCTGGTCGGCATCCTCCCGGCCCTTGGCGTACACCCGAACCGTGTGGGTGCGCGAGGTCGGCACATTCAGATGGACGGCTGGATTGGAGGGCCCGGTGGTGCACCCCCAGAGCTCCATCCGCCCGCCGTACACCGGCCGGTACTCCACTGTGTCCAGCAGCGCCCAGCCCTCCCCGAGCTCCGGGAGGCTCTCGTCCGGTCCGGTGCTGATCAGTGCCACCGGCGCGTAGTGGGACTGCACGCAGCTGCACACCGTCAACTGACCGGGGGTAAGCAGTACCGGACGGCCGCCGGCGAAGCCGGGTTCCTCGGCGAGGCTCTCGAAGCCGTGCTCCAACCGCTCGGTGACGTAGAAGTGGCTGTAATCGATGTCGATGATCCCGTCGTGTCGCTCCACGGTTCCTCCTCGCCGCAGGAGACAAGTCACTGGACAGCATCCACCGCCACGCATTCACCTGCGGCGGTGGACGCATCTTCTCCTCCCGCTGTTGACCTGCGGCCGGGGGCCGCCCGGCGAAGCTGGCCAGTCCTCGCGAAAGAGACGGGCAGGCGCTGGCGATGAGGCCGAGGGTGGATTCGATGGATTCGATGGAGTCGCGCTGGGGGGGGCGATGTGACGTACCCACTTGTCGTTCGGGTGTGCGGCGGCGTGCGGGGTGATCCGCAGGCACCACAACTCCAGCTCCACTGCAGCCGCACCGGCCGAGCCTGGTCGAGCGGTTGTTCGACGGCTTGGAGCTCCTGGACGGGCATGGTCTCGTGCTCGTGCTCGCGCTGGCGTGTGGCGGCGAGCGGTGAAGAGCCGGACGAGGCAGCCATGTTGGGCGGTGTGGGCCGCAAGCGCTGAGCCGAGGGGCTTCAGACGCCGTAGTGCACGAACGACACCCAGGTGCTCGGGGCGGCGGTCCCGTTCGCGGAGTAGGGCCCGGTGCAGGGCGTGTGCTCTGTTCGACGGCGTCGAGCTCGACGGACCTGCACGGCCCTGGCGGTTTCGGTCCCGCCGACCTGGTCCGGCGAACGCAAGGAACCGGTGCAGGAACCGGCGCCACTTCGACGACGTGGTGTGGCGTCGGTGTGCTCGCTACTGCGTGGCTCCTCGGCTGGCGCAATCAGCGCGGCGCATACGTCTCATGCGATACGAATGCGCCCAGGCGTGCCGGGGCAGTTCGTGGACCTTGTCCCAGGTCGCCTCGCTGCCCACCAGGCTGGTGCGCTGCCTGGAGGGGAGCAGCGTGGCGAGACTGGCCGGCGTTCGCCTGGTCGCCGGGAGTTCGCTGGCGGCGGGCGCGACGAGCAGATGACGCCGGATGAGGCGCCGGTCGAGGTCCGAGGCGCGCCGCACCGTACGGGCCCGCGTCAGCGCACTCACCGTAGGGGTGTAGGAGGACGGCACACGGTCGTCGGCAGCGGGGCCTTGGGCATCGCCTCACTGGAGTCGGCTGTCTCGCCGGAGCCCCGGCCATAGCGGTCAGCACCACGCTGTTGGCCGGCGGCGCGTTTACGTCCGCCGACGGCATCGGCCGCATCGACGAGGGCCTCAGAGCGGCACTGCGGGACGCCCAGAGCAAGGGGGCGTCACCAGGAAGACAGACCCCGGCTCGGTACGTGCACCGAATGACCTCCCCGCATTCCCGGGAGCGAGCAAAGCCAAGCCCAAGACACTCGTCCAGGGAGGCGGCGGTCTTCGCAAGCGATGGAAGGACCCGAAGGGCAACATTTATGAATGGGACTCCCAGCATGGCACTGTCGAGAAGTACAACAAGCGAGGCAAACATCTCGGCGAGTACGACCCCACCACGGGTGCCCGAGACGAAGTCCGCGGACAAGCCACGAGAGGTAACCCCGTGAAGATTTTGATCACCCTCTACAGGAAGGACTCCGACTCTCCTGAGCGGGAGTTGGATGTCTCGGGGATTGGCCTGGAGACTGCAGCCGACGTGGTGGGCATCCCGGCCGATCGTCTCGTCGACGTGTACCCCCTTGAGGAGAGCCAGGCGGCCGCACTCGGCCGGCTTGCCGAGGTGAGTCTCGGCCTGGATTCCTACGAGTACTTCCTGGAGGCCGTCGAGGGCTGACCTGCGGTGCGGTCCCGCCGGAACAGCTCTCGGCGGGACCGCGCGCGGATGTCGGAGACATGCGATCAAGCAGGGAGCAGGAAGCAGGAAGCGCAGAAGGACCCGGTCACGGGGGCGGGGGCACAACATCCCGTTGAAGTACGTACCTCGGATGCTGCCGTCTGGGACGTGGCCGTGGCGGAGACACTGACGGCGTAGATCAGGGTGACGCAGCCGCGAGAGCTCGCCGTGGCAGCTGTACCCCGCGGACCCCGAACTGCACGTGCATCACCCCGGGCGGCGACGGGGTGGGACGAGGGGATGCGGGGTGTGGGGCTCGCTATGTGGAGTCTTCTTATCTGCGGTTTTTGTGTTCTGGCAGGAGTGCCCGCGTGCCTGAGGGCCCTATCCCTCACAGAAAGATCGACCAGACCTCTGGTCGGCCGACTGCGGCATGGCGCCCGCCCCGCCGAAGAGTCACAGCGCCACACGCGAGCAGGCATGGCGCGCTCTCACTGTCGACCGGGTGGACGCCTGCCCGCACTGCCGGCCCGGCACCGAGCTCGGCGTGCTGGAGTAGAGGGCTGACGCGACCAGCATGCTGCTACGTAACATCCGTGGATGTTCTTGAAGAGCGTGGTCTCGGTGAGTTTCTTCGTCGGCACGGTGGGCCTGGCGTGGGCGATATCCGGCTTCATGGATGCGCCCCCATGTTCAAAGGGGCGAGGATGTCCCGCTGCCCCAAACGCGGGCACACACATGCTGATGCTGTTCATCAGCGTCATCGTTCTCACCCCTGGCTTCGCGCTCGTTGTGCGCTGGCTGGACTGGAGGCCGCTGATGGGACTGCCCGTTGGAGGCGTTATCGGTGCGGCCGTGGCTTTGAGCAGCGGCCAGAGTCTCGGGTACTGGATCGTGGCTGCGGCGGTCCTGCTGGGGGCCGGCGGAATCGCGACGGGGCTGTCCGTTGCCATCCGGTCTATCGAGGCGCTTCCGCAACCCACCGACTGAGGGCCGTGGCGTGCTCGACGTGCTGCCGAATCAACCCCTCTATGGTGCGGTGGGCAAGATCCTGATGGTCTGTGCTACCAGGAGGTCGGGGGAGAGGTGCGGGTGGTGACGACAGGCAGGCGTCCGCTCACGATGGTCTGCTGGGGCAGGGACAGTCCGAAGTGTTCGCCAATGACCGTAAGCACCCGGCGTTGTTGTTCGTGTGACGACATTTCCTCCTCCATGCCGAGCAGGTCGTCGACGGAGTCCTGTGGCGGGATGACTCCGTCCGTCTCAAGGGCTGAGCGCAGCAGGTCGGGCTGGGCTCCGGCAGGGTCGTAGCCTGCGCCCAGCTCGAAGTGCAGCTGCACCTCGCCGTTGGCGTGGTAGCTGAAGAAGGCGGGCGGGTCGTCCGGGCGTGGATCGAAGATGAGGATCTCGGCGCCGTGGGAGACAGCCGGGTCCAGGGCCCACCCCTCGCTGCCTCCGCTTTCCACGATGAACGCCCAGTCGCCGGCTTGGCCGATGAGCCCCGCGCAGTAGACCTGGGCCAAGTCGACCATGGCGGATGCTTCGTGGAGGGTGGCGGCGGGTTTGACCTCCACCGGCTGGTGATCGGCGAGGCGCTCGGCCAGAGCCTGCGGGCTGAGTCCGCGGGCGCAGGTGATGTACAGGTCACCGGCATTCATGCTGGTGGCGCGCCATGCATCGGCGATCCAGGCGAGGCTGTCAGGCATAGCCACTTCCTTGTCTTCGGGCGGGGCTGGTGGGGCGCAGCGGCTGCCACTGCGCCCCACCAGCGTCCCGAAACTTACGGCTTGGGAACCGTGCAGGTCACGGTCAGCCGGGATGCGTCGCAGTGTGCGAACTGGGGGAAGTCCGCCCGGTAGGGGTCTTGGTTCAGCAGGCGGTACTTGGCCGAGAAGCCCTTGCTCCAGGCGCCGCCCATCGAGGTCGAGTTGATCCAGCCGGACATGGCCGAGCGGCCGCACTTCTCCTTCCAGGTCGGGGCTGCGGTGCGGACGTCGTCGTACAGGCGCCATTCACCCTGCTTGACCCGGGTGGCATGGGTCTGCACGCAGTCATTGCCGGTGTCGACCTCGTTCAAGCCGACCATGTTCTTGGGCATGCCGCCGGAGTTGTAGGTGGAGGCGTAGGCGAACTCGTCGCAGGAGACCTTGTCGGTGAAGCTGATCTCGGTGACCTTGGGACGGCCGCGGCGCCCTCGCCGAAGTCGTCCTCCGCGAAAGCGAACGGCCGCCTGCCCGCCCCGCTCAAGGGATCCGCCCGCTGCGCCCAGAATCGCGCCCGCCTCGTGCAGGCCCTCTACACCCGGCTGGACCGCCTCACCGAACCCTCCCCGGCCGCCACGTAGTTCGCGGGGAGGAGGGAGGGGGACGCTTGGGGAACTTTGCGTCTTGCGGTCTCATGCCTTCAGAGCGATGAGGCGATACAGAGGGTCCGGACGCGGTACATCCTGGTCCGGTAGCTCGGAGAGCCGCCGACTGACCTCCGCAGCCTGATCCGGGTCGGCACGCGTGCACCACGGGATGCGGCCTGCGCCGATCACCTCGCGCCACCTGCGCGGGCTGCGGCCCTGACCCGTACCTGGGAACACGGCCTCGCCGACCAGCCTCAACCCGTGCTCGGCCGTCCAGTCGAGCACCCGGGCGACGTGATCAGGCACACGAGGCGCGTACTGGCGTCGCAGCTCCGCTGTGATCTGGGCTATGTCACTGTCCTCGACGAAGTACGCATCATCCTTGTCGACGGTAGTGATCAGCACACCGCCGGGCCGCAGCACCCTGGCCGCCTCAGCCAGCACCGCGGCAGGGTCCGACAGCAGATGCAGCAGCCAGACCATCACCACGGCATCCACACGGTCCGACGCGACAGGAAGCTGCCTGGCATCGCCGCATGCCGTGGCTCCCGGCACTCGCTGGGCGGCCAGGCCAAGCATCCCGGGTGAGCGGTCGACCCCCAGCACCGTGCGCTCCGGCCGCAGCAGTCTCCGGGTGACGATGCCCGTGCCGCACGCGATGTCCAGGAGCGTGCAGGGGCCTTGAGGCAGCAACTGTCCCAAGGCGTCCGCCACCGCCTTCGCCCGCGGTTCGCCGCCTCGGGAAGCGTCATAGCTCCGGGCCTCGCCGTCGTAGTCGATCACCTGTCATCCCGTCCGTGCACCACACGGCGCACCATTCGCGAGCATGTCCAGGACATCGTTTGAGGCCAGACCGCGAAGAATAAGCTCTGGGCCTCGCCGCGGTGGAGAGGCACGTCGACCGCCAGGCGCCCGCGGCGGTGGTGGCCGAGGAGGCGCGGCAGCGTGCCGCGCTGTCGGCCTTTGTGTCTGGGGGGCACGGGTCGAGGGCTCGCCGCGCACCAGACCGTCGTGCCTTCGCCCCGTGTCGAACCGTCGATCGGGGAAGGGGCGGAGCGCAGACCGATGCGATGCGGGGAACTGCGGGGCGGGCGCGGCGTAATGCTCCCTGTGTGCCCGCTTGCCGTTCGCGCTGTCACGACGCGACGGATTCTGCCAGGACGCAGCGCAAAGGGAGGTTGACCAGACCAGCCAGGGCCGGGAGGGGACGGCGGGCGGTCCACCCGCTGCCCTCTCCCTCCCCTCCGTGGCGTCCCTCCTCTCTTCTCCCCTCCCTCCCTCACCTCGACAGTGCAGGGCACGCGCGCCCGCGCGTCGGGCTGTCAGCAGTCCGCGAAGACGGAGCTCATCACGTCGTTGTGCCCGGACGCGAGGTTGCCCTGGAACCAGCCGGGGACAGTGCCCAGGTACCCCTCGTAGCCACTGTGCTTGTAGATGTGGATACGGGTGGGCGTCCGGTTCCAGGCCGAGCTCGCCCGGTCCTCGAACCAGGAGGGCACCTCGTGATGGCCGCAGCTGGGCACCACCCAGAGCCAGCCGCCGCCATTGGAGTTCTGGAAGAAGCACGAGCCGCTGCCGCACTCCGACCAGGCCCGGGCGCCATAATCCTTGCCGCTGACCCAGTACAGGCCCTCCACGCCCGGCATCTTGGTGACGCTGCTCTCCTCGGCGCTCGCCGCCGTCGGTGCGGCGAGCGCGAAGGCCGCCGCCACCGCCGCGACGGTCGCCGCCATTCTCTTGCGCATGTCCCCTCCTGAAGCCACTGGAACGCTGTGCGTTCACTGTGGACCGTGGCGGGCCGTGGATCGTCGGCAACGAGCGCACGCTTCCTGGGCATTCAGCGCACGCGCCCGTGCCCGGGCCGCCGCCCGTACCTCGCTCGGCGGGACTCCGTACGCCTTGCGGAAGGCGCGGCCGAAGTCCGCGGGGTGGCGGAAGCCCCAGTGCGCGGCCGTCGCGGCGAGGGTGCGGTGGCCCAGTGCCGGGTCGGTCAGGTCCGCGTGGCAGCGTTCCAGGCGCAGGCGCCTGATCATGGCGCCCACGGTCTCCGGCTCGTGCCGGAACAGCAGGTGGAGGCTGCGCAGGGAGATGTGGTGGTGGGCGGCGATCGCTGCGGGGAGCAGTTCCGGGTCGCCCAGGTTGTGCTCGATGAACAGCTTGATCCGGGCGCGCAGGACGGCCTTGCGCGTCTCCGGGGACAGCGTGTCCTGGGCGCCGAGCCGCCCCGCTAGGACGGTCGCGGCCAGATCGGCGCCGATCGCGCCGAGCCGGGCCAACTCCGCCGGATCGCAGGCGCGGGCGGCCGCCGGGAACCCGCCCAGGTACGCGCCGAGCAGTGCCGCTGACCCCGCCCCGGGCCGGGTGGACAGCGACTCGGCCAGCAGCCGGTCCGCCCGGCCACCGGCCAGCGGCAGCGCCGACCGCGCCAGCCGCAGCAGCGTCAGCCGGGTCTGCCGGCCCTGGTCGAGGAAGTCGCTGACGAGCGGAGCCGAAGTGGAGAACAGGGCCATGTCACCGGCTTCGAGGCAAGCCACGCTGCCGGCCTGTTCCAGCCGGACGGGGCTTCCCCGGACGAGGACCAGGTAGTACTCCTCCGGATCGTGGCGCCGGATCTGCAGGGGTGAACGGCGCGCGGTCATCGGGGAGAAGGCGAAGGCCGCCACCTGGCTGTGCGGCATCCCCACGGCCTCCACGCTGCCTCTGAAGCGGGCCGCGTGCGGGCTGCGGATCGTCACCGGCATGACCTCGTCGCCGACCATGTCGGACCACCAGCCGAACCGCTCCGCCGCCGGGACCACATCGGTGTTCGCAGAGACCACGGGCCCTTCCGCGCCGTCGTCGGCCTGCCGCGTCTCATTGATGATGGACATTCAATGATGCTCGCGGCAGGGTGCGGACCCGGAAAGCTGACCGCCGGTCAGGAGGCGTCGGTTTTTCTCCTTTCCGGCCGCAGTAGTCGCAGCAGCCGCGGCAACCGCGAAGACATCAACTGAGCCGTACGCGCAGCTGGTCCGTGAGCGGACCGCGGCCGATGGACGCCCCGCGGTGCTGCTGTACGTGGGGGACTGGGATGGATCGGGCGAGGGCGTCGAGCGGGGCTGGGTGGCGCGCGCCGGGTGTTGGTCGGGGGTGGAGCGGGTGTTGCTGACGCGGGACCAGGTCGAGGAGTACGGGCTGCCGCCCACGGCGGGTAAGGCCGCCGATCCGCGCTGGGCGGCGTGGGCCCGGTGCCACGGCTACGACCGCCGGCGCCCGGTGCGGCGGGAGGTCGAGGTGCTGGATGCGGCCGAGTTGCAGCGCTTGGTCCTCGCGGCGGTGGAGCGGCACGTCGACCGCCAAGCGCCCGCGGTGGTGGCGGCTGAGGAGGCGCGGCAGTGTGCCGCGCTGTCGGCGTTCGTGTCCGGGTGGGCCGGACCGGGGCGCCTGGTGGCGGGGCGATGACCATGGCCGGGCCCTCCTCACCAGCCCACCGCGTGCTGCGCCCAGAACCGCGCCCCTCGTACAGGCCCTCTACACCCGGCTGGACCACCCCACCGAACCCGCCCCAGCCCCACCGGTTCGCCGGCCCCGGCGCGCAGCTCGGCGTCCCCTTCTTTCCAGGACGGCAACGCCCGCGCCGGCACGTCTTCCTCGTCCACTGACTGGTGCACGGGTTGTGCTGTCAGGGCGCGAGGTCGCCGGAGTGCCGGTCGTCGGCGGCCAGGACGCGCCGCAGCAGGTCGGACAGGGCGGCGCGCTCATGGGGCGCCAGGCAGCCGAGGAACTGGTCCTGCGAGCGCTGCGCCACCTCGAACAGGTGGCGCTGGAGCCGCTCGCCCTCGGACGTGAGGGCGACGAGTTGCCGGCGGCGGTCGACGGGGTCGCGGGTGCGCCGGACGTAGCCGCGGCCCTCGATGGTGTCGAGGTAGCCCACGAGGTGACTGCGGTTGAGCCCCAGCCGGTCGGCCAGCTCGTGCTGGGGGAGGGAGCCGAAGTCGGCGAGGGCGGTGAGGGCCGCGAAGTGCGGCAGCCGCAGATCCGCCTCGGCGACGGCCGAGATCAGTACGTCGTGCCCGATCCGGGAGACGTGGCTGATCAGGTATGAGGGCAGTTCGAGCAGGCTCGGCGGGCGGCCCCGGCCGTCGTTGCCGCAGGCGTCCGCGTCCTTCGCTTCCCTCGTGTCCATGGGCCCCAGCATAGCCGACTGCATCACTGGACGTAATCATGTCGTCTTGTAATGATTTCTCGGTGACATTACGTTGCCGTGCGCTCGGTGCCGGCCACAGGACCGCTCCCCCCGCATTCCGAAGGACCTCGCCATGACCGATGCCAACACCTCGAAAGCCTCCCCGGCGGCGCCGGAACCCGCCCCCGCCACCGGCGGCGGGGCGGCCGCCTTCACCGCGCTGCTGCTCGCGGTGCTCTCCTTCTCCCTGATGCAGACGATGGTCGTGCCCGCCCTGCCCGACCTGCAGCAGGAGTTCGACACGAGCACGACGAACATCTCCTGGGTGCTCAGTTCGTTCCTGCTCACGGCCTCCGTCGCAACCGCCCTGCTGGGCCGCATCGGCGACATGTTCGGCAAGCGCCGGGTGCTGATCGCCAGCCTCACCGTGTTCGCCGTCGGCACCCTGCTCGCCGCCCTGTCGACGTCCATCGGAATGCTGATCCTCGCGCGCGCCGTGCAGGGCGTCGGCTCCGCCGCCTTCCCGCTCGCCTTCGGGATCGTGCGCGACCAGTTCCCGCGCGAGCGGGTGCCTGTCGCCATCAGCCTGATCAGCTCCACGTTCGGCATCGGTTTCGGCGTCGGACTCGTCATCCCCGGGCCGATCGTGGACGCCCTGAGCTGGGAGTGGATCTTCTGGCTCGGACTGATCGTGATCGTCCTCGGCATCCTCGCGGTCGCCGTGTTCATCAAGGAGTCCCCGAACCGCTCGCCCGGCCGCATCGACTGGGCCGGCGTCTTCCTCCTGAGCGGCGCCGTCGTCGCCCTGCTGCTCGCCATCAGCGAGGGCAAGTCCTGGGGCTGGGGCTCGGTCTGTGTCGTCGGCCTCTTCGTGGCCGCCGTGGTCCTCAGCGTGGTGTTCGTGGTCGTGGAGCGGCGGATCAGGGAACCGCTGATCGACATCGACCTGCTGCGCCGCCCCGCCGTCGCCACCTCCCACCTGACCGCGCTCATCATCGGTTTCGGCATGTACGGCGCGTTCACCCTGGTGCCGCTGCTCGCGCAGACGCCGTCCGAGGTGGGCTACGGCTTCGGTGCCTCGGTCACCGAGGCCGGGCTGTTCATGGTGCCGATGGCGGCCACCATGCTGTTCGCGAGCCCGCTGGCCGCCCGCATGGGCGCGGCCGTAGGTTTCAAGCCGCCCCTGGTACTCGCCTGCCTGGTCGGCGTGGTGGGCTTCGTCGTCTACGCCGCCGCACACGACACCGAGTGGGCCATGTACGCCGGTTCCGGTGTGCTCGGCATCGGCGTGGGCTTCGCCTTTGCCGCGCTCGCCAACCTCGTGGTGGGCGCCGTGGACCCGCGGCAGGTCGGGGAGGCGACCGGCATCAACACCATCATGCGGACCATCGGCGGTTCCCTCGGCGCGCAGATCGCCGCGTCGATCGTGGCCTCCGAGACCGTACCGGGCACACCCGTGCCGGCCGAGTCCGGCTACACGACCGCGTTCGTCATGTCGGCCGTCGCCCTCGGCGTGGCCACCCTCGCCGCCCTCGCCGGACCCGGTGCCCTGCGTAAGGGAACCGCACCTGCCTCCGGTGCCGCGGCGCCCAAGCCCAGCGGCTCCGCCGCCCGCTGAGGAGCGCCGCATGCCCGACTACGGTCACGAACTCCTCTTCGGCTCCGTCCTGACGCCCGTGGCCGACCGGCCCGGCGAGGTCGTTGCGGCGGCCCGAATCGCCGACGCGGCCGGCCTGGACCTGGTATCCATACCCGACCACCCCTACCAGCCCGGGTTCCTCGACGCCTGGGCGACCCTCGCGGTGATCGCTGCCGCCACGTCGCGGATACGGGTGCTGCCCAACGTGGCGAACCTGCCGCTGCGTCCACCCGCGGCCTTGGCCCGCACCGCGGCAAGCCTCGACCTGCTCAGCGGCGGGCGGGTCGAACTCGGCCTGGGCGCCGGGGCGTACTGGGACTCCATCACCGCCGAAGGCGGCCCCCACCGCACTCCCGGTGAGGCCCTCGCCGCGACCCGGGAGGCCATCGAGATCCTCCGCGCCCTGTGGACCGGCGGCGCACGGGTCCACTTCGAGGGCAAGCACTACAAGCTGGCCGGCGCGGCCTCCGGGCCCGCACCGGCCCACCCGATCTCCGTCTGGCTCGGCGCGGTGGGCCCCCGGATGCTGCGCCTGGCCGGGGCCGCCGCCGACGGCTGGCTGCCCAGCGTGCCGCACGTGCCGCCGCCGCGGCTCGCCCGGGGGCAGCTGATCATCGACGAGGCCGCCGAGGAGGCCGGGCGGAAACCGGAGCAGGTCCGCCGCCTCTACAACCTCTCCCCGGGCCCGGGCGGCTTCCCGCAGGGCACGCCGGGCGACTGGCCCGAGCAGTTGGCACAGCTCACCTTCGAGGTGGGCACCAGCGCCTATCTGCTGCCCTCGGGGCACCCGGAACTGATCCGGACGTTCGCCGAGGAGGTGGCCCCGGCCACCCGGGAACTCGTCGCCGCGGCCCGCACCCGGGGCGACGAGCCGCGCATGTCCCGGGCGGCGGCCGGCGTACGCGCCACGTCGGGGACGGCGGCCGCCGGACACCCGTTCTCCGTGCAACCGACCCCCGACACGGGCCTGCGGCACAGCGCCGAGCGCCTGTGGGACGAGGCGGCCCGGCCGGCCGGACCGGACCGGACCGGGACCCGCAGCGGCGTTTCACCCCGGCCCAGGAGGAACCCGCGCGCAATCTGATCGCCGCCCACGACCAGCTGCGCGAGGACCTGACACAGCTGCGGGACATCGTCGACCAGGTGCTCGCCGAGACACTCGCCCCGGGCGAGGCCCGCTCCGAGCTGCAGGCACTGAGCCTGCGTCAGAACGCCTGGGCGCTGGGTGCGTACTGCGCCTCGTACTGCCGGATCACCACCGCCCACCACATGAGGGAGGATCAGGACCTCTTCCTCCACCTGCGCGGTAACGACCCCTCCCTCGGGCCGGTGCTGGACCGGCTGACCGAGGAACACCATGCCATCCACGGCCTCATCGAGCGCATCGACCAGGAACTGGTCGCGTCGGTGACCGAGACCGGCGACGGGTCCGGCCGCACGGGGTTGCGCGCGGCGGTCGATCTGCTCACCGACGCGCTGCTGTCCCACCTCGCCTACGAGGAGCGGGAGTTGATCGAACCGATGGCGCGGTTCGGTACGGGCTGGTAGGGCGCGGAAGAGGGGGCGGGGTTCGTCCAGGGGACGGGGCCCGCCCCCTCTTGCGGCTTCTGCGGAGCTACCCCCGGCCGCCCGCCACGGCGGCCAGCAGTTCCTGGGTGTACGGGTGCGAAGGCGCGCGCAGGACGTCCGCCGCAGGCCCTGTCTCGACGACACGGCCCGCGCGCAGGACCGCGACCCGGTCGCTGACCTGGCCGACGACGGCCAGGTCGTGGGAGATGAAGAGATAGCTCAGGGCATGCCGTTCCTGCAGGCCGAGCAGGAGCTCCAGGACCCTGGCCTGCACGGTGACAACGAGCGCGGAGACCGGCTCGTCGCACACCAGCAGTTCGGGCCCCAAGGCCAGGGCGCGGGCGATGGCGACGCGCTGGCGCTGCCCGCCGGACAGCTCGGCCGCCTTGTGCCCGGCGAGCCGCTCGGGCAGCGCCACGTCGTCCAGGAGGCGGCGCACCGCGGCGGCGCGTTCGGCCCGGTCGCCGACGCGGTGGTTGTGCAGCGGCTCGGCGATGAGATCCGCGACGGAGAAACGGGGGTTCAGGGAGGCGTAGGGGTTCTGGTAGATGAGCTGCATCCGGCGGTGCAGCCGGCGGCGGGCCGCGCCGCGCAGCGCGGTGACGTCCTGTCCGCCGAGTCGCACCGTGCCGTGGTCCGGGCGGTCCAGGCCCAGCACGAGGCGGGCTGTGGTCGACTTGCCCGATCCGGATTCGCCGACCAGGCCGAGGGTTTCGCCGCGGCCGATGTCGAAGCTCACGCCGTCGAGTGCGACGCGGCGGGGCCGGCCGAGAGAGCCGGGCCCGCGCGCGGAGAAGATCCGGGTGAGGTCGCGCACCCGCAGCAGCGCGTCCGTGCCTGCGTCCTCGCCCGCGCTCCCGGCGGCGCCCGCCCGGGCCCGGGGGCGGGCCGTCAGGCGCGGCGCGTCCGCGAGCAGGGCGCGGGTGTACGGGTCGGCGGGCGCCGTCAGGACCCGCCGGACGGGTCCCGACTCGACGACACTTGCCCGGGCCATCACGACGACCTCGTCGGCCCGGTCGGCGACCACGCCGAGGTCATGGGTGATCAGCAGCATCGCGGTGCCGGTGGAGCGCACGAGATCCTGCAGGTGGTCGAGGATGCGGCGCTGCACGGTGACGTCGAGCGCGGAGGTGGGCTCGTCGGCGACGAGCAGGCGTGGACGGGCGGCGGTCGCCAGGGCGATCAGCACGCATTGGCGCATGCCGCCGGAGAGCTCGTGCGGTACTGCCGGGCGCGCTGCACGGGGAACGGGGGTCCGGGCGGTACTGACGTTCAGACTCTCCGCCGCTGTGGCCACGGGTAGCCGAGCTGCCTGGCGTATTCCGGCGATCCGCCGCAGACCTCGGCTGTCTCACGTGGGTCACCCGCCACAAGTTGTTCAACCAGTCTCTCGGCCTGCACTTCAGGGGCGGCCGCGGGAGACATCAAGCACCATCCGGAACTGCCGCCACGGGCGGTTCTCTCTGATGGCCGAACGGCCTGGATGGAAGAGAAAGAGGTTGATCTGGTCGGGCTCCCACAGCCAGGTGGAGACACCGCCGAGTTCACATCCCCACTGTACGAGCCACTCGGTGTGCTTACTGAGCTCCAGCTCCAACAGCCGCGCAACAGTGCGCGCTGTCCACTCCCAGCTATGGTCCGCGACCGCTCGCTCGATCTCTGCCTGGTATTCCTTGCATCGAACCAGAACTCAGGCAGGTCAACGCCGTTCTCGTCGGAGTTGCGCCACTCGCTCCAGATCACATGGTCGCCGTCACGTCGGATGGTCACGTAGAGAGCGCCGCAGCACCCCTCGGTGCGTGATGCCTCGGCCAGTCGCACCTCGTGCGGCTCAGCACCAGCCGTAAGAGGACCCTCCGGGAGCAGGAGAAATTTGGGATCTTCGCCCGGACCTTCTGTGAACACCTCCGCCAGGATGTCCTCACCGTCGACCAGCGGCCGGACTTCCACGATTGCGCCCCTCTGCGGAAGATTAGAAACGGCAACGTGGAGGGTGAGGCAACGCTTCTTGTCAGTCACCGAATGATTGTCGGACTTGGGGCATCGGAGAGTCGCACCATTATTCACGGATGACCTTCGTCGACTGAACCACTGGTGACGACACGGTCACCGGTTCAGCTGGGCCATCAACTCCCGGTTCGCGGCCGCGCTAGCACCTCTTCGTCACTGGCCCGGTCGATCGGCTCGTACAGCTCGGGGGCCCGTTGCCGGGCCTTGGCGTCGTAGCGCAAAGTCGCCGCCTTCGTCCCCGCCCTCCACCACGTCCTGACCGCCGAACACACCGCCGACATCACCTAATCAGCGAACTCGCCGCCCCACACATCACCCGCTGCACCATCGTCAGCGACATGACCAGCCACTGACATGTTCGAACAAGAGCGGGTCATCCGGACTCGACAGTGCTGCATATGATCGAACCGCACGTTGTCAACAGGTGAGGAGCCCAACGTTCATGACTGGTCGGCGAGTTGTTGTCGTCACTGGCGGGGGAACGGGCATCGGTGCCGCGACGGCCCGGTTGCTGCGGGCCGACGGACACGAGGTCGTGATCGCTGGCCGGAGACCGCAGCCGCTGCAGCAAGTCGCTGCCGAGACCGGAGCGCTGGCCCATCCTGCCGACGTCGCGGATCCCGAGGCCGTGCGTGAACTCGTCGAGACGACGGTGAAGACCTACGGGAGACTCGACGGCATAGTGCTCAACGCCGGAATCGGACGAGGCGGCGCGGTAGGCGACACAGAGGTCGAGGACTGGGAAGAGCTGATACGGACCAACCTCACTGGCCCGTTCTTGTTGCTGCGCGCCGCGCTACCGCATCTGCTGGAAAGCCGCGGTGCGGTGGTAGCGGTCGCCTCGGTTGCCGCACTCCGTAACAGTGTCGGCAACGCCGCCTATGCAACGTCCAAGGCGGCCTTGCTCCACCTGTGCCGTTCCCTCGCCGTCGACTATGGCCCGCGGGGGCTGCGGGCCAATTCGGTGTGCCCGGGCTGGGTGCGTACAGAGATGGCCGACCAGCGGATGGCGCGGTTCGCGGCAGAGGCGGGACTGGCAGGCGGCGTTGAGGCGGCTTACATGGAGGCGAACCAGTTGACTCCCGCCCGGCGGCCGGGCGATCCAGAGGAGGTCGCAGAGGCGATCAACTGGCTGCTCTCACCCGCCGCTTCCTACGTCAACGGGGCCGTCCTCACCGTCGACGGCGGGGCGACCACGGTCGGCGTCGGGGGCGCTGTCTTCGACCACCGAATCGAGGAGCGTCCCGCGCCCGTTACGGGCTCTCGGAAAGACCCGCTTCCAGGGCTCCAGCAAGAGACCTGATGCGCCCGCGGCAACTCCAGCCGTCAGCGAGTGATCACGAGTGCCCTGGCCGCAGCCTTCCTCGCCCTGCCCCTCCACGGCGTCTCCGGCTGCGGCCGCCGACGCGGGCGGCCTGGTTGCGCTTCCGATGGCGCTGAAGCAGGCGGTCGCCGCTCTGCCCACGGCCGCGGAGAAAGGGGAGGGATACCAGCGCTCTTGCATCCAGCGCTGAACTGATGACGACCGTGACGAGTGTGACACCTGTGAGGAGGTCCTCCTCGCCGAGTCCCGCACCACCCCGACCACCGGCCCGGGCCGCAAGGTCACTGCAGGGGAGTGGTTCTCCTACTACAGAGCTGAAGGTGGGGGAGTAGCAGGCTACGTCCGGCCCAGCACCCATCGAACACTCTTCGTACGGTTTTAGTAGGTAACAGTGCGTGAACTTTACGAGGAAGGTGCTCGCGCAGGCCCGGGCACGGTGATCCAGCCCCGTGCCCTTACCCGCGCTCCCGCTCACCGGGGATCGTGCTTGCCGCCGGGCACGCGCAACGCTCTCCAGGCCAAGGCGCTCAGCAGCGCGAGGGCAGCAGCGGCACTTCCGGTCGCTACCGCGAAACCGGTGTCGAAGGCGTGCTCCGCACTGTTCAGCAGCCCATCACCGACCTTTCCCCCGACGCGCGCGGCCACTTCGGCCGCGGCCCCCACCGAACTGCGCGCGGTCTCCCACTGCTGCGCCGAGGCGCCGGCCACTGGATCGAAGTCGGAGCGGTAGGCCAGGGAGAGCACGGTCCCGAAGAAGGAGAGTCCCAGCCCCGCCCCCAGAGAGAAGGCGGTCTCCTGAACGGCTCCGGCCTCACCGGTACGCTCGGGCCTCGCCGCACCCAGGATGGAGTCCGACCCCAACGTCATGACCGTCCCGGAGCCGAGCCCCACGACGACCAGGGCCGCGTAGTTGCCCGTGGCGCCGAACACCGCGAACGCCGCCAACGCCAGCGCGCACAGCAGCAGTCCGCCGCACAAGCCACGATGGTGACCGAACCGCGCCGCGAAGCGCGGCGCCAGGGCCGCACCGACGGCATTGGCGACCGCCAGCGGCACCAGCGCCAGCCCCGCCCTCAAAGGCGAGTAGCCGTCCACGAGTTGGAAGCGCTGGGTGAGCAGGAACAACAGCGCGGTGTACGCCCCGTAACACCCCATGATGCACAGCGCCGACACAGAGAAGCGACGGTCGGCGAACTGCGTGACGTCCAGCAGCGGATCAGCGATCCGGCGCTGCCGTACGACGAAACCGACCAGCAGCACCGCTCCGACGAGCCCGACCCCCCAGACCGCCGACGACACCCCGTCATGCTCTCCCAACTGCTGAAAGGCAAACACCACGGCAGCCAGTCCGGCGGCCGACAGCACGGCACTGACCGCGTCCCACCGGTGCGGGCGGGGGTTGCGCGACTCCGGGACCAGCAGGGCGCCGCCGGCCAGGGCAAGCACCACGACCGGCACATTGACCAGGAAGACCGAACCCCACCAGAAGTGCTCGACCAGCACACCGCCCAACAGCGGGCCCACCGACACTCCCACGCTGTTCGCGGCGGTCCACAGGCCGACGGCCAGCGCCCGTTCGCGGCTGTCGGGAAAGACGGCCCTGATGATCGCCGGCGTACTCGCCATGATCATCGCGCCCCCGACACCGAGGGCCGCCCGAGCGGCGATCAGCTGCACCGGCGTGACGGACAGCATGGCACCCACCGACGCGAGGCCGAAGACCGCGAAGCCACCCATCAGCATCCGCTTGCGCCCGAACCGGTCCCCGAGCGTCCCGCAGGTGATCAGCCCGGCAGCGACGGTAAGCGCATAGCTGTCGACGATCCAAAGGAGTTCGGCCCCGCTCGGCAGGAGCTCTCTGGAGATCGTCGGAACGGCCACATGCAGCACCGTCAGGTCCATCCCGACCATGAGCAGGCTGGCACACAGCACACCCAGGGCTGCCCACCGGTGCGGCGTCGTCCGTTCAGTCCCTGTCAGCACACAACCACTGTGTGCTGTATGAAACTTGCGACACAAGTACGGTCTTGAATGTGCATCGGTGCCCTTCCGGCCCCATAGTGTCGTTCGGTATACCTGCTTACAGTGTTGGCCATGAGGCGAGTACGTGAGCGCGTGGACGAGATGGCCGACTGGTGCAACACCGAGGTCGTCCTGTCGGTCGTCGGCGGGAAGTGGAAGCTGCTGATCCTCAGGTATCTCCTGTCAGGAACGCACCGATTCGGCGAACTCCAACGCAATATGCCGACAGTCACTCACCGGATGCTCGCCCGGCAGCTCCGGGAATTGGAGGACGACGGCCTCGTGTCACGAACGGTTTACCCCGAAGTCCCTCCACGGGTGGAGTATTCACTCACCGAGGCCGGGGAAAGTCTGCGAGAGACGATCGACCAGCTTGAAAGGTGGGGGAGCTGGTACCGAGACCACTTGAAGACCGTGGCACGGGAACCCGACCCAGCGGTTGCTGACACGCACTCACGTTAAATCGACGGTATCCGCTGTGGTGCTCGAGTCAGTTCGACTGCGGCATACTGCGCACTGGCGAGGAGCGCCAAGCCAGCCGGGGCCATACCCACGAGCACGGACCACTGACGGCCTCATGCCCGGCGTCAGCTGAGGAACCGCCACGCGTGGCATCACAAGACAGCGGCCGTCTACAACAAGACCTGCCGCTCTTCGGCTTTGAGACTGCACAGTGCCCAAAGCCCGTACAGAGCCGGCAGCGGTTTGATGCTCATCCACTCGCCAAGGTGATAGTCGTCTGTGCGCACCAGCCTCTCTGCAAGGTCAGGGCTCTGCCGCGTAAGTACGCCCAGGCCTTGAGAGCATGAGCCAGGGCTCGCGGTGCGCGGCGCATGAGGGGGTGCATGGAGCCACGTTGCCCCCGGCATTTGAACGGTTTCGCGTGCGTCTCCTCTCGGCCGGGCAGCACAAAGCCCGCGCGGAGAGGGCCGGGCGGCAGTGTTGTGTTGCTTGCGTCCCTACCGCGGTAGTTGTACGTGTTCGGGTCGTCAACCGTGTGCGGTAGGCACGGTTCAACCTGCTGCGGGATTCGGTGGGGGGAGGGCGGGATCTACGCTCCTGTCGTTCGGTTGGTGATCCATCGGGGGAGGACTTATGCGGAGGACGATTGTCGGGATGGTGGCCGCTGGTGCTGTGGCCGGGGTGCTCGGGCTGGCGGGTCCCGCGTCTGCGAGCTCTGTGTCCGTGGGCTCAGCAGCGGTGGGTGCCTCGGAAATGTCTGCGCAGGGCACGGCCCCTGCGTGTATTAAGCGGACCGTCGCGCCGGGGTACGCCAAACTGAAGAACAACTGCGGCCGACACATGCGGGTCAAGGTGATCATCAAGGCTGGTCCGGACTCCCCGTGCTACCCGATGCGGCCGGGAGGAACCGTCCACGATGTGTGGACCGTGGGCTGGTACGACCGCACGGTGACCTGCTAGCCACACACGACGACGCCCCCGCGCCGGAGTCCGGGCGGGGGCGTTGTCATGCCTGGCTGACCAAACCTGGATCGCGGGGCCCGCTTTGACGACGCACAAGCGGCCGTGGCCATGGCGCATTTGGAGTGCGCCCGTCGGCTTGGACGGTGTCTTGATTGGCTGCGGCTCGTTGCTCCTGGCCTGGGCATAGTTGAGCAGCTAGGGCCGCATGAATGGTGGGAGATCTTCCAGGACGTCGCGCCGGAGCCGCCGGCCCGCCGGAGGACGGGCCGGACCGCCAGGCCCGGCGGGAGTCACCTCCCGGCGGGCGGAGCCCCCGGCTCGGGCCGGCCCCCCAGGCCAGGGCTGGACCTCCACCTCAAGCCCTGCCCCCAAGTCCCAAGCCCCGCCCCCCAAGACGGTCGAAGCCCCCCGCCCCGGCGGAGAGCCCGGGCAGCTATACAAGCCAGCTATACAAGCCAGCTATACAAGCCAGCTATACAAGCCAGGTATACATGCCGGGTATACATGCCATGTAGAGTGCGCCGCATGTCAAGCAGTCGCGCCCGCACCGCACTTCTGGGGGCGGGAGAGTTCACCGTCGCCCGTCTCGGCCCGCTCGCCACGAAGATCCGTCCATGAACGCCCCCATCCTGACCGCCACCCGCCTGCGCAAGGCCTACGGCTCGACCAACGCCCTGGATGGCGCCGACTTCAGCATCCGGCCGGGCGAGATCGTCGCCGTCATGGGTCCGTCGGGCTCCGGAAAGTCGACGCTCCTGCACTGCCTCGCCGGCATCGTCCTGCCCGACGCCGGCCGGGTCACGTACAAGGGCCGGGCCATGTCGACGCTGTCGGACGCCGGACGCAGCAGGCTGCGTCGGAGCGAGTTCGGGTTCCTCTTCCAATTCGGGCAGCTGGTGCCCGAACTGACGTGTCTGCAGAACGTGGCGCTGCCGCTGTGGCTGAACGGCACCCCCCGCAAGGACGCCATGCGCCGAGCCCTCGCATGGCTGGAGCGCCTGGAGATCGACCACCTCTCCCGCAGGCGTCCCGGAGAGATATCCGGCGGCCAGGGTCAGCGGGTCGCCCTCGCCCGCGCCCTCGTTGCGGAGCCCCGCGTCCTGTTCGCCGACGAACCGACCGGCGCCCTGGACTCCCTCACCGGCGAACTCGTCCTCGGGCTGCTGACCGAAGCCGCCCATGACACGGGCGCGGCCGTCGTCCTGGTCACCCACGAGGCGCGGGTCGCCGCCCACTCCGACCGCGAGATCGTCGTACGCGACGGCAGGTCCCGGGACATGGAGCGCACCGCGTGAGGGGCGGCCACAGCACCCGCGACCGCCTGAAGCGCCGGCGCGCGGCCCGGGGCGAGGCCCGCACCAGCCCGGCGGCCTGGGCACGCGACCTCGCGTTCGGCGCCTGGTTCGCGGTGAGCGGCGGACGCCCGGCCTGGACCCGCACGCTGCTGACCGCCGTCGGCGTCGGCCTGGGCGTGGCCCTGCTGCTCCTCGCCTCCGCCGTTCCGGCCGTGCTGAGCGCCCGGGACGACCGCGGCGCGGCCCGCAACGACTTCGTGTACGGCACGCCGATGCGACCGACCGACGAGACGGTCGTCACCGGCGGAGCGAACACCACCTACCGGGGCCAGGACATCTACGGGCGGCTCGTCCGGCCGGACGGCGACAGGCCGGTCCTGCCGCCGGGCCTGGACGAACTGCCCGCCCCTGGCGAGATGGTCGTCTCCCCCGAACTCGAGAAGCTGCTCCACTCCGCCGAGGGCGCCCTGCTCAAGAAGCGTCTGGACCATCGCGTCACCGGCACCATCGGCGAGGCGGGACTGCTCGGCCCACACGAACTGGCCTACTACGCGGGGGCGGACGACCTGACCCCGAAGGGCGACAACCCGACGCGGACCGACCACTTCGGCGGCCCGAGCCCCTCCGAGGGACTCGACTCGTTCCTCATGCTGCTGCTCGTCATCGCCATCGTGGTGCTGCTGATGCCGGTGGCGGTGCTCATCGCCGGGGCCGTCCGCTTCGGGGGCGAGCGCCGCGACCGGCGGCTGGCAGCGCTGCGCCTCGTCGGCTCGGACACCGCGACGATCCGGCGCATCGCGGCCGGTGAGGCCCTGGTGGGCGCGCTGACAGGACTCGCCGTGGGCCTCGGGCTCTTCGCGGGCGGACGGCGGCTCGTCGGCACGGTCGAACTGTGGCGGATCAGCGTCTTCGCCTCCGACGTGGCCCCGGACCCGGTGCTCGCCGCGCTGATCGTGGCCGGCGTGCCGGTCCTCGCCGTCGCCGTCACGTTGTTCGCGCTGCGCACCGTCGCCGTCGAACCGCTCGGCGTCGTACGGCACGCCGGTACGGTCAAGCGGCGGCTGTGGTGGCGGCTGCTGCTGCCGGCCGCCGGGGTGGCGCTGCTCTTCCCGATGATCGACGGCCTTGATCCGCAGACCCGGGTCAACGAACCGAAGATCGCGGTGGGCGCGATGCTGCTCCTCGCGGGGGTCACGGCGCTGCTGCCCTGGGCGATGGAGGCCGTCGTCGGACGGCTGCGGGGCGGTCCGCTGTCGCTGCAACTCGCCGGCCGGCGCCTGCAGGCGGACAGCGGCACGGCCGCACGCATGGTCAGCGGCATCACCCTCGCGGTGGCCGGGGCGATCGCCGTGCACATGCTGTTCTCGGGCCTGGAGAGCCGGTACACGCACACCACCGGCCGCAGCCCGGTCCGCGGCGAGCTGCGGATCACCGGGGCGTACGAGGGTGAGAACCGGCAGCGCGAGGACCTGGCCGCCCTGCGGGCCACGCCCGGCGTGACATCCGCCCTGACCTACACGCTCGGCCATGCCGCCGAGCCCGGCAGCGACGCGCCCGGAGCCTTCGTGATCGTCGGTGACTGCGCGAGCCTGCGGCAGGTCGTCGAGGCCCCAGGCTGCCGGCCCGGCAGTGTCTACACCGTCGCCGACGAGTTGGGCGAGGACCCCCTGAAGGGCGGCTCGTACACCCCCGACCCGGGTGAACAGGTCGACCTGGCCGCCTCGGAGGAGGGTTCCCCGAAGGCCGCGCCCAAGCTGTGGACCGTCCCTGCCACCGCCCGTGCCACACAGGTGGTGCCGGACCCGGCGGGGTCCTTCACGACCGGCGTCTTCGCCACGCCCGAGGCGATCAGGACCCGCGACCTGGCGGACGCCGGCACGGAACTGCTGGTGAAGCTGGACCCTGCCGACCGCGACGCGGCCGAGCGAGTCCGCAACACCGCCGCGCGGATCGACCCCTTGCTCGAGGTCCAAGAGAACGTGGAGAACGAACAGGCACCGGAGTTCAGGAACATCAAGCGCGGCCTGTTCATCGGTGCGACCGTCACGCTGCTGCTGATCGGCGCGAGCATGCTCGTGATCATGCTGGACCAGCTCCGTGAGCGGAGGAAGCTGCTCGCGGTGCTCGTCGCCTTCGGCACCCCGCGCTCGACGCTCGGCCTGTCGGTGCTGTGGCAGACCGCGCTGCCGGTCCTGCTCGGCCTGGCCCTGGCCGTCGTCGGCGGCCTGGGTCTCGGCTCGATGCTGCTGAAGATGGCAGGCCTGCCGCTCGCGGTGGCCTGGGCCAGCATTGCGGGGATGGCCGGGATCGGTGGCGGAGTCGTCCTGCTGGTCACGCTGCTGAGCCTGCCGGCGATGTGGCGCATGATGCGTCCCGACGGCCTGCGCGACGAATGAGACGAATAAGACGAATGACCGGACGTTCGAACGCTCGCTCACGCCACCCGGCGGACAACGACAGCCCGTCGATGCCTGCGCCGGGCACACGTGAGCGGCTCGACGCCCTGGCCCGCATGCGCCCGCTGTGCCTTGCCGAGGACGGCTGTGTCAGTTGGGAGGCGTACCACTCGCACGAGGATCCGGCCCGGTTCGTCCTGGTCGAGCGCTGGGCGACTCGGGGCCACTGGGAGACCCACGATGCCGGCGAAGCCATCCAGAAGATCTATCTGCCCGAGATCATGCCGCGCATCGAGCGTGAGGTGCACCCGAGCACTCCGGCGGCGTTGGGCGAAGCGGGGCAGTTCCACCTCGTCGACCAGGGCGAGGGCGGCATCCTCCGCTGAGATGCGGCTGCTGCGGCCGGCGGCGCCGGATCACTTGGTCGCCGCCGATCCGGAAACGGCCGGTGCGCTCGCCGGGAGCGATCTCCTCGGCAGGGCTGAAGTAGGTCCAGAGGCGGTTGGATGTGCGCAGGACGTTCAGGCGTCCCGGGCGCCGTGTGCCGCGGCCGCCCCCCGCCCTGCAGCCTGCCTGACCACAAAACGCGATCTGCTGACTGGGGTGGGCCGCGGTCCTGCGGCCCACCCAGGGCCGGTCAGAGTTGGCGGAAGTACACCGCCGTCGGCAGCTTGACGCAGCCGAGGCTCTCGTACAGGCTGCGGGCCGGCGCATGGAAGGCGTCACCGCCTGTGCCGATCTCGACCATCTTCGCGCCGAGACTGCGCAGCTCGCTGAAGGCGTGCTGGCACAGCCTGGTGCCGACGTGGTCGCGACGGTGGTCCTCTGCGACGACGAGGACCTCGATCCTGCCGTGTCCGCGGAGCGGGTCTGCCTGCCAGCCGACGTAGCCGACGATGACGCTGTCGGTCTCTGCGACGGCCACGTACTTGTTCTGCTCCGGGTCGTGCAGGCCAGGCACCTGCTGGCGGTAGTCGTCGCGCCAGTTGCCGTGCTGGATGTCGAAGACGGCGTCGCCTACCAGTGGGCGGAACGACCCTTCGTAGAACGCCTGGAAGGTTTCGATGGTCAGCTGGGTCAGGCGTGCCAGGTCGCTCTGAGCGAACTCTCGAATGAGCATGAAGCGTGCCTCGCAAAACTGAGGGAGGGGAGAGGGGGACACCTGTGGCCCGCTCGCGGCATGTCGTGGCGGCGGGCCGACCCTCAGCGGCGAGTACGCCAGGAAGCGAAGCACTGCATGCGAGCGACGCTAACGGCGAGCACGTGCTCCTGCCAGAGGTCTTACTCGCAACGTGCAGGTCTAAGGATGGGGCCTGAGCGTCCTCACTGGCCGGCACCTCCGCGCCTCAGCGCCGGGATGGCCCGCCGGTAGAGTCGGCCCGAGGAGAGCGCTGATCTGGGGGACTCATGACGGCAACGGGTGCACCGCCCATCGTCTTCGTACACGGGACGCGGTTCAACGCGGGACAGTGGAGCCCACAGCTCGCCGCACTCCAAGAGGACTTCCCGGTAGCCGCTGTTGACCTACCAGGCCACGGCGCCCGCTCGACTCAACCCTGGAGCCTGAACACGGCGACGGAGATCATCGCTTCCGCGGTGGACTCGCTCGACAGCGGACCGGCTCTGATCGTCGGGCACTCGCTCGGCGGATACGCCTCGCTGGAGTTCGCGCGGCGCTGCCCCGAGCAGCTGCGGGGGCTGGTCCTTGCTGGGGCCAGCGCCTCAACTCGTGGCCCATGGGCAACGCCGTATCGGTGGGTCGCCGGACTCGTCCCTCGCCTACCGGCGGACCGGCTGGCCCGGTGGAACGACCGGTTGCTGCGCCGGCTCTATCCACCCGAGGTGGTGGAGGCGACCATCCGCTCCGGCTACGCCTTCCACACCCTGCCGGCCGCCTGGGGCGAGGTGCTGGGCCGCTTCGACGCGAGTGCGATGCGTCATGTGGCGGCTCCCGTGCTCATCTTGAACGGCGAGAAGGACGCCGTCTTCCGGTCCGGCGAGAGGGACTTCGCCCGCGCGCATCCGCACGCCCGCGTCGAATTGATCCCGCGGGCAAGGCATCTCGCGAACTTCGACGACCCAGATGCCTTCACCGACGCTGTCCGCCGCTTCGCCCGCCAGCTACCTGTCCGCAGCTGAGCGCGCCAGAGTCGGGCCCACCTGGGCTGCCCGAGCCCAGCGGGACCGCGAATGCGCAGGCTGACAAATCGCGCGCCCACTGGTCAACTGCGGTACCCAGTCACGATCACAACAAGGCGAACGCTGCCTGATACGGCACTAGCTGAGCGGGGCGTGCCGTGGCCCCCGGAGAAGGGCTGGAAGGACGAGCTGATCGAGCGCCGGAAGGCCACGCGTCAGGACGGCGCACCGCCACCGCCCCAGCCCAGCCCGGCCCCAACCGACTTCGCACAGGACACGCTCGACTTCGGCTGACGAGACGAGAGCGGGGCCCGGACATGAACACCCTGCCCGGGTCCCGCCATCGCTCCCGGCTGCTCACCGGCTGAGGCGGACACGCGGCCCCCGCACGAACTCGAGGCCGTCCAGGAAGACGGTCTCCAACTCCTTCTCCCACTGGCCGCGCAGGAGGAATGGGGCAGTCTCCATTCGCCCCAGGATGACCAGGGTCTCGGGCTGTCCGATCAGCGCGTACCGGCCGTGCGAGGCGGGCCTGCTGCCCGGCCCGTGCGTGCGCAGCATCTCCTCCAGGCGGGCGCGGTGCCCGGGGCCGTCGAAGCACCGACAGGCATGGGCGGCTAGACGGATCGATCTCAGCACCACCAGCTCGGTGCGTGCCTGGCCGGACGCGTGAGCACTACCACCCAAGTTTACGAACAGCTACAACGAAGGTTTACTGACATTCCCACCCCTGGGTTGATTTGTACCGAGTCGAAGCTCCGTAGGTTCTCGTCCGTGAAATTCGCACCGGGGGGTCCGGCGCGAACGGACCGGAACACGGGGAGAAACATGCTGAGACTTCAGAGGGCTGGCATCGCCGCATCAGCGGTTCTTGCCGGACTGGCCGCCGCTGTCATGCCCGCTGGTACTGCTGCGGCCCAAGACACTCCTGTGGAGCGCCAGAGCGTGGGGCAGCAGTTCTCGGCTCAAGCCGGTGACGGCTGGGGCTACATGAAGTTTGCGCACTCCGGGAAGTGCGCCGACCTGCCGGGGTGGAACACCGGGAACGGCGTACAGCTCGATCAGTGGTCATGTGCTTCGCAGGGAAACCTCTGGTGGGGGTTCTACAGGGCCAGCGACGGCACAGTCCAGGTCAAGAACTACCACAGCCAGAAGTGCATGAACGTCAAGGGCGGCAGCACCGCCAACGGGGCCAAGGTCGTGCAGTGGCCGTGCAACGAGCAGGCGAACGGGCTGTGGTACGTGGAAGGGTTCTCGGACGGCACGTACCGGCTCAAGAACAAGAAGAGCGGGAAGTGCCTGAATGTTGAAGGCGCCAGCAGGGGCAACGGCGCCGACCTCATTCAGTGGTCGTGCAGCTCAGCCGCCAACAACCGCTTCGCATTCATCGACTGACCACCTGGCTGGGTGAAATCTCGTTTTGCTGCGTCATCGTTGATCCGGCGGCCGCCGGATCAACGATGACGCAGCGCGCTCTCCATCAAAGAACCCACGGCGGCCTCTGTTCGGGTGAGGTGTTGCGGTTCTATTGGGCACGCGGACCAGTTCGGCCAGCGTCACTTCGGTGGGGGACCAGCAGCGGTAGAAGGCGAGTTCGCCAGTGGTCCGGTTGCGGCGGATCAGTAGATGGCGGTGGGTTGCCAGTGCCGATGTGGACCCAGGCCAGGCGAGTGACGTCGTACCCTGCATCGGTCACAATCACGACCCTCACGGGCGGCGTGCCGCCGCACCTCCCTTGTGCTGACGGCGGCGTGCTGCTGCGTCCCTGATCTCTTCGGTGGCCACCCGGAATGCAGGGGCGGCGTGAGCGAAGTAGTCGAAGAGAACGGCGCGTTGGTCCGGCGTGTACCGACTGAGGACGTCGGTGATCTGGCGCCGGGCCGGCCCGACCACTCTTTCGACACGGTCGAGGGAGTCGGCCACCGGCTCGATGATGACCTTGCGCCGATCATCTGGATCGGCAGCCCGGCGGACGAATCCGGCTCGCTCCAGGCGGTCGATCAGGCGAGTGGTCGCCCCGGTGGTGAGACCGGCGCGTGCGGCCAGGTCTCCCGAGGTGAGCGTGCCTTCCAACGCGATCTGGCTGAGCGCATACCACTCGGAGGCGCTGAGCCCCACCGCTTCCGCCCCGGCCATGCCGTGGAGTCCCACAGCGTCGAGGTACTGACGGAAGACCACGTGCTCGTCCGCCGGCGTCAGGTCGGCCATGTCCCTGGATGCCCCTTGCCTAGATAGCTGCACACATGCAGATAATGTCTACCTGCAACATCTGCATCAGTGTAGCTACCGGGAGGATTTCATGCCCACCACGGACGACAGGAATGCCGTTACCGCGGTGATCGCCTCACTCGTCGACGCCTGGCGACGCCACGACGCCGACGCGTACGGTGCGCAGTTCACGCAGGACGCCACCTACGTCACCTTCGTCGGCACGCACTACCAGGGCCGCCGCGACATCATCGACAGCCACCGGACGCTGTTCGCCAAATTCCTCAAGGGCACACAACTCGCCGACGAGATCCTGGATATCCGCTTCTACGGTCCAGACACCGCAGTGATCACCGGCCGCGGCGACAGCTACAAGGGCAGCAAGCCGAAGAAGCTGACCAAGGTTCAGACCTACACCCTGGTCCGGGAGCAGGACGGCCAGTGGCGCGTAGCCGCCTTCCACAACACCAAGCGCAAGCCGCTCATGGAGGCCATCTCCTTCAAGGCCGCCCCCGCTCTCGTCCCGGCATCCCAGAAGTGACCGAGGAAGCTGCAGAAGCCCACATGGGCAGGCGTCGGCCCACCCGCACCGCGCTCCCCAACCAACTGCCCCATCACCGAAAGGTGTTGGCGTACGACTGCGAGCCGAAGCCGCGAACCACCGGGACCGGGATGCTCGCAGGGGCGAGCCGGCCGGTCAGTTGCCGGCGCAGGGTGTCCTTCTCCGCTCAACTTCCGTGAAGCGTGCTACCAGGCTTGCCGGAGGCGGGTGACGAACTGCCAGTCGCAGTCCGCGCACAGAGCCGGGTTGGGCCTTGCAGTGCCGTCCACGACCGGCCGACGACATCGAAACGCCACCGCTCCGCCGAACCGGCATGCTTCCATCGTCGATCAGAGCCACATCACCGCGCACGGGCAGGTCAGCCGCAGGTCAGTCCGCATCATCGGCGCGGAGCGTCAGGTCGAGAAGGCCGGGGAAGCGGGCATCGAACTCCTCGCGGCGCAGCCGGTTGAGCCTCTTGGGCCCCTGGTCGCGCTGCTCGACGAGTCCGGCGTCGCGCAGGACCGAGAAGTGGTGGCTCTTCGCGGCTCGGCCGACCGGCACGTCGAAGTTGCTGCAGCTGAGTGTCCAGTCCGGGTGGCTCGCGAGGTCGCGTACCAACTGGATGCGCACGGGGTCGGCGAGCGCGGACAGGGCCGTCAGCAGTGGCACATCGTCGGGGTGGGTGTGCACCGGTGACTGGCGGTGGCTTCTGCCCTCTGTGCGGTCCGTCACGACTCAGCCTCCCGCGCCCAGTGTTCGACGCTCATCATACAGTGCTAGTGTTCGCTTTCCGTTGAACACTCGCGGCAGGGGGCTGCGTATGCGTGCGGTTGAGTTACAGGAACACGGCGGCCCTGAGGTGCTGCGCATCGTGGAGGCTCCGGTGCCTGAGCCAGGTCCTGGCCAGGTGACGGTCGACGTGGTCTGGGCCGGGGTGAATTTCGCGGACGTCAAAGCGCGGGCGGCGGGTTACCGGGTGCCTGCGCTGCCCTACCGCCCCGGCCTGGAGGTGTCCGGGCGCATCCGGGCGGTCGGTGAGGACGTCGAGGGGTTGCGGACGGGACAGGAGGTCGCCGCTCTCGTCGACGGCGGCGGCTATGCCGAAGTGGTCCTCGCCGAAGCCGCGACGGTGTTCGTGCTGCCCGGCGGGATGGACTTGCGGACCGCGGCCACGCTCCCCATCGTGCTGCCGACCGCGCACGCACTGATCCACGAGGTGGGACGGCTGCGAGCCGGCGAGAGCGTGCTGGTGCACGGCGCGGCCGGGGGCATCGGCACGGTGGCGGGACAGTTGGCCCGGGCGGCGGGCGCCGGTGCCGTGTACGGGGTGGCCTCCACCGACGCCAAGGCCGCGTACGCCTTGGCGCACGGCTACGACGAAGTGTTCTCTCCCGCCGCTTTCGACAGGGACGTGCGCCGGGCAACCGGCGGCAAGGGCGTCGACCTGGTCCTCGACCCGGTGGGCGGCGACACGCTGCGCCGCGGCCTTGAGGCACTGTCCGTCTTCGGACGCATGGTGTCCTTCGGCAACGCCGGCGGGGCCGAACCCTGGCAGGCCGGCCAGAGCGAGCTGTATGCCCAAGGACGCTCCATCGGGGGCTTCTCCGTACTCGCGCTCGCCCAGTCGGCGCCCGACGCCCTGCACGCACTGACCGAGCGCGCTGTGCGCGCCGTCACCGACGGAAGGGTCACCCTGCCCGTCACCGCCGAATTCGACCTGGCCGACGCGGCAGGCGCACACCGCCTCGTCGGCGGGCGCGCCTCCACCGGCAAGCTCCTGCTGCGCGTCGCCGCCTGAACTCACGCCGTCGCAGGCCGGACAGCCGCCAGAAGCAACAGCCCGGGACGCATGCGCCGTCCCCGTCTCGAGGACACGGACATTCCCATGCAGTACTCCAGCCCGGCCCGGGGCGTTTCCGCCCTGGCCGAAAGGGCGCCCGCCCCTCTGCTCGTCCTGGCCGGTGTCAGCGGCATTCAGTTCGGTGCGGCCCTCGCCCCGCTCGCGTATCCCCAAGCAGGCGCCGCCGGGGTGGTCTTCCTGCGTCTGCTGATCGCCGGCGTGCTGTTGTGCCTGCTGTGGCGCCCCGGCCGTCACACTCTGACGGAGGCGAAGGGAGCCTGGAAGACGGTGCTCGCCGCCGGGACCCTCCTCGCCGGCCACCACATCGCCTTCTTCGAAGCCGTCGACCACATCCCGCTCGGCATCGTCGCCACGATCGAGTTCCTCGGCCCCTTCACCATCGCCCTGGTCGGCTCACGCCGGCTGATCGACCTGCTGCCGGCGTTCCTGGCGGCAGGCGGCGTCATCCTGCTCAGCGGCACGGGCACCGGCCCCCTTCCCCCGGCCGGCCTCGCGCTGGCGGCCGCAGCAGCATGCTGCTGGGCCGGATACATCCTCGCCTCCTCCCGCATGGCCACCCGACTGAGCGGCGGCCAGGGCCTGGCCGTGGCCATCAGCTGGGCAGCCCTGCTCAGCGCCCCCTACGGCATCGCCCACGCCGGCAGCGGCCTGCTCGACCCGGAAGTCCTGGGCATCGCGGCCATCGTGGCCATCGCCTCCAGCGTGCTGCCCTACACCCTCAACCTGGAGGCCCTGCGCCGTATCCCGCCCCGCGTCTTCAGCGTTCTCACCAGCCTGGAGCCCGCCGCGGGCGCCCTGTTCGGCCTGCTCATCCTCGGACAGCGTCTCGGCACGGCCCAGTGGCTCGGCATCGCCGCAGTCGCCGGCGCCTCCACCCTCACGACCCTCATGGGAACCCGAGGACGCAAGACCTCACAGGTCCACGCAGCACAGACCCGTACTCCCGACCAGGACATAGCTCCACCGAACCAGGCACCTCCGCAGCCGCTCGACAAATCAGCCACCTGAAGCGGCGTTCCGGCTGGACTGGACCCGGACCCGGGGCCAGGCCGTGGCGCTGTACGTGTGCTGCGAGAAGGACACCCTCCGGGCCCAAATCGACGCGTGGCTAGATGAGTTGGGGGGCCCGGCCCTGGCCGTGCGGAGGTTTTCGAGCGAGCCGTACGCACAGCTGGTCCGCGAGCGGACCGCAGCCGATGGACGCCCCACGGTGCTGCTGTACGTGGAGGAGTTGCCGCCCACGGCGAGTAAGGCCACCGACCCGCGGTGGGCGGCATGGGCGAGGCGCCACGGCTACGACCGCCGGCGCCCGGTGCAGTGGGAGGTCGAGGCACTGGATGCGGCCGAGCTGCAGCGCCTGGTCCTCGCCGCGGTGGAGCGGCACGTCGACCGCCAGGCGCTCGCGCAGGTGGTGGCTGAGGAGGCGCGGCAAGCGTGCCGCGCTGTCGGCCTTTGTGTCTGGGTGGCCCGGGGTGAGGGTGCCCGGAGGCGAGGGGCGGTGACCGTGGCCGCCTGAGTAGCCGGCGAGGGCCCGCTGAGTATTCGCGCTCATGTCGTGAACCGGTCGCCCGCCGGAGGCTGGGATCGTAAACGTCACCAGGAACGTCAAACCCCGTGATCTGGCCGACTGACCAGCCTGCCGATGCCTTTCCCTGTTCTTCTGGAGCTGGACGGCACTGATCGTGGTGGGTCCGGTCCTTCTCCTGGCCGTTCTATGCGTTGCCTGGGCACAGCCTTTGACGTCGGTGGTCCCCTGGTTGGAGGTGGCGGCGGTCCAGATCGGCCTGACTGCTGTCGTGCTGGCCCCTCTCTGCTTTGCTCCCGGCGTGTGCCGCCTCGCCCGCTCGGCCCGGTGGGCCCTGCTGGGTCCCCTGGCCGCAGTCATCGCCCTAGCCGTCCTCACAGTCCCACTGCGAGCCCCCGACTGACGTCAAAACAAACCGACATCGCAATGTCGGGCAGAACGCGACACCCGCACTCACCGCGAAACGACTCCTCAAGTGGCAGCAGCTGGAGGCCGACGGGCTCGGGAATGTTCACGAGAAATAACGTCAGCGCATGGGACGGCCCGCCGCCCGTGAGGGGACGCTGTTGGTCAATTCGGGCCCTGGTGCTCTGTCCCGTCGGGTTGCTGCTGGGTAGAGACGCATCGCGTCCGCCCCGGTCCACCGGCGGCGCGGGGCGATTGCGGTGGAGCACGGGTTACTGGCCCGGCCACTCAGTCGAAAGTGCTGGCCAGGTAGGCGTTGCGGATTCTGATGAGGCGGGACATATACCGGCGCAGGAGGAGTCTGTCGACGATGCGTCCGACAGGCTCCAGCGGTGAGGCGAAGTCGATGACGTCTCGCATGATGGTGCCGCCGGTGCCGTCCGGCTCGAAGTGGTGGGCGTGACGCCATCGCTTGAACGGTCCGGACTCCTGCTCGTCCACGAAACACCGGGGCCGGTCGTAGGAGGTGATGCGGGCCTTGAGCCGCCAGGTCAGACCGAGATGGCGAGCCTGGAAGGTCACCGTGTCACCGAGCGCCAGCTCGCCCCGGGTCCTGCCGCCAACCGCTCGCTCCGAAGAATCGGCCATCGAGCGGGTATGCGACTCCACGTCCAGGCATACCGCGAACACCTGGTCCGGGGGTGCGGCGACGGCTGTCACGACCTCGAAATGCTGCACAAGCTCACCCTAGACGCCGGGTATTCCGGGCCCTTGCCCGGGTCGAACGCAGGTCTCATCGGCATGACCAGGACCTTCACCAGAAGCACCCCGATGCTGCACGGACCCACAGAGCTGCCTGGGTACTGCCGACGTCCCGGCGACGCTGCGGAGCGTGGCTACTGCCAGGGCACATGTTGCCGGCCCCGTAGCGGAGGGCGGCGTTCGGTGCGCCCGCGCTTCGCACGGATGATGGGGGCGTCGCACTACATGTCGCTGCCGGTGCAGTTGGGGAGGGCAGGATGGCTCCCATGGGACTGCACGCCGCATACGGACTCAGCCGGATCATCAACGCACGAGGGCCCTACACACCCCTCGGTGTCTCACGCAGTGGGGACGACGTCGGCGCCGCGGTCGCCGGGGCGCTGTCGGAGTTCTTCGTGATGGACGAATTGCAGGAGGCGGCTGACCGGTCCCTGGCTCGGTTCACCGGGGCGGAGGCGGGGACCGTCGTGCACTGCACGGCCTCGGCGATCACTCTCGCGGTCGCCGCCGCGATGACGGGGGAGTCCCCGGAGCGCGTCGAGGCGCTGCCGGACACGACCGGTATGCCCGGCGCAGTCGTCCTTCCGGCGGGACACGCGGTCAACTACGGGCATCCCATCGTGCAGGCCGTCCGGCTGGCGGGTGCGGTCCCGGTTCCCGTGGGCACGGAGAGCGGGTTCACGCTGGAGGATCTGGAGACGGGTCTCGCCCGAGAGGACGTCGCGTGCCTGCTGCTGGTGTCGTCCCGTCTCGTGCGCGGGTCCGGTGCCGAGCTGGCCGACGCCGTGGCGGTCGCTCATCGTCGGGGGGTCCCCGTCGTCGTCGATGGTGCCGCGCAAGACTTCAGGATCGGTGAACTCCTCGCCACCGGAGCGGACTTGGTGGCCATCAGTGGCCAGAAGTACCTGGGCTCCCCGACCGCGGGTCTGGTGGTGGGCCGGGCTGGTGCGGTGGCGGCGGTGCGGGCGCAGGAACGGGGCATCGGCCGTGCGATGAAGGCGAGCAAGGAGGCGGTGATCGGCGTCCTCGCCGCGCTCGAGGCGCGTCAGGAGCTGGACATGGCGGTGTGGCGGCAGCAACAGGCGGACAAGGTGGCGGACTTCGTCGAGCGGGCGGGTGCCGTCCGGGGCGTCACCGCGTCGTCCGTCCCCGACCCGACCGGCCTGCCCTTCGCCCGCGCCCGGCTGGCGGTGGATCCCGCTGTGTCGGCGATCGACTCGGCCGCTCTGGACGAAGCGCTGCGAGCAGGGTCACCGTCGATCTGGGCCATGCCCGGTCGGCGGGATGCGCAGGAGCTGCTGTTCGAACTCGTACCCCTCACACCGCATGAGATCGATGCCATCCTTGCCCGATTGGCCGAACTGCTGGGGCGGTGAAGGCCATTGACGGGGAGAGGGGTGCCGGGGGCGGAGGGGGCGGTGGCACGAGTCGACGGTCGGGTCTCGGTTGGTGTCCGGCAGTCGAAACGGTGGCGCGATCGCCGCCGGGCCGTCAGGTGCGGTGCGCGGGGAGCCAGCCGTTCTGAACCGCGTGGACGCCCGCCTCGAAGCAGCTGCGTGCCTGGAGTGCGTCCATGAGTTCGGCCGCGAAGCGGCGGGCGGTACGAGTGGAGACGCCCAGGCGCTTGGCGATCGCATCGTCCTTCAGCCCCTGGGCAAGCAGCCGGAGGGCCTCGCGGTGCTGCGGGGTGAGGCCGTCGGTGTCCCGTTCCACCGTGGGCACCAAGGGGTTCGCGGCCTGCCAGGTGCTGTCGAACAGCTCGCACAGGGCCGTGATGACGCCCTGCCCCGTGAGGACCACGGCGCCACAGCTCGCGTCCGCGGGGTCCAGGGGGAGGACGGCCTCGGTCCGGTCCGCGATGATCATGCGGATCGGCAGGCTGGGAGCGGTGCGGACGTGGCCGCCGCGCTCGTGGAGCCACTGGACGTGCCGGAGCGTGGGCTGGTGGTTGCGGATGCTGTCGAGGTAGACGGTCCGTATGGTGACACCGCGGTCCAGCAGGGTCGCGTTCGGCTTGCGGCTGGCTTCCAGGTCGCTCTCCGAATGGGCGCCGCCCGGAGCGAGGGTCATGATCTCGTGGCGGACGTCGGAGGCGAGTCGGGCGAGCCGCTCGCGTATCTCCTCCGCGCCGGTCAGCTCCTCGGTGTGGAAGCCGGCCGAGGGTCTGTGCAGGGCGGCGCACTCCGCGACGAGTTGCGCGGCCGCGACCCGCGCGCTCTCCAGGCGCTCCTGGTGGGCGGCGAGTTCGGCCTGCTGGCGGGCGAGCAGCAGCTTCATGGCCTGTTCCGGTCCCAGTACCCGAAAGGCGCTGTCGACCTTGGCGGACGGCCGGACGAGTGCGAGGGAATGGAGCCGGTCGAGGCAGTCGCGTAACCGGTCCTCCGGCAGTGCGAGTCGCTGGGACAGTGCGGATATCCCGTCGTCACGATGGTCCAGCATGGCGCGGTAGACGCGTTCGGTGCCCGTGTCGAGTCCGAGTGCGGCCAGACCATCGACGACAAGGCCACGCCCATCTACCGGACCAACGATCCCGGCGACGTCATCCCCCTGGGAATGACCCTGGAGGCGCACGGCAACCGCGGCTTCTCCTTCACCCCCTACGAAGGCGGAAGCAGCACCAACAGCGTCTCTACCTTCAATGCCCCAAGCCCAAGTAGGCCCCCGTCAAGGAAAGGAAACCGGCCCCGATGCACCCCACCGTGGAACGCCTTGCCGCTCTCGTTCCTCCCCCTGGCCCCCGCCGCCCGCGAGATTGGGTTGCCGCCGAGCAGCGGCTTGGCACCGCCTTGCCGCAGGACTACAAGGAACTCGTTGAGGCCTACGGAGGCGGGGTCTTCGACGAGACCATCTGGCTCCTGGACCCCGCATGTCCGGACGAGGACTACAACCTCCTCGACCAGGCCACGGAGCGGGCAGAAGTCCTGGCCAACTTGTGGGAGACCGAACCCAAGCCGGCGCAGCTGCAGGACGATCCCCAGGCCCAGGTCCTGCCGTGGGCGTACATCGAGGGCAGCGGCGCCATGCTGTACTGGTTGCGTCGGCCGGAGCAGAAGCCTGATGAGTGGACCGTCATGTTCAACGAGGGCCGGGGACCGGAATGGGAACACCACCCGACCCAGTGCACGCCCTTTCTCCTGTCCGTCCTGACAGGAGAGACGGACTCGGTGTACTTCGACGAGTTTCCCCCCGACGAGCACGCGTTCGACTCCAACGACGACATCCTCTGAAGCCCGACGCCCCCTCCCGCCTCCGGTGACCGCCGCAGGGCCCGTCCGCTGCGGCTCGTGGAGTGACGTCTGGCTGTCGCTTCCGGTCCGGCCAGGGGGACAGGCTCCTGGGCGGTCACCGGAGACAAAATGTCCGCGGCACCCCGGTTACCGCGCTCAGGCCCCGCTCCGGCAGACTTCGCCCGCGGTGACACCTACGCCGCTGCACTGTGGCAGGACCAGACCGTTGTTCACCCCCCCCCGCAAGACGGTGACACCGCCGACACCGGCGAACAGGCCCTGGCCTGCCAGGTGATGACCGCCGACACCAACCTGGCCACGCTCCTGCGTGTCCTGAGCCGGCTCAGCCGCACGAGCCCGCGCACGCAGGCGGCTCAGGCCGTCATCGAATTCGTCGCCGCTTCCGTGACCGCCAGCTACGACCAGCACCCCGACCTCGAGTTCCCGGTGCTGGGCCCCGAGTTCGCCGAACAACTGGTCATCCTCGCGGCGTCCCTGAGCGACCGCCCCGTCACTACTGAGACCGCGCCGGCCGAGGAACTGCCCAACCGGAGCGGCTGCGCCACCAGCCACCTTCCGGCGCCTGGGCGCGGACAGGGCCCCGAACGTTTGTTGGTGGAAGTCACCGCCGACGACCACGAACGGGCCTCAGCCCGGATGTTCTTCAAGGAAGCGGTCGCCGTCTGCTGGGAAAAGGCGATTCTCGCCGGCAGCACGAACGGTACCGCCACGGCCTACTACCTCAAGCGCTTCCGCGCACGAGCCGCCCTGGCGCGGTCTCCCGCCTCCGCCTTCGCGCCCAACGCCCGCCTCATGTCGCACCCCCGCCCCTCCGTCCGATACAGTAGATCTTGAACTGGTCGCCACAACACGCGGCAGCCGGTGATGCGTTGGTGGTCCAAGGAAAGATGCCCCGCTTCCTGCGGGGAAATGCAGGTGCAAGGCCTGCCCGGCGCTCGACCAGAGGCCCGTGCACGCACAGCGTGTACGGGCCTCCTCGCGTCTACGCTCACCCGCGGTGCGCTCGAGGGCATGACGATGCGTTACCGCCCGTGCCCCCTGTGCCTCCCAAGCCGCCGCGGCGATCCTCGCCGAGTGCACGCAGGCCGATGTCGATACTTGGTACGCCGGTGGTGAGAGGCGGTGTCATAACCCCTGACCCGTGACGTTACGTGATGGTTGCCGGTGCTCGGAGGCGATGACGTGGAGGCGGCGACGGCTTGGCCGTAACCGCAGGCAGCCTTCCGCCAGCCGGACAGCGGCCAGGGTGTATCCGGCGATGATGATGGCGAGCAGAAGCCAGCCGATGTCCGGTGCCCACAGGCGGATCAGATCCTGGTCCGCGCCGGTGGCCAGCGGGACGAGGCCCTTGGCCAGCCAAGCCAAGCCGATGCCGCCGAGAGTCCAGCCCGCAGTGCCGGTCAGGAGCCGCAGACGGCTGCGCGGCTTGGACGCCGGGCGGAATAACCGATAGACGCTCCAGGCGATCTCAGCCGCGGCAAGGGCCAGGACACTCACCAGGACGCCCAGGATCACGTGGTACGAGGTGTCGGCCGCGGGCACGTTGGGCTGGCCGCCGGCGAGAATGCGGGCGGCGCCCAGTCCGGTGGCGGTGAGGTCGGAGCCCTGAAAGTAGCCGTGGACGTTGTGCATCACGACGAAGGCACGGTCGGCGCCGGGCAGCAGCACCACCGTGGCCTGGTAGCCGGGGGAAGCGCCGCTGTGCCAGATCGTGCGAGTGCCCAGGTCGGCATTGCGGGCATCGTCGCGCCAGCCCAGACCGTACTTCTGGGTGCCGCCCACGAGGGCGACGCCCCGGTGCATCTCGGTCACCGAGCGCCGCGTTAGCAGTTGGTTCGGTCCGTAGGCGCCGTTGTTCAGGTGGGCCACAGCGAAGTGCGCGAGGTCTTCGACGGTGCCGCCGAGGTAGCCGTAGCTGGGGCCGGTCTGATCGAAGCGGGTCTTGGTCTTGACTGCCCGCCCGAAGACGATGTCGTGGCCGCCCGGGATCGCGTGGGCCTGTTCCGGGGTGGTGATGGCGTCACGCATGCCGAGTGGGTTGAGGACGTGTTCGCGCAGATACTGCGCGTACGGTCGGCCGCTGACGTCCTCCACGAGGGCGCCGAGGAGCAGGTAGTTGGCGCTGGAGTAGCTGTGCCGCTGCCCGGGCTCGGACGCGGGCTCGACATCGGCCAGTTCCGCCATCGCCGCGCGGTAGGGATCGGCCCGCTGCTCGAAGCGGTCGACGGCGTCGGTAAACTCGGGTATGCCGCTGGTCTGGGTGAGCAGGTGCCGGACGGTGATGCGGCTGGCCGCCTGGGGGTCGGCCAGCGTGAAGTGCGGCAGATAGGCGCGTACCGGCTGGTCGAGGTCGACCTTGCTGGCCTCGACGAGGGTCATGACTGCGGTAGCGGTCACCGGTTTGGCGACCGAACCCCACAGAAACGGGGTGTTCTTGGTGACCGGTTGGCCGTCGCCGTCGCGGCCGATGGTTCCGACGTGCCCGACGGCACGGCGGTTGACGATTGCGTAGGCCAGGCCGGGGGATTTCGTGGCCTTCGCGCGTTCGCGCAGGAAGGTATCGACCTTGGCGGTGGTGTCACCACGGGCGTGTGCAGCCGGGGCGGTGATCGCTCCGGTCCACACCAGCAGGGCTAGGAGCAGGCAGGACAGGGCGACTGGTCGCAGGGGCATGGCTCTCCGGTCTCCGGGCAGGCGTGGGCGGCCATAACCGTATGGTCGTATGGCTACCTCGTAACCGTACATTGATACGGTTATCCCGTGCCCCGAGTTGCTGATCACCCAGCCCGTCGCCGCCAGATCGCCGACGCCGTCCAGCGCCTCGTCGCCGCAGCAGGGCTGGAGGCGGTGACCATGGCAGCCGTTGCCCAAGAGGCACAGATCTCCGTCGGCCTCGTACAGCACTACTTCGCCAGCAAAAACGAGCTGCTGCTGTTCGCCTACGGCCAAGTCACCCAGGCTTTCCGGGACCGGGTCACCGCACAGATCACGGACGGGGTCGCCCACCAGCGGCGGATCTCCGACGTTGTCTTCGAAAGCCTGCTGGAGCTATTGCCCCTCGACGACGAACGACGCGGCGAATACCGCGTCACACGAGCCTTCCTCGGCCGCTCCGTCGACAACGCAACGCTCGCCCAGGTCGCCGACGCCACCGCCGCCGACATCCGCGCCCAACTGGCCACCGCCGTCCACAACGGCAAGGAATGCGGCGAAGTCGAAGAGGTCGCCGACCCCGACCTGGCTGCCACCCGGATCACAGCGCTCGCCGACGGACTGGCCGCACAGCTCTACCAGGACCCCGACCGCACCCTCGGAGGCCGGCCGCTGCGCGCCGCCTGCAAGGAACTACTCCGCGACGCCCTCGATGCTGTCTTTACTGGTGAATGCCGGCAATACCGCAACTGATCCCGCACGCATCCACCACGTAACGTCGGACACATCCGCAACAGGCGGCCGCCCGACGCAAAGCGAGTGATCCCGCCCCCTCATCCTTCGATGTCACACCACGCAAGACGCCGTCACAGGGCACCGGCGGGAGGCGGGCCCCTCTCCCCTCTTTGCATGGGACCACCACAGAGCGCTATAGGCGGCACACCGCTGAACGGCTCTGCCACCGTCACCGAACGTCACAGACAGGGGGATTGAGCACAGCTACTTCCACCGCCCGGCGCCTGCCCCATGCCTTAGGGATCTGGCAGGAGGCGAAGGAGAGGTCGCGGCGCAGCACGACCGTGAGTTCGGGATCATCGTGTCCGATCTGATCGCGGTGCGCCTCCAGGTCGGCAACCTGGACCAGAACGTCGAGGCACTCAGCAACAAGATCGACGCCGGAACCAGGTCCAGATCATCGAGCTGCTGACCCAGCTTGTGAGCCAGCGCCCCGATGCCAGCTGACCTCCCGAGGCTTCGGTCCGGGGGCCTCGTCACAGGACGCCCCCGGCCAGCCGGGGGCGTCCTGTGTTCGAGGCGGATGTTGGTGCGCAAGTGTTCCTGCCGACCAGGTGGCACCGCGCGGAGCGGCAGCCGCCGCTCGCCGATGCCCACCGCGGCTCTGCCTTTCTGTACGCCCGAAATGGCTGCGGATTGAGACGACAATCCCCGCGCGTGCAGTCCATGGCCGAGTCTTCTCGGCCACTTAGCCGCCGGTGCTCGGCGCGCGGGGCGCAACGGTCGTGTTCAGACAAGTGGGCTCCGTGAAATCCCGGCCGTTTTATACCGATCTTGCATGAAGGCCATTTCATTTCACATGGAACGACTGTTCGAGGGAATCGCCGCGTGTCTCGGGGGGTGACGTGTGCCAGATTGTGGGCCCCTCGTGACCGCTGGGGTCTGCGAGGTCCGTCTTCCTGTGGGGGGAAGTCTTGACGCAACGCACCATGGGTGCGCGTGTTTCGCGTGCCCGAAAGAGAACCCGCCTCACCACCGCCGCCGCTCTGGCCACCGGCGCTCTCACCCTGTCCCTCCTGCCGGCCGCGGGCGCTTCCGCTGCCGATGAGCCGGAGTCGGCGTGGGGCCAGGACGCTCCGTCGTTCACGATGCCCGACGTGAAGGTCGGCACCAACAAGCCCGTCGCGCCAGAAGCCGAACGCACGCCCTCGCCCGAGGTGGCTGCCTGGCGAGCGCAGCAGAAGAAGCGCGCCGAGGGGACAGAGCCGACGTCGGTGTCCTCTCGCTCCGTCCAGGAGATCCCGGCCCATGTGCCCGAGGGGCAGGGTGACGTGCCGTGGCACAAGATCAGTGACTTCGCGATCACTGACGCGCTGACGGCCCGGATCAACTATTCCACGGGCAACCTGATGCTGACCGCCACCGACTTCTCCATCGCGGGCGTCGGCCAGGAGCTGACCCTGGCGCGTACCTACAACTCGCTGGACGCGCCCTGGGGCAAGGTGTCCCAGCGGTGGTGGCAGCAGTACGAGCGCTACCTCCAGGTCCTCGAGGGCGAAGTGGTGCTGTACGACGTCTCCGGCGAGATGGTTTCCCTCGTCGTGGTGTACGCGATCAGTAGCCGGGAGTGCGCGGGCGTCTGCCCGGGGCGCACTTCCACAGGTGAGTACCGCTCCCTGAACAGGAGGCGGGCCACCGCGTAACTCTCCTTGGTGAACGCCCAGTTCAACCACGAGGAGTGCACGATGGCCCTGTCCCAGTCTGAACTGATACGGCTGCTCGAGTCACTACGCTCGACCGACGGAATCGAGCTCATCCGCGCCATCGCCGAGCGGATGGTGCAGGAGCTGATCGAGGCCGAGGCGAGTGCCCACATCGGCGCGGAGTGGAACGAGCACACGCCGACGCGGACCAACGTCCGCAACGGGCACCGCGAGAAGGTGCTCACCACGCTGGCCGGCGATCTGGACCTGGAGATCCCCAAAGTCCGCACCGGCAGCTTCTTCCCCAGCCTGCTGGAGCGACGACGCCGCATCGACCAAGCCCTCTACGCCGTCATCATGGAGGCATACGTGCACGGCGTGTCCACCCGCAGCGTCGATGACCTGGTCAAAGCCCTCGGCGGCGACAGCGCCATCTCCAAGTCCGAGGTCTCCCGGATCTGCACGGCGCTGGACGAGCCGCTGACCGCGTTCCGCACCCGCCCGCTGGACCACGTCCGCTTCCCCTACGTCTACCTGGACGCGACCTACTGCAAGGCACGGGTGAACCACCAGATCGTCTCGCGGGCCGTCGTCGTCGCCACCGGCATCACCGAAGACGGCAATCGCGAGGTCCTGGGCCTGATGGTCGGTGACAGCGAGAGCGAGGCGTTCTGGAAGGAGTTCCTGCGCTCGCTGCGAGAACGCGGCCTGTCCGGGGTCCGTCTCGTCGTCACCGACCAGCACGCCGGACTGGTCGCCGCGGTCCGCAAGGTGATGCTCGGCGCCGCCTGGCAGCGATGCAGGGTTCATTTCCTGCGCAATGCCTTCAGCGTGATCGACCGGGATTCCGGTGAAATGGTCGCCGCGACGATCCGCACCATCTTCACCCAGCCCACCGCCGACCTCGTGCGCACCCAGCTCGACACCGTCGCCGACATGCTCGGCACCCAGTTCCCCAAGGTCAAAGCGATGCTGCTGGAGGCGAAAGAGGATCTGACCGCATTCGCGGACTTCCCGCCCCGACACTGGAAGAAGATCCAGTCAACGAACCCGCTGGAACGGGTGAACCGGGAGATCAAGCGCAGGATCGACGTCGTCCAGGTCTTCCCCAACGACGACGCACTCATCCGGCTGGTCACCGCTGTGCTCTTCGAGATGCACGACGAATGGATCGCGTTCCCCCGCCGCTACCTCCCCGAAGGCGGCATGAGCGAGATCTACCGCGAACTCCCCGAAAGCGCCCCCGCGCTACCCAACACCCCGAACACGCCGACCAGTTGATCCCCAACACCACGACGAGGGACACGACCCCGCATCCTCCACGAGGCGTCCGAAAGCGCCGACCCCCTCAGGCTGATGCGCCTGTTCGGTGTCACCGAGCAGGCGGCCATGCGCTACGTCACCGCGGCCCACCCCGAGCGCGTGGTCAAGCTACCTCGGTGACGGTGGCCGCAAGCGACTACGGCAGCCAGAACTGAGGGCCGGAGTACGGCAGGAACACGCTGCTGGAGTAAGAGTCCCCAGCTCAGAGACATGTAACGGTGCACGAACCGTGTTCCCGGGCGATTCGACGTACAGCGTCACGCTGCCTGACGGCCGCCGCCTGTGGCTGTTCTCCGACACCTTCCTCGGCCCGTTGAACGACAACGGCACACGGCCCACCAGCGCGCCGTTGATCAACAGCACGTTCGTGTCCCAGGTCGGGGACAACCTCACCACCATCACCGGCGCCGGCAGGAAAGCGATCATGCCGCCTTCGGCGGAGAAGCACTGGTACTGGCTCGGCGACGGCCTCGTCAGCACCATCGGCGGGGAGAAGAAGCTCCAGGTCATCTTCCACGAGTGGCACAAGTTCGGTTCCGGCGACTGGGACTTCAAAATCAAGCAATCGCTCGTGGCCACGTTCGACCTGGCGGACCTCACCGAGCCCGAATCGATGCAGCCCCTCCCCTCGGAGGCGGGTGTCCAGTGGGGATCAGCCGTGATGTCCGCCGATCAGAGCGGCGACGGGTACACCTACATCTACGGCACCGATGACGCGCCCATCAACAAGGACATGCGGATTGCCCGCGTCAAGGGAACCAACATCTCCGACCCCGACAAGTGGCAGTACCTCAACTCCGGCAGAAGCCAGTGGATGTACGGCGAGACCGAGGGCGACAACGCACTGATCGGCGTGGCCAACGAGTACAGCGTCACGCCGTACAAGGGCAACTATGTCCTCATCAGCCAGGACAGCACCGAAGCCTTCAGCGGGAAGGTCCGCCTGTGGTCCGGCTGCGACCCATACGGGGTCTTCGGCTCCTGGGAAGGCCACGACGTGGTGTACCGGATGCCCGAGCCAGGCCCGTACGGTGACTGCACCGAGAAGGAGGAAGACGGCAGGTGCTTCGCGTACAACGCGCACGTACACCCGTCACTGGCGAGCGGCGGCCGCTGGATCATGTCCTACAACGTGAACAACTTCGACAACAACGTCACCCCCACTGGGGCCCACTACCGCGACCCCACCATCTACCGGCCACGCTTCGTGTCCTTCACCCTGGAGAGCTCCACGGTCAAACGAAAGGACGCGAAGATGAGCTACGGGACACGGCCGCCGGGCAAGGCGTCCGCGCCGTGCCGACCAGAACACCGACCGCCGGCTGGGGTCTTCACCCTGCCACACGGCAAGACCTGTTCATAGCGCAAAGTCGTTGAACCACACGCGGTGCCCCCTCCCCAAGGGCAAGGCGGGCACCGCGCTCGGCACAGGGGCAAGGGAGTGGACGTATGACGGTCGAGGAGTCCTGGGCGAAGATCGAACGCTGGATTGCCCAGCAGGCCCCGGAGGAGGACCCACTGCCGGCCCCCTGTACCCGCGAAGACCTTCGACGTCTCTATGAACACCTCGGGGTGCGGCTACCTGAGGACGTTGAGCGGTCGCTGTTACGGCATGACGGGTCTGGCCTCACCGAGATCTTGCCCCCGGGGTACACGCTCCTCGGCATCGAGGAAATCCTCAGGAACCGTTCGATCTGGCTGGAGTATGCGACGCCCGACGACGCCAACCTGGCCTTAGAGGACAAGACCTTCCTCGTTCCTATCGCTGAGCTCAGCGTCACGAAGATGATGGTCGACACCAGAACAGGCAGACTCGGCTCGTGGGACATCGAGGAAGGCTACTTTCTCAGCACAGACCCTCTGCGCGCCTCTTTGTCCGTGGCCCTTGCGTTTGTCGGGAACCTGCTGGCCTCTCCGCCGCCGTGGATCATTTCCCTCCCAGGAGGAGGCGAGTTGGAGGTAACCGACGTAGACCCAGATTTTCCCGGGACGCTCGTGTGGACCGATGGCCCTATTGGCTGACGTCCAAGAGGTCTGGGCATGAGGAAACGAATCTAACGGCAGTTTCCGCCCGGCCATGCCTACGACGCGGCTCCCTTGGCGTCCATGACGCCGCCGATGACCAGCAGGGTGACGGGGAAGACGATCAGCAGGAAAGCCATGGTCCAGCCCATCTTCGCCGTTGTCTTGATCGCGACCTTCCTGCAGAGCAGGGCCACGGGCACCAGGTAGAGGAACGCGGCGAAGAAGGCCAAGTACAGAAAGCCCATGAGGATTTCTCCCTAGACGTGTGGAGGGGGGACGGGCCGGCCGGTGCGGGCCGGTCCGTCCCCCCTCTTCGTGCATCGGATCAGTCGGTGGTCATGTGCTCACTCACCCACTCCGGGTCACCGGGTGAGGTTTTCGGTGAACTTGTTCGCCGGCTCGTCACAGTGCACCACACTGCCGGGACGGTTCCCCGGCCCGTCCCCGATAAGCGGAACAGGGGCGTCCACGCCCCACGGATTGCCGCCGCTGCCCCGGTGGTAGGCGGAGCAGGAGGCGTAGGCGTTGCCGTTCGGCGCGGTGGCGGGGAAGTTGGAGAAGTTCCGCCAGTCGCCGCCGCTGATGCGGTGGTTCGACTTCCGGCCGAGGTTGTCGGTCAGCCGGTCGTCCACGTACAGATAGAGGTCCGGCATGTACGACTGGAAGACGATGCCGTCGGACGGGTTGGCGTCCTTGTTCTTCTGCAGGTGAGTCGGCTTCACGGAGCCGTCGGCGCAGAAGGCCGCGGCGATGTCCTGCCAGATCGGCGGGGCGTTGCCGATCATGGAGCCGAACATGTTGTTGTTCCACTTCCCGGTGTTCTTGAAGAACATCGAGTAGACGTCCCCGGCGAACCGCCGCACGGTGTGGTTGGTCTCCAGGTCGTTGTTGACCTGGTCCACCCACGCCTTGACGTTGTCGTTGACGGACTTGTGGCCGATCATCGCCCGGTAGCCGTGCACACCGCCGCCGACCCCGCGGAAGTCAACGCACTGCTTGGCGTCGTCCAGACGTGCGCCGCGGAAGTGCGGGAAGTACGCCTGACCAGGGGTGTCGCCGTCCTTGTAGGGGTGGGACGTGTGGACGTTGCCGTACTCGAGCGCGTCCTGCGTGGTGTAGTCGATGTCCGGCGCCGGGATGCCGTAGTCCGCCTCGATCGCCTGCATGATGTCCGTGACGAAGTGCGGCAGGTGGGCGTTGCCGACGCGGGCGCGGTAGTCGGACCCCACGCTGCCGTCGACGATCTTCCCGTCCTCGCCGACCACGAACGTCACGTTCACATCAGACTTGATCTTGTAGCTGTTCGGGTCCGCGTACGCCTTCGACGCGGGGGCGGCCGGGTCGGGCCGCTCGTTGGACATGGCCATCCAACGCGGGATGGAGTGCGCGGGGGCGGAGCCGTCGGCGCGGGGCTTCCAGCCGCCCGCCTTGATCTCCTTGGCCCACTTGTCGGCCGCGTCCCACGTCTTCTGGCCCGTGCACTCACCGACGGCCTTCGCCGAAGGGCAGCGCGCCTTGGAGGACATGCCGACGGCGTCGGCGCCCTCCGGGTTGTTCCACAGGGGACCCTGGTCAGCGAGGCCGAGACCCCAGTCGTAGAGCGCCTTCATCGACTGCACCGGCGAGTTGATCTCGGTCGACACCGGCCAGTTGGAGTTCAGCTCCTGGTTCGGGTCGAAGATCGCCGCGGCGGTCAGCGAGCGGTGCACGAACTTGCCCTTGATCGGCTTGAACGCCACGGAATTCCAGGCGACGTCGTGGTCCGCGGTGCCCGTCTTCGTGTAGTTCGTGAGCTTCACCTTCGGCGTGCCCGTGAACTTGTAGGCGCCCAGCGGCACCCACTTGCCGTTGTTCGCGTTCTGGTCGACGACCCGCTCGTAGGGGCCGCCGGACGCGCCGCTGACGACGTACGTCGCGTGCCTGGTCTGCGCCCCGGTGTCGGGGACGTAGGCGTAGACGGCGGCGAGGTCGTACTTCTTGCCCGCCGTCCACTCGCCCTCGATCGTCATCCGGTTGCCATCGCCGCCGAGGTTGTCCTCGTTACGGGTGTGGGTGTACCAGAAGTGGCCGCCGTGGCCGCCGCCGATGGAGTGCAGATCGGCCTTCGCCTCGTAGTGCTTGTCCCAGTCAGGATGGAAGGTGAACTGGAACGAGCCCGTCGAGGACGCCTTGCCGCAAGTGGACCAGGTCGGCGTTCCGCTGGGTACGGAGGCGACGACGTCGGAGCCCGCGGGGGCGCCTCCGCACACCGGGTCGCCGTTCTTCAGCCGGTAGCCGCGGCCCGGCTCGGAGCGCAGCGTGACGTACTTGATGCTCTCGTGCCCGCACGTCTGGTCGCAGTCGGGCTTCCACACCGCCTTCTCCTGCGTCCACCAGAACTGCCGGTAGCAGGCCTCGTCCGGGCAGTCGACCGGGTTGGCCGGGTCGCAGTTGTTCTTCTTGTTGCAGAACGTGTCCAGCGGCGGGCTGACGCGGGAGCGGTCGGCGATGCTCGCCCACCACGCGGGACGGAACCCGGCGGTGTTGAAGCCGGACTCGCCCTTCCAGTCCTGCTTGCCGTCCGTGCCGTAGGAGAAGCCGGTGTCGATGGACCAGGCGGACCAGCCCATCACCTTCTCCTCGTACGGCCAGTCCTGCGGGTGCGCCGCGTCACGGATGTTGTTTGCGTTGAGGCTGACATCCATGAACGGGTGGTCCCAGGCACCCTTCTTGTACATGGGGTTGGCCGGGTTGTTGTACCAGCCGAGGCCCCAGTGTCCGCCGTTCTTGCCCGACTCCGACTTGGGGTTGAAGCCGAGGTTGTAGTTCCAGGCGGCGGTGAACCAGTTCTCCATGCGGGACGGATCGTCGTTGTTGACCGTGATCTTCTGCCCGTCCTTGTGAACCTCGTTCCACTTGTCGGCGAGGATCTTCATGGAGGCGGCGATGTTGGTCGCGTAGTCGACCGCGATGACCTTCTGCAGCTTCGGGTCGAGGCTCGTCTCGTCCTTCTTCTCGTGACCCTTCAGGCGCATGCCGTCGGTGACCTGGCCGACGCCGTAACCGCAGTCGGACTTGTCCCAGTTGATGCGCCAGTAGCCGAGGAGCGTGTCCTTCGCCTTGTGGCCGTAGTAGCCGTCCACGGCGGCCAGCGGATTGCCCATCTGGCCGGGGATCGCGCCGGACTCGGCCTGCCACAGGTTGGACTCCTGCGCCAGGATGCCGAGGAGCACGCTCGCCGGGATCCGGCCGCCCCCGTTCAGCTTCGGCAGCGGGAACAGGCCCTGCGGGTCGATCGTGCCGAGCCCCGCCTGGCCCCGGTAGTCGCCCTGACGGATCCACTTGGCGCGCAGCTCACCGCGTACGGCCATGTCCACTGCCCACTCCACCTGGTTCGGCGTCGGCTGCAACGCCTGGGCGCTCATGTCGTTGCGCGAGATGGAGCACCAGCGGTCGGTGTCGACGGGATCGTGCGAGACGGGCGCGGACGCGGCCGCGGTCTTGACGGCCGAGGCGCGGGTCAGCGTGCGCGGCTTGCTGTCGCCGGTCAGGGCGGGAGAGAGACCCGCGGTGGTGCGCGGCTGCGCCGACTCGACCCGCTGCTCGACCTTCTCGCCGGTGGTCGTCGCGGTCGACGTCACGGTGATGGTGGTCTCGTCGTCCGCGGTGCCCGGGGCCTGGCCGGAGCGCGAACGCACGCCCGCCTCGGGCTCGTTCGCCTTGTCGAAGCCCTTGCCCGCGCCCTTGATGCGGGTCAGGCCGGCGCGGACGCCGGGGGTGAGGACGGGCTCGACGGCGAGCCGGCCGTGCGAGGAGAGGTCGGTGTCGGCGGGCGCGTCGACCCGGGTGACCCCGCTGTCCCGCAGTCGCACGTCCTTGGCCTCGCCGGTCAGGAAGGTGCGGCCCCGTGCGCCGGGTTCGAGGCCGAGGTCGCCGAGGCGGCCGGTGGCGATCGTGCGGGGCTCGCCGTGCCCGTCGTACACCTTCGCCTGCGCCGTCTTCGTGCCCTTGCGGTCCACGAAGCCGACGCGGTCGCCGTCCATGGGGCGGATGTCGAAGGGGATGCTGTCGCCCTCGGCGACCTTGCGGATCCTGCCCTTGCCGTCGACGTGGACGAGGTTGCGGCCGAGACCGGCGACCACGCCGTCCTTCACGGGCGCCGCCGACGACACCTGGCCGCGCAGCTCACCGGTCTTGGCGATGGTCCTGCCCGCCGTGTCCACCGTGATCACCTGCGTTTTCACCTGCGACACGTCGTTCATGTCGCGGTACTGGGTGAAGGCCGCGGTGTGCGTGGTGGTGTTACAGGTGGGGTCGAAGTAGGCGAGGGTGCCGGTGAACGGCAGCTTCGTCACGTCCCCCGTCCTCGTGTTCACGATCGCGGTGAACGCGCCGCCCTGCATCAGGTCCGGCTTGTTGGTGAACGCGCGCGGCGCGTACGCGGCGGCGACATGGGAGTCGTCCATGACGCACTGGTTGCCGATCCACGAATCGGCGGGCATTCCGGGTTCGTTGAGGACGGCGGCGGTCTTCCATGCGTACGCCTCGTCCGATGCGGCGGCGAGGATGCGCAGCCCCTCGGAGTCGGCGGCGGCGGTGACGGCTCGGTCCTTCGAGGTGTCCCAGTCCTTGCCGAGCTTCTCGTCGGGGTCGGTGACGGCACCCGAGCCGGGTCCGTCTCCGGCCGACTTCGGCTGGGAGGCGACGGTCGTGCCGTCGGGCGCGGCGTGGGCCGTGCCGGTCTGGATCAGCCCGGCCAGGACCGCGGCGGCCGCGAGGCCCGCGATCCCGGCGCGTGCCGGTCTCCGTATGTGCGATGTCAACTCATGCTCTTCCTCTCACAGTTGGCGCATGGCAAAGTAGCACCGATGGTGTGATACGGGTCTTCTCCCGTGATGTCGGTGCGTTGCCGGTCAAGCTGTGAGGTGTGGGGGAAATGGGATTGATCATCGTAAGGCGTAGATAAGGGAGGTCGTAAACCGGGTGCCACGACGGACATATGAGGACTCGTCACCGCGTGACGCCGCGTCACGACGTGCTTGACCGTGCCGTGAGTCGATCTTGATAGGGCTGTTATTCCTCGCCGTACAACCATGCTTAACGCCACAGATGGGGCGGGTGGAACTTGTCGGCTTTAAGGGGATTCATCCGCTAGATCGGTGCACACTCCATGCAATACGTTCCTTGATCGGAACCGCCCTCCGGAGAACCCGGAGCTCCGTGGATCCGCTCGAACATGACGTCTTTCTGGGGAACACCCGTGCACATCAGCACCCGCACCACCATGGCCGCCGCCACCCTCGCCCTCGCGACCGCAGGCATCACCGCCGCTCCGGCCTTCGCCGACAGCTCCCTCCCCGAGGTACCCGGCGCCGTCTCCGGCACCGCGACCGCCCAAGAGGAGGCGCAGGTCCACCAGGAGGTGGAGAACGCGCCGAAGGTCGAGATGTACTACCACGGCGAGAAGATCGACTCCCGGTCCGACGACCTCGGCGGCGCGCAGGTCTGCGCCGAGGTCTCGCAGGACGGCACGATGGAGTGCTTCGATGACCAGGCCGAGGCCGACGCCTACCTCGCCGAGCACGCGCCGACTCCGCAGGCGCGCAATGGCGCGGCCGCCCAGAGCGCCCCGAAGGCGGCGCCGGCCGCCACCGCCCTGCGCAGCAGCTGGCTGGACTGCCCCAAGAGCTGGGTGTGCCTGTGGCAGGACGCGGACTTCAAGGGCCGTCGCCTGCAGTGGCCGACGTACGACACCGCAAAGACCCGCCACCTGGACCAGTACAGCCCGAGCTTCCGGGACAAGGCGTCCTCCGCGTACGTCAACCGCCCCCAGCGCGGTGTGGAGCTGTACGACTTCCGCACCGGCATGCCCGACCCGCACCTCTTCCTCGGGGCCGGATACACCCGGTACCCGAACTTCAAGAAGATTTCCTACGCTTACGGTGGTAACTGGAACGACAAGGCCGACGCGATCAAGTTCTGAGAGGGAGGAGCGCGTGATGCGCCCACGGCTGATCCGATCCGCGGCGCTCGCCCTCGGCGCGTGCGTCGCCATCGGCCTCACGAGTGGCTGCGAGTGGACCGACACGACGGCCCAGGGCACCGCCACCGAGCAGGAGACCCTGCCGCCCGACGCCGACAAGAAGCAGTCGAGGAAGAACGCCGACGACTTCCGCGCGTGGGTCGAGGCCAACGGCACCCAGGAGCAGAAGAAGGCGGCGTCCCGCGTACGGCGCGTCATCGGCGAATGGGACGACAGAACCGGCAACGCCTACATCTCCACCGACATCAACGGTGGGACGACGCCGGTCAAGGAGCCCATGGCCACCGCACGCGCGCTCGCCGCGGCCTTCGACGACTGGAAGGACTCCAAGGAGGGCTACGTCTCGGTGTACGACGTCTTCGGCAACGCCCTCGTCACCAACGAGGAGTTCTGAGCCGAGAAGTTCTGAGCTGATGCGGAGTCGGGGCACGGCGCGCCCAGTGCGCCGCGCCCCGGACCGTACGAGGTGTCAGTCCTGGTGGACGATGGCGGTGGACTTGCCCGTTCGGTGTGCAGCCGGGGCACCTTGCGCACCGGGCCGACCTGGGGAAAGACCACGGGCGGCGGCGGCCCGCGGCCGACCGGCGTGACAACGAGCGGCGGCTACGGGGCGGGCGGTGAGCTCGACGAAGAGCCGCCCACACCACGGGCGCAAGCGGCTGAGGGACGGCGCGAAACCGCGGTGCAGCACGCGGTGACGGACAGGCGGCCCAACGGGGGGCCTCGCGGAGCTCAAGCACACTGGGCGGCCGCGCCTGCACGAGCACGGCAGCGGACCGACGGGCACAGGCGCGGCGGAAGCGGACCGCCGAAGTGGCAGCCAGCGACGGGCAGGAGCAGCGGCAGCACGCGGCGACATCGCCGGCGGGCAGCTGCGGCACTGGGGCCCCACGCTGCCACTGGGTGGGCGAAGGCGGCGTCCCCCAGCCCAACTCCCGACGCCAGCCCACTGCTTCGCTCCACACCACCAAGTCCCTCTTCCTTCGTGGACGCCGTCGGCGGGCTGCCACGCCGCCCCGCCCCGCCCCGTGCCGAGGCGCGCCAGCCGGGCCTGCAAGGCCGCCGGGCGGCACCGCTCTTGCGATCCGTGTGCGGGCAGCGCGACGGTAGTAGACACGGCCGCGGACTGTGACCCGGGATGGTTTGCGTCGCGGCTGCCTACGCCACCTGCCATCGTGGTCTCGAGGCGTGGGGCGTATCCCGTGTCGTCGGGACCTGGCCCGGAGCGGTTCCAGAAAGTGTCAGGAGTCCGGCACGAAACCTCATAGGGCCGCGCGCCCAGGTGTGACAGGAGGGGACGCGTTGCTGCTGGTGGTCTTGCACCGTCAGTACGCTGCACGTTTTCCGGGCGCGTTCCTGTACGGATTGGGCGCGGAACCCTGGGCGAAATGCACACGCAATCTTGCATGGAAGCTGCCTCTGAGCTGCGGAGATGCCCGCTGGACTCGTCCGGCCGGGGCCTGCCAGTGTGCTTGCCGGGCGTAACTCGGCGCCCATGAGCAAGGGGGAGATGTGGACGCCATCATTGCGGCCGTCATCAGTGCCATGGGCGGCATCGTTGCCGCGATCATCGCCACACGGGGTAGGGGCTCAGGGGAGGATGCGCCGAGGTGAGGTGATGTGGAATGGCGGCTCGCGGGCCGCGTCACGGAGTAACTGCAGCGGACCGACGACAGGGTGCAGCGGACGGGGAACAGCCCGCCGAATGGCCTCGCAGGCCGGAACCGGCAGGGAGCAGCGGCAGTTGCAGGCGGCCGGGCCGGCAGCACGGCGCCAGCCAGGACGAGCAGGCACTAGCAATGACCACGCGCACGACCGGGACCACGGGCGCGGCGCGAGCCGAGCGTCCCGGGGGGGGGCGAGCAGCACGTCCTGCGCGGCCGCGTGCGCGAAGGACTGCACGTCCCTCCCGCCCACCAGGTGTGGGTGGCGCGTTCGTGAGAATCTGCCCCGTCTCGCTGCGTACGCTGCGGGCATCGAGGTGTTTCGAGGAAGAGCTGCGGATGGCTGAGAAGGAGCCGGTTGTGCCCGAGCAGAAGGCCACCGGCTGGCTCTCGCGCCTGCGCCGCCGAGCCGGGGCACGCAGTCGGCGGTTCAGACGTCCTTTAACTGGGGTCGGTTCCCAGTGTTCGGCGCGCGGCAGTGACCAACGCGTCCCACGCCTCTGTGTACCGGTCCCCGGCCTCCATGAGGACAAGGGTCTGGTCCTCATCGGGTCGGTAGGCGAGCAAGTGGCGCTGTTCGGGGGTTAGGGCGTGTATCGAAAGTGGATCTTGAGGTGGGATGATCTTGCTTTGTGGCACGTGGGGATCTGACTGATGCGCAGTGGGCCTGCCTGGAGCCGCTGTTGCCCAGGGGTAAGAAGCCGGGCCGTCCGCCGATATGGACCAGGCGGCAGCTGATCGACGGCATACGGTTTCGCACCCGCACCGGTGTCCCGTGGCGGGATGTGCCGGAACGGTACGGGCCCTGGGCCCGTTCGTACGACCTGTTCCGGCGCTGGCAGCGGGACGGCACCTGGCAGCGGATCTTCGCCGAACTACAGGCCCAGGCCGACGCCAAGGAGCTCATCACCTGGGACCTCAACATCGACTCCACCGTGTGCCGGGCCCACCAGCATGCCGCCGGGGCGCAGAAAAGGGGGATCTGCAGGCCGAGCCGCCCGGCGGCATCGCCGTGGAGCCGGACGACCACGGCCTTGGACGATCGCGCGGCGGCCTGACCACCAAGCTCCACCTGGCCGTCGAGCAAGGACAGAAGCCCATGTCCATCGTGATCACCGCCGGACAACGGGGCGACTCCCCGCAGTTCGAGCCCGTCCTGGACAAGGTCCGCGTCGCTCGCTGGGGTCTGGGGCGTCCGCGCACCCGGCCCGACCGAGTCCGCGCCGACAAGGCATACGCGTCCCGCAAGAACCGCGCCTACCTGCGGCGACGCGGTATCCGCTGCACCATCCCGGACAAGGCCGACCAGGCTCGCCACCGCAAGAAGCGCGGCTCTCGCGGTGGCCGGCCGCCCAAGTTCGACGCCGAGGACTACAAGGCTCGGCATGCGGTCGAGTGCGGCATTAATCGCCTCAAAAGGCACCGTGCCGTGGCGACTCGCTACGACAAGCTCGCCGTCCGCTATGAGGCAACCGTCCTCGTCGCAGCCATCAACGAGTGGCTGTGACCAGCGTCCTCATGCTCGTCGTCCTGGTGACTTTCACTTGTCTTCGGTGTCGAATGCCTGGGCAACGGCGAGACTGTCTTCGTAGATATGGTGCCGGGTGACCAAGCCGTCTTCGAAGGTGAGGTGCATAGCGAACCGCGCGCGATACGCACGTCCGGTGGATCGAGCAGTCTGGCGAATCTCGCCGATCACGACCGCGTCGTTTCCGTCGATGAGGATGCGCTCGACCTCAGTTGCCACCCGCTCCGGCACGTGGTGCTCGGCAAGTTCGCGATAGTGGGCGGCCGCATCGGCCCGGGTGGCCCGATGGCGGATCCAGGGCGTGGCGGCACGACCGTGCTCGGCCTCCGGCCAGTTCAACTTCCAATCGCCCCGCTCGGCGTACAGCTCGGCGATGCGCTCGGGATCGCCCTCACCGATCGTGCGCAGCAACTTCTCAACCGCGGTCCGTGTGTTTGTAGATGTGGCTATGGACATGATTGGCCCCTCCGTATGGTCCGCGTTCTGCTCAGGCGGCGAGATCACCAACCTAGCCCGCACAGTCCGGCCGAGACGATTACCTCCGAAGTAAGGCAAGCGCATCATCAAGATCCACTTTCGAAACACACCCTAGTGCGCGGACACCTTCCAAGGCCCTCGTGGCTTCGACACGCCAGCGTGCGAGGTCCTCGTGGGTCGTGTCGTCGACCGGATGAGGGGCGGACGACGTCGTGACGGCGAGATGTGCTCGACCGGCTGGTGAACCGTGGCCCTGCGTTGCGGCGAGGTCGCGCAGGACTGTATGGGCGTTGATGAGGTCCCTGCCCCTGATGGATTGCTCGACGTGGGAAAACGTGCATTTTCTTAGGTCGTAGACAAGGGGGCGCATCTCGGCGGGTGCGCCGAGTTCGGCCTCGGCGTATGCGTAGAGGAAGGTGTGCCGCCGTTCCTCGACGTCGGCTTCAAGAGTCGGTCCGTCCGCAGTGATCAGACTTCCGGCGACACGGGCATCCGCGCTCAGAGCGTAGAGCCGATTCGCGCTCTCGTGGAGGGCGGCGGCCGCGCGGAGGTACTCGGCGAGGATCGCCCAACGGCGTTCGACCATCGCTTGACGCGCCGTGGCCGTAACGGTGGTGGTGGCCGCGTCGCGTGCAGCTTGGGCCTGGTCGTGTCCGCCGCGGGCTTGGATGCGAGCGCCGAGCACCGTGCCGGCGAAGGTTCCGACGATAGTGCCACCCACACCGATCGCACCGATCAGCGCGACGGTTATGTCGTTGTCCACCCGCTCAACTTCTCATGCGTACACCGGGTTTCGCCACGTCCGCCGGGTCCTTCCAGGACTGAGGCTCGTGGCGACGGCCGCGGGCACGGACTTGTCGTGGAGGAACATGAGGCCGCCCATGACGAGACCGATGAGGACGGCCGCTAGGAACACCACGGCGGCGTGCACTGACAGCAGCGGGGCCTCTGACAATGTCCCCGCGCCGGCCGGGCCGGACGGTTCGGGTCGGGTGGGTATGGGGGAGCGCGGGCGCGGGTCCCGAGATATCGGGAGTCTGACGGGCCGAATGCCGGTAAGGGAGTCGAAGGCGTTGTGCCTATTCGTGCCTTCCTGGTGCGGTTCGCGGCCAGTCCGGATCACGAGCTGGCGCCCGCGTTCCGGTGTCGGGGGTGAGCCTGCTGCTCCCTCAGTTGGTGCGCGGCGCGGTGACAGCGTGGGCCGGGGTCCGGATCCATTTCTCTCGGTGTGACGTGCGGGCTCAGGGAGCCAAGCCGTGGCGCTCAGTGAGCCGGAGTATGGCCACGACCCTGCCGAGGGTCGTCGCCTCGTCGCCGGGGATCGGCTGGTAACGCGGAGTTGTTGGGCTGCTCTGCGCTTCGGCTTCGCCGCCGCAGGGGCTCGTCGTCACCACCCGCAGCTGCCAGGCCCTTGGTACGCTACCGCCCCGCCGCGACCGGAGGTCATCCAGTGTTACCTGCACGGGTATTCGCCGTTGCCCCGCTGGTGGTTGTCGCCCTGTCCGGCTGCTCTTCCCTGGGCTGCACCGACACGATGGCGGAGCGCGGTAAGGCTGGTGTCAGGGTGCAGGTCGTGGACACGGATGGGAAGCCTCTCGGCGTCACCGTCGCGGTCGTTGACTGGCGCCCTGAACCCCACCCGCAGGTGCCCTCCGACGGTGACCAGGTCCACTTCCGCTTCCGCTTCGACGGCACCAATGAATATTCCGATCCCGCGGTGGACGCCTGCGCGGTCGACAAGGAGCGTGTGGCGTTGGGGTGTCAGACGGTTTCCTCGTCCCAGGCGTTCGGTCCGGCGGACGATCCCCTCACGGGCGACGACTGGCTCGACGTCGAGCACCCTGAGCAGGTTGACGCAGTGCTGTTGATTCCCAATGACCAGTCCTACGACCCGCGCACCTGCGAAGTGGACAGCAAGGACGGTGGCGGGATGCATCCCCCGGAAGCACCCAGCAGGGGAGACCAACTGTAGGGAGGCCAAGGCGGTTGAGCGCGGGGCACGAGCCTGCCGGTGCTGCGCCCCGGGACGGTCTTGGACGGTGAGGCGGTCGTGTGGGTTCAGGGCCGGTTGTCCTTCTCGGCCGCGCATGCCCGCGGCAACGCCACCGCGCAGCGTGCGGCCGCCCTCGCAGCGGAGTACCCGGCGAACTACGTCGTGTGGGACTGCCTCCAGGCGGACGGCGTCGACCTGCGCGGACGGCCGTATACGGAGAGAAGGGCCGCGCTCATGGAGGTGCTTGACGGGGTGCCGCCGCCGATCCAGGCGACGCCGGCGAGCGACGCCCCAGACGTCGCGCTCGCCTGGTACGAGCACCTGCCCGCGTAGGGTCTGGAGGGTGTGGTCGCCAAGCGGGCAATGAGTGTGTACCTGGCCGGGCGGATCTGGGCCAAGCTCCGGCACGCGGAAACGGTGGACGCGGACGTCATCGGCTACGTCGGGCCCGCCACCCGCCCGCACCGCGCGGCCGTACGGCTGCCGGACGGGCGCCGGGTGCTGTCACGCGCCCTGACCGCGCCGCTCGCCGCGGCGGTCGCCCGCTCCATCGCCGCGGCCGGGCCCGGGCAGCGCGCCCACACCGACGACGGCGAGCGGTACACCACCACCCAGGGCCCGGTCGTGGAGGTAGAGGCCGGCACCACCCGGTACGCCACCGTCTCGGTCACACGCATCCGCTGACCGACGACAGCGGGGCCGGACAGAATCACCCTGTCCGGCCCTACTGCTGGTTCCCGGTTGCTCACCGGCTGAGGCGGATGCGCGGGCCCTCCCACGAACTCCAGGTCGTCCAGAGTCTGCGGTACACCTGACGGCATGAAGCTGAAAGACCTCAGCCCCCTGATGAAGCGCCGCCGAACCGGCGGTCTCAGCTACGGCTACGACCGCTTCCGCATCGACCCGGCCGTGGCCCCGCTTCAGTGGCCAGACGACGTCCTGGAACAGTTCCTCTACGACTTCGGCGACAACGACCACTTCGTAACCGACTACGGCAGCATCGACCTGCGCGAGATCACCTGGCGGCTCGAGACGATCCCGGCCGCGGACTTCCACGGGATGCCGACCGGAGCCTCCGACGACGGCTGCATCGAGGAGTACGCCAAGAACCCGGTGCACTGGGTCGACGTCCGCCCCCGCGAAGTCGGCCTGCACTGGGAAGAGCACGGGACGTGGCTACGCCCGCCGCTCCTGATCGACCGGTGCTTCCTGGACCCGTCGGGCAGCGGGCTGCAGGTCGTGGAGGGCCGAACCCGCGTCGGCGTCCTGCGCGGCCGCGTGCGCGAAGGACTGCACGTCGCGCCCGACCACCAGGTGTGGGTGGCGCGTCCGTGAGAATCTGCCCCGTCTCACTGCGTACGCTGCGGGCATCGAGGTGTTTTCGAGGAAGAGCTGCGGATGACTGAGAAGGCGTCTGTGTCCGGCCCGCGCCGGGACCTGGCGATGCACAACGACTGGTGGGTGTCGGGCTGGGAGTACGTCCTGCCCCGTCAGGGCTTCCCGCTGACCATGCTGATCGGGACGGCGTGCCAGCCCGGTTTCACCGGCTCCCTGGACGACCTCCTGCAAGAGATCTTCGACGGCCGCTGGGACATGATCGGCGGCGACCTCGACAGTTCCCTCACCTTCTCCTGGCCCGATGAGGAATGGGACTACGAGGACGCGCCCGAGGGCCGCGAGGCATGCGAGGCGGTCCGCTGGGAGCAGTTCAGCACCATGCTGACGACAGCCGGCTTCCCGGTGCCCACCACCGTGCGGGACCTGTCCGAGCTCTACCTGTCGTGGGGCCTGGCCCGCTGCGCAGAGACGCCGGACGGCACCCGATGGTCCATGCGCCGTGCTGCCGCTGCCCGGCGACCTGCTGCCCCTGGACCCCGAACTCAACCAGCGCCTCGACGAAATCCGCTGGATGATGCACACCGGCCCGCTCCTGGACACCCTCATCGACCATCTGGTCAACGATCTGGGTGAACCGGCAGAGACCCTCACCTCCCTGGACCGGCTGGCGGCAGCCACGGGCCAGGACGTCGACGACGTCCGGCTCGCCCTTGCGGAACTCGTGAAATCCGGCGATGCCCGTGTCCAGCGCGGCGAGGCGCCAGCCGACGCGGAGCGCCTGGAAGCCCACCGCCGCTTCCGCCTGGTCATGGACTGGGAGCACTTCCACAACAACCGAATCCAGGTGAGCCGCGGGTGACTGAGGCCGCGCACGGCACCGCGGGGACCAGCGACACGCGCCTCATCGTGCTCCGCGGCAACAGCGCCTCGGGCAAGTCGTCCGTCGCAGCCGGCCTGCGCGAGAAGTTCGGCCGCAACCTCGCCATCGTCGCCCAGGACAACCTCCGCCGGATCGTGCTGCGCGAACGCGACCGGCCCGGCGGTGCCAATATCGGCCTGATCGACCTCACCGCCCGCTACGCCCTCGACAACGGCTTCCACGTCGTCCTGGAAGGCATCCTGTACGCCGACCGCTACGGCACGATGCTCCAGGCCCTGGTGCGCGCCCACCAGGGCGTCACACGGTGCTACTACCTCCACGTGCCCTTCGAGGAGACGGTGCTCCGGCACGCGACGAAACCAGATGCCGAGTACCTCGCGCACGTCAACGAGGGCCACCTGCGCGACTGGTACCGAGACAAAGACCTGCTCCCCGACGGCCTGGAGACCGTCATCGACGCGGCCAGCGCCTTGGACGACACGGTCCAACAGATCCTCGCCGAGAGCGGCCTGGACGGCATTCCCCCGATCGACCGCTGAAGGGCGTCAGCGCAGGCACGGTCAGTTTCACGGCCGGCAAGAGGGCGCACACCACCGGACTCAGGGGGGCCAATGGGCGTGGAGAACGGATCGCAGAGCATTCCGTGGGGTGGTAAGTGGCGACGGCACCTCCGGTCCGATGCTGAGACGGATCTCGTGCGCTCGTGGATGCGCCGTGTCGAATCCCCGACTTGCAAGGCCGTTGACTGTGAACGTCAGTTAGGGCTCTGGTCCACTTGCTGTGAAGAGCTCACCGGCGGTGACGTCAGTGGTGTGTGGTGAGATGACCGTGCTCTGTCAGTCGCTGTGGAGGAGGTCGTTCTGTGTCTGGGTATCCGTCGCTGACCCGTGCTCTGGCAGAGGCGCTGGTCGACGTCCTCTGGTTCGTCGAAAGGTGCGAGGACGAGCAGATGGACCCGGATGACGCGGTGAAGGTCCTGGAGGGTGTCGCTGCTCTGATGTCTCATCTGTCGGATGATCAGCGAAGCGAGTTCATGGATTTGCTCGGTTCGATGGCTTCGCAGGAGAACGATCCGTCGCGTCGCGACTTCTTGCTGGGCTTCCCTGAAGGGTTCGGCCTCGTCGAGGAAGACTCCTGATCTGGAGTCCTATGCGTAGAGCAGGACCCGTTTGCGGAGGAGTTCGAATCCTGCGCGGCCGAACATCTGCCGCTTGAGCATCTTGATCCGGTTGACATGGTCTTCCACGACGCCGGAGTTCCAGGGCAGCGTGAGGCCCGCGGTCACGGCGTCGAGGCCGCGTTCGAGGTGTTGGGCGAAGTGCCGGAGGCTGGGCAGGTCGGTAGTGGCGGTGGCTGCTTCGATCCAGGTCGGCAACTGATGGCCCTGAAGGTGAGCGACCATGTGGCCGAAGGAGCGCACGTGCTCGCGGAAAGCGCCGTGAGTTCGGGACAGTTGGCCAGGACGGCCTTGAGCTGGATCCGGTCGCTTTCGGGGAGGGCGTCGGGGTGGGTGAGAAGCCAGCGTGTGACGGCGCGGGCCGATGGCGGCCGGGCTCCGACCGGTTGGGGCTTGCCGCGCAGGTTCCTGCTGACGTAGGCGCGGACGCAGGCGTAACCGCGGGGATAGCCTTGCTCCTTGATCTCCTCCCACAGTTTCCAGGCGTTGGTGCAGCCTTCCTGCCAACGCTGATCGAGATAGGGCTTGTAGGCGTCGAGCCTGGTGGGACGGTTTTGCCACTGACCGGTGAACATCTCCTCCGGAGTGGTGGCGCGGGAGAAGCGCAGGATCGTGTTGAGCGTCATGCCGAGCTGGCGGGCGACGGACCGCTTGCTGTGGCCGGCGGCGAGGAGCGCGTGGATGGTGGCGTGCTTGGAGCGGGTGCGTTCGGCGAAGCGGTGTCCTGTGGGCCACGGCGATGACGCAGCCGACTCCACCTCCTCCTGGGGTTCCTCCGGCTGTTCCGGCGTAGGGCGCAGGCAGCCGCGATGCCGGTGGACGCATTTCTCGGCGGCTTCGCCCAGGTTGTGCCAGAGGTGCCACCGGTCGGCCATTTGGATGGCCTGCGGGGCACCGCGGGTGGCGCCGTCGGCGAAGAAGGGGGCGCGGTCGCGGCAGACGATCTCGATGCCGGGTCGCTCGGCGAGCCAGGCCGCGAGGGTGTCCGCCTCCCGGTCGGGCAGGAGGTCGATCGGACGACGTGTCTCGACGTCGACGAGTACGGTCCCGTAGACCTGTCCCTTGCACTGGGCGTATTCGTCCACCCCAACCACACGGGGCGCGGCAATAGGCGGATCCGGGATCGAGGAGATCAGCCGTAGCAGGGTGTTGCGGCTGGCGGGCGCCCCGAAGACGTCAGTCATGCGAGCCCCGGCCCGGCCCGCGAGCGCGAGACCGACTGAGATGAGCGTCGATCGCAGCCGTTCCGTCCGTCGGCCGAACCGGCGGGTGAGTCCCGGCACCTGCTCGACGAATGTCTTGCGCGGACAAGAGCTCTCCGGGCAGACGAACCGGCGCACCCTCAATGCCACTACGACGGACTTGCCCGCCGCCAGCAGATCACGAGGAAACCGCAGATAGGAACCATCTATTCGCCCTGACAGGTTCTCGCAGCCCGGACAGGTCGCCTGCCGGGCAGTACTCAGGGCCTCTACCCGGACGGCCATGTCGGTCGTCTCGACCGACTCCACCACCACGTCCTCCGATGAGGAGAACAGCAACTCTTCGAGTTGCGGTCGTACTTCGTTCACGACGCAGCACTGTCGACCACACCGCACACCGGCCGGGCGATTTTCGGGCTATCTCAGCCACCGTCACGATGAGATCGATAGTCACGCTGCGTACGCGTCCACAGCAAGTGGACCAGAGCCCGCTAAGACCTCCGCAACCACGTGGGTTTCACCGGCAGCGGCGTAGCGGGTGAGGTCGACACCGGCTGAGCGGGCTTCCTTGAGCCGGACGGGCACCAGACCGGTGGAAACATTCAGCTCGCGCGCGATCTCGTAGCCCTTCAGTCCCTAAATGGTCCACGTCGTCCGCTGTGACGCCGACAAGATCCCTGACCCGTACGCCCCGGCCGTTGAAGTTTTTGGACGAGAGAGCGCCCGGCTGGAGGTCTTCCAGCCGGGCGCTCTCGTGAATCGTTCACCACGTCTCAGTGTCTCGTACCGGGCACGTGACACCTGAGTGTGTCCTGGATTTTCTGTCACGGTCGGGCCTGTACTCCGGTCCTGACAGCCGATGGGTCACGGGCCTGTTGTTTCCCCGGGAGTCCGTTCAGCAGGGGAGGGTGGTCTTGCCGGCTGCTCCTGTGGCACCGGTGGTGCCGTCGGCTGTGAGAGTGGCTGCGGTGCCGTTGCCGCCGGGCTTGCCGGGGCACACCGGGCTGGCCGCGCCGCCTGCGCCGCCGTTGCCGCCGGTGTGGCCGCCACCGACGACGGACGCGCCGCCGTTGCCGCCCTTGCCGCCGGCGATACCGGCGCCGGCATCGCCTACGCCACCGACTCCGCCCTTGCCGCCCGTGCCGCCGAGCTTGGCCGCGCCGCCGAAGCCGCCCGCGCCACCGTTGCCGTTGGCGCCACCGGCCCCGCCGGTGCCACCTGCGCCTCCGGTGCTCGCGCTGCCGTCGCCGTTGCCTCCGGCACCTCCGGTACCGCCGTTGCCGTTGGCGCCGGCCGCGCCCCCGGTGCCGCCGAGACCGCCGACACCGCCGTTGCTGCCTACGCCGTTGGCGCCGTTGGCGCCGGGGAGCCCGAGGATGCCGAAGCCGGGGGCTGTGCTGGTGCTGCTCGTCTTGGCCGGGGCTGTCGCCGAGGCGAGGGCGGGGGTGAAGGCCAGGCCGGCCGCGGCGATCGCGGCGATCAAGACCGTACGGGGAACGAGGGTGGTGCGCGTGGAGCGCATGAGGTACGCCTTCCCTTTTGCTCAGTCAGAGAAATTCTCCGGCTGGCACTCATCAGCCTAGTCGAGAAGACGCCCGATTCGTCATATTTAATGATCCAATGAATCGAATGGCCTGATTGCTTAATTTCCGGCTTGAAATTCTTCTTGTGTAGTTATAGGGCTTTCATGCGCAGTCGCAGGTCGTATTGCGTGGGGACGCGCACAGCTCCAGGCCGAGCTCCGTCTCCGCCGCCTCCACCCGCTCCCGCGCGGCCTGAACCCCCGGGCCGGACAGCACAGCCGATACGACGTCCTCCGTCTCCTCGAAGGCCCTGGTGCGGGTGTCGTTTGGTGGGGGTGTAGTTGAGGGGTAGGTGGTGTCTTGTGCTGGGGTTTCCGGGGTTGGTTGAGACTGTGTGGGTGCGGTCTTGTGGGGTCTGTAGGCCTGCTGGCGTGGGGTTTTCCCGTTTTCGTTGAGAGTTTTTCTGTGTCTCTCGGATAGTTCTGCTCTGTAAAGGGTGAGAGGTGTTTTCGCTGGTCACCGCGTTGTGGGCTGGGAGGTTGTCGGGCAGCTCGGGGGTTACCGGTGGGGTGGGGGCTGGTTCGGGGTGGGGTGGTGGTGGGTTTCGGCGAGTGGTCCAGGCGGATTGCTTCGAGGCTGGTTTTGGTGATGCGTTCGGTGCCGTCGCTGATGGCGGTGATGGCTGCTTGGCGGATGAGTCTGGTGAGGCTTCCGATGCGGCCTACGGTGCGTTGGTGGAGGTAGGCGGCGTGGCGGGGGAGTGTGCCGGTTCTGGCCCATGTCCGGGGAGCCTTCCGGGCCGCGTGACCCGCCGCCTCGGTCGACCAGGAGCACGGGGTTGCGACAGGGGTTGTGCCTACTGTTGCGCGATCCGACGGGCCGTCTCCGTGTTCGTGCAGCTCACCGCGTGGGTTCGCCGTGGTCGGCGTGCTGACATCCCCGTTGCGACCGCTCTGCCCACGTCCTGTGGCTGGAGTGGGCGAGAAGGGACGGGAGGGGTGGGCGGCGCGGCCGCGGTTGGGGGCCGGGCGCGCTCAGCCAGTTGTGCGTCGGTCGGCCCGGCGCGCCTCCGCCGCCGTCAGACCGGCGGCGGAGCCGGCACGGAAGTCGGATGGCGCCTCGGTGCTTTCCATCGTCTTGAGCACGAAACCCCGGAATGAGTGCGTCCTCGGCTGGTAGCCCGACACCATGGCCTCAACAGCAGGAGGTGCCCGCATGCGCATCCAGCAGTGGACGAGTGCCAGCGGCGACGGAGCTTCGTGCGTCGAAGTGCGGCGAGACGAAGCCGGGGTCTGGGTTCGCGACTCCAAGAATCGCAACCCCAGGATTCGCGTCTCTGCCGCAGCTTGGTGGACCTTCCTCCATTACCTCCAGGAGGATCCATGCAAATCCGTCAGCACATCATCCGCGGACTGCCTTGGGCGTGCAGTGCATTAGCTCTGATCGGGCTAGGATCGGCAATGCCTTTCCTCCTCAACTGGGCAGCCCCCGAGAGCACAGACTGGGACCGGTTGAGCAACGTCAGTCAGACCTATGCCGCTCTGTCCATCCCTCTTTCCGGCGCCGCGCTGCTCGGTGTGGTCTGGTCACTCATATTCCAGGCGCGAGCCTTGGAGAAGGACAGCAATGATCGGTATCGCGGAGCCCTCCGTGAGCTGCTGCTGCATACAGTGGAAGACCCTTCCCTGCTGATCTGCTGGGATCCACCAGTGACTCCGATGACCCAGGAGCAATACCGGCTCCAGGCCTTCAACAACGCCATCATTGTGAGCTGGCGCGCTGAATACCTGAACGGCATGATCCCGGATCCAGCGATGCATGATCAGCTTTATCGGATGCTGCGCGGCCAAGTCGGGCAGAACAACTACGCCTCCACCAGGGCCCTTTGGCTGATCCAAGGAGCGCACGGCAGCGGCAAGTCGAAGCGCTTCGTACAGCTGCTGGAAGAGGCCTACCAAGCGGCGGTGGCTGCGGGGCCCGCTCTCACCCTGGAGGACTACTTCTTGCCGGACGCCTGAGCTGTGAGCAGATGCCGGGGAGGAATTCAGCTGCGGTGACGTGGCGCGCGAGGCCCCGGACCTCGACAGGCCCGGGGCCTCGCGCGGCGGTGGGGGAGGGGTCAGAAGTCGTCCCCGTAGCCCTCCCGCTCGGAGGGCGGCCCGAACCGCTCGATGGACCAGCAGGTGTAGTTCCCGCCTTCGTGCAGCGCCTTGTCACACTCCTCGTGGTGCTCCCGCACCGGCTGCTTTTTCGGGGGCTGCCGGTGGCACGGGCTGCGGTGCGGACGGTTCCGGGGCGGCCTCGACGACCGGCACCACGCCCGCCCAGTCCATGCCCAGTGCGGCGAGTGCAGCGCGCTGGTCGTGGGTGAGTTTTTCGCGGCGGGTCTTGGTGTTGGAGATCCATACGCCGAGTTTGTGCTGGTGTTCCTGGCTGTCGACGGCGGCGGTTTCGACGTGTTCTCTCGGCACTGCCTTGTGAGTGCCCTCGCGCTGGATCCACTGGGCGAGGGCGGCAAGGCCGCGCTCCACCGGACTGCTCGGAGCTGTGACCGGCCGGGAAGTTCTTCCTCACCGCCCCGGCTTGGCGCGGTCCCAAGGCGCGCGTGTGAGGCGGCGAGCACCAGAGCGTGGTCTTGGCGGTGCCGCTGCCCGGGCCCGAAGCGGAGCGCCGGGACCCGGCGGAACTGGTCCGGTACTGCCCGCAGGGGTCTCCCAGGGAAGCAGTCGGCGCGTCCGGCACCCCTTGGCCAAGCCCCGTGACGTGCGCGTTCTCCGGGCCGCACCGTACCGGTGAGGCGCCCTGCGAAGCGCCTCCGCGGCGCCCTGTGGAGCGCCTTGGCGGGCGGGCAGTTACCGGACCTGACCTGTGCATAAGCCTCTGACCTGTGGTTCGCACCCCCTAGGTAGGGGGTGAACTCCGGTCCGGTGTACGCGTTCATGACTCAACAGTGCCTCTGTGGCCAATGCCGCGCTGTTCCTGCGGCGGTCGCTTCTGGTGACCGGATGAAAGCGCCGCAACGACGCCTCCGTCGTCCGCCTGGGCGCCTACAGGACCGGCGGCATCCATATTCAGGTCCGCCAGGGGTCCAACAGGACCGGCGACACGCATCCAGAGCCCGGGCGGGTGTTTCCGCAGATCAGAACCATTGGATTCAAGATCTCGGCTGGCCAGAGTCGGCCATGCCGCAGTGCCTGCCGCGCCCCACCTGCTCTGTGACCAGACCAATGCGACATAGCTACAACACACCACGAGCCCCGTCCGGGGACGTGCTCGAATCCCGAGGGGGAATCGTTCGTGTCCACGCTCGCTCTGCTTGTCGCGCTGCTCCTGGGCGGCGTCGTGCTGCTGCTCGCGGCCGGCGCCGCCTACGTCGTGCACCGCCACCCGTCGTGGAGCCAGCCGCTCGGCGCCGCGTTCGGCGCCGTGGCCATCATGGCCGCGCTGGTCGGCGCGATCCTCGCCCGGTGAACCAGCCGTACCCGTGCGTGGTCGGGGCATCGGGGTGCCCCGACCACGCACGGCGCCCGCAACATCTGCGCTGTCGCGGGCGGTGCGTGGGGAGCGCTTCGGGGGCTGGGTGCCGACGGACGCAGCCGGGGGTGGTCATCAGGCCCGCATAGGAATCGGGACGCCGCCATTACTGGGGGTGTCCCTATTCCTACGTGCTGGACGAGAGGACCCGGCGGAACCGGGCCGGGGCTACTCCCCGGGCCCCAGGGGTGCCGTGGGGAAGTTGTCGGCCGTTGCGGAGCCCAGCGTGGCCAGGGTCTCGGGCTGTCCGATCAGCGCGTACCGGCCGCGCGTGGCGGGCCTGTTGCCCGGCCCGCCACGGCAAGGCCCGTGCGCCCGGTGCGAGGGTGCGGGCTGAGCAGAGTCGTACAAGCGCGCGTAGGTGCCCGGGTTCATCGTTGATTCCTTCCATGGTCGGTATGCGCGATCCGCGCCCCGCGCGCTGCCGGGGCATGGGCGCGGATACTCGTCTGCACCGTGGCTCGTACTCAGCTGGCGCAACCCGGCTCCCGACGCCTGAATCAGATCCGGCATAGCCCTGACCATCGACGGCTTGGGCCTGCTCGCGCAGCGCAGCGGGATCTTGAGCCGAAGCGCGATAATTGTCACCAGAAGGGCATCCTCACGCGTCTATCACCATCGGTACTCGCCAAGACCGATCTGTGCACTCTTCTCAAACTGCGAGAGGCCGTGTTGCCCTAGCGGTATGGCCAGCATCCTCACGAGCGTTGTCGCCGTGATCGGTACGCTGCTGGGGGTAGCGCTTAGCTATGTCATTCAGCGGAGGATCAGTCAGCGCGGAGAGTCGTTCGCTCGGGAACACTTGTTCCTGCAAGAACGCATTGCCGCCTACAGCGCCTTCGCCGCCGCCCTAGCCACCCTTCAGCGTGGATCTCTCGATCGGTGGCATCGTCACGACGAGTCTCCGGACAGCCCTGAAGCCGTCGCGGCGCGGCTCGAATATCACCGCCTTCGTTACGTCGCACGTCAAGAACTATTTCGGGTGCGCCTCCTCGCACGCAATCCAGACCTCGTACAGCTGGCTGAAGACGCGCTGGGTCAGGTGAAATACATCCATAGAGCAGCTGACGAGCGGGAACGTGAATCCCGAAGTGATGCAGTCCACCAGGCCATTACGGACTTCGTGCAAGCCGCAGAGGAACAAATCACCCCATAGATCACGGTGCTTGTCACCAAATCAGCACGCTACCTGTCACCAGCAGCACGCCAACCGTCCGTCGTCGGTCGTCGGTCGTGCCGATGGGCGCGGTGTAGCCGAACCGGGCCCGGGTCTCTACGGTGATCCGCTCGTGGTTGTGGCCTGGCGCTGCCGGCGCTCGCGCACCAGCGGCTACCACCGCTGCCGTACGGCGGGGTCAATCTTCGCGGCGACGTCGGCGCGGGCGTGCTTGCGGGCGCCGTGCCGATAGCGGTTGACGGAGTCGGCGGTGACGCCGAGCTCTGCCGCGACGGCTGTTCATCGCGGTCGGGCAGTGGGTGCCTGGGTACATGCACAGGTATGAGCAGACTTAAGTGGCCGTACTTTGTGCAACGCGCCGCCGAGATCGTGTTCGGCACGATCAGCGACTCGGCGGACCGGAAGGCTGCCTGCGGCGTCGATGTGTTCCCCACCGTGAGCGACCTCGGCAAACTGGCCAGGGAGGCCTTCGAGGCTAGGCACGTGCGGATATTCTTCTCTGGCTTCACGATGCAGACGCTGCACGACATCGTACGGGACCACCTCATCGAGGTCGCCGACGGATCATTGCGCCCGAAGCAGATCACGCTGCACATCGTCGTAGTGCATCTCAACTCGCCGATGAATCTGCCCGGGGCCCTGGCCCCGGCGCCCGAGGGTAAACTCAACTTCGACGACTCGCCCGTGAACCGTGAGCGCATGCGCGAAGAGTTCACCCTCAAATACTGGGGCGCCCTATGCGCCTTGCTGGACGAGATAGGCCAGCGCCAACCCCAAATCTCCATTGCATGCGAGGTGCGAGAGTCTCCGCATAGCCCTCAGAGTCAGCTCTACATCTTCAATGATGAGCGGGTCATCTACGGCGCGTACGGAGTTTGGAGGGACACCTTCGAGCGAGGCGGCAGGCGCTACTACATCCTCGACGTGGCGGGCTTCGGTATCAAACACGCCGACGTCCGCTTCGTGAGCTGGGACATGCGTTCGCACACTAAGGCGACCCGGCAGGTGGCGAATTTCCACTTGGCCTGGTTCCAGAACCTTTGGGACGTCTTGGACGAGGTCAGGCCCGCAACGCCCATGATCCTCGACCCTGTCTGGCGGCCGCCCTCACCAGGAGTGGGCCGTCTTTCGCCGTTCTGATCCGTTGGCCGGTGAAGCAGCGGGCTGGCGCTCGTTGATCAAACGTTGGGCCAGTGCAGTTCCCAGGCGGCGGTCGTCCTGGCTGTAGGTGCGCGCACGCTGACGGGTGTTGTCGGGCCACGACGCCAGCGACATCAGATGCTCGATAATGATGCTGGCGGCCGTGAACGGGTCTGCCAGGTGTGGCACGACCACATCGCGATGCCGGGTCGGTCGCAGCGGTTGCTCACGTATCCGTACCACCACCCAACCGGGCCGGTGGTGCGCGACGCCGCGTTCCTCCTTGGGGCGTTCTTCCAAGGAGGAACCGCTGTAGAGGCGGGCCGGTTTGGCTGTGGCGCGAGGCCAGGAGAGGGCCCAGGCCCGTTCGCTCGCGCGGCGAGTCCGGCCGGCGGCCGCCCGGTCGTCCTAAAGCTGTAGGGCCGTCTTCCGTGCCGGCCCGGCGGCATCGATCTCGAACCGCGCCTTCGTGCACGCCAACGCCCCAGTACTGCCTGCGCGCAGTACTCACGCGCCGAAAACGCGGAGTGCGCAACAGACCGGCGCACGCGCAGGCGACTGTCGACCCAGGGCCGTCCGGCAACGCCGACCTACCTGCCCGCGCCGAAACCCGTTGCATCGCCCCGTCCGCGCGGGCGCTCGGCGTGGGCTGGGCGCTCGCGCACCCGACGGCAACACTCAACAGGTTCTGAGGTAGGGGAGGTCCGGCAGGTAGGTCTGCCAGTCCGCCCGTGACAGTCCGGAGCCGGCGCGCGCGCAGACCCGGCGCAGAAGACGCTCGGGGCCCAAGTCGATCCGCTCGGCGGGGTTTCGCGCGCCGGATGCGTACAGGCTGGTGCCGTCGTCGGAGAAGGCGACACTGGAGATGTACTGGCCGGAGGTGGGCAAGGGGGAGCCCAGGGAGCGTCCCGAGGCGACGTCCCACAGCTGGACGGATCCGGTGCCCACCACGGCGAGAGTGCGGCCGTCGGGGGAGAAGGCCAGCGCGACTACGGAGTCCTGCGCGCTTTCGCGGTCGCCTGTGTAGGCGCCGTTGAACACGCTGAGACGGTGACGCACATCGCCATCCCATATGGTGACTCGCCCGCTGGCGTCGCCGACGGCGAAGCGGGTGCCGTCCTTGCTGAACGCTCCGGCAAAGGGGAGGCCGCTGTCGCTGAGCACGAGTGAACGGACGCGCCTCGCGCGCAGGTCAATGACTTCGTCATCGCTGGAAACAACGAGAGCGTCGTCCGGGCGTACGGCCAGGATCCTTCCGGAGCCACCCGACTGAATGCTGCTGCCCAGATGGGAGCCGGCGGACTGGGTGTCTGTCCGTCTGCCGGTGCCCAGGTCCCAGCGCTCCAGCGCCCAGGTGTCAGAGCCGCGCGCCATCAGCAGGCTGTGCCCCTCGGTGTCGAAAGCCAGACCAGTGATCTCGTTCACCGCCGCCGGGCCGACGTCCAGGGCGGCTACCTTGCGGTGTTTCGTTGTGTCCCACACGGTGATCCGCTGCCGTTGCCGGGTATTGCTCCAGACTCTGACGTAGGCGAAACGACGGCCGTCGGGGCTGAACGCCATCAGTTCCGAGCAGCCCGAAGGGTCCTCCTCAGTATCGGAGACGGAAGCATCGACGTCCGGCGGGCAGGGGGGCTCGGGCAGGGTGGTGAGAGCCCGGCCGCTGCGGGTGTCGATCAGCCGGACGCCGGCCTGGCCCGGCTCACGCGAGAGGACGGCCGCGGTGCGACTGTCACCGGCGAGGTGGGCCTGTTCGAAGGGACGTTTCCGCCAGTCGGCGCGGACGATCGGTTGCAAGTCGAGTGAGGCGACGGAGGTGCCCGTCCGCCGGAGGTACTGCACAGCAGAGGCGTCGGGGGCAAGGGAGAATTCGGTGATCATCTCGCCGATGAGCTGGTGGCGGAAGACGGGCTGATCCGGCTCGCTGTGCCGCCACAGCACGATGTCCGTGCCCGTGGTGGCGGCCAAAAAAGTACCGTCCGCGCTGAAGCGCACCGCGGTTGCATCCTCGAGGTCCAGGCGGGGCAGTTCGCGGCCCGTGCGCACGACCCAGCGTCGGATCGTGTTGTCGTCCACGGCCGCCAGCACATCACCGCCCGGCCGTAGAGCGAACACTCCCGGGGCGTAGCGGTCCTGGTCGGGGCAAGCGACCCGGGCAGCGCTCGCGGCCCGCGAGAGGTGATGGACCCGCCCTGTGCGGAGGTCCCGTACCTCCAGATGATGGCGGCCCCGGCACAGTGCGAGGGCGCGGCCATCGGCGCTCACACTGGTCGGGTACTCCTGCACTACAGGAGCGCGCACACTCGACAGGCGCCGTCGGTCGCGCAGATCCCACACCTGTGTCCGCTGGAATTCCTCACCGTCCTGGCCGACCACCGTCAGATGGCGTCCGTCCGCGCCGAAATGCGCCGACACCGCCGCGCCCACGGGCAGGGTGGCGACCACCCGGCTGGCTCGTACGTCCCACAGCCGCACGTCTTCCTTCGCGGGCAGGGCAAGCAGTCGACCGTCGGGGCTGATGTCCCAGTTCGGCTCCAGGTCCGGCTCGAGATCCATGTCCGACAGCGCTCGGCCCGGACCCCGGTAGGAGCCGGTGCGCCGCTGGGTGCGCACGTCCCAGACCACCACGCGCCGCGCGGAGATGGACAGCACAGTGCGTCCGTCCGCCGTGAGCCGGTTCAACGCCGGGCCGAAAGCCAGGCCGGGGATGGGGAAGACGTCCTGCTCCGGTTGGGCCATGGCGCTCAGCAGCGCCGAGCGGCTCTCCAGGGTGGGTGCGAGCCGCCAGGCGGCGGCGGAAAGCCGCATGGCTGTCGCGGGGTCGGCGAACCGCATGGCGTCCGCAACCGCGGCGATGCGTCTGGCTTCGGCCTCCACGCGGCGGCGGTCGCTGGTGCGGTTTTGCTGCCAGGCCGTGACGCCGGCGACCAGGGCGAGGACGACCAGGACAGCGAGAGTGGCGAGCAGGCCGCGTCGGCGCCGCAGTTCGGTGGTGCGCGCGGCGCGGCCCGCGTCGAGGAAGCCCCGCTCCAACGCGGTGAGTTCGGTGTCCGCCAGCTGCTCGCTCGCCGCGTCCAGCCGTGTCCCTCGATACAGCGAGCCCGGTTCCCGGCCGAGCTCGTGCCAGGCGTGGGCGGCGTCGGTCAGCCGCCGGTGGACCAGCAGGCTTTCACGGGCCTCGTCGATCCAGCCGCGCAGCCGGGGCCAGGCGGTGATCAGGGCCTCGTGAGCCAGATCCACCGTGCCGTCGTCCACGGTCAGCAGCCGGGCACCGACCAACTCGCCCACCACGGCGTTGATCTCCTCCTCAGGGGCGAAGTCCAGCTCGGCGCGGCTCACGGGGCGGCGGGTGTCCTGGGCGCCCTCGCCTGGGGTGATCAGACGCAGCAAGACCAGCCGCGCCAGCTCGGCGCGCTCGGGGGAAAGAGATCCGTACACATGCTCGGCGGTCTGGGCGATAGCGCCGCGCACACCGCCGACTGCCTCGTATGCCCGTAACGTCAGCATTCTTCCCGAGCGGCGGCGCCAGGTTTCCAGCAGGGCGTGGGAGAGCAGCGGCAGACCGCCCGGTTCGTCGGCGAGTTCGTCCACCAGGCGTGCGGTGAGGGCACGTTCCACCATCGTGTTCCGTGCGGCGGCGGGCTTGATGATCGCCTGCCTCAGCTCCGCCGGTCCCATCGGCCCCACCGGAACGGCGGCGTTCTTCAGTACGTCCACCAACTGCGGGTGATGCAGGCAGTGGCCGTAGAAGTCGGCGCGCACGCCCAGCACCACGCGAAGCCTGCTGCCGGGCTCCGCAGCGGCCAGCAGCCGGCGGATGAACCCTTCCCGCTCCGCAGGGTCGGTGCAGAGGGTGAAGAGCTCCTCGAACTGGTCCACCAGCACATAGGTGTCCCCCTCGCCAGCGGCGGGCTCCAGTTTGTCGGCGTGTGTGCGCGCCGGATGCTCCCCCGGCGTCAGGATGCGCAGAGCCGCCGGACGCGGTTCGGACGGCTCGGAGCGGCGCAGGCGGGGGACGAGGCCGGCACGCAGCAAGGAGGACTTGCCGCTGCCGGACGGCCCGAGCACGGCCGCGCACCGGTGTATGCGGAGCAGTTCGACCAAGTCGTCCACCAACTGCTCACGTCCGAAGAACACCTCGCTATCCCCGGGTTCGAAACGAGCCAGTCCCCGGTAGGGCGGTTCCTCACCATCGGCGGCACGGGGAGCGGTGGTCACCTCCGCCGCCACGTCGTCCCACCGCTTCTTCCACGCGAAGGTATCTCCGCCACAGGCCGCCACATAGGCCAGCGCCACCGCGAGGCTGGGCAGCTGCTCCCCGGCTGCCGCCTGGGAGAGTGCGGTCACCGAGTAGTGGGTTCTACGGGCCATCTCCCGGTAGGTGGGACCGCCCGCCTCCAGCCGCAGTTTCCGCAAGTCATATGCGAACCGCTGCACCGGACCCTCGTTGGGATCCACCGACTTCTCAGGACGCCCCACCCTTTGACCCTCCCGCTCCCCACCACCACTGTTCCTGCCCGATTGTTCAGTGTGACCCAAACCGGCTGCTGAACCCTGATCAGGCTGACTCGATGGCGTCGGCTCAGCCCCGGGACGACCTCGTCACCCAGGAGATGCCCGCCGGGGTCAGCGTCTTGGCGCCGCGAGGGGTTCTCCATGCCTATGGCGCCTCATGTTGGCCCCATGCCCAAGGTCTGGCCGCAAGGATTCGCGCAGCCCCAGGAAAAGCCAGCGGCAGATCGTTGCTGAACTGCCGCTGCTCCTCCTTGGGCGTCATCTGGTATATGCGCAGGTGCTGCCCCAGGCCTGCGCGGCACTCTGCCCCAGCACTGTGGTCGGCACCGGCCTGCCGCAGTGAGGCCAAGAGCAAGGTCATGCACCGGCAGCCGCGGCCTGCTCCTCACCCTGCGCCTTGCTGCCCTGCGTCTTGCCGTCCTGCTCCCCGGCCTGCGCCGGTGCCGCCTGCGCGGGCACCGGCGCCGCAGCGGCGGTGTAGAACACGGACGAGCCCTGCTTGCTGCGCTGGGCCTGGCTCTTGGCCACCAGCCCTTCGAGCGTGGTGCGCACCACGGTCGTCTTGACGCTGCGCTCGGGGTGGGCCTGGCCGAGGGCTGTGGCGATCTCCGCCGCCGAGCGCGGCTCGCTCTGCTCGGTGAGATGCCCGCGGATCAGCTCGACCAGCGTCGGCTGCGCCGGCTTGGCAGCCTTGGCGGGCTGGGCGGCCTCAGCCTTGCCGGACTCCTTGCCGGAGCTCTTGGCGGCCCCCTTCCCGGCGCTCTTGCCCGCGGCCGTCTGCTGCGGAGCGCTCGTGGTCACCCGCGCCCGCTTGCCCGCCGCGGCGGAGCCGGGCGACTTCTTCTTCGTACGGGGGGCGGGCACCGCGGCCTGCTCCTGCGGGGCCGCCGGCTCCGGGGCGGCCGGCTCCTCGCCGAGCGCCTGCTGGATGCTGACCAGCACCGCGTGGTCACGCTGGTGGGCCGCCAACTGCTCCTGCAGGGAGGCGATTTCCGCGCTGAGGCGCTGCTGCTCCTTGGTGTTGCGTTCGAGGTCGGCACGGACTTGAGCGGTGTACTGCGATGTCAGTTCGGTGGCGGAAACGTTCTCGGACATGGGGCGCACAACCTTTCCCGGACCTGGGGCCGGAGTTGAAGAGCCTGCTGCACATGTGTGCTTCCCGGGACCGGGGTTGGGGCCCGGGCCTGCGGGGTGACAGCAATATTCAGTACACAGATGCCCTGACACGGCGATAGTACGGACAACCGGAGCGGCCCATTCTCCTTGACCATGCTGTGAACTGACCCAAGGCGGCGTGTATCGGCAGGGTGGCAGGCCGCGACGGTCAGCAGGAGGGCGCAGCTTAGGTGTGGACGTTGTCAAAAGTAGAGAAATTACAGGAAAAGTTGCGTTAAGTGAGATAGGGTGGCGGAGTGGAAGACGCCCTGGAAGCCCTCGAGACGGAGATGGTTTATCTGCGTCGTGCGATGCGCACCGCACGGGCCGATGGGGATCGCAGACGGGTTGAATCCCTGCGCGTTGATCTGCATGCCACGCAGTCCGCTTGGGACGCGCTGGTCGTTCCCGGCGGCCAGGACGTTGCGGGTCAGTCACCCATCAGTCGCCAGAGGGGTCTGCGGCCACTGCGTGAGCAGGTCCTCGACACTCTGACCCTGATCGGCGTCCCGGCTGCACCAAAGATGATCCGGGTTGTCCACCAGGCTTTCTACGGCAGCGACTTGCCCGCTCGGCAGATGACCGGCCTGCGCAGAGATGAGGAAGCCAGCTATACAGCTACCCGGGCCGCCCGCACCTACATCTGCCCGGCGCTGACCGCCGACCGGCTCACGCCAGCTAGGGCCCTGCTGACGCTCAGCACCTGGCCTCTGCAGCAGCGCATCGTCGCAGACACCTCCGCCCGAACCGACTTCCTCACCCTGACGATCCGCCTCTGCGCCGCCGCAGAAACCTCCGGGGCCCGTGCCGAATCCGCCAGCGCCGGCGTTGAACAGCTGCTGCAGCACCTGGCACCGAACATCTCTGGCGCCGCCGGTCTGCATGCCAAGCCCAGTGCCCTTCGTGCCGCAGCCCAGGCCGAACTGGACACTGTCACCGCCCCCGACCAGGAAGCCCGCGCCGCCGCCGCTGACCGGGCCCAGCGCCTCGACCAGGCGCACCAACTCTTCGGCCGCCCGGCCTGAACCGCCCCGACAACCACACCCCGAAGAAGGACATGGTGGACAGCGACAAGCCCTCGGCACCGGCGGCCGGACCCGCACGCAAGCTGGTATCCCTCAAGGACCAAGTAGGTGACATCCTCACCCCCACGGCGCCGGGCTGTACCTTCGGTCTGGCGGAACTGGACGCGGCCACCGGCGGCCTGCAGCCCGGCCGACTGACCCTCGTGGCTGCCGCACCCGGGGCGGGCGGCAGCCTGCTGGCCCTCGCCGCCGCGCGCCGCACCGCACTCAGCGACGGGCGCGGCGTCCTGTATGCGGCCGCGGGCCTGACCGCGGCCGATGTGACCCGGTGGATCATCGCGGCCGAGTCCGGGACGGAGCACCGCAAGCTGCGCGCGGGCACGCTCACCGCCCCCGAGCGAGCTGCTGCCGAGAAGGCCGGCGCACACCTGACCCAGGCCCCGCTCCTGGTCGATGACGGTGCAGGCCTGACCGCCGAGGCGATCGCCGAGTCCGCGCCCTATGCGGACGACTTGGCCCTGGTCGTCGTGGACCGCCTGCATCATGCCGCTGACCCCCACCTGCCGCTGTCTGGCCCCCGGGTGCCTGCCGCGGTCCGCACCCTGATGCACCTGGCCCGCCAGCAGTCGGTACCGGTCCTGGCCGTCCTCAACACCGACGACGCCGACGCGGTGCGCAGCCTGGACGCCGACGTGACCCTCACCCTGAGCCTCGCCCCGGGCGCGGACACCGCCACCGTCACCGTCACCGAACGCGACCTGGGGCAGACCACCCTGACCCTGCGCCCCGACCTGAGCCGCGCACGCTTCACCAACGCACCGCCCCATCCCACCCCTGCCCCACCGGAAGACGACGCCGCGTACCGGCTAGCCGCAGCAGAGCAGGAACTGATCGACGCCGCCCTGCCCTACACCTCCGGAGCACTCAAAGGCCTGGACCCCCGCACCGTCCAGATCCTGTCGGACCACCGCGACAGCGTGCTCAACCAGCACATCGGCACCCTGCCCGAACGCCGCACCTACACCGCAGCTCTGGCCCACGACGCACAACTGCACCTTCCCGACCACCCCGCAGCCCACCGCCTGCGCACCGCACTGGACGACTTCACCACCGCCCTGCAACACGACCAGACCCAGCAGCAACCGCCCTCCTCGCCCAGCCCCGAACCCGCAGCACACGCCGCTGTGCCCACCCAGCACACCGACGCCAACCCTCAAGCCGACCAGGCGCCCCCGCAGCTCGAACAGTCGGGGCAGGAGCTGCAGCCCGGTGACGAGGACGACGAAGGTGACGATGCACCCTTCCCCGCCCTGCGCCTCCTCAAGGAGGCCATCGGGCGGTCGAAGATGCACCCGATCCAGGTGATCCGTAAAGACGAGCGAGATCAGCCACCCTGGACCCTGTTCAACGAAGTCATGGACGGCGAGCCCCGCTGGGTGCACCCGGATGTGGACAGCGTGCGCACCCGCGGCGGCAAACGCCACCAGCTCATCGTGCCGCCCGACCAGTTCGGTCCCGGGCAGCTGTGCACGATTGACCGCAACGGCTCCTACCCCTCCGCCTGCTCGGCCGTCACCCTGGCACCGAACCAGCTCCTGCACACCGGCCCCCTGGACCACCGTGACAAGGACCAGGCGGGTGTCTTCCAGATCGACGTACCGGCCTGGAAGCACCTGCACATGCCGCACCCCCTGGGGCGCCTGGCCGACCGTGCCGACGAGCAGGGCCGGGTCTGGGTCACCACGCCCCACATGGAGATCCTGGAAAAACTGATCCGACAGGGCCACCTCGACGGGCAGCTGCACATCCACGACTCCTGGACCGGACGCGCGAACAACTCCCTTTTCAAGCCCTTCTACCAGGCAGCCAGGACCGCCCGCGCCGAGCTGATCACGACCGGCCAGCCCTACATCGAGTACAAGCGACGCCTGTCCATCGCCCTGCGTCTGCTCTGGCCCAAGGGCGAGCGCGTCAACTCGCCCTTCTGGCGCCCGGACTGGCGCATGAGCGTGGTCGCCGAGGCCTCCGTTCGCCACTGGATCACAGCCTGGGGCGCCGTCCAGGACAACCACACGCTGATCGCCCTGCGCAACGTCGACGAGGCGGTCTTCTGGACCCCGGACGGCACCGCGCCCGGCAAGTACAAAGTGGGAACCGGCTTCGGCGAGGTCAAGGTCAAAAACGAGCAGGGAAGTGACACCTGATGCCCCAGGGCCAAGGCGACACCCTGGGCGCCGCCCTCAACAACCTGCTGGCCGCCTACCACGTCCAGCCCAGGGGACGGCTGAAGTCCTACCGGGCCAAGGGCTGGCACGCGCAACTCGTCCACCTCACCGAAACCCACCGCGGCTACACCGAACTCTCACGGGCCGGCCTCGGTATCACCCACCAGACCCTGCTGAAGTGGCTGGCGGACGACGAGTACCCCGTGCGCCGCAGCTACCGCGAGATCATCCGCCAGGCCTACGAAGCGGCCGCGACCATCGAGGCCAGCCCCATCCCGCAGGCCTTCAAGGAGCACCAGTTCGAGATCCGGGGCGTCGTCAAAACCGGTGACGACGCACGCGACCGCGGCGCCAGGGGCACCGCGCCCCTGCGCATCGACGGGCGCAACGGACACTGGGCCTCCATCGACTCGCTGTGGCGCGAGGGTGAGCTCGACGACGATGCCTTCCAGGACGACTTCATCGACTACGTCATCTGTGACGACATCGGCGAAGGCACCGACGGCTGGGATTTCCCCGGCAGCGCGTACACGATCACCTGACCGCCACCCCCGGCTGTCGCAGGAACCGATCAGCTGGCGTCGAGGATCGGCTGCTCCGGCCATCCGGCGCCCCCACTCCTTGCTGCTCGCCACCGAGCGCCGGGAGGGCTACCTCCGTACGGCCTTCAAGCACTGGGGGGACGCCGACCAGGACCAGTGCACGACGCGGGCCGAATTGCTCATCAGCGGGTACCTGCCCTGAGTCAGACCGAAACGCCCAGTGGGGTGGTGAATTTGTGATCAGCGCTGTCACAACGAGACCTCGCTCAGCAGTACGGGCTCGTCGTTCAGCAGGGATCGATGAACCTCAATATGCTCCAGTTGCCGAAGATGTCCTTGGACGGCGCTCCGGGTGTGGTGTAGATGAGCTGACCGGCCTTGTTGTAGAACTTCGCTTTGGTGCCCGGAGACTGATTGTTAAACCAGCTGCCGCTGTGGAGCCCCTCAGGGATCTCTTGCATGTAGCAGTCCTTGAATATGACTACTCGGTCCTTCGTGTAAATACAGAAGGAGCCCGGCGGACAAGATGCTGGGGCCGCTGTAGTGCTGTTTTGAGTGGCCGGCTGTGCTGGAGCTAAGTCAGGCGTGGCCAGGACTGCGCCGGCGGCCAGCGCGGTGGCTGACAACGCCATGGCCGTTCCGCGGCCGAACTTCGTGCTTCGCATAGTGGAACTCCTGGTGTGTGGTCAGCGGTCGGATAGCGGATGCTGGTGCCAGTCGGTCGTGCCGCGCGTGGCCCCGTCACAGAGACCCGCCGGGCAACCCGCATGATGTGGGCTCTGGCAGAGGGAACGCACCATTGCGCGCCCAAGCGAAATCCGGCATCGCGGCCATACCGAGGGTGGCGAGCGACCACCGTGGCCAGCAGCATCCATTCGCCCGTGGCGCCTTCGGGCGGGAATCCAGGTGAGGGCTGTGATCTCTTGAGGGGGCCGGTGGAGTGGGTGCTCTGCCATGGGAGGTCAAAGCAGCCGCCTGAACCGGCCCCGGCGCGCGGCCTGTGCCCGGCGCCCCAGCGGGGTTCCGGGCACAGGCCGCGCAACGCGCGCCCGACGCTAGCTGCTGGGTGCTAGATCAGCAGGCATCGACGTACCAGACAGGAGCCCAGTTGCCGTGGGAGTCGGACGAGGGAGCTCCGGCTGTGGTGAAGATGAGCTGCTTGCTCTTGTTGTACATCTTCGCCTTGGTGCCTGCGGACTGGTTGTTGTACCAGGAGCCGCCGCTGTTGAGCCCGTCGGGGATTTCCTGCATGTAGCAGTCCTTGAACTTGAACGCCAAACGCTTGAAGTTGGCGTCCTTGTAACCACAGAAGTAGTACTTCGGGCAGTCGGAGGGAGCTGCGGCGGCGCTGCGCTCCGTGGAGGGCTGTGCCGGGGCCGAAGCGGATGTGGCCAGGATTCCGCCGGCAGCCAGTGCGGTGGCTGACAGCGCCATGATCGCGCCCCGGCCGAACTTCGTGTTTCGCATGGTGGAACTCCTTGGTGTTTGTGTAGGCGGTCGTCTGGCAGACGCCGGTGCCGGTCTGTAGTGCTGTGTCCGGCCTCGCCCTCAGTCCGCCAGGCGCCCGTTCTGCGCCTTGTGCGGGTGCCGGTGCCCGGCCGTGCCCTCGGCCCGGCCGGGCGATCCCCCCTGGCCCTCCGTGCACCCCTGGGGCGGGGCTGGAGGGCCTGGGGCGGCCTGGCACCGATTTCACCGCGCCATGGCGTTGTTCATCAGCCCAGTTCAGAGGGGTAAACAATCGGGTTCCGGTGGAAGGGGATGCCTGGAGCGGCTTCCACGAGAGGGATGACGGGCGGCTTTCGCGCCTGTCACCTGGGCCGCAGGCATGACGCTCAAGCGATCATCCGGTGCCCAAGGGGATCAAGGGGGAACGCAGCGGGAAGCCGGCCGATGCGAGGACAGCGTCGATAGAACGGTTCGCCTTCGCGTTGCGCAGGCTGCGTGGCATGGCCCAGGGGGCATTCACCTGTCGGGCGATGGTTGAGGGCGCCGGCTGCTCGATCACCGCACCGTCCAAGGCCGCCGCGGGAGAGAAACACCCCTCCTTGCCCCGCGCACTCACCTGTGTCTGCGTCAAAACCTGTGGAGATGGTGGTGCGGCAGGCACCCCGGGCGGGAGCCCGGCGGGTGGGGGCGCCGCCATCGGGCACGCCCACGGCCCTGGCCGACCGGTGTGGGACGCCGGCTGCCGTGGTCGTGCTCTTTGGCGGGTGGGGCACTCTATGCCGCGAGGCCGACAGGGCTGAGGGCCTTGTCCCAGGCGGCGAACCAGGGATCAAGGTCAACGTCAGGGATGTCGCAGGCATGCAGAAACGCCTTGTACTGGTTCAGGTCATGGGGGAGACCGTGCCCGCGCAGGATGCGGTGGGCGGAACTGTGGGGCAGGATCCAGGGCCCGGCCTTATGGGCCATGGAGCGGACCGTAGGCCGACCCGCGTGAGCCCACGCATCACGCAGGGCTCCACTCAGGTCGGCACGGTCGCGTACGTATTGAGGCTTGGGGACCCTGCTGGAGGCCTTGGCCGTCTTTGCCTGCCGGGCGACGCCGGCGGCAGCCCGCACGTGGAGCTCCGAGACGGTGCGCGCCTGGCCGCGCGAGGCTCCGCAGCCCAAGAGGAAGGCATGCACCAGGCTCTGGGAGGGGAGGGTTTTTCCCGAAGTGGCCCGCTGAAGCTGGGATTTCGACCACAGAGTCCGCTCGGCGAGCTCGGCGTAGGTGACGCCCTTTCCCTCGCCCGATCGGATCTCCCTGAGTTTGGTGGCCAACGCGGCGAGTTCTGGGACCGTGGTGACCACGGGGGCCTCGGGGCGCCCCCTGCGGAGAGCGCCCATCAGCTGCCACCGCCCATACCGGCAGTGTCCTGATTGAGGACGGCCGTGATGATCCTTCGGAATAGGCCCATGCCCGCCCGGGGGCTTCTCTGGCTCTTCATGTGCACAGAGAAGAGGACCCCTGCGCCGATACCTCCCGCACCGCCGAGAAGAATCAAGACGTCGCCGACGTTCATGTGCGCGATGAGCGTGAGCACAACTGCGGCTGCCAAAAAGGCGACCAGGACAAAAGCTTGCGTCATGTCAAAGGGGAGGGGTGCGGCAGCCGTTGACGGCGCGGCATCTATACCGGTGCGATCACCCGGTTTCTTCGGGGTGGCAGGCACGGTCCACCTTCCGACCCGGCCGGTGATCTCGACGGATCACCGGCCGGGCTACTGGCTCCATTTGCCGACGATCACTGGGGTGATTGGCGTCACCGGCAGTGCATTACGGCCATTACCCGCCAGGATCGCAGTTCAGCAAGCCGTTGTAACCAGAGCCCGTGCTTTGTCCCTGCCTTTGTCCATGGCAAAAGAAGCTGCGACACCTCGTGGAGAGGGACCTGACGTGGGGAAACGGGGGTCCATCATGTGGAGCAGCGAGATAACCCTGACCGTGTGCAAACTTCAGAGCTGCGCTGATGCGATGAACCGGGGATGCTCCTTATCAGAAGCCGCTCCGGCCGATTCAGTCGAAGCAGGTGGGCACCCTGGTCACGCTACTGGCTCCAACCACGGCAAGCACAGGGACGGGAAACGCTGGTTCATGTTGGCGCATGGCCATGACAAAGTCGATGCACCCAAGACGAGATCTTGGGTGCGTCGACTTTTTGCGTGCCGCGTCTGAACTTCGGGCAGCTTGTCCGAACGATCTTCACATGCCTTCCCGGCCGTCAACGGGCTGACCGCCCTCGGTAGGCATACTGGTCGCCGACGCGATCTAGTGCCGAATCAGGCAACATCAGCCCGCTCTGTGGGGACAAATGATGTGCTGGGCAAAGCCATTGCCGGGTAACCTGCCGCGCTGTGGATACGGGACGTGCTGATCGGCAGCTCAGCCTGATTGCGGAGGCCGTGGAGGTTGCTGGGGTTCTTGGGGTCCCGGTATGGCTCCGCGGTGGGTGGGCCATGGACTTCTTCCTCGGCGAGATCACGCGGGACCATGCGGACATCGACTGGTTCGTCTGGGCGGATGATGCCGCTGACCTGGCGGGAGGGGTGCTGCAGCACGGCTATGAAACGGTCCCCGGGGCGCCCCCCGACCTGCAGCTCGATTTCGTCAAGGACGGTCTGGAGAGCAGCTTTACGCTCCTGGGCCGGGACACGGATGGCCGTGTGGTGGTTGCCGGGGGCCCGTGGGCCGGTGCGCCCTGGCCCGAAGGAATGCTCGATGCCGGTCCGGGCCGTATCGGTGGTCTGGAGTGCGCGATTGTCAGTGTGCAGGCCCAGATCGAGATCAAGCGAATGATGCCCGTCTGGGATCCTTCCCGGCCTCGGCGGACCAAGGACGCCGAGGACATCGCCCGCTTGGAGGCGGCCCTGGGCACGCGGGGCCAAACGGTCTGAGTCAGGTTCTGGGCATCGGCCGCCCATAGCGTCTGACAGGGCGGAACAAGTACGCGTTCGTGGCATGGCCGAGCTGCTGCGGCCCTGTCCGATGCGGTGGCGGTGTGTGTATCAGGTCTGGTCGCCGGTCTGGTCGAGGAGTTGGCGCATCAGGACTTCGGTATCGAGTTCGGCGGTCAGGCCCAGGGAACGGTTGACCTGGTCGAGGCGGGAGATTGCTGCGGTCAGGCCGCTCCGGTTTCCTGCAGCGGCTTCGATCTGGAACCAGTCGCGGTAGAGCAGTTCGCAGGTGTCATCGACCTCGAGCCCGGTGGCGATGGCGCGGCGGGCCAGGGTCAGGTCGTGGTGCGGCCCGGGTTCCAGACGCAGGGTGGCCACGGTGTGTGCCGTGCTGACGATGCGCATGATGATTTCCTGTTGCAGGGGCTCGCTCCAGGGCAGCGGATGTGTGCCGAAGGGCTTCCCGCGCACCTGGGCCAGGGCCTGTTCGAGGTGGGGCAGCCCGGCGGGGCCGTGGGGCAGCGCAGCTTCGACGGTGCGCAGGAAGGCGTGCCAGTCACAGCAGATCTTTGGGGAGATCTCGAACGGGTCCGTCTTCACGGAGCGCCGCGGCACGTACCAGAGTCCCTCGTCGTCCTTGCCCAGACTGCGGCGCAGGCCCCCGAGGCGGGAGTTGAGGGTCTCGGGGGCCCAGGGGTGGGCCGGGTCCATCTCCGCGCACAAGGTGTCAGCGCTGCGGCCGGGACGCAGGTGGAGCAGAGCGGCCAGTTGTGCTTCGCGGTTGCCGTGGCGGGAGGCGGCCACGCCCACGATGGTGACCGGCCCCAGCACTTGGATGAACGGCACGCCGGGAGGAGCACTGCCGGCCAGGCCGGGGGAGGGCCGGTGGCCGGTGGCTGGGGCAGGCGGTGCGCTGCTGGTGGCAGGAGTGGTCCCCGGGAGCGGTCGCTCGGCGGCGGGAGCGGGTGGTGCGTTGCCCGCGGTTGCGGACGGCAGCGGGGTGTCGAGGTCCTCGGGTGCCGGGGCCAGCGGTGCATCGGGCGCGTCGGGATTCCTGCTCACCGCAGAGGCCATCGCGGGTATGGCGCTGGGGGAGGCGGAGGCGGCCAGGAGGGCCGGGTAGATGCCGAGCCCGTTGCTGTCCGCCGCAGTGTGGTTGGTGGCCGGGGTGGCGGCAGGAGAGCCAGAGCTGGGGGAGTCGGTGGACGGGGTGCGGGGTGGGTCGTTGCGGGCGGAAGGCGCGGTGGCCGCGGTGCGGGCTGCGTGGGCGGTCTGTGTCTCGGAGGGCACGTGCTGCCAAGGCCCGTCGGCCGGGCGTGGTTCCTGTCCGGACACGGTCAGGGCGTCGGTGACCTCTTGGAGTGCGTCGTGCTCCAGGCGCTGCAGGGTGATGTCCAGGCCGAGGCTGTCGAGTGGCTGCGGCTGGGTGCGGGCCGCGTCCAGGAGCTCGCTGTCCTCGAAAAGCAGATGGGCTTGTCCGGCGGGGGCGATCAGCGCGACCTTCATGGTGTCGCCCGCTGTGTGGAAGGTCTCGGCGACCTGCCAGGCACTGTCCGCCCCCAGGTCGGCCGCGCACAGGATCAGGTAGGGGGTGCGGGATGCGGCGGGTTCCTGGTGGGCTTCGAGGAGACGTTCGGCGAAGTCCCGGGCCGCGTGATCGGGCTGGTCGATGTGCGCGATGCGGCCCGTGGGCAGCAGGTGGTTCAGGCCCTTGCCGAACCCGACAACGACGATTTCCACGTCGCTCGCCCATGGGCTCATGCCGAGCTCCAGGGCCAGACAGGTGAGGACCTCCGTGCGGCGTTCAAGATCACCGTCCAGCAGCAGCACGCCGGTGCGGCACAGATCGAGCAGCACCAGATGGCCGTCCTCGTCGGCGCCGATGGTGACCAGCCCCGGGTAGGGGGCCGGCACGCGAGCGGCCTCGTCCTGGTCGAGGAGTTCGGCGGTGTTCTCGCAGTTCCACCAGCCGCCCCGGCCGGCCGTGAAGGGGGCGAGCGGGGCGGCCTGCAGGTCCTCGGGCAGGACGTGCACGCCGCTGTCGGTGATCCGGGCGCCGCGCAGTGCCGGAGGCGAGTGCCCCTGCTGGGCGCTGTGGTGGGCGAGCGTGCGCAGCGCCAGGTCGAGGCGGAGGAGACCTGCGGGCTCGGCGGCCTGGGCCAGTTGCGCCTCGGTCGTGGAGGTCTCCTCAGGCATGGCGATGAGCTCGCCCGGCCGGGCGCGGCGGCGCTGCAGGATACGGCGCAGGGCCAGGGCCAAGGTCACCGCGGCCGCCAGGGAGACCAGCACCCCCGCAGTGCGGAGGCTGAACGCCCCCGATGTCCAGGAGGCGTCGGCGTCCGGGGCGGGTTGGGCCGCAGGCATCGGCTCGCGGGAGGGCCGGTCGGTGGGCCCCGGTTGCTCACGGCCGGGCTGCTGGGGTGTCGCCGACGGGTGCCGGGAATCAGGCGCGCCGGCCCCGGCCTCCTCTCCGTTGCCGGAGTTGTCCTGTTCCCCGGCAGAGCCGTCCTCGTGCGAGCCGGGCCTCTCGCGCTGGTCGCCTGATGCGCCTGGCGCGGCGGTGGGCACGGTGATCCGTTGGCCGGGGTAGATCAGGTCGGGATGGCTCACCGGCGGTGTAGCGCCCGGCTGATCGTCTCCCTTGCTGGCCTCGAACAGCTTCGGCCACTGCGCGGCATCGCCCAACTCCTCCTGGGCAATGCCGGACAGCGACTCGCCGGCCTTGACGGTGTGGGTCCGCTCGCCCTGTTGCTCCTTGGCCGTTTCCACCTGCTCGCGGGCGGCCGCGAGTTGCCCCCGCGGGCTGGGGGCGGCCGGCGCCGGGGGCTGGTTGGGCATCGGTGAGGGGGCGGGGGAGGGGATGCGGGCGTCGGGTGGGAGCTGTACGTGGAGTCCGGCAGGCAGCAGCGCGCTCTGGGGCAGATGCGGGTTGAGGGTCCGGATCTCGCTGGAACGGGTGCCGGATCCGAGGTAGTCCACGGCCAGGTCCCACACGGTCTCGCCGGTTTCCCCCACCACATGCACCGGCCCCGCGGGCGCAGGCCGGGCAGCGGCCGCGGCAGGGACGGTGTCCTTAGCGGCCTCCTTGCCACCAGGCTCTTCAGGGGTGGGCTGGACCGGGGCGGTAGCGGCGAGCGCGGGCGCCGGAGTGGCCATCGCGGTGCCGGCCGGCAACACCAGCAGACCGCCCAGGAGGAAACCGGCCAGCCGCTGCGGTGCCCCCAGCGCACGGTGCCGGCCACGTGCCGGGCGGCGGCGCAGCAGAAGACGGGGGAGCTCGGCCAGCACGCTAAGGGCGAACCACAGCCACAGTGCCCACGCCAGCACGGTCATCACCGTGAACAGCACCTGTCCGTCGTCCGGCGACAGCAGCGCGTTGCTGATGTCCGCTGCGCTGGGCACCCCGGCCGGAAGGGTGCCGGCCCGGGCGAGCACCCAGGGCACGCCGGCCAGCAGCAGGGCCAGGATGCTCAGGCTGCCCGCGGCCCGCAGCACGCGCAGGGCCCGGCGGCCAAGGGAGGGGTGGGGCATCTCAGGCTCCCGGGTCGGTGCGTTCGAGCGTGACGTCGGCCCGCGCGGTCACCTGCATGCGGGTGGGGCCGAAACCACCGAGCAGCAGCGTGTGGTAGGTGTCGTGGACGGTGATGGTGAGGCTCTGCCCGTCCGCGGCGACGGTGACCGTGCCGTGCACGCCCGCATCCGCGAGGAAGTCTTGGGCTGTGGCGATGGCCTGGGCCGGGTCGGCGCGGGTGCCCTTGCCGGTGATGGCGTCGGGCCCGTTGATCTCCTGGCCCGCCGCGCGCGCGGCTTCGGCGGCGATGTCGTCCGCATCGGCATCGGCCATCAGCAGGCGTCCGCCGTCGACCAGCAGCGCGAGCAGAGCGATGATGACGAGCGCGAAGCCGATGAAGTACAGCTGCACCGAGCCGCGGTCACCGCCCCGCGTCGCCCGCGCCCGCAGGGCACGACGGGGGCCTGCGTGCTGTCGGCCGGATAGGCGGGGAACCGTCATCGGCTGTGCTCCTCACCGGCGCGGGCCACATACCGGTCCACGGCGCTGTGCCGGGTCGCCCGCAGTGTTTTGGAGCCTGGGAGCCCCGGCACGGCCAGCTGCGCCAGCGGGATCGTGCAGTGCACGGACACCGTGACGGTGCCGGCCTGGCCGGGCTGAGAGGGGAACTGGCTGGTGTCGACCTGGATGTCCGTGCTCGCACAGGTGCGCTGCGCCTGGCTGAGAGAGCGCAGCGCCGCCTGCCGGGCGCGCGCCTGGGCGGTATCAGGGTCGGCGGACTCACTGGCCGCGCGGGCGGCCGCGGTCGCGGCGTTCGCCGCCGTGCTGTCCCCGAGCCCGGCCAGCCCGAACGCCGCGATGATGCCCAAAATCGGTACCAGCACCGTCAGGCACAGCACGGCCTCCAGCGTGTATGAGCCCCGATCGTCACCGGCCCGGCCGGCCAACGCCACGACCCGCATCCGCTGCCTGGGGCCGCGGATGCGCTCCTGCCGCCGGCTCACTGGTTCTTCTCCACGGTGTCCTCGGCGCTGCGCTCGATCCGCAAGTCCCACGGCAGGAAGTTCATGACCCGCCCCGACACGGTCACCCGCACCCGCTGGCCGGTCGATCCGGCCGTACTGACGCGGGCCTGCTGCACCACCCCGACCCGGGCGAGCCAGGCCTCGGCGTGCGCCGCGCCCTGCCCGGGGCCGGACTGGAACTGGGCACCGGTCTGCGCGCCCTTGCGCGCCGCGGTATGGGCGGCGGTACTGGCCAAGAAGAACACCCCCAACTGCAGCACCAGCAAGGAGATGAACAGCAGGATCGGCGCGATGATGAGGAACTCCAAGGTGGCAACCCCCGACTGTCCGCGCACCGCCTCCTGCCGCAGGCGCCACCACGTGCGGATGCGGCCGCTCATGCGCCGACGGCGGCCTTGAACCGGTCGATCAACGTCGTCGAGGTGTCCTTGAACACGGTGCCGAATGCCACTGCCACGCCCAGCACCACCGCGCCCAGGATCAGTTTCTCCAGGGTTTCCATCCCGGCGTCCCGGCGCACCCCCGCCATCTTCTCCCTGCGGATCAGCCACGCCGTGTGCAGCCGCACCGTGACCTTCTCGAGCCCCGTTAACTTCATGACGTCTTCCCCTTGTTGAATGCCACACCACATGTGCAGGCATGTCTGGTCAGATGGAGGTCAAGGCGCTGAACGCCGGGTAGGCGAACATCACCAGCACGACCGTGAACAGCACCGTGCCGGGCACCACCAGCCGCTCGGACGCCGAGTTCGCCTCGGCCTCCCGGTCGGTGAGCAGCCGCTGGCGCAACAACAGGGCCTGGGTCGCCAGCGTTTTCTGGATCGAGGCCCCGGCCCCGGCCAGCGAGAAGGACTCGGCCGGCGCCGCCAGCTCGGGTATGTCGAGCTGCTCGCCGAGCTGCTTGAGTGCCTCCCATTGCGGGATGCCCGCCAGCTCAGTCCGTTTGAGGGCTGCACTGATGCGGGTCAGGATCCAGTGGTCACCGACCTCGGCGGTGCGCTGCACCGCCGCCTCTGGACCCACGTTCGCGCCCCGCTCCAACTGGGCGCGCTCCAGGAAGGAGGCGATGGCGTAGCGGACTTCCAGACGGGCCGCTTTCGCTGTGCGCCGCACATCGGCGTCCGCGGAGAACCAGAGGTAGGCGGCGAAGCCCACCGAGACCAGCAGCGGCGGAGCGAAAGAAAGGCCAAAGCCCGCCAGGTTCAGCAGGAGCCAGCTGACCTGCACCATGACCAGGGCCGCCACGGCGCCCAGCACCTTGGTGCCCACATGGTGGGTCATCGACTTGTTCAGCAGCTCCAGGTCGGCGCGCGGCACGTTCAGCCGGTGGCCGTGCGCAGCCAGGATCTGCGCCCCGGCCCGCTCCCACACCGACTCTTGCGGTGTGGCCCGGCCGCCCGCGGGCCTGGCCTGCCCGGGCAGGGGCGTGGTGTTCTCCAGCCGGTCCAAGACGGCGTCCATGTCCGCCCGGGCGGGCAGCAACTCCCGCACCAGCAGGAACAGTCCGCCGCCCGCCAGGGCCCCGCACACCAGGGCTTCGGGAGAGATCACGACAGGGCCGCCTTCCGCTTCCTCGGCTGGTCCACATCCGCCGGCCCGCGGCCCTCCCCGTGCCTGCCTGGCGTGGACGGCAGGGCGGCCAGCAGCCGGGGCGCGGGCCGGGACCGGGCAAGCGCACGCATGGCCACCAGGGCGCCGCCGAACGCACTGCCCAACGCCAGCATCACGAGCTGGCCCTGTCCGGTGCGGTAGATGTCCCCCCAGGACGGATTGGTCAGGACGTAGACGGCGATGGCCAACGAGATGACCGACACCCAGCGGGTGCCGGTGCGCACCTGGCTGCGTTTGGCATCCAGCGTGCGCAGCGAGATGGCCTCCTGCTCGGTGAGGCTGGCCATGGACTGCAGGGCCCGGCTCAGCCCCGGACCGTGGTCCTGGGCGTGGGTGAGGAACAGCATGACCGCGTTGTCGACGGCCCCGTCCGCGAACGCGTCGGCGAACTGCCGGTAGGCCAGCGCCGGATTGGAGCCCACCCGCAGCCGCGCGGCCAGCCGGCGTACCTGTGGGCGGATGGCCGGCGGCGCGCGTGTGGCCGATGCGGTGATGGCACTGTCCAGGGTGCCGCCGGACTCGTGCACCCCCGCCAGCTGCTGCAGCCACTCCGCCAGTGCCTCCAGCCGCACGATCTGCCGCTCGCTGGTGCCGGCCGGATTCCAGATCCACGGAATGCCCAGCACCGCCACCGCGGCCAGCAGGCCGTGCACCGGGCGGGCCCAGTACAGCCAGGCGCCCGCCGCGGACAGCCCGGCGAGGAAAACGATGAACCGGTACCGGCGCGCCCACGCCTCGGGCAGCGAGGCGCGCATCTGCTGCCAGCGCACCCCCACCCGCGAGGGGGGACGCTGGCCGGCGACCGGCGCCGGGACGGCGCCGCGCACCGTCACCAGCAGCCCGCCCACCAGCAGTGCCCCGCACAGCGCAGCCAGCAGGTTCCACTGATCCGTACTCACGCCGCATCCTCCTTCGCGCGCAGCAGATCCAGCGGCGCCGGCCACGCGCCGTACGGGGGCACGGTCAGCCAGCGCCGGTCGAAGCCGGCCAGCGTCTCCAGCTCCTCGATGCAGGACGGGGCCAGCTGCGGGATGCCGCGCGGATCACAGCCACTGGGCGCAAAAATCTCCTGGAGGGAGGGACGGCCGCTCTCACCGGGCTGCACCTCCAAGACGTGGGAGACAAACCGGTGGCGGCGCCCACCCTGACGGGTCTGGTTGATCTGCTTGAGATAGACCACGAAGTTCACGGCGGTGCCCACGAGTTCGTGGACGTCGTCACGGTGCATCCCCGGGCACAGCGTGACCAGGCGGGGCAGCACCAGCTTGGGGTAGGCGGCGTGCAGGGTACACATGGACCCGGCACCGCCGGCGCTCATCGCCTGCAGCATCGCGATCGCCTCACGGTCGCGGACCTCGCCGACGATGACGCGCGTGGACAGCATGCGCAGCGCGTGCGGGAACATGTCCGCCACCGTGATCTGCCCGACCGGACGGCCATCGACCAGTTCGCCGTTGGACTCGCGGGACTCCATCGCCAAAAACTGCGCGCCGTCCTCGAACTGGTCCAGATACAGCTCACGGTCCGACTCGAGGGTGACCACCCGCTCCTCGGCCGGAATCTTCTTCGCCAGCGCGCGCAGCAGCGACGTCTTGCCGGTCCCCATGTCCCCGGCGATCAAAAGGTTCTTCTTCGCCAGCACCAGCGCGTGCAAGAACGCCGACAGCGCGGGCGAAAGGGTGCCCCACTGCTGCATCTGCTCCAGGCTGGAGGCCATCACGCGGTGGCGCCGCACACCCAAAAACGGCTCGCCGGTCAAAGTGGTGGCCTCGGCGCGGGAACCGTCCGGCAGCCGGAAACTGACCATGGGCGAGGACGCCGACAGACGCCGTTCACGATGCCCGGAGTTCGACGCCAACCGGTTGATCAACGCGATCAGCTCATCATCATTCTGGGCGACCGGAGCGACCCTCACGGTGGGCCGGTTGAAGTAGTCGACCTGCACGCTGTCGCCCAGCACGACGATGTTCTCCACGTCCGGGTCGTCCAAATACTTCTGCAGCGGCCCGGCGTGAAACAGCGCGTCATAGACGGCCTGGCACAAAATCTCGACCTGCGCCTGGGTCAGCGCCGCACGCTGGCGGGCCTGATCCACCGCCCACCGCGAGACGCGCGTGGCCACCAGCGAGCGGGCCCGCTCGCGGCGCGCACTCTCGTTGGCCAGCGGGTCCTTCTCATCGGCCGCGACAATGTCGTCGCTGACCGCATCCCGCAGGCCGGCAATGTCCTGCGGAGAGGCGGGCAACACCCCGGCCTGCTCGGTGACGCCCACGGCCGAAGGAGAGGAACTCACCGAAGGGCGCACCACCGTGCCCGCCGGCGGGGCGGCCGGCATGTCCGGAACCTGCTGGGCCAGGGACTGGCGCAAGACGTCCTGCAGACGCGGCACCCCGGACGCGGGAGGCTGCTCAGCCATGCGCGGGCACCCCCGGCAACCGGGGATCAGGCACGGTCGCACCAGGCGGCCGGCCCGCGGACAGCCGCTGCAGCACTCCGGCCACCTGAGGGGAACCGACCGCAGCAGCGGGCATGTCCAACGCGCGGCGCCGAGTATTGACCTCTACCGCGATCGCCGCGGCCGTCTTACGGGCCTGCTTGAGCAGAGGCAGCTTCGCCAGCCGCGGCGGGCGCTGCGCACCATGGGTGAACAGGCCGGCGGCGGCCGCGTCCCAGGGCAGCAGATCCACGACCGGGATGCCGAACCGGCGCGCGATGGCATCGGAGCGCAAGCCCCCCGCGACCGCGGACAGTTCCTGAATGACCAGCAGCCGCAGCGCTTCACTGCCGCTGCCCCGCCGTTCCAGTTCGCCCTGCAGGACGCGCGCCACCGGCAGAGTCTGGGCCACCGAGGTCAAGGTGTTGCGCAGCACCAGCAGCACCACATCGGCGCGGTGAGCGAGAACCGTCGGGAACAGCCCGGCATGCACGCCGCCCCCGTCCACAATGACCTGCCCGGCATCGACCATGACGTCGTAACCCGCATGCTGGTCCATGGCGTGCAGCAGCAGCGACAACGGCTCCCAGGTCCCGGTAAGGGCTGAGGCCTGGGCGGGGTCGGTCAGTCCGGGCAGGATCAGCCGGTTACCCTCCGCGTCCAGCGGGCGCAGATGCGCCTCGAAGGCCTCGGCGAGGTGGTGCTGGAGGTGCGCCTGGGCCAGATGCCACAGTCCCACCTCCCCGCCCCAGGCCCCTTGCCGGTAGCCACTGCGGATCGAGGCCTGCCGTCCCGAGGCCTCCACGAGCAGGGAAGGACGGGGACTGGACATGGCCAGGGCAAGACAGGACACGGTGACTCCGCAGCCATGCCCGCCGGCGAGCACCATGACGGACATCGCGCTCAACCCCCGGCCTTGAGGACGATCGCGACCCGGCCCGCACTGGCATCGGCAGCCACCATCGAACTGTCCCCGTCGCCGACGGCGACCTGGACCACGACATCACCGCTGCTGGCGGGCGCACCCACCTTGACCACCCGCCCGGTCACCTCGGGCAGATCGGCCGGCTCCTTGCCGGGAGCCGCACCTTCCTGAGGCCGTGTCACCAGACTCACCGTGTCGCTGGGGCGCAGTGCATCCACCGGCGCCATGCCCCGCTTGACCTCGACGGCGACCAGCGCCTCGCCGGGCCTAAGCCCCCCGTGGCTGGTGAGCTGGCCTACTGTGAGCAGGGAGCCTTCGGACAACGCGGACGCGGCCCGGCGGCCCACGACGGTGTCCTTCTTCGCCGCGGACACGGGCCTGAGGCCGGGATCGTCGGGCAGGGAGACCACCCGCAGATCCGCCGCGCTGATCTTCTTCCCGGACGGCACGTCACGGGCCAGGGCCAGCACATCGGAGCGATCTCCTGAGGCGTTCATCAGCCCGGCAAAGCCGATGGCACCGGCGAGCACCATCACCACGCCGATCACCATGAAGGAGCGGCGGCGCTGGCGGGGCGGCTCGGGGTCGGTGATGGCGACGTCGGGACGCATCACGGCGTCCCCGGCTGGCGGAGCGGGCACCTGCGGTCTGTTCTTGGACATGCTCTTCAACACCACGTGCTTGCCATCCTGTTAGTCGAGGACTCTCATCTCGCCCACGGCCACCGTGAAGTCGCTGTCACGGACTTCGGTGAACTCGCCCTGTTCACCGCCGCCGGTGACGTGCCACTCGACGGCCCAGGTCGCGGTCGCGGTGCCCTTGAAGCGGCCTCCCGCCCGGTCCTTGGAGCCGGCGCGGTAGAGGTGCCCGCAGTCAGGCGACTTGGTCATGCCGTACGAAGCCCGGTACTTGGTGCCGGGCCCATGGCAGATGACAGTCTTCCCGTCCCCCATCGACCAGCGGATCGAGGACACTTTTGCGGTGGCCGACACAGTCACTCCGGCCAGCGACGCCGAGGCGGTGTTGGGGCCGAATGTGGTGGGGGAGGGCTCCACCCACATCCACATCGGCACGCCGACGGTGTACTTTCCGGCTGCCCGGGGGCTCGCAATGTCCGGCCCGGTCAGGAGCATCGAGTCAACGGCCTGTCTGGCAAGGACACGCGGGTCAACCGTCGGCGCGGCTGGTGCTGTGGCAGACCAGAAGGTCTGGAAGGGCACGACAGGTCCGCCGCTCATAGCGGCGCCTACGAGCGCGCCAGCGCAGGTTCGTGTGTAGATGGCGCCGTCGCCGGGCTGGTGGCCGTCCCACAACGCGCTGCTTGCGGGAGGCTGTGGCTTCATCTTGGTGACGATGCAGTCGTTCGAAGGCCCTTGGCTCCTTCTTCTTTTGCCTTGCTTGGTGGGATCTCCCGGTTTGCCCGGACTGCTTGGGCGGACCTCGGTTTTGTCCACGTCGCACAGTACGAAGGAGGAGATGGGGCTGCATCCCGTCTCAGGTGGTACGGCATGTGCCTGTGCAGTAAGCATCCCCAGTCCCGAGGCGACCACGGCAGTGACTAATACCGCGGCTAACAGGCGCGTTTGTGCGGAGTGACGTCGAGGATCATCCACTGCTTCCTCCACTGCTCGGCCTTGACGGTCACGACGTACTTTTTGATGCGTTTCTTAGGCAGAGGAACTACTTTGCCGGTGTTGCGGTACTTGTACTGCCAGTTCGTGGTGTCCATGCAGTCGCGTAGCTCGGCGCGGGGCACCTGACGGTCGATGTCGATGCTGGTGACCGTGGTGTTGTGTTCCGGTTCGCCAGTGGCAACGATGCCCTTGGCCTTAAGGCCCATCACGTCACTCTGGGCGCGAGCGAAGGCGTCCGCGGTGGCGTACTTTTTGAGGCCGGTCCCTTTGGTGTCGGCCTTCGCGTATGCCTTGACCTGCTCGTTCCACATGTGTTTGTAGGCGGTGAGCACGGCCTTCTTCTCCCTGGCCTGCGGGGTGTCGGTCTTGGCTCGCGGGCTGGCCGGCTTGACGGACTTGGTGGGTTTCCCCCGCCGGCTGTCGTCAGCGTGGTCTGTGCTGCTGTCACTGCTGCAAGAGGTCATGGCGAGGGCGATACCCAGCACCGTCGTGAGAGATACCAGGGGCATAGTCCGTCGTGCGCGGACGTAATGATGCGATCGCAATGTCATGTGCGCTCTCCCCGTATGGCTTGTTGTGAGAACGATGACCCAGTGCCGCTAAGCTGGGCGGAGTGGTCAACTCCGTTACAGTAGAGGCCAGTTGTGGCTTCTGTCTCGCGCGTGCGTGGTGCGTACATTAGGACACCCCCGCCAGCAGGTCACGTATTTCCAGTAGTTGATGGTTGCAATAGCTACGGAGTGATGACGACGACGTCGCTGGTCGGCCTTCCTGTGGATCTTCGTCTGCGTGCTTCGCAGAGATCTACATATCGATTTGAAGTTCCAAGTGCCGTGGCGAGGTGCGCGGACGCGTCACGCTCGGGCCCGGGAACGCGACCTGAGTCGCTCTCGGTTCGGCGGTTCTTCGATCGGCTGTTGAGGGGCCGTCGGGCAGCTGTGTGTCGTCACTGGTAGCTCCTGGTTTTGGTGAGTGTGACCGGTGAAGTGGGTGCCTGTTCGTTCAGGAAGGTGATCACCCGGTCCAGCTGGGCAGTGGCGCGTGCGGTGAGCTGAGGCAGAGGCAGGGCGCCGGCCATGCGGTCGGCGCAGCGCTCTAGGAGGCGGACCTTGGCCGGGCGTGCCAGGTGGGCGAAGACGTCCTCCAGGTGGGGGCCGTGGATGAGGACGGGGCCAATGCGGCGTCCTTCGATGGTGAAGGTGGCGTAGTGGTCGTACTGGTCAAGGTGGGCGATTTCGGCGGCGCTAGGGCGTTCTCCCCATTCCTCGGTGAGGGGCGCGATGGCGGCCCGGGATCCTTTGGTGGTGGAGAGGGTGGAGGCGTTCTGGAGCAGGGACTGGCGTACATCGCCGGGCAGCCGGGCCAGTAGCTGCGTCAGTGCGTGGATTTGGACGCGGTACTTCCGGAAGTCCTCGAACATGCTGGCGATGGAGTCCGAGGATGCTTCGGCGAGGGTGATGAGCTCGTCGAAGTAGGCCCGGAACAGCTGCCGTTGGGCTTCGGGGAGATCGACTCGGGAGCGTCCTGCCTGCAGCAGATCGCGGTTGAGGAGGGCGGCCACGAGGCGGTCGGTGGGGCCGCGGCCGGCCGTGCACACCCACACGATCATGCGGTCGTCCATGGCGGTACGGATGTTGTAGACGCCCTGGCCCTGGCCGAGGAAGCCGTAGGTGACCGGGTTGCCGGACAGCCGGGTCAGCGGGTTGAGCAGGATGCTGAAGGCATCGGGCGGGAAGGTGGGGAAGGTGTGCTCCCACCAGGCACGTGAGTCCTCATTGAGGACGTGGCCGACGGCGCCCAGTGCCTGGGCGCGGAAGGACGCGTCGGTGAGCAGGGCGCGGACGTGGAAGATGGTGGCCTGGTCCGCCGGGCGCCTGGCACGGCAGGCGAGCTCGTTGACCGCGGTCAGCACCGTCAGCGCTGCGGTGAGGATTGCGATCGCGCGCGGTGCGGAGGCGTCGTCCCACCCGAACGCAGCCGCGAAGGAGTCGACCACGCCTTCGACGACCGCATGACGGGCCCGCTGGTGGTCCATGCCGATCGGATTCCACGAGCTGACCTGCGGGCGGGTGCCGACACCGGTCAGATCGATCCGGGCCAGTCGCTCCGCGATGTGCTCGTGCGCCAGGAAGGGGGCGGCCCGGGCGAAGCTGTCGCGGTGCGGGTCGACGAACAGCAGCCCGCCCCCGGCATGGGCATATCCGATGGCCTGGGCCACGGCGAGTTCCGTCTTGCCGCCGCCCGACTTGCCCACGCCCAGCTCATACAGTGTCTCGCCCGTGTGTGTAGCGACCAGACGCCGGCGCCCGTCGGGTCCCTGGTACCAGCCCTGCAGCAGCAGCTCGGGATCTTTCGGTCTCCAGGTGGGCAGGTCGGCGGGCAGCAGCGGCAGGCGGCAGTGCACCGTGGGCGGTTTGAGCAGCCCTGCCAGCTCCTCCAGACGCACCCAGTTCGCGCGTGGCGGCTCGCACTGCCCGGTCTGCCAGCGCCGGTCGAAGACGGCACGGTGTGGGAAGCGGTCGGCCCCCAGGCGCCAGGGGCCGACTCGTAGGCCGCGCATGGCCAGCCGGGCCGAGCCGCCGAACACGTCGAAGCCGGCCTGGATCCGTGCCATCCGGGCGTGGGCGCGCCCCTCGATGTCCGAGGCGCAGCGCACCAGGATCTGCACCCGCACCAGCTGGTCGTCCTCGGCGAGCTTTCCCAGCGCCTGGGAGCGGTCCACGCGGCCCGTTGAGGGAGGCATCACCACCGGCCGCGGTCGCAGGGCTCCGCTGCCGCGGCCCGACAGCAGCTGCTGCAGATGGGCCACGAGTGAGACGTCCAGACCGGCCCCATCACGCTGCAGCCAGCGCGCGGCGCGCGCGGCCTCCCGCTCCTCTGCGCGCCGGGCACGGCCCACCAGCTGCCAGCGGCGCACCCGCAGCGCCCACTTGGGGGCCCGCTGCAGATCGATGCAGATCTCGGCCAGGTCACCCAGGTCGGCGCGCAGGTCGGCGACGGCATCCACGAGCGGCTGCAGGGGGTCGGGCTGGAGCGGGACCTCGCGCAGCCTGGCGATCGGATTGCCGCGCAGGATGAACTCGGCGCGCACCTCGTGGGCCCGGGGCCGGGCGGGCAATGGTCGTGTCTTGGTGACGCGGACGTGGGGGCCGAACGGGGTGCTGGACAGTAGCCGTTCGGCTCCCGCGGGACCCTCGAGCCGGTAGGCGAAAGGATGCCGGTGATCGGCACACAGCCGGATCCGCACCGCCTTGGCGCGGCGCGGCGCCCACCAGGGCAAGGAGGTGCAGGCCCGGGCGAGTTCCACGCCGCGCCGGAAGATCTCTTCTGCGGTGGGGTCGAAGTACGGAGCGGGCTCGAGCTGTAGATGCATCCGCTCCTGGGAGGCTTTCATCGCCAGATGGTGGGTCAGGACCAGTGCGGCGATGAGTGTGGCGGCCACGGCCAGGGCGAGCAGGTACCAGTGCGAGGCCAGCCACAGCAGCACCCGTACCGCCCCGGCCGGGTAGGCGAGGGGATCGGATCGTTGCTGCGTCATGTGCGGGGCGTCCACGTGCCGGCTCCTTTGGTCCGGTGGAAGGTGTAGCGACTGGTGCGCCCGTCGGTGAAGGTCCCGCCGCGGTCGGCGGCCGCCCACACCAGGTGCACCACGGCCCGGTCGGCCGCGCCGTCGCGGCGGGCGATGGCCGCCTGGATCCGCACGCGGCTGAAAGCGGGCGCCACAGCACCGGTCGGGCTTGCATCGAACAGGTGGGGAAAGCGGGCGCGGCCCACCCCGGTGACATCCGCCTGCAGCAAGGCTGCTGCCTGGTGGCGTAGTTGCTGTTCCTGGGCGGCGGGCAGGTCTGCTGGCCAGGCGTTTTGCAGCTGTTGCTGGATCTGCCGGTCGGTGGCCCGCCGGCTGCGGCGTGGCGCGCGCACCGCAGGGGCCGGGGCGGAGTGGGCCGGTCCCTCACTCCGGGTGTTTCCGGCAGGGCGGCGGGCAGTGCGGGAAGTGGGCGGGGCCGGCGGCCCGGATACGGCCGCGGCGGGAGTGTGGCCGTCCTGGGCGGGCCGGCTGGGGGAAACCTGCAGGAGCAGGCAGCCGCCCAGGGCGAAAAGGAGCGTGCAGGCGAGCAGCCACCAGGGGGCGCGTGGCACCCGGCACGGGAGCAGGGGAGGGGTGGTCACAGCAGGCGTGCTCCTCCCGCATAGCCGGGCATCGCGTCCACGGGGTCGATGCGCACCCGGGTTCCGGGCCGTGCGGCGTTGACCATCTGCCCCTTTCCCGCGTAGAGCCCGACGTGGAAGATGGCGCCGGTGCGGTCGGCGTAGAAGACGAGATCGCCGGGGCGCAGCGCGCGGATGCCGCTGCCGGCCGGGATGCGCCGGCCCATCGTGGCCTGGGTGTGCGCGGTGCGGGGCAGGGCGATGCCGACCTGGGCGTAGGCGTAGGTGGTCAGCCCTGAGCAGTCGAATCCCGTGATGCCGGCACCGGATGCGCCGCTGGGGGAGCAGCAGGTGCCGCGGCTGGGTCCGTGCGCGTTGCCGCCGCCCCAGGAGTAGGGCGTCCCGCGCTGGGCGAGCGCCGCCTTGAGGACAGTCTTGGCGGTGCCGGATGCCTGCCCCAGCTCCACGCTCTGGGACGAGCTGGTGGCGGCCGCCCGGTAGTGCTCGATCTGCTGGCTGACGTGGTGCACGTACTCCTGCGACCGGTTGTACTGGAAGATCGCGGCGCGCAGCTGGTCGCGCTGGTGGAGATTGCGGCCGCGGCCGCACAGATACACCGCGGCTCCCAGCGCGGCGTCGAAGGCGTTGTGCGGGTCCTTGACCTTGTCGCCGTTGCCGTCGCGCCCCGTGGACTGCCAGGTGGAGGGCAGGAACTGGAAGGGGCCCACGGCCCGTTCGCCGTCGGCGGTGCCATCCCAGCGGCCGCCGTCGGTGTCGGGGAAGACGGTGTGGTTGTGCCCGGTGCCGGACCCGTTCAGCAGCACACCCAAGATCCGCGGCCGGTGGATGTCACCGTTTGCGGCGATGGGGCGCCCGGCGGCGTGGTTGCTCTCCACCTTGGCGATGCCGGCCAGTACCGGCCAGGACATCCCCCGGCAGCGCGGCGCGTGACGGCTGATGGTGTGGGAGGCCTTTTTGTAGGCGGCCAGCATCGTCGGCGGGATGTCCGCGGCGCCGCCGCCCAGGCCGGGCTCGTCTTCGAGGTCCGGCTTGTGGGCGGAGAGCTGGGCCGCAGCGGACAAGACCCCGGCCATCGGGGCGGCACAGGAGGCGGCTGCGATCACAAGGGCCACCAGCAGGCACCCCCACTTCGCGCGCCGGCGCCCTTTCACCCGGTTCACGGCTCGTCCCCTTCACGGTCGGCATCGGCCACACCCAGGCGCGGCGAGCTGTCCTGGTCGCCCTGCATGGTGCGGCGCCGCAGTTCCTCAAAACGCCGGCGTGCCTCCTCGCGTGAACTGGGGCTGGAGCCCAGCACGGTGGGAGAGGACGGGGTGCGCTGCGAACTGGGCAGCCGCGCTCCGCCAGCGGCCCACCACGGCTGGCCCGCCGCCTGCCCCGTGCCGGGGGAGGGGGAGGCAGACGGCCGGACCGGGCCCGGCGGGGTGCCCGGAGGCTGCGGTGGGACCGGCGGCGGTGCGGCAGGGCCGCTGGGCGAGGGCGGCGGCAGGCGCCGCGAGCCGGCCGCCGGCCCCGATGCGGTGCCGCTGGTATCTGCGTGCCGCCCGTGCCAGGCCCGGCCGTCCTCGCGCACGGTGTTGCGCCACACCTCGAGCTGCTGCCGGGCGTCCTGGGTGTACTGCGAGGCGCGAGCCCGCCCGCGCCGGGTATTGGCGGGCAGCCCGTAGGTGGCGCCGTAGGCGAGACGGCCTGCGCGGTTGAGCAGGCGATAGCCGCGCAGCCGCACCAGCTTGTTGTGCGCCCGGGTGGACAACAGGGTGCGATCGCTGTGCTGGTCGTGCAGGACCGCCCCCGAGCGCTGATCGGCGATCAAACCGTCCCTCTCCCGGTAGCGGTCCGGCGGCCCGTGGCGTCCCGGCCCGCCCGTCCGCCCGGCCACCGCCCCAGCCGTGGCGGCCGGCCCTGCACCGGCGCCGACGTCTTCGGCGCCGGTGGGCTTGCGCATCGTCTCCAGCCTTTGATCGCCGGGGTGGCGGCCCACCGCCAGCCACCAGGCACCGCGCGCCCCCACCCGGGCGCCGGTCGCAGCCAGCGCGAGCGGCGCCAGGCCGCGGGAGGCCTCCGCGCCCGCATCGGTGAGCAGCCGCCCGGTGTCCAGGGGCATGCCGGTGCCGTCGGTCATCGCGGCCAGCGAGCGCAGGAGGCGCTGGCGGGTACCGAGCCGGCCGTATCCGCCGCCCAGGGTGCGCAGCCCGAACCCGCCGCCCGCACCCTGGCCGCCGCCGTGGACCGCCAGGGCCGCGCCGATCTCGGAGCTGTCCCCGGGCAGATGGGTTCCGCCGATCTTGGCGTAGCGCATCCGCAGCGACAGCCGCTGCCCGGCCGCCGAGAGCGCCTGCAGCAGACGGCGGTGGAAGGCGAGAGCGGCCAGGGCCAGACCGTTAAGGGCCAGCAGCCGCTCGGCCGGCATCTGCGGGCCGTCGGTCAGCACGATGTCGATGCCGATGCCATAGGCGGGCAAGAACATGCACACCGCGAACATCGCGGCGACGCAGACGCCCAAAAGCGCCAGCCACTTCCACACGGCCTGCCGGTTGGGGCCCGGCAGCATCGCCCACACCAGCGCGACACCGCCGACCGCGGCGGCCGCCGCATCCGCGGCCTGCACCCCCACCAGCACGAACGCTCCCGACAGGGCGATCGCACAGATCAGCAGCGAGGAGAGGAACAGCAGCAGCACGCCGGCCGCCCGCCAGCCAGTGGGCTCCTGGGCGTAACGCGCGCAGGCCTTGCCCACCGGCCCGGCCTTCTTCAACTCCGCCAAAAACGCGGCGAACTGCTGATCCTGCTCGCTCAAGACAGGGCTGGCCGCCTCCAGGAGCTGATTGCCCAACGTCAGCTTGGGCAGGTCCTTCTCCGCATCCGGCCTCTGGTTGTTCAGATGGCCCGCCTTGCAGTACTTCTTGGCCGGCCCCTTGATGCCGCTGCAGGCGTCATCAGCCTTTTGGTCCTGCTCGGCATGCTCCCGGCTGCCGGGCTTGTAGCCGCCGGAAACCCATTTGAGGTGCAGCGCATACGCCTGCCGGTCGGCCTTCTTGCCCGGGTCCAGGACCCGCCCGTACTGCACGAGCATGTAGCCCTTGACGACCAGAACATTGCTCAGGGAATCCTGGATGGGCTTGGCCACCTCGGAGGCGGAGTAGGGTCGCTCCTGTTGGGTCTGGTGGCACTTCTCCAGCGCCTGCCCCCACAGACCCGTCCCACACGGCCCCGCGTTGCCGCTGGCCAGCTTTCCGCCCCAGTCATGGGAGGCGACGGTGGCCTGGGCGACCTCACCGGCCGCCTGCTGGCTTTGGGCCAGCGGCCCGTCGGGGCCCAGCAGATAGTCCGGGCGGATGAACGCCGATGCCGCGAACGCGGCAATCAGCAGAGTCAAGGCGATCTCCCCGAGCCCCTTGCCCGCCTTGCCCCGCACCAGAAGGATCCCGCCGAAGATGAACGCCCAGCCCAGCAGCAGCCCCTTGAGGCCAAGAGTGTCGACGACGATGTCGTTGTAGGTGTCAGAAATCTGCTGCGCCGGATCAGCCAGCACCTTGATCAGTGGGAAGCGCAGAGCGAACTCCATGGCCCAGCAGGCCAGCCCGACCAGCAGACGCAACAGCGTGAACAGCCCGTTCATCAAAAACGCGTAGGCGTTGGTCTTCAGGGAGAAGATCGACCCGCCGTGCGCGGACAGCTCATAGCCGTTGATCGGCACACCCTCGGAACTGTCCACATTCAGCGGGGCCAGCATGTCCCCGCCGCCCTCAGCGGCGTAGGCGACCTGGGCGTTGACGATCAGGAACACCACCGCGAGCAGCAGGGCGTAGGTGAACGAGCGCAGCCTGCCGTGCCCCGGACGCCACCGGATCATGAGAGGTCCCCTCTCCCCGACCGGCGCAGGACCACCAGGGCGAGCGCGGCCGCAGCCGCAGCCGCGGCCGCGGCTGCGGCCGGTGGCAGGCCCGGCACCACAGGAACGTGCTCCTGCGGTCCTGTCTGCGCTGGCCGGCCCGCTCCGGCTGTACCTTGGCGCAGCGCCGGCCCGACGACCAGCACACACACGTCGGCGCGCTGTGAGGGCGCGCGGTGGCCGGTGGCTGGCCCGTGGCCGTCCGGCAGCGCCCAGGCGACCAGCAGCTGCAGGGCCATGACGAGCGCGGCCAGCATCAGACCAGCCAGAGCCGCGATGCCGGCGGCCCGGCGGCAGGCATGGCGCCGCCGGGCCTGGTCCCATTCCCGGCTGATCATCAGGAGGCCCTCTCGGGCGCCGGCACCGGGGGTGCCTGGCCGGGCGTGGTGGTGATCCCCGAGGCGATCCGCGCAAGCGAGGGGATGACGACCTTGAGGCGGCCGGTGTTCTGCCGCGGCCCGGTCAGCAACAGTTCCCCGGCCCGCTCCCGCTGGCCGACGGGGGACAGGTTGGAGGTGACCAGCCGCACCAGCGCACTGTCACGGCCGTCCAGGCCCACGAACTCCAGGCCACGGCGGGCCCGTTCACGATCGGTGGTGCGCGCCAGCGCCCGGTAGGCCATCAGCCCCCGGTCGGGGCCCAGTTCCTCGGCCTCGTGGGCGCCGGCCAGCAATCCGGCGCCGTGCTTGCGGCCATCGTGCAGGATCTCGTGGACCAGGGCGGTGCCCTCGGTGGACGAGGTGAGCCAGTACAGCTCATCAAGAGCGACCGCACAGAACTGCTCGGGCCGGGCGAAGGCGGCCTGCCGGGCGATCGCGGCGATCAGATAGAGCACCGCCCGGCCGATCAGCGCCTCCAGCGGCTGCTGATGGAGCACCTCAGGATGGGCGAACGCCTGCTTGGGCGGCAGCTTCAGCCCGCTCGTCGACACCACGATGAAGTCCGAGGATCCCTTTCCCTCCAACTGCACGGGAGGCAGCGTGGGATCGAACACCATGCGGGCCAGATGGTTTTGTTCCACCACGCGCAGCAGCCCGGCCAGCGTGGCGGCCGCATCCTGCCGCTTGCCCGCCTGGCCTGCGGCCATATCCCGCAGGACGGCGACCACTGCGCTCATCGAGCAGGCAGCGGAGCTGGCGGCCTGCTCCACGGCGTGATGCAGCACCTCACCGGCGGTGGTCATCGGGCCCACCCCCAGCTGCAGCGTGAGGTAGCTGAGGGCGTAGTGACGGCCCTTCGCGCCCGGGAACATCCGCAGCGGATCGATGGACAGCGCGGCCTGTGCGGCATCGATGATCTGGCAGCGGCCCGGCGCAGCCGCCTGGGCGAAACGCGCCCACTCCCGCACCGGTGTCCGGTCGATGCAAATGACGCGACTGCCCCGGTCCACCAGCGACCCGGCGATCAACTTCAGCAACACGCTCTTGCCGCCGCCGAGATCCCCCACCACACCCAAGGAGGCAGAGGCATCCTGCTTCGGCGCATCCGCCACATTGATCAACACCGGGCGGGTCGTGCCACAGTCCAGATCCAGCCCCAGCAGCAGGCCGCTCGGATCACCGACCTCACTGTGCGCGAAGGCCCCCGACAACGCCCAGTCCTCACTGAGCTGATGCTGGGTGAACTCCCGCAACCGCGGTGCCCGCACCGCCCCGGGCAGCCCGAGGGTAAACAGGTCGACCTGCAGCCCGCACGGGCGCACCGCCCGGTAGTCGGCGCCCGCCAGCAGCTTCTCCAGTGCCCGCGCCCGCGCATCACACAGCTGAGCAGTCGGCCCCCACACGGTGAGCACGGTGATGCTCTGCACCTCCACCTCGACGCTGTTGCCAGCGAGCCGGCCATCCAGCTCCCCGAGATCACCGGCGGCTTGTGGCAGCGAGGCGGGCATCCCGGTGGGCCGCACCTCGTACTGGTCGGCCTGGTCCACCAGCTCGTTCTTCTTGCGCTGCACCTGGGCGCGGGCCGTCTCCGCCGGCACCAGCGTGAGATCGACGGTGAAATCGACGGGAAAATCGAGGACCTCGAGCTGCGTAAACAGATCCGCCGCTTCCTCACTGACCGCGGGCGGGCACTCGGCCAGCGCCAGATGCGCCTGATACCCGGTACCGGAGGCGCTCTCGACCTGCAGCCACCGACGCCGCAGGGGCGACGGCGATCGCCCCTTCCACCACGGCATGCGGCCCCGCACCGCCCGCGCTCCCGGCGGCTCGGGGGCGGGCTGCTCGGCGCGGTCGGTGCCGCCCTCTTCGAGGCGGACCAGTCCCAGGTCGGCATAGCTGGGAGAGCGCAACACCCCGCCGCGCACCTGCCCGCCATACAGCTCGCTCGCCGCCGCCTGGCCAAGCAGCGGCTCAGCCAGGCCCCGGTGCACCGCATGCTGGATCATCCACACGATCTCCGCGGGCCGCGCCGGACGAAAGGCAGCACTACCCGCCAACTGGGCCTGCACCTGCACGGCTTGTTCCCGAAACGCCCTCACCTCGGCGCGCGAGATGGGCGCGGCCCGCAGCCCGAGCGCGTCGCAGACCTCCGCCCACAGCGCTGTCGCCGCCTGCAGATTCTGGCGGCCGCTCTGAAGCGGAACGGCCAGCCACCAAGAGCGCTGGTGCATCTCCTGGTCCTCCAGCAGATCCAGCGCCGCCTCCAGGTGCTCGATCCACGGGTACGCCTCAGATGGCAAAGACCCCCCGGCCTCAGCGATCCCCTCGACCATGCGCCAGGCGACCTCACTCGCATCGACCTGAGCGCACAGCCCGAACAATCGCGGTGCGCCGGACAGCGAACGCACCAGCGCTGTCGTCTTCTCAAGTAGTTCGTTGCGGACCGCGGACGGTACATAGGTGCCCGGCACGCTCTCTTGACTCCGTCCCTGGCTGTCGGGGCCGGGATGCAGACGGTAGATGGCCCACACGTGTCCGTGGGCGGACCACAGCAGATGCCCGGCGATGTGCCGGATGGGAACACGCATCAACCCTCCCTGGTCCTGGCCGAGTTCTGGGCGTGCAGGTGGGCTCGCCTCAGCACGGCGCGCACCGGCGACGCCGGGGCTGCGGATGCCGGCGACGGCCCTCTGCCGACGTTGACGGGCTGCTGCCCACCGGCCCGGGCATCCGGCCAGCTGGGGCTGCCAGGACGGCGCGCGGGTACCGGGCGCGGCGTGCGGTCGACTGGGGGAAGGCCTTCGATGGTGAAGCCGCCGCCCAGACGCCGTGCGGGCTGATCCCGTGCGGCCCGGCGGCCTACGCGGCCGCCGGCGGGCGAAACCGCCAGCGCCATCAGGCCCAAGGCGGCCGCGACCGGTGTACGCCCACCGATCTTCGGGCGCCGCAACAACCAGATCCCCACAATCCAGGCGGCCACCGGCACCACCGACAGCTGCCCGAACCCGCCCCACACCCCAACCGACTTCACCAGGACGAAGCCGCCCACGGTGGCCAGCGCGATCTGTGCCGAGTTGTAAGGCCCCAGCGGCAGACGCCAATCACCGATCTTGCCCATCACCCACGGATAGCGCCGCGCAGAGGTGTAAAAACGCGCCCGGCGCGCGGCGGCCGCGCTCACGTCGCCCCCTGCCTGCTCACCGGCCCGCCCTCACCCTGCGGAGGTGCAACAAAGGGGGCGCTCTTGGCCGGGTTCTTCACCTCGTCCTCGAACATATCCGCCAGCTGGTCGCGTGAGTTGTACAAGCCCAGCGCGATCACCATGAGGATCAAAGCGCCAATCCCCGCCTTGAGGCTGAAGCGCTGCAACATGATCACCAGGACGATGATGACCAGCGCCGCCTGCAGACCGGCCGCGCCCAAGTCCTTCGCCGTCCCAATCCAGGAATCACCCAGGTCAGCCAACCTGCCCGCGACAACCACACGGTGGACGCCGTCCATCAGCGCTCACCGCCCGACCCGGAGGACAACGCGGCGATCTCCCACCGGCCGCCGCGCGCAGCGAACGTGAGCTCGTAGGACAGCGGCCACCGTCCTGCCGCACCCTCCGCCTCGACCTGGACCAGGACATGCACCCGCACCCCGTCCCGCGGCACCCGGCCGCCAGCCGCCGTCTCCTCACGCGCGGCCACTTCTTCTACCTCAACGTCCTTCACCGCCGCAGGGGAGAGCGCCGCCACCTCCGCCCCGGGCGCCAGATACCGGCCGACCTCACCCCGCCCGGCCAAGTACGCCAACAAGAACTCCTTCGCGGCCTGCGTCAACGGACCCTCGGGGACGGCGACCCGATACGCAGAGACAGGCACCCGGTGCAAGGCAGGAGCAGCCACCAGCGCCGGTGCAGCCATCACCGCGAAGGAATCACCACTCTCCGAGACGAGCGCCGGCACCGCGAAATAGCGCACCGCATCCGCATACTGCGCCGCCACCGTCACCGACCACTGCCCCTCCTCCCCGCGCGGCATACTGCGCACCGGCGTCACCCGGCGCGGCGCCTGCGCATCCTCCGCCAGGGAAGGCAGCGGGACACCGGGAGCCATTGACTGCGCCCGGCGCCCGGCCGCACTGCCCACGTCCTCACTACTGCGCAGCCAGGCATCGACGAACTCCGCCACGTATCCCGCCGGATCGGCCACGGCCGTAGGCTGCGCAGGACGCTGCGCGGCCGCCCCCGACGCCGCCGCGACCGTCGTGGACGGCTGCAACGCCGCGAGGGCCAGCGCCAGCGGCCCGGCCGCAAGCGCCGCCCAGACGCCCGCGCGGCCCCACTGCACACGTCGCCGCATCTGAATCAGCGCCACCCCGGCGGCCACCGGCGGCCTCCCGGCATCGGGTAATTGCTTGGGACGAAACATGCGTGAACTCCCAGGAAGGACAGGCGGATTGATGCCCCTGAGAGAACCGGCCCGGCCCGACCGTTTCGCCAACCACACCGCCCTGACCACAGCCTCGAACCGGTCACGAATACGCGGGCGGCCCGTGGGAGCAGCTACCACCGCACGCAAGCACAGTCTCGATACACGAGCGCCGCAGCCCCACCTGCAGGATCGAACAGGCGCAGAAGGGGGACCAAGGACGCACTCCTGCAGAGGGCACGCACCCGCGCCCGGAGCCTGTGCACAGTGCACCGCTTCGGCAGCCCAGCGTCGTGCACACCAAGCCGAGCACCGCACCGGTGGCGGGACGGGGCCCTGCCCGCGCTCCGGCTACGGCAGGTCAGGTCCTGGCGGGCCCTGAACATCGCTGTGAGCAGCGGTGCCCGAGGCCATCCCCATGGTGGTCGGGGCTATGGGCCGTCGTGGTCGCCCTCTCCCACCACGCGCCGCAGAGGCCCGACTGACCGAGCGCCAGCGCCAACGGTGCGCCTCACCCCACGGCCAGCTGGCCCGAAAGACCTACGTCCGGCCGCCGCAGGAGGCATCGACGACTGCATACCGGCCCCCCTTCGCACTACGCATCATTGTTGTCACCGCCCGTCCGCTGCCGGCCCAGGAATGGTCGGGGCCGACCACCGACACCGTCTGTCGTGATGCCGTTGTGATCGTGGCCGGGGCCCGCTGGCCGGTGAACTGGTCAAGGCTCCCGGATTGACTCACGGCATGAACCAGCCCTCCCAACGGCCTGGGAGCATTCCGCCGCCAGCCCGACGCCGTGCGTTGCCCTCCGCTCGGCCCAGTTACGCACCGCGCAGCAGACCCACCGCCCCGCCCGGCGTCCTTTTGAACCTCCTACAGCGGCCCTACCCCAACGACGCGCGCCCCGACGATGGCGGCCAGTGCACCGTCTGCGCCACCTGACTACCGGATGCACCAGCTGCGGCTGGCTGCGGTGACGCACCCCTACCACTGGCTCGGTCAACGCAGCTCGTCCAGCGGCCCACTTGGAGCCTCGCCTTACCGACGCCGTACAGCCGACAGCAGCTAAGGAGCCCCACCATGACCTCCCGTCCCGGCAAACTTCCGAGCCCGCAGAACGCGCCACACCTCCTATTCGCCCACCAGCCCTACTTCCCGCCCCGTGGCCTGCACGAGATCAACACAACCATCGTCGAGGCCGCCGCCTTGCTCCACAGCCGAGTACGCCGGCCCGACGGCGACCGGATCCACCGCATCCTCAACAACGGCCACCGCGCCCCCAGGGAGATCGTGCCCCTGGCCACCCTCACCCACGAACTCGACGGAGGCGCGGGCTGGCCGTCCGTCGGCGACTGGGAGCAGGTCACCCAGGACCTCCTCATTCTGAGCCGCTTCGGTACCTGCGATGCCATCCGACTCGGCCTGCCTGCCATCGAACGGGCCTTGATGTGCTCCGCACCCCACAGCGAAGTGGTGACCTTCGACGCGACGACCGGAAAGCGGCTCACCTACGGGCCCACCGCGCGGGCCAGCGTCCTCGCTCAGCTCCAGATCCGACTTGACCACCGACCAGCAGAACACGCACACGATCCTGGGCTCGGCACCGGCGCCCGGCCCGAGAGGCCCCGACCCTAACTCCTACCCCTGTACCACCCTGTTGGCGCCCTACGACGCGCTGGGACCGCCCGGCCGGTGACAGTGGCACGATCCCGGAAGGGGTCAGTCGATGGCCGGAACGGGTGATGTCCACTCCACGGGGGCGGGAAGCACGAGATCGAGAACCGGCCAGATGCCAGGACCATCCCCGCAGGTGTAGGGAGCACGAGGACGATACGCGGCGTGGAGGTGCCCCGAGGGACCATCCCCGCACGGGCGGGGAGCACGACGGACAGTACTTGCTGTTCGACCGGGCCACGGGATCATCCCCGCACGTGCGGGGATGATCCCCCGAGCGTGATCATCTCGCCGTCGGCGACGACGGGCTCCCCGCACCCGCGGGGATGGACGTGAGCAGGCGCCAGCCCGGTGGGGCGGCCGAGAGGAACGGTGCAGCCCGTGCCTAGGTGAGCTGGGTGAGTCAGGGCAGCGCTCCCGGGATCGGGGAGCCATCGCCGGCGGGAGCATTGCACAGGTTCCAGGCACACAACAGGCTCGTGACTGAAGTCGACGCACGGGTCGGACAGCGCGGATGCGGGCGGAGGTTTCGAAACCCGGCGGACCCGACACAGTCCGCCGCTGCGCCACTACCCGCCGCTGACGCGGCACCAACCTCAGCGACAGCACACGTAGGCCGCCAGCATCTTATGAGTGGCCCAGCGCCGTGGCTCTGGAGGGGGAAGCCAGGTAGTGGCCAGCCCAGGGAAAGACCGTATCGAGGGGCGGTCTGTATTGGTCACTACAGGCTGTAGTCAAGCTGCGGCCAGGCGCCGATGGCGAATTGATGAAGGCTCACTATGCCCTCCCAAACGGGCCCCATGCCTGCTGCACCATCACCGAGAGGCTGTACCACGAAGGATCGCCATGGATGTGCCGGTCCTACGCTGCGTGCACATTCCCGCCAGATGCTTCTCCCCCCGACGTCTGCTGCCCCGGATCCGCTGGGCCTGCCCTCGATACTCACCGATTTGCGCACTTGCTCACCAATATGGTGAGATCACCGACGACCAGCTGGTTGTAGTGGGGGGCACCGCAATCCAGCAATGTGCCGAACTTGGCACACCGGGAGGGGAATTGAAAATCAGGGCATTCACTGCCGTCATCGCAGCGACGGTAGTCCTGGCATCGGGGTTCACCGCCAATGCGGCAGACACGTCGGGGAGTTCGGCAGAACAGCAGAGTAGCGGTCAAAGTCAGGGCGACGCTGTTGAGGGCGACGAGACCCTAGACGAAGGCGCTGAAGAGGATTCGAATGAAATCGATCCTCTCGAAGGGGCAGAGCTAGCAGAAGGCGCCCCCAGGGCGGTTCCAGTTGCTGCCCCTAAGGGGCCTTCGTGCGAGGAAGTCAGGGAGTCTCCCGAGGAGTTCATTAAGCCGGGACAGGACGCGGCGATCTGCTTCGACGAGAAGGCGCCCTCGCTCGCGGGGTCTCCTGAGGCCAAGGGGGCCGAATCCGAGTGGGATTCCGGTCTGGCGAAGCTCAACACGAGCCCGAGGGCTAGGGGTGCTAAGAAGGATGCCGCAGCCGCCAAGAAGATGGTGTGGTGCGACGGGCAGGAGAAGAACAACGCCTACGTCACGCGCACATCGATCTGCGGGGTCCGCGACGACTACATTGTGGTCGTCAACCAGAAGGGCGCGCCTATTGGCTTTGCGGAAGCGACGGTCAAGCAAGAGATCGACACCTCCAACACCAGCACCAAGTTCGATGAGTTCTTCTACTTCAGGCTCAACAATGCTATCGGTGATGCGCAGAAGCTCACTGCGAAGGTGACGTCTAGCTGTCGACCTACCGCCAGCGTGTGCCGCCAGAGCCCAGGCCCCTGGGAAGGTGAGGCTCCCCTGGCTGTCGGGAAGTCGCTTGAGGGCACTTGGCTGCGCCACTGGAACGAATCCACCGGCCAGAGGAACATTGATCTGGTGTGGAATATGGAGATCGGTCTGGACAATGGCACCGAGGTGGGTAAGGGCACCGCGACCTGGGGCTACAACACCAGTGACGCCTGGAAGGTGCGCTGCGACGCCAAGATCACGAACGAGGCGGGCTGCGTAATCCCGGAGTACACGCCGACCTTCACCGTGCAGAAGAAGTACCGCGGCGCCCGGAACTTCATCGGCCGCATGCTGTGGGCCAAACCGCATCCGGGTCTGGAGGGCCATGGTGGCTACGCGCTGCACCGTGAGTTCAACAAGGCCACGGTGAAGAAGAACCGGAGGAAGGTCTGCGACAAGACCTTCAAGAAGGACGATCAGTTCAAGCCCAAGGGGTCGGTCAAGCTCCAATGCGACGAATACCCGTTTGCGTCTACCAAGGAGAGCGGCGGCCAGCTCGGAATCTCCTCCGGCAAGGAGTGCCAGCAGTGGGCCGTATGGCCGGGCATCAAGTCACGCGAGCTCGGGCAGGGGCGCTATAACCACGCCATGATCTCGTATGGGCATCATCCCCTCGCGCCGTGTGGGCGGGCCTCCATGCCGAAGGTGGAAAACGAAGGTGTGGGAGGCGACCTCGGCCGCTTCTATAACAGCAACCGCATGCTGGACGACGACGCCTTCTACGTGAAGTCTGGCCAGTTCGAACCGGACAGCTGACGGCCCGCTTGAGGCGGGAGACCCTCTTGCTTGGGGAGCGGCCCGGTCATCCGGCCGTGAACACTGGTCGGTGAATAGAGTGTTGGGCCATCCGCTACAGCGGGTGGCCCAACAGCATCCTCACCCCTGGAATGCCGCAGCCAGCAGCTTCTCGGTGTCCGAGGCCCCCGGGACCCACAGCCCAAGATCGCGCTCAAAGAAAGCCAGCACGTCGGCAGCCTCATCGTCGCTCTCGGAGAAGTCAGGCACCGGAAGTAGATCAGGCCGGGTACCGCTGTTCTCCTCCGGATCAATCGGGTCGAACGAGGACGTCACTTCCCCATCGTGTGCGATGGTCACCCAGACATCCGCGTTCACGGTGGTACTGAGCGCAACGCATCGTGTGCCCGCAGAAGCGGCGCGGACAGCATCCGAATCTGCCGCGAAACTACCGAAGCTCTGCATGCAGTAACTCCAGCCCTCGATCTGTCCGGCCCGCAGCACGACTCGATCGGGAGCGACGAACCCTTTGCTCCTCAGCTCGTCCTCACCCGCGTCAACATTGCCCAAGTCGTTGTCGTCAGGGTAGTGGTTGAAGAGATCGATTGCTTCCGCCTCTTGTCGGCTCAACCTGAGGGTGTTCTGCAGCTCGGCGCCGAATCGCAGCAGCAGCTCTTCCGGGGAAATACCTTCGGCGAAACAGAAGGAGAACCCCTCATCCTCATACGCCGATGCGATCCATCGCAGACCGTCCGTCACAGGCACGCCTCCTGGCAGCTCTCAGTTGCTTCAGTCGAACACCCTAGGTCACAGCATCCGCAAGCGGACCAGCCCCCACATCGCTTGAGGCTTTCGGCGAAGCCGTCGCACGTCCACGTCGTCGGAACGCCGCGGGCCAACCTCGTGGAAATGGCACGGATCCTCTTCCAATCCGACGTTGCGGGGGCGTGGTGAAGCGGTCCCGGCCAGCCCCGCTGGGTCCCCGGGGAAGGCGGGGTCTGCGTCAGCCGGTATGCCCATGCTCAGCCGCCACCCCCGCAAAGTGACGCACAGCCGTGAGCCCAGATGGCGGGCGGCGGGCAGAGGGCTGCGGGTTGGGGCGCTACTCCGCCGGGTCCTCGTCGGCGTGCCGCACCGCCTTCTTCACTGCCTGCTCGACCTCGTGCTACGGCTGGCCGGTGGCTTTGGCGTGCGCGGTGACGGCGGACTGGAAGAGGGTTACCGCTTCGTACCAGCTGCGCCACTGCGCCTGATACTCCTCGCCGGTAAGACCCGCGAGCTTCACTCGGGAAGCCACGCCCTGCAGCAGATGGTGGAGTTCTACGGAAGCCAGACCAACGCAGCCAAGCGGCTCGGTGTGCCCCAGGGCGACCCTGTCCACCAAATTGTCACTGCTCAAGCTGAGCCCCGAACTACAGGCCGACAGGGTCGCCGGCGCACGTAAGGTCGAGCACGTCCGCAACCTCGGCAAGCTCACCCCCGAGGAGCAGAAACAGAAAGCCGACCAGCGAGCCAAAGCCTCCGAGGCGCGTCCTCGGACATCAGCACCCCCACCCCAGAGCCGCCAGCAAAAGATCACGGCGTGATACCCCACGACGCCGACACACGGCACAGCGCCTGCTCCTGCCGGCACCACCCCGCCGCCCGCAGCCGCCTGCGCCACGCTCCATGTTGGAAAGCCGAGCGCCCCAGCCGAGGCAGTGCCTGAGCCCCGAGCCTTCAAAACGTCCCAGGGCCGCGACGACTGGAACTTCCCCTACGCCGACGGATCACTCTGCGCACGAGTCCTCATCAACCACATGAGCCTCGCGGCACTGCAGACCCTGCGCAGGAGCGGGGTCTTCGCCTGTGGCGGATGGCCCGCTCTGAGCAAGCCAGCCGCGAGAGAAACCCCCGGCGCTTGGGAGGGTCCCACCGTAAGTGCCCCTGCGGCTGCGACAGGTGGTTGTCTGACCTCATGGACCAGGAGGTAGCCGCCGCACTCGTTGCAGTCGCCGGCGTGGGCGGGACAACGGTGGCCGCAGTAGCGACCGTATGGGGGCTTCGATGGCAGTCGCGGGCTCAGGCCCGTACGACGCACCTCCAATGGCAACGCCAGGCTCGCCGCGAGGCGTACCTCGCATTCCTTCACGCTGGGCGACGCTTCTCCCAACAGAACGCGCACCTTCGCGATGTACTGAACGTCGGCCCAACCCCTGCCCCACCCGCCGCGTTCTCAACGGACTGGCGTGAGGCCCTGCACAGCAGTCGCATTGAGTTGATCGAGGCAGCCCAAGTTGTGGACCTTGAAGGGCCACAGCGTCTCGACACGGTCGTTCGTGCCGTCGTGACGCAGGCATGGAGGCTCACTGCCCTCGCTGATGAGCTAACCGCTCGCGAGCACTCGCCCGATGACGCCGAACGCTTGCGGAACATCCACAAGGCCTTAGCTGCTGAGCTGCAGCTGTTTCGCTCCACAGCAAGGCGTGTCCTGGAAGAACCTGACGGCGTCACGAGGAGCTGAGGTGCACGCCGTAAGCGACTTGGTCTGCATGCTGGGCCGCCACCGAAAATCACATCGTGAGGCCGCTAGAACGGCCCCACGGTGGTCCGATCAGTTCGGCCGCTTGCCGCCAGCGGGAGCAGGGCCATCGGTGGGCTGCGGATCCTGGCGCCGGGATCCGCAGTTGCGGTCGCGTTGGCCACGTGAACGGCGGGGAAGCAGCCTCAAAGGCCCTGTTTCAAACAGGAGTTCGATATGGGAGTGTGGCAAGGAACCGGATGCGGTCGGATACCGGCGTACGTATCCCGCGACTCCGGCTGGGACGGCATCGTTAGGCAGCGCACCGTGATAGTCGGCCACAGCAGTGGCACCACGGGCATGAGGGTGGGAGGGGACCGGTGAGCGACCGCAGCTCTATCGAGTGGACTGAGGCGACCTGGAATCCGACGACCGGATGCGACCGGGTATCGGCCGGCTGCGACCACTGCTACGCCCTCACCCTGGCCAAACGGCTGAAGGCAATGGGGTCGGCGAAATACCAGAACGATGGGAACCCGCGCACCTCGGGCGCGGGGTTCGGGCTGACTCTGCACCCGGACGCGCTGGCCGTGCCGTATGGGTGGAAAAGTCCGCGCACCGTATTTGTGAACTCCATGAGCGACTTGTTCCACGCGCGAGTCCCGCTCGACTATGTGCGGCGTGTCTTCGAGGTGATCTCGGATACGCCGCAGCATACGTACCAGGTTCTGACCAAGCGGGCGCGGCGGCTGCGGTTGGTCGCCGACCGCCTTCAGTGGCCTGCCAACCTGTGGATGGGCGTGTCGGTGGAGACTGCTAAGGAACTTCCGCGCGTGGACGACCTGCGGCTCGTCCCGGCGGCTGTGCGGTTCCTGTCGTGCGAGCCTCTGCTCGGGCCGCTCACCGGCCTGGATCTGACCGGCATCGACTGGGCGATCGTCGGTGGCGAATCCGGCCCGGGTGCCCGGCCAATGCGGGAGAAGTGGGCCGCTGACATCGTCGAACGGTGCCGGCACTCCGGGACGGCGCCGTTCGTCAAACAACTCGGCTCCTGCTGGGACCAGCGGCATCACAAGGACATCGCCCGCTTCCCTGCGGATCTGCGGGTGCGCGAGTATCCGAAACTCAAAGACAGCACCTCGGTGTGACCGGCGACTCCGTCAGGCCGCAGCAGGCGGGCTGATCCAGCTTTTGCTGGTCAGCTTGCCTGGCGAGTGGACCACGACGGAGCCGTCCTGCCGCATCTGCCGCACCGCCTTGAGCGCGTGTGTCGGCAGCCAGCGGGCGGTCTCCGTCAACAGCCACTGCCCGACCGTCTCCACCGTGGCTGTACCGAGCGTGAGCCGCTGCGTGACCAGCTCCAGCAGCTCCGGATCGCAGGCGTCGACGGACTGGAAGAAGTCGAGCTGGCCGACCGGCTGGGCCCCGCGGGTGCGGGGGTCTTGGAAGCTCTCGCCGTCACGGTCGTCGACCTTCCACATCGCTTCCTTCATTGCCTTCAGCCCCGCGTCGCTGCCAGTGCCGAAGACCAGGTACAGGGGCTGCCCGGTGCGAGGCACGAGCCGGAACTGCAGTTGGTAGCCGAAGCCTGCCCGACGGAGTGCACTGCGGTAGGTGCCCAGCCACGCACGCCAACGTTCGTCAGGCCTAGCCTCTTCGGCAGCTGGCGCCCAGTGCTCACGTCCACCAAAAACCTCGTCAAGAATGTCACCGTTCAACTCCTCGCGGCGACTGAACCAGTTGGGGCCGAAGGTGGTGATGACTTCGCTGGAGCGGTTGTGTGCTATCCGGTGCATCACCTCCAGTGGCACGTTCACGCTGCCCCAGCTGTCGAAGATGCCGAGGATCGGATGCCCCCACGCGCCCAGCTCGGTCAGCACCGGCAGACTGTCTCGACCCGCCTCGCCCCGCCGAACCTCTACCCGAACCGGCAGGTCGGCGAGCTTTCCGAACCGGCCCGTCAGCTCGGTCAGGAGGTGTTCATGGCGGGTCCTGTCCTTTTCGATGAAGATCAGGTGCACTCGGTGCGGACTGAGGTTCATCCGCTCTACCGCGGTGTGATGCAGGAGCCGGTCCAGGATGAACACCGGCGAGCCGGGTTCACCGCCCTCATAGCGGCCCGGGCCAGCGAACGCGTCCAGCAGCGTCACCCGCGGCCTGCTGAAGCCGGTGCGCTGGGACGTCTGCAGCAGGATCGGCCACCAAGCACCCAGATATCGCTGGTACAGACGGTGCTTGGCAGCCGTAGCGGGCTCCAACGGCCACAGAACACCCATGCCAGCCCCCTCAGACAACAGAATGTGACACCGATTGTCCGCTGAGTACCTGTCAGGCGCCAGAGCGCCTTATGCGACAGCCACATGCGCGGAGCACGACCCTGCGCGACCTGTGGTCCGACGTACTCGGGACCACTCAGCGTGCGCGGAGCGGACCCTGCGCAACCTGCATCAAGACGGGTCCGGGCGTCGCTTTCCGCCCGTGCTCATCGACGGACGAGCGACATCGTCGCCCCGGCCTCTTTGCGGGCAGCAAGCCGGTGGCAGGACCAGGACTCGCCGATCGGCGGTGCGGCAGGCGAGGCACGGCTGGGACGTACGGCGTGCGAGAACCGGAAAGCACTCTGGTCGCCGAACTCCGCTGATGAAAACCTGAGGGACCATCCCCGCAGGCACGGGGAGCACGCGTGGAAGCCGGAGAACGGACGCGAGATCCGGGGACCATCCCCGCACGCGCGGGGAGCACTACTTGGCGAAGCGGTCCATCTCGCCGGAGAGGGGACCATCCCCGCAGGCGCGGGGAGCACACTGCGGCCCATCTTCCACACGTGCCCGGCGGGGGACCATCCCCGCAGGCGCGGGGAGCACACACCGGGCTGAGGACGGTCGTCCACAGCCACGGGACCATCCCCGCAGGCGCGGGGAGCACACTCCTCGACCTGCAAGTTTGTTAGGGCCGGGAGCTGATTTCGAGCAGTTTCTTCGGTTCGGCCATAACGCCCATATGGGTCGAATTAGGATGATGCTTGTACGTCGAGTATGAGCGATGCCGGGTAACACTGAATGCGGAGGGATGGGCTGACGGGCTGTCGCCAAGCGGCCGAGGCGGCAGGCTCTCCCCGGTAGGGGGCACACTCTTCCTTCTAACTGCAGGGCTGGTACTGCCGGGAGTTGAGTTCCAGCGGTTCTGCTGTCTGGGCATGACAGGCATACAGGTTGATGCGCGGTTTCTGAGTGTGCGCGCTGCCAGATTGTACGGAGTGTCGTGTGCTGGTGTCTGGATTCTCCTTGATCTGTTCGTACATAGGTGCGCTTTCTCGGTATTGCTGCCGTGGTGCCGGGTTTGCATGTATGCCTCTGGCATGACTGTTGAGGGGGAGTCGTCCTGTGGGGGGCTCGGCGGGCGGCTTGTGGGGCCGGTGCGTTCGGTGTGGGCCAAGCACGACCGGGATGCCGAGGGGTGGCTGCCGTTGTGGCGGCACATGGCTGACAGTGCGGCGGTGGCCGGGTTGTTGTGGGATGAGTGGCTGCCCGCGAATGTTCGGGCGTTGGTGGCGGAGGCGTTGCCGGGTGGGGCGGGAGATGGCCGGTGTCTGGTGATGTGGCTGGCGGCTGTGCATGACATAGGCAAGGCGACGCCGGCTTTCGCGTGTCAGGTCGATCAGTTGGCTGATGTGATGCGGGGGCAGGGCCTGCAGATGAAGACCCGCAGGCAGTACGGGGCGGATCGTGTGATGGCTGCGCATGCGCGGGCGGGGCAGGTGCTGCTGGAGGAGTGGCTGGAGGAGCGGCATGGCTGGCCGCCGCGGCAGAGCGGTCAGTTCGCCGTCGTGGTGGGTGGTCATCATGGGGTGCCGCCGGAGCACGGGCAGCTCAGTGATCTGTATGACCGTCCTCATCTGCTGCGGACGCCGGGGGCGAGCGAGTCGGTGTGGCGGCGGGTGCAGGAGGAGCTCCTGGCCGCGTGTGCTGTGGAGTATGGGGCGGGGGAGCGGCTTGGTGCCTGGCGGGCGGTGCGGTTGTCGCAGCCTGTGCAGGTGCTGCTTACCGCAGTGGTGATCGTTGCCGACTGGATCGCCAGTAATCCGGATCTGTTTCCGTATTTCCCGCAGGAGACCCGGAGCGGTGCCGAGCGTGTGGCTGCGGCGTGGCGGGGGTTGCGGTTGCCTGTGGCGTGGCGGGCGGAGGAGCCGTACGGGGATGCGGGGGAGGTGGTCGCGGCGCGTTTTGATCTGCCGCGGGGGGCGAGCGTCAGGCCGGTGCAGGAGGCGGCGGTCCGGTTGGCGCGGGAGATGTCTGCGCCGGGGCTGATGATCGTTGAGGCTCCGATGGGGGAGGGGAAGACGGAGGCCGCGCTTGCGGTCGCTGAGATTTTCGCGGCCCGGTCCGGTGCGGGCGGGGTGTTTTTTGCGTTGCCCACGATGGCGACGGGTAACGCGATGTTTCCTCGGCTGCTGGAGTGGCTTGATCGTCTGCCCGCGCCAGAAGGCGGCCCGCGTTCTGTGCTGCTCGCGCATTCCAAGGCCGCTCTCAACGACGACTACGCCGGGTTGCTGCGCAAGGGCCGGCAGCAGGTGGTGGCCGTTGATGTGGACGGTGAGGCGGGGCGGGGGCGGTCTGCGGAGGCGGGGCGGTTTGCTTCGGCGGAGCTGGTGGCTCATGCGTGGCTGCGGGGGCGGAAGAAGGCGATGCTGTCCTCGTTCGTGGCGGGGACGGTGGACCAGTTGTTGTTCGCCGGGCTCAAGAGCCGGCATCTGGTGCTGCGTCACCTTGCGGTCGCGGGGAAGGTCGTGGTGATTGACGAGGCGCACGCCTATGACACGTATATGAGTGTCTATCTGGACCGGGTGCTGGCGTGGCTGGGAGCTTACCGGGTGCCGGTGGTGGTGTTGTCCGCGACGTTGCCCTCGGGCCGTCGCCGTCAGCTTGCGGAAGCCTACGCCGGCGTTGGCGGTGAGGGCGGGGGTGTGGCAGACGGTTTTGAACGGGTGGCTGGCGTGGCCTCGTATCCGCTGCTGACGGCGGTGACGCCCGGTCAGGTACCGGTCGTCACAGGGGCTGCGGCCTCGCTGCGGGGTGGCGAGGTTCATCTGGAACCGCTGGACGATGACCAGGAGCTGCTGGCTGATCGGCTGGCGGTCGAGCTGGAGGGCGGGGGCTGTGTCCTGGTCGTCCGTAACACGGTGCGGCGGGTCCTGGAGAGTGCGCGGGTGTTGCGGGAGCGCTTTGGTGAACGGAACGTGACTGTCGCGCATTCGTGTTTTGTTGATGTGGATAGGGCGGCGAAGGACGCCGGTCTTCTTGCCCGGTTCGGGCCGCCGGAGAAGGCGGGCGGGCGGCGTCCGGCGGGACCGCACATTGTGGTCGCCAGCCAGGTCGCCGAGCAGTCCCTCGATGTCGACTTCGACCTGCTCGTCACGGACCTGTGTCCGGTGGATCTGATGCTGCAGAGGATGGGACGCCTGCACCGCCATGTGCGTGGTGCGGGGCAGGGGGAGCGCCCTGAGCGGCTGCGGGCGGCCCGGTGCCTGGTCACCGGTGTCGATTGGGGCGGCCCGGTGCCGGTGCCGGTGCGGGGGTCGGTCGCGGTGTACGGGGCGTATGCGCTGCTGCGTTCCGCGGCTGTGCTGCTGCCTCACCTGCAGGGTGCACGGCGGCCGGTGCGGCTGCCCGGGGACATCAGTTTGCTGGTCCAGGGTGCCTATGCCGAGGGTCCTGCGGGCCCCGCCGCCTGGTCCGAGGCGATGGCGGCGGCGTGGGAGCGCCATGAGAAGCACCAGGCGGAGCAGGCGGAGCGGGCGCAGGTGTTCCGGCTGGGTGCGGTGGAGCCGCCGGGGCGGCCGCTGATCGGGTGGGTTGCGGCGGGCGTGGGGGATGCGGATGACACCCGGGCCGGGCGGGCGCAGGTCCGCGACAGTACGGAGAGCCTGGAGGTGGTGGTCGTGCAGCGGCGTGCCGATGGGGTGCTGGCGACCCTGCCGTGGCTGGCCAAGGGCTTGGGCGGGCTGGAGTTGCCCACCGACCGGCCTCCGTCGACGGCCGCGGCGCGGGCCGCGGCCAGTTGTGGGCTTCGGCTGCCCCTGCAGTTCTCGCGCCCCGAGGTCATGGACCGTGCGATCGCCGAGCTGGAGGAGCTGTACATACCGGCCTGGCAGGGCCGGGACAGCCATTGGCTGGCCGGCCAGCTGATTTTGGTGCTCGACGCCGATTGTCAGACCTCTCTGGCAGGCTTCGCACTCCGCTACAGCCAAAGCGACGGACTCGAGGTGAGCAGTGACTGATTCCGGTGAACCGGGCGCCTTAGAACAGGCGTTGACGTTCGATCTGAGTAGCCGGCCGTGGATTGCAGTGCTGGATATGCACGGCGCCCAGCAAGAGCTGTCGCTGCGTGAGGTGTTCGCCCGCGCCGGCCACCTGCGGAGCCTGGTGGGGGATCTGCCTACCCAGGAATTCGCCCTGATGCGTCTGCTGCTCGCAGTGGCCCACGATGCGCTGGAGGGGCCGCGCGACACGGAGCACTGGGCGCGGCTGTGGGCGGACGATGCGTGTTTCGCGCCGGTGGCCGCCTACCTCGACGCCCACCGTGAGCGGTTTGATCTGCTGCACCCGCACACGCCGTTCTTCCAGGTCGCACGGTTACGCACCGTCCGTGACGAGGTGTTCTCCCTCAACCGGATCGTTGCGGATGTTCCCAACGGGGAGCCGTTCTTCAGCTCCAGAATGCCGTGTGTTGAGCGGCTCGGTTTTGCCGAGGCAGCCCGCTGGGTCGTGCACGCGCACGCCTATGACACCTCCGGCATCAAGACGGGGATCGATGGTGATACGCGGGCCAAGGGCGGCAAGGTGTATCCGCTGGGGGTGGGCTGGGCGGGGACGCTCGGCGGAGTGTTCGCCGAGGGCCAGACGCTGCGCGAGACCCTGCTGCTGAATCTGGTGGCCGCCGACACGAGCGGTGTGCGCTCTAGTGCCGAGGATGTTCCGGCCTGGCGGCGTGAGCCGTGCGGGCCCGGCCCCTCGGGTCGCACCCGTCCGGCGGGCGTGCGGGACCTGTACACCTGGCAGAGCCGTCGGCTGCGCCTGTGCTGTGACGCCGAGGGTGCCTACGGCGTGGTCCTGGGCTATGGCGATCCGCTGGCCGCGCACAACATGCATGGTGATGAGCCGATGACCGCCTGGCGCAGGAGCCTGGCCCAGGAGAAGAAGCGCGGCGAGTCCCTGGTGTATCTGCCGCGGCAGCACGATCCGGAACGGGCGGCCTGGCGGGGTATCGAAGCCCTGGTCGTGGGGCGGGCCGAAGCGGCGCAGGGTGGTGAGGCCGCCAGTGTGCTGCGGCCGGGCATCCTGGAATGGATTGCCCGGCTGGTAACGGAAAGGGAGCTGCCGCGCGGCTTTCTGATCCGGGCCCGTGTGGTGGGGGCGGTCTATGGCACGCAGCAGTCGGTGATCGACGAGGTCGTCGACGACCGGCTGGCGATGGCTGTGGTGCTGCTGCATCAGCAGGACCGTGCGCTGGCCCGCCACGCCATCGACGCGGTCGGCGAGGCGGAGCGGGCGGTCACCGCGCTTGGTGATCTCGCAACGGATCTCGCCCGTGCGGCGGGCCGCGACAGCGACGGGCCCCGCTCGGCCGCCCGCGGCCTGGGCTTTGCCGCGTTGGACGGCCCCTATCGGCTGTGGCTGCGCGGCCTGGCCGCGGCCGCAGATCCTGACGCCCACCGCACCCGCTGGCAGCAAGACGCCCACCGGCACCTGTCGCGCCTGGCCGAACAGCTCATCAGCCAGGCGGGGGACGCCGCATGGGAAGGCCGCGTCGTCGCGACGAGCAAGGGCGCCCAGTGGCTCAACTCGGCGTCGGCCGACAAGTGGTTCCGCATCCGCCTCAACACAGCGCTCAGCGACCCCTTTCCCCGTGACCGGACACCGCACGGCGGCTCCGTGGCCGGGCCCGACTCCTTGGCGAAGGAGCCCGCATGACCACCCCCACCAAGAGCACCACCCCCGCGCAGCGGGTCAGCGCTCTCACCGGCGGCCTCATCGCCTCCCTGCAACGGGGATATCTGAGCGATGACTCCTATGCGGTGGCGGCACTGGCCCGGCTGCGCCGGGGCGCGGGCAAGGACGTCTCCCAGATGCCGGATCTGTGGGGGCTGGCCGACACCGGACCTTTGCACGGCCGGCCGGCTGAGGGCGGGCGGCCTTTGAGCGAGGGGGAACTGGTGCGCGCCGAGGACGCGGTGTATGTGGCGCTCACCTTGTGGGCCCTGCATCAGCAGTCCCGTGGCACGGCCATGCACCGGGTCGGCTCCCGCACTGCACCCAGGGCGCTCGGTGCCGCGGTGCGCCAGCTGATGCCGCCGGGGGAGATCGCCGAGCCCATCCGCAAGCGCTTCGTCCGGGCCGGCACCGCACCCGGTCTGCCTGCCCTGGCCCAGCGGCTGCGCGAGCTTGTCCTGCTGCTGCGGGGTGCGGACATTCCCCTGGACTACGCCCTGCTGGCCGGGCAGCTCTACCACTGGCAAGAGCTCACCGGCCGCGAGGATGTCCGCCGGATGTGGGGGCGCTCCTTCCATTCCCACCGGGCACCCGACCAGGACGAGGCGGACATCCCCGCCGCTGCCGACGACACCGACACCCTCACCGACTCCACGGACAAGGACGCCTCGTGAACCGCATCTTCCTCGACGTGCACGCGCTGCAGACGGTGCCGCCCAGCAACCTCAACCGGGACGACACCGGCGCACCGAAGTCAGCCGTCTACGGCGGGGTGCCCCGCGCCCGTGTCTCCAGCCAGGCCTGGAAGCGCGCGACCCGCACCTACTTCAACCAGGAGGGTCTGCTTGACCCGAGCGAACTCGGTGTCCGCACGAAGAAGGTCGCCGAGGTCCTCGCCACCCGTATCACCGACCGTGCTCCTGAGCTGGAGGGTGCCGAGGCCCTCCAGCTCGCCGCCGAGGTGATCCAGGCGGCCACCGGCTCCAAGATCGAGGTGCCCAAGCGGAAAGCCGACGCCGCCAAGGACGGCGGGCCCCAGGCGGCGCCGGAATCGAAGTACCTGATGTTCCTCAGCGCCCGGCAACTCGACGGGCTTGCCGCGCTCGCCGTCGAGGGCGCGCCCGACATCAAGACCTACCTCAAGGACAAGGAGCACAAGGCACGCGCGCGGGAGATCGCCGACACCCGGCACTCGGTCGACATCGCGCTGTTCGGCCGCATGGTGGCCGACTCCGCCGACTTCAACGTCGATGCCGCCGTCCAGGTCGCCCACGCCATCAGCGTGCACCGCGTCGAGCCCGAGTCGGACTACTACACGGCCGTGGACGACAAGAACACCGACGCCGAATCGGGCGCCGGAATGATCGGCACCATCGACTTCAACTCGGCCACCCTCTACCGCTACGCGGCGCTCAGCGTCCACCAACTCGCCCAGAACCTCGGCGAGGGACTGCGCGAGGAGGAACCGCGGACCGCACCCGTGCGGCGCGCAGTCGAGGTGTTCGTGCAGAGCTTCCTGGAGTCACTGCCGACCGGAAAGATCAACACATTCGGGCACCACACCCTCCCCGACGCCGTGATCGTCAAACTGCGCACCACCCGGCCCATCAGCTACGTCGCCGCATTCGAGGAACCCGTCACCACACAAGGCGGCCACCTGCGCGAAGCGGTGACCCGCCTCACCGAGTACGCGGCGGATGTGGAAGGCGCCTACGGTGACGAAAAGACCACCCTGACATGGGTGTTGCGCATCGGCTCCCACACCGAGCCACTTGCTGGCCTCGGCAACCAGGCCCACCGGCTCAGCGACCTGGTCGAAGCGGTCGGCCAAGCCGTCGCCGACCGCCTGGACACGCCCGCATGAGCGTTCTCCTCCTGCGGCTGGCCGGCCCCCTGCAAGCCTGGGGGGCATCAGCCCGCTTCGTGCGCCGCACCACCGAGCCCGCCCCCACCAAGAGCGGCGTCATCGGCATGCTCGCCGCAGCCACGGGCCTTCACCGCAACGACGACACCGGCCTGGCCCGCCTGGCCTCTTTGCGCTTTGGCGTCCGCATCGACCAGCCGGGCACCCGCCTGCGGGACTTCCACACCGCCCACCACGCGGTCACCGGCAAATCCATGCCGCTGTCCGAACGCTTCTACCTCGCCGACGCCGTCTTCCTCGCCACCCTGGAAGGCGAGGAAGACCTCCTGGACGAACTCGACAGCGCCCTGCGCACACCCGCCCACCCCCTCTTCCTCGGCCGGCGCTCCTGCCCGCCATCCCTGCCCGTGGAACTCGCGACCCGCCACACCTCCCTTGCCAAAGCCCTGCAGGAAGAACCGTGGCAGGCCGCCGACTGGTACCAGCGCCTGCGCCACAAGGAGCACACCATCGCCCTGACCGTTCTGCGGGAGCCCGGGCCAGAGGAACAGCACGCAGAAGCCTTGCGCGACCAGCCGATCAGCTTCGCCGCCGCACACCGGCGCCACGCACTGCGCTCCGTTGTCAGCACCACCGCAGAGGTGCCCAATCCGCTCGCAGCGCCAGCCCGCCGCGAGACGCCCGCCGCCCGCCCGGTGCCGCACCACGACCCGTTCGACGCCGTAACGGAGGAGGCCCTCTGATGTATCTGACCCGGTTCCGTGTGCACACCGCACGGCCTGGTGCCCGCCGCCTGCTCTCCTCACCGCAGTCGCTGCACGCGGCAGTCATGGCCTCCTTTCCCCACCTGCTGCCCACCACCGCGGCAGGCGCCGGTGAGGGCCCCCGCGTGCTGTGGCGTCTGGACCACAATGCCAAGGCCGAAGTCCTCCTCTACATCGTCAGCCCGGACCAGCCCGACCTGACCCACCTCGTAGAGCAGGCCGGCTGGCCGGCCGCCCACACCCCGGACACCCCCGGCTGGCAGACCCGCCCCTACACCCCCTTCCTCAACCGCCTGGCCCCAGGCGACATCTGGCAGTTCCGGCTCACCGCCAACCCGGTACACCACATCCGGCGCAAAGAAGGAGAACCCACCAAACGCACCGCACACCTCACCCCCGTCCACCAACAGGGCTGGCTCCTTGACCCCAAACGCCAAGAACGCGCGGGATTCCGCGTCCTGGAAAAGTCGCCGGAGAAACAGCTGCTGCCCGACGGAACCACCCACCACAACCATCCCCACCATGGAGACCGCTACGAGCTGACCGTCCGCGACGAGCGCGCCTTGTCCTTCGCCAAATCCCGCCACGACAGGACGTCGGCCCACCGGGTGAAAGTTGTGACGGTCACCTTCGACGGACGCCTCGAAGTCACTGATGCCGACGCCCTGCGCCGCACTCTCACCCACGGGCTGGGCAAGGCCAAGGCCTACGGCTGCGGGCTCATGACCCTGGCCCCTGCCCCGACGTCTTCTGCGCCCGGGAAGTGAGGAGATGCCCACAGTCGGCAAACGCGCCGCTCTCACTCCGCGCCACCTCACCCGCACCGGTGAGCGGATCTCCTTCATCTACCTGGAACGCTGCACCATCCACCGCGACGCCAACGCCCTCACCATCGAGGACGCCGACGGCACCACCCACATCCCCTCCGCCACCATCGCCACCCTCCTGCTCGGCCCCGGCACCCGCATCACTCACCAGGCGATGAGCGTTCTCGGCGAGACCGGAGCGGCGGTTGCCTGGGTAGGCGAGCACGGCGTGCGCTACTACGCCGGCGGCAGGGCCCTGAGCCGCTCAGCCGCTCTCGTCGAAGCCCAGGCCGCACAATGGGCCAGCCGACGCAGTCGCCTCGCTGTCGCACGCGCCATGTACCGGTTGCGCTTTCCCGATGAGAACCCGGACGGCCTGACCCGCCAGCAACTCCTGGGACGCGAGGGCGAGCGCGTCAAAGACTGCTACCGCGCCCAGGCAGCCCGCACCGGCGTCCGCTGGCACGGCAGGAAATACACCCCCGGCGACTTCGGCAGCGGCGACCCGGTCAACCAAGGCATTACCGCCGCAGCCCAGTGCATGTACGGCATCGCCCACGCCGTCGTCGCCTCGCTCGGCTGCAGCCCCGGCCTCGGATTCATCCACTCCGGGCACGAACTCTCCTTCGTCCTGGACATCGCAGACCTCTACAAGACAGAGATCGGCATCCCACTCGCCTTCGACGTCGCGGCCGAGGGACCCGAGGACGTGGGCCCTCGAACCCGCCGCAGCCTGCGCGACCGCATCAACGAGACCAAACTCCTGGATCGTTGTGTCAACGACATCAAATATCTACTGCTGCCCGACGCCCAGACGACTGCCGATCACCAGGCCGGCGAACAGGACCGCGTCACTCTCCAGATCGACCAAGGCCACGAAGTGGCATCTGGAGTGAACTACGGCTCCAAGCACGGGGCTACAGACGCAGACGAGGCAGTCATCTGGTGACCGTCATCATCCTCACCACCTGCCCACCCGGCCTCCGCGGATTCCTCACCCGCTGGCTTCTCGAAATCTCCGCAGGTGTCTTCATCGGCAACCCCTCCGCCCGCGTCCGCGACATCCTGTGGAACGAGGTCCAGCAATACGCGGGCCAGGGCCGCGCTCTGCTCGCCCACACCACCAACAACGAACAGGGCTTCACTTTTCGTACCCATGACCACGCTTGGCGCCCGACCGACCACGAGGGCCTGACCCTCATCAACCGCCCCAACAAACAGCCTCCACAAACCTCCACCGCACCAAAGCCGGGCTGGAGCAACGCTGCAAAACGTCGCCGATTCGGCAGAGGCTGAGCACCCTATGGCCCTTTTGCCGTTTTCTTCCGTTTCGAAGAAAGTGCAGCGAAACAGCTGCACTGGCTGACAAAACAGCAGGTCGGGCAGTGTGCTCCCCGCACCCGCGGGGATGGTCCCCCTGCAACCGCCGGGACCGAGGGCGCTACGCCGTGCTCCCCGCACCCGCGGGGATGGTCCCCTCTCCCCCCGGCGCCGCCGAAGTCGATGGTCGTGCTCCCCGCACCCGCGGGGATGGTCCCGAACGGCCGCGCCTCCGGGCGGACCGCGCCGAGTGCTCCCCGCACCCGCGGGGATGGTCCCGAGTGAAGGGGAATCCTTTCTGTGCATTCTTGGTGCTCCCCGCACCCGCGGGGATGGTCCCGAGGACGAGGCCGACGGCACGCCCCCGCCCGGGTGCTCCCCGCACCCGCGGGGATGGTCCCCGGCCATCCGTGCCGCGGACAAGATCGTCCATGTGCTCCCCGCACCCGCGGGGATGGTCCCCATGCCGGCAGGGGTGACCCGGACGTGCTGGCGTGCTCCCCGCACCCGCGGGGATGGTCCCCGCACCCTGACCATCAACGTCAGTTGTCTGGAGTGCTCCCCGCACCCGCGGGGATGGTCCCAGGCCTTGCTCGTCTACGGGTGCCTGGGGATCGGTGCTCCCCGCACCCGCGGGGATGGTCCCCAAGGACAAGACGCTCGGCAGCGACAAGCCCGGTGCTCCCCGCACCCGCGGGGGATGGTCCCGCTGCTCCCCGTCGTGGTGCTGGGTGAGGTGGGTGCTCCTCCTTACCCCGGACGAGTGTGCCGCGCGGCCCGGGCCGCGCTGAAGGAGTGGAACGGCTATGCGCCCACTCGCGCTGAGGAGCAGGACCTCGACAGCGAGCTGGACCGCCGCCTGGCCCGGGCGGCTGCCTGGTGAGCGATGCCATGCACATCGTGCTGACAACACCGCGATGGCCGCAGCCAGCGAGGGCAACGTTCTCGCCTCCCGCCTCATCCATCGCGCGCACGCCCAGGCCGGCTGGTACCTGTACGCCCCGGCGTGCGCGCTCGTGGAAGTCGCCGGTCTCCGCAGCGGCACAGCGGGGCGGCGTCCGCCCTTGTTGCCCTTGGCCTCGGCGGCCCGCAGCCCGTCAAAGGTCAGCTCGCGCTGGAGGTCGCGCTGGAGTTCGCTGGCGGCGGCGAGGGTCTGCACCATGAACTTCACGGTGGACAGCAGCTCGCCGGTGCGCGGGTGGCGGGCGGTGAGGTCCATCGCGGAAACGCGCCGTCGTGGATGCGCAGCGCCTGGTCACGGTGGAGGACGTCGAGCACTCGAGGATGTGCCCGGTGCCGCGGACGAGACGGAACATCTCGGAGATGTGCACGGTGTCGCCCGGCCGCGCGTAGTTCAGCAGCTCGCGGAACTTCGGGCGCTGGAGCGGGTGGAGGCGGCTGGAGGTGCCCGGGTTCTCCTCGAAGACGACCGGGTCCTCGATCCCGGCCTCGTCCAGGACGAGGTTCTGCCGGGCGGTGGACTGCTGGTCGGTCGAGACCCGCTTGTAGACCAGGTTCGCCACCGAGGGCCCCTTCCGTACGGAGGATCGGACCCTATCTATCTGTCGTCAAACCCCTGTCATCAATCACCATCGGATCTGATTGGATTCGCGCCGCCTCGAACCCCCGCATTGCACGGGTTCATTGGACGCTCCGGCCTCCTGTCATCAAGCGTTCGAATGACGACAGGCGCCCCGGGGCCTCCGGCGTCCGAGCTCCGCCTCGGCACCACCGACGACGCCAAGTGCCGCCGAACAATCACGCCATCACAGTCACACCCCACGCCGACGGTCGCCTACGAGCCCGGTCTCGTAGGCGACGATCACAAGCTGGGCACGGTCGCGTGCATGCAGTTTGGCGAGGAGGCGACCGATGTGGGTTTTGACCGTAGCCAGGCTCAGGTGGAGGTGTTGGGTGATCTCTGTGTTGGACAGGCCGCGGGCGATCAGGCCGAGTACCTCCAGCTCACGGTTGGTGATCGCGTCCAGCGATCGGCTCGGCGGTCGGGTCGGCTCCGGGCGGCGGGCGAACTCCCCGATCAGGCGGCGGGTCACAGAGGGAGCGAGCAGTGCTTCGCCTGCGGCGACCACGCCGATGGCGGTGAGGACCTCGGTCGGCGGGGTGTCCTTCAGCAGAAAGCCTGCGGCGCCGGCGCGCAGGGCGGCGTAGACGTACTCGTCCAAGTCGAAGGTGGTGAGGATGAGGACGCGAACGCCGGACAGGGCCGGGTCCGAGCAGATCTGTCGGGTCGCCTCAATGCCGTCCAGGTTTGGCATGCGTACGTCCATCAGCACGACGTCTGGTCGTTCGCGGCGGGCGAGTTCGACGGCCTCTGTGCCGTCTGCGGCCTCACCCGCGGCGGTCATGCCGGGTGTGTGGTCGACAAGGATGCGGAAGCTGCCGCGCACCATTGCCTGGTCGTCGGCGATCAGCACTCGGACCTGTGGCTCGTCAATCATGCTTGTTGCTTCCCTTCGGCGGGCAGCCGGACCGACACCGCGAAGCCGCCCTCTTGCCGGGGCCCCGCCTCGAAGCTGCCGCCGTACATCATCGCCCTCTCCCGCATCCCCAGGAGACCGTGTCCACCTGGCAGTGGCCGGTTGGCCGGTGGGTATCCGGGCGGTGGTCCCTCATCCTCGATATCGATGCGGATCTCGCACGTGTCCGCCTCGACCGTGACCCGGCAGCGGGTAGGAGCAGCGTGCCGGACAGTGTTGGTGAGGGCCTCCTGGACAATCCGGTAGATGGTCAGCTGTGTCCCCTCGGCCAGGCTCTGCGTGCCGCGCACCGTCAAGTCGACGTCCACCCCTGCCCGGTTCGTCTCCGCAGCGAGCGAGCCGAGGCGGTCGAGGTCCGGCACAGGCCCCAGGGGTGCACTTTCGGTGCGAAGTACGCCGAGCGTGCGCCGCATCTCGGCCAGTGCGGAACGGCTTGTCTCCTCGATGACCTTGAGCGCGGCCCGCGCCTCCTGCGGGTCGGCCTCCGCCACATGCCCGGCAATACCCGCCTTGACGGCGATCAGGCTGAGGTTATGCGAGACGATGTCGTGCAGCTCCCGGGCGATCCGCAGGCGCTCCTCGTCCAGCGCGCGCTCCGCCCGGCGCTGCTCTTCCCGCCCGGCCTCGACCCGCCGACCACGCACGGTGATTCCCGCGCCCCAGGCCCCGCCGATCACCACCAGTACCAGCGCGGCCACGCCTACGGCACCCTGCCCGTCCTCAGCGGGAGTGACCACCGCCTGGCAGAGGTAGACAGTGCCACACGCCACCGGCAGCGTCACTGCGAGCGCGGGCACGGACCGGCGGACGGGCTCGGCCAGCCCGACGAGGTATGCCGCCAGACCGGCGGCGATGTACGGCTCGCGAGGGATGTTGAGGAGCGACGCCGCGGCCAGAGCAGCGAGCACGATCCCCAGGACCGGGAGCGGCCAACGGCGGCGTACGGCGATCGGCAGGCCGACCGCGGCGGCGATCAGAAAGCCTAGCCAGGCAGGACCTGTGTAGGCGGGCTGGCCGTCGTCGGCGGTCAACCGGGCGAAGCCGACGTACATGGCTGTCAGAGCCAGGGCCGCGCCGAGGTCGAGAGCGTAGAGATGACGCTGCCCCTTGAGCTTCATGGCCCGACCGTACCTGTACAGGTGCACTCAGCCGGCCTGTCCGAGCAGCACCATCAGCCCGAGCACCACCAGGGCCAGCGGCACCCAGCACAGCACCGCCTTGCCGCTAGGACGGGGCCCTTCACGCAACAGCGCCAGGCCCAGCGGCACCAGCCCGACGCACAGTCCGGCCAAGGCCACCAGGGACAGCGACGTGGTCCCTTTGAGTACTCCGAGAGGCAGTGCCGCCATGAGGCCGAGTGCGGTGGCACGGACCGGGCCGAGCACCCGGGTGCGCCAGGCCCCGAGGGCCAGGATGAGCCACCCCGCGAGGATGGCGAGGTTCAGCGCGGCGAAGACGTGGAAGGCGCCGTAGCCGTCGGAGACCGCCTCGGTGGCAGCATCGACTCCTTGGGAGCGCACCAGTTGAAAGGCCAGGTGTTCCACTCCTGCATGGAAAGCGCGGGCGAACAGCCCGAACATCACCAGGCCCCCGCCCCACAGGCTCCAGCTGGCGCTCCGGACCCCGATCCGTGCGGCCACCACCGCCACCGCGGGCCAGAGCAGCAGGCTGCCTGCGGCAAAGAGGCCGTACGCGGTGGCCATCAGGGTGGGGTGCTGCTCGTACGCGGCGAGCTGATCGGGGTAGAAGAAGTGAAAGCGGACCCGCAGCAACGCGCCGGCCAGCATCAGGAGTGGTCCGAGTACCATGGCGGTGCCGCCCACCCAGCGTCCGGGGAAGCCTGTGCCCTCCAGTCGCTCCACAGGCAGCGCGCCACGCAGTCGGGCGCTGATCGTTGCGGCCGGGGTAGCCATGGATGTCGTCGTGTTTTTCATACTGTTGACGATGCCTTCGCCGCCCCCCGTTGGGCGTCGGACCAGGATCTGAACTGTAGCGTCAGACCTGGGTATGACCCGTCGAGCGCCGGAACTGCCCAACCCACCAGGTCCTTGGAGCACGTCGGTGAACCCCGACGGCCCTTGCCCGCCTCGCTTCCCGATCATGACCCGGCGCCGGTGGCCAGCGATGTGCGGCATTGGCTTCGCTGTCCTTGATCAATCCGCTGACATCTTGTCTTGGGAGTCAACCGCGTATCTCAACCTGTCACATCCGATGTCCTCCGATGGGCTGGAGGCGCAGATCACGCAGCATCCGCTCTCTGCAGGCGTCGTTGATGCGGGTCGGCACGTCCCGTCTGGGGAGCGTGGATCAACGATAGGGATGTCATGGCGGGCAAGTTCGTCTTCTTGAAGGAAGATTTCCTGATCGAAGGGGAGTGGGGCGGGATCGCTCTCGAGGCGCCGATGCGGCAGCTGAAAGCCGGTATCGGGTCTGGGGGCAGCACGATTTCGGAGGCGGCGTTCGCGGCCCTGGGGGCCATCAGCGTGGTTCTCACCCCGGTGATCACTGAGCAGTGTGAGGCCGTCCGGGTTGAGTTCGCCACGGACGAGGGCGTCTGGACGGCCACCCTGGACCTCGCCGCCCAGCACGTGACCTTCCTGAACAAGACCACCGGCGAAGTCGAGGACCCGCTGCCCGTACGTCCTCAGGCCGGTGAACAGGCAGCAGGCGACTTCTCACTGGAGCGCATGGGCATCCCTGCCATGGAGACCCCGCGCGGAAACGTCACGATCGACACGGTGCTCGTCCTGGTGTATCTGCAGCAGCACCATGCGGGACGCAAGCTCTTCGGCTCGGTCAGCGTGACGGACATGAACCTCACTCTGGAGGTCTGCTTCGGCGTCCTCCATGAGGAGGCCGCGCGTCTCAAGGCACAAGCTAAAGCCAAGCGAAGCCAGGCGACCAGGGACGCGACCACCTTGCGCAAGGCAGCCGAGCAACGCCAGGGTTACGGGCTGCCCACCTCGTTTGATCTCGACATGGAGGAAGAGAGCTACGCCAAGACCGCCGATAGGCATGCTGCCGAGGTCCTGCGCCTGACGCAGGACCTCGAGCACCATCAGGGTGTTCTGACGGGCCGGGAAGCAGAAGCGGCACGGGGGCTGCTCGCCGTCTCGGACGCTGCCACCGCAGGGGACCGGGCCCATCAGACATACATCTCTGTGTATGAGCGCCGCGGGCTCACGCGACAGCGCCTCACGGCCGCGGAGGAAGCGGTGCGGCCTCGCACACATTGCCCCGAGTGCGAACAGCCGCTGAAGGCGCGCTCAGGCACGGGCCCATTGTGCCCGTTGTGCCGCCAGCCCGACCCAGGCCTCACCGCACGACAGGCTCAGCGCGCCCGGGAACTGGAGCGGGCCGAGGAAGCTGCGACAGCAGCGGACTCGGCGGTGCGCGATGCCCAGCGCACCGTGCAGCAGGCGGTCGATGTGCGACGCAAGGCCGAGCAGAACGCGCAGCGGCTGGCCGACCGGGCAACTGTGTACCGGGCGCAGGAGATTGCTCCGCGCGAAGCAGCACGGAGCCGCGCAAAGGCGGGGGAGGGCGAGGCGCGGGCGAAGCTGGAGGCGGTCAAGGCGCGACGCCAGGAGCTCGCTCAACTCACCGATCTGGAGAGGAAGGCCGCGTCGTCGTCCCAGCAGGCCGATGACGCGGCACAAGCCTGGACCGCTGCCGAGGGGGACGCGCAGGAGCACAGGCAGCAGACCGCGAAGCAGCTATCGCAGATCTTCGCGGCCATCGCGATTCCCATGGCCCCAGACAAGATCCGCAGCGCTGTGATCGATCCGAAGACCCTGGCACCAAAGATCAACAATCGGACTCTGAAGCAGCTCGCCCGCTCAGCAGGACTGGTGAGCATCGCTCACACCGCCTACCACCTCATGGTGCTGGAAGCCGCCCGCAGCATGCCGCTCGTCCTGCTTCCCCGCGTCCAGTGGCTAGATGCCCCCCTCGACGGTCTCGGGGGCGGACCCGAGGGCGAACGCCTCGCCAACGCCGTCCTGGCAATCTGCGCAGAAACCGCCGACAGCGACGCCCAGATCGTTCTCACCACCCCGCAGCCACTCCCCGTCAGCCCGGAAGGTCTCCACGCGACCGAACACGACAGCACCCGGCCGTTGATCCCACACGCACGTCCCGACAACGACGAACTGTGACCGACCTCCACAGCGCTCCGCCCGCTGTATCCGCGCAGGCCCCGGCTCAGACCCAGACGAGCCATCCACCCGTCGTCGAGTGCGTCGGGATCGACGACATGATCCTCAGCTACAGCAGCGAGCACTGGATCGATCCGTGGCACGAAGACGGCGTGCAGCACTGGGACGTCGGCATGCACTTGAACGAGGACGGCCCCGGCCCCTGCTTCGGCACGATCAGAATCTGCGTCGCCGACCAGTACCGCGGAGCCAACATCGTGGACAGCTTCGACAACCTCAGCGCAGACCTCTACCGAATCGGCAGGACCCTGTATGAACCTGAGTCGGGTGACCTGAGGGACGATCTCTTGGACCTTCTCGCCCTGCCAGGAAAGACGATCATCGTGGACAAGGTCACCATCGACCGCCGCCTGCGGGGACACGGTCTCGGGGTATACCTCACCGGACTGGCTCTGGACTATCTCAGCCACGGGGCCGGCGTCATCGCGCTTTTTCCCGGCCCGGTAGAACGCGACGATCACACCGACTATGGACGGGCCTGTGCCAGCCTGGGACGGGCATGGTCACGCATCGGCTTCGAGCCGTACAACGACGGGACCTGGATCCTCGACCCCGGTCTGACCACCCTCGACAACGCTCTCCGCCGCGAACGTGAACGCCTCCAGCATCACCGCTGGACTGTGACCTTCTGCGCGGAAGAACACCGCACTTGTGAGTCCTGCACGATCAGCGCCATCACCATGCCCAAATCCGTCCCGCACCCGCTGGGCCCACCCGCGTCGCAGGTGACATCGCTCATGGGACATGACGTTCACGGCACCAGCAGGAACAACGAAGCCTGAGACACGCCTGCCGCGGACCTGCACTGGAGGCTGGCGCGGACCCCAGGGCCCGTGCTGGCGCATGGCGACCAGCCGGAACCACTCACCTCGGCCTCTCGGGTATCCCGGCGGCCCCCGTTTCGGTGATCTGCAGCCTGTCGGTCGCCCCAGCCATACGCCCGGGCGCCAGACTCGCCGCCGTGGCCCACCCGCACACCCCTGATCCCGCTCTCGAGATCTCCCCTGCTGGGGCAAGCCGGATGACTGCCGGCGCTGACCGGACCCGACTCCCGCTCGTACGCTGGGTGCTCGCCCCGCGCACAACCTGGCAGGCCCGGCGCCTGGCCGCCGAATTCGGTGAGAGGATGGACGCGAAGACCGCGTGGGTGATGGCCCGCCTGGCCCGCCATCCCGACGAACTCGGATATGCCATGGCCCACTTGGATGACGAACGCGCCACTGCGAATTGAGGACGTGCGAGTGTCGTGGGCTCCGTCAGGTAGGCCCCCGTGCTTGCGGGCGTGAAGGCGGGTCTTTCCAGTTCAACCAGACTCTTCTCCGGCGGCCTTGGCCGTGGTCCGGCACGGCACCTGGGCAGCGGCACATTGCCAGTACACGGCCCAGCCGACTCCGGACCGCCCCGACGGAGCGATCATCGCCACCACCGCACCCGACCGATGGAGCGGTGAGCCGGTCCGCATCCTCAACCTGACGCCCTGACGCTGACGCCGGAATACCCGCTGGCGCCGAGGTGGGGTCGGCAGAGCTGGACGAGGCGGTGCCAGCGGTCGCGGACGGCCCCGGCCCCATCAAGCCACTGCGCGGAGGAGGGGCCGAGCTGGGGGCAGGCCGCTTCAAAGCGAAGAACATGGCCTGACACCACCATAGGCACCAGTTTTGGTGGCTAAAGTGGTGGCATGGCTGTGATGACCCTGCGCATCCCTGACGATCTGGATCCCTCGATCCGCGCCGGTGCTGAGGCTGCTGGCCTGTCCCTGAACGCGTACATCGTCCGGGCGGCTCGCCGCCAGGCCACTCTGGATGCCGCGCGGCAGCTCGCCTCGCTGGGTCTGGGGGAGGACCTGGCAGGCGAGGGCGACGCTCTGTGAGACGCGGTGAGGTCTGGACTCTGGCCGACGGACGCAGCGTCCTGATCGTCTCGCTGGACGGTCTGGAGGCGTCGTTCAAGGCGGTACTCGCGATCGTGCTGCATCCGAGCGGGCGCTACCCCGACACGGCAATGAGCGTGGTGATCGGCGACCCGATGCCGTGCACCGCGGTCGCCGTGAACCTCCAGCAACTGCACGCGCAACGCTTCACGGACGCGACCCGCGTCGGCGTAGTGCCCGCCGAAACGATGGCGCGGGTAGACCAGGCGCTGCGCGCGGTTCTCGATCTGTGAGGCGCATTCTCACCTCACCAGGAGCGTAGGCGCGGATGAGGGTGCCGCTTGCTCCATGCGGTCCGGGACGCGGCCGCGACACACGGCGGCCGAGTAGGAGCGCAGATCAGCCTGTCCACCCCACGTCGAGCATCTCGACGACACCAGCCGTCACGCTGCACGCGGCCTGGCTCGACGCTCCGAACGCCACGGCCGGACCCAGGCGCACACCCGGGGCGTCAGCCATGGAGTCGATGACGGCGAGCACCTCGGCCGGCAATGCCTCCATCACCGCGTCGGCCCAGCCCGTCAAGTTCGGTTGATCCCCGGAGCCGGTAGATGCGGCACCGGCTGCCGCGACGGTGGGGCACCGGGTCGGAGACGTCCCCGACCCGACACTCCCATCGTCGCTCGCCAGCAGGAGCACGCCGCGCCGCCCTCCCTCTGCGCTTGCGGGTCCCGCGCCGGCACTTCCCGGCCAGCTGACCCTCGCTGGCCAAGGCACTATGAATTCGCAACACCCGACGCACGGGCCGCCCGCCGCCCGTATCAACGTCTTCATGGCCACCACACCGTCCCGCGGCTCTGGTCGCGCCCGCCGCCGTACCCGGACCATGCCCCGCCGCGCTGCCGTTCCGATCGGCTCCCGAGCCCCGCGCCGCCGCACCCGTACTCTTGGACCCAATCCGGGGCAACTGGGCTCGATACGCGGCAGAACTCCACGACCGGCCCCACCCCCAAGCGTCACTGAGCCGCGCAGCGGGCACTAGTGAAATTCCGAGCACCTGACGGTCCAGCGGTCTTATCGTCTCGGCTATGGATTCAGAGCAGTTGAAAGGTTCAGCCCACAGATGGATGAATGCCGCACTGGCGGCTTTCGTCGAGGGCCCCGAGAGCTACGACTTCGCCGTTCACCACGCTGGAGTGGCTACGGAGCACCTGCTCAAGGCATACCTCGCCACGATTCATCCAGCTCTGATCGTCGACGGTCGGCACTTCGACTCGTTGCTCCATGCCACGGGCCTGGGTTCCCACGCAGGCCCGCTGACCAAGGTCAAAACCATCGGCCTTGTTGAAGCCCATGAGCGAGTGGTCAAGCTCCTTCCCAGGAAGATCCCGATCGACAGAAAGGCTCTTGAGCCCCTGGCGGACGCCCGCAACGGAGTTGCCCACAGCGCGATACACGACTCATCGCAAGCCGAAGCAGTGTTCACGGTCTGTCTGCGCTTGGTCGACCCTGTTCTCGAAGAACTGAAAGTTGATCCGACGAGCTACTGGGGCCCCTATCTGATCCTGCACGACAAGCTGGTCGATGAGCAGGTCCGACAGGAACGCGTCGCGGCGGAAGCCCTCCTGGTCAAGGCCCGGTCAGTGTTTGAACAGCGCTTCGGACACATGTCACGCAAAGAGCGTGAGGTCGTTCTGGCCGCGATCACCAGCCAGCCGATGATCAACATGAGCAAGGAAGCGCCAACAGAGTGCCCTGCCTGCGGTTCTCAGGGATGGGTAGCTGGCGAAGTGACCGTTCGGGGCTTCGAGCCTGACGCCAGCGTCTACCTCGTCCCTTACGCGTTCCACTGCGCGGCATGTGACCTCGAAGTCGGGACCAAGCTGCTCAGACACTTCGGTGACCTGGATTACGACATGCACCTCTTGGACGAGGACCCCTACGACTACCTCAGCGACGAACCACCGGTGGACGAAGATCTCCACAGAGGCCGATGACCCAGCCCGCCCAACGGCATTCCGCAGGTTCTGTTAGCCGGAGTTACCAATAATCCGCGCGTTGTCGTCCAGGCCGGTCGTCTCCGTGTCGAGGACCACCACGTCCGGGTCGACGAGCGCCTCAGCCGCCCACCGCACGCGAGCTGCAGCCGCCTGCCGCTCCCGCTTCGCGCGCTCCCGCTCCCGCTCCCGATACTCGGCACGGATGCGCTCCTGTTCCCGCTCGCGACGTCGTTTAGAGAAGCCGCAAGCACCTCGCTGCGGCTGATAACAAGCCTTTTGGGGCGCAACGGCCGCCGCACGGAGCCGCGCTACATCCCCAGTCAGTACGACCCCATCGACGACTTGGACGCCTGTTAACGGTGGGAGGGCAGATTGGTGTTTCTGTGACAGGTTGTCACCGATCGCGGGACATGACGCACCTCCTATTCCCGGCTGCCGGAGAACAGCAGCTCGGCCAGTGCCCGGAACATGCTTTCCGGATCCCGCTCGCCCACCGGCTCCCGCAGGTTCTCGCTCAGCAGGAGCGTGGCGAAGCCGTGGGCGAGCGACCAGGCGGCGATCCCCGCAAGCCGGGCGTCCTCTCCGCGCCAGCTTGGCGATATTCCGGAGATCCCGGCCCGCAGTTCGGCCCTGGCCCGGGCGCGGGCGGCGAGCAAAGCTGCGTCGTCACCGCGTAGCAGGTCCGGGAGGAACATGACCTGGAAGTGCGCGGGATGCTCGATCCCGAACCGAACATAGCGAACCCCCCGTTCGCGTAGATCGGCTGCGTCGGCGAGGGCGTCCGCCAGCAGGTGATAGCCCTCCGCGGCGATCGCGGTCAGCAGACCCGTGCGGTCCTTGAAGTGGTGGGCAGGGGCCGCGTGCGAGACACCGGCGCGACGGGCGAGATCGCGCAGGCTCAGGGCGCCGGGGCCCTCGGCTGCGATCACGTCGAGGGCTGCAGCCAGGACAGCGTGACGCAGATCGCCGTGATGGTACGAACTGCTCTTGGTGGTCATGCTCAGCAGGTTACGCCAAATCTAGTCGTTGACAAGTTTGGAAAGGGTCGACAATCTAGTCGGTGTCAAGTTCAGGCGGATAGAACGCAGAGCAGGGAGAGCGCATGTCGGATCAGAGATCCCAGACCGAGCTCAGCCGTGTACGTCACTTGTGGCATCTGCTGGAGCCACTGCACGCGGTGGTCTATTTCGCACCAGAGGCCTTCGAGGAGTCGGATCGGCTCGGCATCAAGTCCGGCCGTTGGCCGAGTTACTTCGCCTGGCGGGCCGCTCCGCTCGGGGCGGTCGGGAGCGAGCAGGTGACGTCCGCGTTCTACAGCTTCAGCCCGGAGACGGTCAGGGAGCACATTCCCTCCGTATGGAACGCCGCAGACCCTGAGAACGTCCTCGCTGCTCGCCATCGTGCCGTCGACCGCGCATACCGCGCACTTCTCGGTGACCGTATCGACAGCCCCGAGCTGGCCGAAACCGCCGCCCTGGCCCGCCGTGCCGCCGAGGCTGCCGTACACACGGGCCGGCCACTTGCCGCCGCTAATGCTGCGCAGCCCTGGCCGGACGCCCCACACCTGGTGCTCTGGCAGGCCGCGACGATTCTGCGCGAGCACCGTGGGGACGGCCACCTCGCGGCGCTGCTGATCGCGGGGCTCGACCCAGTGGAGTCGCTGGTGTCGTTTGCAGCAATCGGGGCGGCGCCCGAGGAGACCTTCGCAAGCCGGGGCTGGAGCAAGAAGGAGTGGGCCGCTGCGTGCCAACGGCTGGCCGGGCGGGGCTTGTTGGAGTCAGACGGCACGGCGACCGGCATGGGGCGTGCGCTGCGCACCGAGGTCGAGCGTCACACGGACGAGCTGGCGGCAGCACCCTGGCAGGCACTGGGCGCGGCCGACATGGCCCGGCTCGGCAACCTACTGGGGGACTACTGGGTCACGGTCATCGGGTCGAGGATGCTGCCGGGGACGAACACGCTGGGCATCGGCAAGGTGTGACGGAAAAGGAACAAGCCGCCCGCAGTGCTGTCCGCGAGCCTGGCCGGGGAACTCGTTGGCCTGCCCCCGGTAGCCCTCGTCGGCCCCGGCTTTCATCTCCTGATGGAGGCGGAGCTGTTTGGTGATGCCCTCGGTGCCGACAGATGTCTGGTCGTGCACGCGGCCGGGGCGGTCAGCACCGGACCACAATGTGCGGCCCTGGGAGTCACTGACAGCTGCTCGCCCAGGGCCGCCGACTATGCCACCGTGGCCATCACGGTCGGGTGCGGAGGAGGCCGGCACCGTGCACCTGTGCTTGCCTCCCGGGCCGCCGCGCACATGGACCACCTCGATGGCTTTGTTGGTGAGTTACGGCTCTGGTCCACTTCGTGTGGTCGCGTACGCAGGGTGACTGTTGGTCTTCGTGTGATGGCGGTTGAGTTCGCCCGGAAATCGCTCGGCTGGATGATGGTGTGGTCGACAGTCCTTCGCCGTGAACGAAGTGCTGCCGCAGTTGGACGAGCTGCTGTTCTCCTCGGTCGAGGGCGTGTTGGTGGAATCGGTCGAGGTGACCGAAACGGTCGTGAGGGTCGAGGCCCGTACGGCCGTCGGGCGGGCTCCCTGTCCAGGGTGTGGATGCTGGTCGGGGCGAATACACGGCTTTTACCAGCGGTTCCTTCGTGATCTGCCAACGGCGGGCAAGTTCGTCGTGGTGTCGTTGCGGGTGCGGAGGTTCGTCTGCGAGGAGGAATCCTGCGAGCGCAAGACCTTCGCCGAGCAAGTACCCGGCCTCACCCGCAGGTTCGGACGACGGACTGAGCGGCTGCGGTCGACACTGGTATCGGTCGGTCTTGCGCTCGCGGGCCGGGCCGGCGCCCGGATGACGGACGCCTTCAAGGTCCCGGTCAGCCGGAACACCCTGCTGAGGCTGATCGCCTCGCTTCCGGACCCCGCCGCCACAGCACCCCGCGTGGTCGGCGTGGACGAATACGCCCAGCGCAAGGGCCGAATCTACGGAACCGTGCTGGTCGACGTCGAGACACGCCACCCGGTGGATCTCCTTCCCGACAGGGAGGCGGACACGCTCGCGGCCTGGCTCGCCGAGCGGCCCGGCATCGAGATCGTCTGCCGTGACAGGGCTCCCTTCTTCGCCGAGGGCGCCGCTCGTGGCGCCCCGCAGGCCCTCCAGGTCGCCGACCGGTGGCATCTCTGGCATAACCTGGGCGAAGCTGCCGAGAAGTGCGTCTACCGGCACCGCGGCTGCTTGCGCCCCATGCCGACACAGCCGGAGGAACCTCAGAAGGAGCCTGAGCCGACCGCGTTGTCGCCCTGGCCGACAGGGCACCGGTTCGCCGAACGCACCCGCGCCAAGCACGCCACCATCCACGCTCTCCTCGCCGCCGGGCACAGCAAGCGGTCCGTCGCCCGGCAGCTCGGGATGACCCTCAACACGATCCTGCGCTTCTCCCGCGCCACCACGCCGGAGGAGATGGTCACCGGGCAGTGGCAAAACCGTGCGACTGAGCTCGACGCTTTCAAGCCCTACCTCGATCAGCGCTGGCAAGAAGGCTGCACCAATGCCTGGAAACTATGGGAGGAGATCAAGGAACAGGGCTATCCCCGCGGTTACGCCGGTGTCCGCGACTACGTCAGCAGGAATCTCCGCGGCAAGCCCCAACCAGTCGGCCCCCGCCCACCGTCGGCCCGCGCCGTCACACGCTGGCTTCTCACTCACCCCGACGCCCTGCCCGAAGGCGACAGGCTCCAGCTCAAGGCAGTCCTGGCCAACTGCCCCGAACTGACGGCACTCTCGGAGCACGTGCGTTCCTTCGGCCACATGGTCGCCCACCTCCAGGGCGACCAGTTGCCGGCCTGGATCGAAGCGGCCACATCCACTACCGATCTGCCCAGCCTCCGACACTTCGCCCAGCACCTCGAACGCGACATCGACGCCGTCATCGCCGGCCTCACACTGCCCTGGAACTCCAGCGTCGTCGAAGGCCACGTTAACCGGATCAAGATGCTCAAGCGTCAGATGTTCGGCCGTGCTGGCTTCGCCCTGTTGAGAAAGAGAGTCCTGTTGTCGTGACTCATGCGGAACATCAACAAGCGGGCAGATCGGCCGGACGGTCCACGGCATACACCGTGACCGGGCGGCCCTGCAGATGGTCCTCTCGACGCGGCGCGAACCCCATGCGCTCGGCCACCCTCACTGACGCCTCGTTGCCCGGCCGCATCAGAGCCGTGAAGTAGTCGTCATCAAGGGTGGCAAACCCCCAGTCCAGACACGCTTGAGCAGCCTCGGTCGCATAGCCGTGCCCCCAGTGATCCGCTCGAAGGGTCCACCCCAGCTCCACCTCGTCGAACTGCTCCCAGTACTGCAGACCGCTTCGCCCGATGAACTCCCCGCTCGACTTCAGTTCGATAGCGCACAGGCCATGGCCCCGCTCAGCCCACTGCCGCTCGATCACAGTGAGACGTGCTAGTGCCTGTTCACGTGAGAAGGACCCGACGAAGCGGTTGACCTGCGGGTCGGCATGGAGCTCGACGAAAACGTCGACGTCAGACACCTGCAGAGGCCGCAGGAGCAGCCGCTCAGTCTCGATCATGCGTCCGAGCATAGATCTCGCCGCCAACCGAGCCCAGGTAGTCGCCGCAACCTCACTCAGCGTTGCGCACACCACACGAAGTGGACCAGAGCCGGCTTTCGCCTATGCGCTGAGCCTGTCCGGCTGGTTGCTCGTACCCGCGATTATCGGTGGCGCTGCGGGCTACTTTCTGGGCCGCCAGATTGATGCTCGCCGGCCGCTGTCAGAAGAGGAGATCCGCGAGCGGGTAACAAGCCCGGAGCAACCCGCGACGCCGGAACCCGACCGCGCCCACAGGCTCCGCATCCGCTCGCTCGTCGAGCTGGAGGCCGAGGACGGGGAGGGGCGCCGTTTCGTCGAGCGGTACGTCGAGGGCCCGCACGCCGGAAACCGCGAGGCGGCTGAGGAGCACTGGAGCGACACCATTCAGTTCGTCGCGGACAACTGGGCGCGGCTTGAAGGACTGACGCCCGCGGTAGCCGCAGCTGAGGCCGAGCGGCTCGCGCGTGCAGCCGCGTTCAACGCAGCCCAGCTGGACCGGTGCTTCGTGTGCGATCAAAACCGTCGCGTGTAGTGCTGACCGCTACGGTGGTCTCATGGCGCCCAAGGAGTCGGCCGACCGGGTCGTCGAGCGGATGCTCGGCACCTCATTCCCGGAGGCCTCCTACAGCGTGATCCAGGACGCCGCTCGTGCCACAGCTGATGTCGCACTGCGGCGCGAGCCAACGGAGGCTGATGCGCGGGCCTTTGCGGCCCGTTACCGGGGCCGGCTCCTGCCATTTGAGCTACCGCCTACCGCGACTCCCCGCTCCGGGAGCCCCCGTGAGCGCGGCCCCGCCCCCAGGCGTCGACGGTGGTCGCCGTTCCGGCGGCGCAGGGCAGAGGGTGAATGGCAGCAGACCCTCTGGCAAGAGACCCACCGCCAGGAGGCCTTGATCGCGGCTGGTCAGCGCCGCATGGAGCTGCTGTTGCGGGCCATGAACGATCCCGCCTTGGCAGAGACCGTGTACCTCGGCGATGGCTTCATGGCTCCCCAGACACCAGAGCGGCGTCGCCAGTACCTCTTCGTGCGGGCGATGTACGAAAACATGGTCCTCTCATGGGCCACGGGCGCCCTACCTTGGGATGACCTGTTCGTGCACATGCGGGCCTTCCTGCAGAACCCCTTCGTACGGGAGTACTGGTATGCCACCCAGCCTGAGCGGGCCGGTCTGGCGGCTGACAGTCCGGAGGCAGAAGTAGCCAAAATGATCGACAGGTTGGTCCAGGCTCTCGAGGAAGCCGAAGAAGAGTGGTGGACCGTGGGACAGCCCCCCGGCGAGCAGGACTTCTGACCACCGGATCCCTATCTCGACCAAAGGCGGCGCTTGGCCCACAACACACTTACACCGCCCGGCGCCTGGCTCCCGCAGTCGAACGAAAGGACAGGGGATGAGCCAGTATTCAAAGCGTCTCAGTGTTTTCCTTGGCGGCTTGATAATTCTAGGACTTGCCTTCTGGCCGATCATGGCGTGGATGTCAGGGCTGGGGCAAGGTGCCAGGTGGGCTATAGGCATACCCATGCTCATTATTCTTTTCGGCTACATGTTCATGGGTGGCATATGGGCCAACCAAGGAAGTCGGCGGTCCTGAATACGGGCCCCGCTGCCGGGTCCTCGCCTGTATGTGACGGTGGCCCCGACCAGAACTCTGGCCGGGGCCACCGGTGTGTCCGGGGTCAGGTGCTGGCGCGCAGATGTTCCTGCCGGGCCTGGGCCAGGCCGCGCCATGCGGAGCGGACGTCGGCCTCGCCGGTGAGCCAGCGGGTGGTGGAGGGTTCTGGCAGGGGCAGGGGCAGGGGCAGGGGCAGGGGCAGGGCGGCCATGAAGTGGGCGATGTCGGCGTAGCACGTCATCGATCAAGGGATCTGGCACAGGCACTGACCGCGAGTCTGGGGCACACTCAACTCCGTGACCCAGGTCCCGACTCCGCCCTCCGCATAAACCGACAACGCCGGGGGGGAGATGCGGGCCGCGCGGCGGCGCCCATCAGGGTCAGCGAGTTCACAGCGAGCGCGCCGCCGACGAGCACGGCGAGCATCTTCCTTCGTTTCGGTCATGTTCGGTCTGCAGCTGGACAAAAATCGCGGTACGGCACTTCAGGGATGTACTTCTGCCAGTCGGACCGGGACAGGCTGCCGCCGGCGCGCGCGCAGACGGACGCGGTCACGCGCTCCGGGTCCACCGGGAGGGAGCGGGGGGTGCTGTGCTCGCCCGCGGTGTAGAGCGTGCGGCCGTCCGGGGAGAAGGCGAGTGCGAGCACGGCGTCGCCCGGCGTCGGCAGAGGGGTGCCCAGCGGCCGGCGGGAGGCGGCGTCCCAGAGTTGCAGCGTGCCGTGGTCACCCGCCACGGCCAGAGTGCTGCCGTCGGGTGAGTAGGCCAGCGCGGTGACCGCCTCGGTGTCCCCGGGTCCCGGCCGGGCGGCGCCGTACGTCCCGGCGAGTGAGCCGAGGTTCTGCTTCACCTCGCCGTCCCAGAGTGCGACCCGTCCGCTGGTCGCGCCCGCGGCCAGCTGCTTGCCGTCCGGGCTGAAGGCGAGCGCACTGATCTCTTTGTCGGGGAGTCTATTGGCGGCGGTCCGGCCCGAGGGAAGGGTGATCGTCTGTTCAGGGGCGACGAGCAGCCGTCCGTCGGGGCGCATCGCCAGTGGGTCGCTGTCTTGCGAGGTCATGAAGGACTCCACGCGAAAACTGCCGTCTGGAGTGCCGGTCTTGTGGGTCGGCCGCTCAGCGGTGGCCCGCCGCATCCTCGTGCCGGTCGAGACGTTCCAGGTTTCCGTGGGCGCCTTGCCCCAGTGGCGGATCAGCAGGGACCGTCCTTCGAGGGTGAAGGCGAGGCCCACCACCGCGGCGTCCTCGCGGGAGGAACCGGGCCTGGTGAGCGAGCGGGACCGGGAGCTCTTCCGCACGTCCCACAGCGTGACAGGGCTCTGTTTGCCAGGGCTGCCATCGGCGTCGAGCATGAGCCTCGTGTAGGCGAGGGCGCTGCCGTCAGGGGCGACTGTGAGTTCAGTGCGACAAGTGTCGTCGCTGTAGGGGGACTTCGCTCTTTCGCACCGCACAGCAGGGGTGTGAGAGATCGGCTTTCCGTCCCGGACGCGGCGCACTTCGAACCGCGAGGTGTCCTTGCTGCGTCGTTCGAGCGCCAGAATCCGGCTGTTCTTGCTGTATTTGGCCTGGGCGGCGGGCTCTCTTCTCCACCCGTCGGCTGTTGCCGCGCCGTAGGACAGGGTGCGCACCGTGAGGTCGGTGCTGCCGAGCTCACTGAGGTAGCGGATCGCTCCGGCGTTCACGTCGAAGCGCAGCTGAGTGGCTGACTCGTTGGTGAGAGGGATGCGGAAGACCGGTTTCGTGGGGTTCGCTGTCCTCCACAGCAGGATTTCCTCGCCGTCGGTGGCCACGATGAACCTGCCGTTGGGGCTGAGGGCCGCCTCATCCAGCCCCTTGTGCCGGATGCGGGTCCGCTCCCGGTGCTTGTCCAGGTCCCACACCCGCACTTCGTCCGTGGTCAGGGCCATCAATGCACGGCTGTCCTGGGCGAAGTGGAGGGAGGACTCCTCGTCGCATGCGTTGCGCCCGTACGCGCCGGGCCACGGGCTGGACCGCTCCACCTGTTTGCGGTGCCCGGTCAGGTCCCGGATCCGCAAAGGGCCCTTGCGGTCCGGGCACAGGGCCAGCAGCCGGTCGTCCGGGCTGATGGCCCACTGGATGGCGGGACCGCGCCGCTGGAAGCTCACGCGCTGACGCTTCGCGTCCCAGAGCGTGATGTCGCCCGATTCCTGTTCCTCCAGCACCATGCGGCCGCTGGGACCGAAGGAGTAGGTCGAGTCGGCGTGCCCGAAGGGCGCATCCATCGGCTTCCCGGTCCGCAGGTTCCGCAGCCGGACCTGGTCGTCCGACGTCGTCAGCAACTGGCGTCCGTCGGGGCCGAGGGCCACCGCTGCCTCGCCATTGAGAGGGAGGGAGGGGCCTGTGGGCCGGTGCCCGGTGGTGCTCCACGCCCGTACGGCACGGTCACCCGCCACGACGACGGTGCGGCCGTCCTCGCTCAGCTGCGTCATGCCCATGGGCTCCACCCCGGGGACTCCGTAAACATCCTGCTCCTTCTGGGACAGGGCGCCCAGCAGCGCCGAGCGGGTCTCGGTCGTCTCGTTCAGCGCCGCGGCAGCCGCACTCAGCCGCATCGCCGTGACGGGGTCGGAGGCGCGCATGCTGTCGGCCACTGCGGCTACCCGCCGGGCCACCGCCTCTCGGCGCCGCTGTTCACTGGTCCTGCTCTGCTGCCAGGCGACGGTGCCCGCCACCAGCGCGAGCGAGACCAGCAGCGCTACCGCACCTGTCACACCGTGCCGGACCCGCCGCCCGCGGGTCCGGGCCGCGGCACAGGCATGCAGGAAGTCCCGTTCCAGGACCGTCAGGTCGCCCTGCTGCTCAGCGGTGCGGAAAGCGTCTTCCGCTTCGGTGAGCTCCGCACCCCTCAGCAGGGTCGCGCTGTCGTGGCCGCGATCTTGCCAGTGGCGTGCGGCCTGGGTCAGGCGCCGGTGGCGGCGCAGTCGCTCCCGGGTCTCGTCGATCCATCGGTATAGCCGAGGCCATGCGGTGATCAGGGCTTCATGGGCGAGGTCGACAGTGGTCTCGTCCAGAGTGATCAGCCTGGCGCGGGCCAGCGTGTGCAGCAGTGTGGAGGAGTCGCTGCCCGTGGGGCCGGTGCTGTCCAGCTCGGTCCGGTCGACGGGGCGGCGGGTGTCCGGGGTGCCGTCGCCCGGGGTGATCAGGCGCAGCAGGATGCGGCGGGCGGTCTCGGTCTGGGGCTCGGTGAGCTGGGTGTAGAACGCCTCGGCTGTCTGGGCGATGGCGCCGTGGATGCCGCCGACCGCTTCGTATGCCTGGAGGGTCAGAGTGCGGCCCCGGCGGCGGCGCCAGGTTTCGAGGAGGGCGTGGGACAGGAGCGGCAGACCGCCCGGCTCTTCGCCCACCTCCTCGATGAGGCGGTCGGTCAGGGCGCGCTCCATGATCAGCCCCGCTGCAGTGGCGGGTCTGACGATCGCTTCGCGCAGTTCGGACGGCGTCATCGGGCCGACGGGCAGGCTCGCCTCTTGGATGACCGCGGCCAGCCCCTCGTGTTCCAGACAGCGGGCGTAGAAATCGGCCCGCACACCTATGACCACCCGCAGCCGACTGCCGCCGTCGCGGGCGGAGAGCAACAGATCGATGAACGCCCGCCGTTGCGCCGGGTCGTGGCAGAGGGTGAACGTCTCTTCGAACTGGTCCACGATCAGCCAGGTTTCCCCTGACGCCGCTGCCGGGATGAACAGCTTCGTGTGATCTGCCGGACGCGGCCCAGGGGTCAGGACGCGAATAGCCGCCGGGCGCGACGCGGCGTCCTCGGCCTCACGCAGGCACGCGATAAGGCCGGCGCGCAGCAAAGAGGACTTGCCGCTGCCCGAGGGGCCGAACACGGCCGTCACACGGTGGGCACGTGCCAGGCCGAGGAGGTCGTCGGTCAGGCGGGCGCGGCCGAAGAACAAATCTCGGTCGCCGACCTCGAAACGCACCAGTCCGCGATACGGCGCCACGGCCGTCTCCTCCTGCGGGACGCCGGCCCGGGCCTCCGTTTCCTGCTGCGCCTTACGCCATCGCTCCTGCCATTGCGCCCTGTCTCCTCCACATGCCTCCGCGTATGCCAAGGCCACCGCCAAGGAGGGAAGTTTCTCCCCTGCGGCGGCCGTCGACAGGGCCGTGACCGAATAGCCGGCCTGCCGAGCCATCGCCCGGTAGGTCGGCGTGCCCGCCTCCTGACGCAACTTGCGCAACGCGTACGCGAACTCCTCCACCGGCCCCTGACTTGGGTCCACCGGCTTCTCACGACGCCCCATCACAGCCTCCCCCGCTGATCGTCACGCATCCAGCATGAATCATTCCGCCCCCAGAAGCCGCCCGCCCGCAGCCGTCCCACATCACTCGAGTTCTTGTACAGCACCACGTCACAGGAAGCTCAACAATTCGACGGCCGCTAAACCAAGCTGTGCGACTGGGTCTGGCCGAAGCGCAACGGCAAGTGTCCGACCGTGCGCGGGGCCAGCCACGCCAATACACGGATCGCCAGCCAGCATCGGTGCGTCAGCGGGGTCAAGAACCAGTACACCGAGCCGCTCAATCTCGGTGAGGTTCCTGGGCCAAGCCCCGGTCACCTCGACCACCGCGGGCGCCCGGCCAAACGCACCCCGGGCAAAGGCAAGTGATGCCCCCGCGGCACCCGCCCTCGACCCTGCACCACGGGCAACCGTGCCGCGCCCGCTCCACGGTGCTCCCTCCAGAGGCCCAGACCGTCAGGCAGATCCGGAGCTGGTATCGCTCCCCAGGTCGTTAGAGGTCGCACAGATAGGCACGGTGATACCCAAGCAGCGGGCCGGGTACGGAGCCCTGACGATCATGGAGTTGCGACGCTCTGTGCTCATGGATGGTGCCTTTGTTAAGTACATCCCCTCACTCGGCGGCCACCATCGCATGCCATGCGCCCGGGCGCATGCCTGTCGCCCTCTGGAAGAACACCGAGAAGTTGGACGCGTCGGGGAAGCCGAGCGTGTTGGCGCAGGCGGCCGCAGTGAGGCGGTCGTGTGCGAGGAGCCGTTTGGCTTCCAGGACGATCCGATCGACGATGTACGCCTTCGCGCTGCGGCCGGTGACCTGCTGCACCGCTCTTGTGAGGGTGCGGGGGGCGTATCCCAGTGTCCGGGCGTAGTAGCCGACGTCGTGATGTTCCCGGAAGTGCGCATCGACGCTGGACCGGAACAGCCGGAACACCGGATTGATCGACCGTACTTCGGCGTGGGGAGGCCGTAGCCGGGCGATGAGCGCGGAGAGCAGGATCTCGGGCAGCTCCGTCGAGATATCCCCGGGCGGGGCGGATGCTTCGAGGAGGAGATGGTCGCGCGCGGTCTCGACGAACGGCCAGTCCGCGTCGGGAATGCACCAGTGTGCGACCAGGTCCGGGGACGCGACGAGTTCCCGGGTGGCGTGGGTGACCGGCGCGGTCGGCACGAACAGCACGACGTGCCCAGCCACGCCAGCGATGTCATCCCATCGGTGCACAGCTCCAGGAGCGACCCACACCGCGGACCGCTCCTGGAGCGGGTGTCGGAGGAAGTCCACGGTGACGGATCCGTGCCCGGCATCGACGACGGCCAGGACGTGGAAGTCGGCACGCTGCGTCCCGCCGTCGTTCAGCTCGCGAAGGCGGTCGAACGTCATGGTTTCGACAGTGGCGGCACGGCGCCCGACGGGCTGGTAAGTCATCTGGCGGATCACGGCCATCTGTCCAGTTTCCACCATCAGGCGACCAGTCGTGCCGATGCCCCGGCACAGCGGAAGAGATTCGATGAACACACAGAACAACCGCCTCAGAACCTTGATCGAGAGAGTCACGATGAACATGACGCAGCAGCCGCTATTGCCCGCTTACGACCACCGGCGGGGGACCGGACCGACCCTGGTGTTCCTGCACTACTGGGGTGGATCCGCCCGCACCTGGGACTTCGTCGTCGACCGCCTCGCTGGACGCGACATGCTCACTGTCGACTTCCGCGGGTGGAGCCGCTCGAGCAACCTGGCCGGCCCCTACAGCCTCCGCCAACTCGCCGACGACACGCTCGCCGTTATCGCCGACGCGGGCATCACCGACTACCTCCTCGTCGGGCATTCCATGGGTGGCAAGATCGCACAGCTCATAGCGGCGACCCGGCCCGTGGGCCTGCGCGGGATCATCCTCGTCGGTTCCGCTCCGGCGAAGCCCGCCGTAGAGATCACTCCCGAGTACCAGGAAGGCCTTTCCCGCGCCTACGACTCTGACGAGTCCGTCGCCGGCGCACGGGATCACATCCTCACCGCGACCGAGCTGCCCGAATCGATCAAGTCGCAGATCGCGACCGACTCACGGGCCAGCTCCGATGCCGCCCGTACTGAGTGGCCGCTGCGCGGCATCGCGGAGGACATCTGCGAGCACACTCGCATGATCAGCGTCCCCGCCCTCGTCGTCGCCGGAGAGAACGACCATGTCGAGCCCGTCGACGTGCTCGTCAACAACCTGGTGCCCTACCTCTCCGGAGCCGACCTCACGGTGATCCCGAACACGGGTCACCTGATCCCGCTGGAAGCTCCGGCCGATCTCGTCGAGGCAATCACGGCCTTCGCACCAGCAGTCTGACCATCAGTACGGCCTGCAAATCGACTTCGTCCACGATCACACACGGGACACCCGGAGACTGAATCCCAGCCCTCCCGCGTTGATAGGCACTCCGCCAGAGCTGCTTGCCGCGGCCGGCCGGGGGCCGCTCTGAACTCTCGGCAGGACCGTGCTTCCTCGAGCCGCTCGTCGTCACTGGGGAAGAACAGAGCGGGGAGCATCTGGTTGAGCTGGCCGGCGATTCGGTGGATCGGCGCCTATGCGGCTGGATGGTCGACCGTGTTGCTGAGGCCGGTCGTCTGCAGTCGCTCCAGCCAGTCCGACAGGATCCTTGCTCCGTCGCAGGTGAGCTTGATCGTGAGCTCGGGGTCTTTCATCCCTGACCCCTCTTTGAGCAGGCATCAATGTTCGACGGCACAACCTACCGATCGCCAGGGCCGTGAGGCGACCAGCCTGTACGGGGGCAAGCCACTTGCCGTCACCTTTCGTTGACATGCCTGAGCCGGTTGATCGCTAACTGCCTCCGCACCCCTGAAACGCGGCATTCGGGAGGTGGTGGTCGGTAGGCTGAGGATCTGTCGACGGTCACGTAATTCCCCAGGTGGTGGTGGTTGTGGTGGCGTTCGAGCACCGGGAGCCACGTGATCAGCTCGCTAGTAGTCTGCGGCCATGTCTGATCCCGTCCCCTTCGCCATGCCCACCCGTTTCGACGGGGCCCGAGATCGTGTCGCAGTTGTCGTTCCAGGTGTCGGTTACTCGCCTGCCAGGCCGCTACTGCACTTCGCCCGGAGTGTCCTGCTCCAGCACGGCTGGACGGTTCAGGAGTTGTGGTGGCAGATCCCCGATGGGTTCGCGCAGTTCACGGTGGACGACCGGATCGCATGGGTAGAGCGACAGGTCACCGAGGCCATCGAAGCCGAGGCGGGGGCTTGTCGGCTCGTCGTCGGCAAGTCCCTGGGCTCCCTCGCCTGCGGCATCGCAGCTGACAGGAACATCCCGGGAGCCTGGCTCACCCCGGTCCTGACCATCGACCATGTTGCCGCGGCTCTCCGGCGAGCCATGGAGCCGACCCTCCTCATCGGCGGAAGTGCCGACAAGCTCTGGGATTCACGAATTGCTGCATCCCTGCGACACGATGTCCTGGAAGTGCCCTCGGCGGACCATGGCCTGGAGCTTGCGGACGATGCCGCAGGATCGGTTGAGGTCCTGTGGCAAGTCGTCTCTCGGCTGGACCACTTCATCGGCTCGCTCGGCCGCTGAGGGCATCTAACAAGATCGGCTCGGGCGGGTTCTAGCCGCCGGCGGAGGTGTCCGGCTTGCCGGTGGGGCCCTTTGGCCGCTTGTTGGGCCGGTAGCTGGGTCCGTTCATGATGACTTGGTGGCTGGAGTTGATCAGCCGGTCCAGCAGGGACTCAGCGACGACCGGGTTGGGGGAGAGGGGATACCAGTCGCTGGGCGCCCTGTTGCTGGTGATGATCAGGGATCGGCCCTGTCGTTCGGAGACGAGTTCGTAGAGATCGTCGGCCTGGGATGCGGACAGCTGGCGCATGGCGAAGCCGTCGAGGATGAGCAGGTCAGGGCGGATGAGTTCGCGCAAGCGCCTGTCCCAGGTGCGGTCCGCGTGGCCGCCGGCGAGCTCGGCGAGGATGCGGCTGGTCTTGGTGAAGCGGACGTTGGCGCCCTGGCGGACGGCCTGCTGGCCTAAGACTCTCGCCGCAGCAGCGATACCCGTGTGGCCGTCTCTTCCGAGTCCACCGTGCCACTCTTGCCGGAAGCGGTGCGTGCCTTGACGGTGGTCACCGGCAACCCGGTGCGCCCCGAAGTCCCCACCGGTCAGGGAGAGAAGGCCATCCAGGCTTTGAACCTGCACGGGTTCGACCGTCAGCTGCCGACCATCTACGGCACGGGTGGCGCCCAGGGATCGCAGCAGATCAACGACGTCGTGTGCGGGGCGCTGCCGTGGCTGCTCGAGCACGCCAACGTCATCCACCAGTGCGGCCGCGACAACGTCGAGAACCTGCGCCAGCAGACAGCACACCTGCCTGCGTCGAGCGCGGCGCGCTATCACCTCACTGGTTACGTCGGTGCCGAGCTGCCCGACGTGCTGGCCCTGGCCGACGTAGTGATCTCCCGTAGCGGTGCCGGGACGATCAGCGAGCTGACCGCGCTGGGCAAGGCGGCGGTGCTCATCCCGCTCGCGACCTCGGCCGGCAACGAGCAGGTGCACAACGCGCGTCACCTGGCGGACAACGGGGCGGCCGTCGCACTGGTCGACGAGGTGTCGGCCGAGCGGCTGCAGGCCGCGGCGGCACCGTTGCTGACGGATGCGCAGCAGCGCTCGGCGATGGCGGAACGGGCCCGGTCCTACGGGCGCCCCGACGCCGCCGAGCGCCTGGTCGATGTCGTGCTCGCGGCCGCCAGAGCGTAGGCCCCTGCCGGTCAGGCAAGGTGCTGCGCCACGGCCGCCTCGATGGTGGCCACGCAGGCGGTGAACACGTCGTCGCCCTGCCCCTAGGGGGCGGCGACGTCCTGGTCGCCGAGGAACAGGGCGAGCTTGCCGGCGATCGCTTCATCGGTGCAGCCGCGCAGCTCCGTCAGTACTGCGCGGTCCATCGCCAGGACGGTGTCCGCCCACTCCAGCAGAGTGGTGCTCACCTGGGTGGTGCGGTGGCTGCGCAGGTCGTAGCCGTGGGCGGCCGCGATAGCGATCATGTAGCGGTGGGCGGGCATGCCGACCCATTTGTCGCGCAGGCCTGCCGAGCGCACCTCCACGGCCGGGCCGCCGCAGTGCGCGAGCACGCATAGGGAGAGCAGCAGATGTTGCCGAGGCACACGGTCAGGATGCGCACGTGCCCTCCACGGCGTGATGCTCTGCCGGGCGGCGTTCGCTACGGAGGCCGTCGCGGGTGCCGGCGTTGGATCGTGCTGGCGTCGCTTGGTGCCGAAGGGGGCTCGGAGCTCGTTCAGGAGGCGGCGCGTCGGTGAGCGCGGGGTGGTGCGTGGGCATAGGGGTGGCGCGACTGGCGCGACCGTCCGCCATACCCGGCTGAGTGACTGGCGCATATTCGCGCTCTGTTGCGTTGCAGTCTGACCGATTTGGATCGAGTTCCGATCGGAGTCGCAAAAGCGAACGAGAGAGAACCGCAAGTGTCCCATTAACGGACTGTAGTGATGGTGCCTCGTCTGCGTGAACGGTACGTTCGGCGGCATACGAGCAGCCCCGGCCCGGACGCCACATCTGAACCAGGGCTGACTCGCCATCTGTTCGGATCACTGATCTAGGAGGGCGTATGCCTCCCGACCACATTCCAAGCCGACCGGTGCGGACCGTCCGGCTGAAGGGACCCGAAGCTAGCATCCCTCGACAGGTCTGGGCTAAACCCTGCGAGCAGCGTGACCAGCAGGTCAACATGCAGCTCGGCGGGGTCATTTCGGCACTGTTCGCGGTCGTCGTGCTCGTCATGCGGCCCGAGTCGAGCGAATTCGCGCTTACCGTCGTGCCGTTCCTCGTGCTCGCCCTGCGCCGCTCGTATGTGCGCTACCGGCGTATTTCCGTCACCTGACGCCACCGGTGCCGTGGGGCTGCTGCCGACAGCGGCCCCACGGCACCCGGCTGTGCCGCCTACGGACCGGGCGGCGATCAGAGATGACCCCGAGAGCAATCTTCGGGGCGCTGTGGAACCCCCCAATTCCACCTGAGATTCCCGGTAGCACACCCCCGAAAGGGACTACACGACATGACTCCGAAGGACCAGGCCCCCAGGTGCGCCAACCCTGGTTGCACCAAGCCGGTCCCGCAGACTGCCAAGCCCCGCCCGGGCCGGCCCTCGCGGTACTGCTCCGACGCGTGCGGGCGCGCCTACCGGAAGCTGTCCGGCCTCCAGGGTGAGAGCGACCACGACGCCTACGCCGAGCAGGTCGTCGGTGAATGCGTCCACCACCTGCAGAGCGTCAAGGACCTCATCACCGAGGGGCGGCCGCTCGAGGCCCTCGAGCAGATCGCGCTGTTCGACCGGGAGGTGCAGGACCTGACCGCCGCCGTGGTGCAGCAGGCCCGCGGGCACAAGAAGAAGTCCGCGGACATCGCCCGCGCCCTGAACGTCGGCACAGACAATGTCAGCCGCCACTGGTCCGCGGAAGCCGCCGGCCGCCGCCGCCAGCTGCGCGCCCAGCGCCGCCAGCCGCCGCCGGCCGCCGCCGCGCCGGTGAGGGCCGTCCCCCGCCAGCGCCCTCCGCACCGCACCGCCGCCCCGGGCCCGGGGGAGCAGACCACGGAGACCACCGATGAGGGAATCCCTGCCAGGGATCTGGACCACCCCGGCCAGGTACTGGCCCGGGCGCTGTCCCAGCTCCAGCGCACCAGCACCCTCACGTTGCGCGCGCTCGGCAGGAAAGCCGGCGTCTCCGCCTCCTACATCTCCCGTGTCCTGACCGGTGACCGCCTGCCCTCCTGGCGGATCACCCGCGTGATCGCCACCGCCTGCGGTGCCGACCCGGCCGACCTGCTGCCCCTGTGGAACGAAGCCCGCGGCCTGCGCCCCGCCGAACCCGTGAACCTGAGCGCCGCCCTACGCGGCCTCCTGCTCGCCGACGCCAACCCCGACGTCGCACAGCTCAGTTCACGCCTGGACCACACGCTGTCCACCCACGAAATCTCCACCATCTTGGAGGGCGCCCACGTCCCCGAATGGGAAACGATGGGACGCCTGGTCAGCGCCCTGCACGGCCGCCCCGAAACCATCCGCCCCCTCTGGGCGGCCGCCAGGCCTCACCCCGACCGCACCACCGCCCCGGGCGTCAGCCCTCTGCCCGCCGGAGCCTTCGGATGAGTAACCTCGCCCGGGCCTCCACCTCCCGCCCCGCCACACCGGACCCGCCGTGCCGGCACCCAGGCCCCCGCGGCGCACCCAGCCGCCCTCGGCTCACCACCCCGACCATCGGGGCAGGCACTCCGCTCGCCCTCCCGCCGGCCTTCGAGGCGTTCTGTTCCCTGCACCACAACTGTTACTTCGGCTACGCCCACGCCCATCTGCCGCACCACGAGGCGCAGCACGCCGTCGCGGCCACCTTCGGCCACATCATCACCCACTGGCCCTACGTCATCAGCCGCCCCAATCCAGGTGCCTACGCCTGGGAACAGCTCGTGGCCCACACCGGCAGCCGCTCTTGCCCCCTGCCCCTGACCGCCCACTCGCCACTGCAGTACGACGTGGCCGTCCTCCACCACGGCCTGGGCCACCCGCTCACGGCCGTGGCCGCCGCCATCGGCATCGAGACCGCCGTGCTCAACCATCTCGTGCGCACCTGGCAGGCGCCGGGGTTGGTGTACTGAGCCGTGGAAGACCGACAAGGTGAGCGAGCTCGGCGAAAACGTCGGTTCAGCTATTGCGGGGGTGCCGTGGGCGCGGCCACCGCCGCCGTGTGCACCGCAGCTACTGCTGACTGCATCGCTGGCCGGGCACGGGCGAGGTCACAGGCTCGTGAGTGCCATGGTCACTCAGGGAGACGAGTCAGTGCCGCGTTCCGTTACGTCGACTTCACTCCCCTTCACACCCGGAGTGAAAGTCGCAATCTGTTCCCCCCGTGGCGTACCCGGGCGTTCTCGCATACCGGCAATGGTGGTCACTCGGGTTCGGCGCAGAATTGTCGGGCACCACGCAGGGTGGTCCGCAGGATCTTCTGGGTCGCCTGGCTGTCGAGGCGCACGTCGAGGGCGCCGGGCAGCGTGCTGTCGGCGCGCAGGCCTGGGCGCAGCCGCGTGGCGTCGAGGCCGTCTCGGCGAGCGATGAGCGTCCCGAGTTCGTGTCGGCTCACAGCGTCAGGGCCGGCGAGGTGGTGGATGCCGGTTGTGTCGGATGCCGCCAGCTCCAGGAGGGCGGCGGCGAGGTCGGTGACGTGTACGGGGCATCGGATGTCGTCGGTGAACAGGGCGCCGTCGCGCGCGCCGGCGGCGAGTTCGTGGACGGCCTTTTCGTGTGCCGAGCGGCCATAGCCGATGATCAGTGACGGGCGGGCGACAGTGGCTTTCGGGTGCACGGCGAGCACTCCGGTCTCTGCCGCGGCCTTGGCTGCGCCGTAGGGGGTGAGGGGGTCGGGGAGGCAGGATTCGTCGTAGCGGCGGCCCCGGGCGCCGGAGAACACCGCGTCGCTGGACACGTGGACCATGCGGATGCCGTGCCTGGCCGCGAGCATCGCAAGATGGATGGGGCCCTGGGCCGTGACCGCCCAGTCGGCCCCGCCGCTCGCTACGTTGAGGACGCGCTGCGGGTTCACCTCGGCCATGACGGCTTCCAGGTTTTCCGCATCTCGTAGGTCCAGCGGGTACCAGGCCGACGGTGCGGCGTCGCCCGGCTTCGTCGTGTACGTCGCGACCACGGTGTGCCCTGCGGCCTTCGCCTGCCGGATCAACTCGGTTCCCAGGAAGCCGCTGCCGCCGACGATCAGAGTCGTCCATGCCACCGAATCACGCATTGCAGGTCGTCCTTGTCTGGTCGGCACACACCAAGTTCGATGTGCCCCCGACGCTATCGGTTGGCAAGGGGCTCCCAAGTCGAGTCGCTCAAGGGCGCATTGCGCTGTTCGAGACGGCGGACACGCGCTGGGGCGCCAGCTTGCCCGGAGCCCTGGCAGCGCGGTTCACCTCCGGCTGCAGTGCTCCGGGCAGGGGCGCGATCAGCTGACGCCGAGTTGGTGGCACAGGTTGACGAGGGTGGGGATGGCCGCGGCCTTCACGATGATGTCGCCGTCCTGCGGACCCTCCAGCGGGTAGGGCATGTACCGGCCGCGCTCCTCCAGTCCCTCGGTGTCGACGTAGAAGACCTGCATGCCGCGCTGGCGGGCCCGCTTCTGGACAGATCGCCGGTCGGAGTGCAGGCCGATGACCACGAGTGACTTCGCCTCGGGGTGGAACGGCACGGGCCGGATCTTCTGGTCGTAGCGGCGCACGAAGTGCTCCGGGACCCCGGCACGCGCGGCGAGCAGATCGAAGTTGTGCTGGCTCACGGGGCCCACGAAGTGTCCTGCCTCATGCAGCGCGTGGTGCGCGGCCGTCGGCTGGGCAAGGAAGCTCTTGCGGAACATCTCGACCAGGTCGTCCGCCTTTTTCGTATCGTTGAGCAGCATCTCCCGTACGAGGGTGTCTTGCCGCGGGCGCAGGACGAACGGGTGCGCCTGCTTCACGACGTTGTCGCTCCGCTCGGTGACCCGGTACACCTCGTGCAGGAAGTGCAGCGGCGGCACGCCGGCCTCGGCGCTGGTACCGCAGCCGATCTCGACCTGGAACGGCAGGAAGTTCTTCAGCTCGCTCAGGTCGTCGGCGTAGGTCGGGTTGCCGCGCTCGTCCTTGATGCGAATGCCGCCCGCCAGGACGTTCCGCGACCCCTGGCGCCGCCGTCGTCGGTCTTGTCGGCGGTGACGATCAGGCCGGTGCCCGTGATCGTGGTGACCAGGCGTCCGCCGGGGGCGAGGGCGAACAGCCACGAGACGGGGATGCGGGGCACCGAGACCATGGAGACGAGGCGGTCGTAGGTAAGGACGCCGGCAGTCCCTGCAGTACGTGTCCAGCGCGTTGATACGCTGCTCGACCTTGGTCTTGAAGGAGCCGCGGAAGTCGGCGACGCGGGCCATGGCCTCGTCGACGGCGATCTCGGCTGCGACGACCCAGCTGTTCGGGTGCCTGCTTGCGGTGGCAGGGCGGGACGAAGCCTCATTGGTCATGTGCAGGGCTCTCCCATGAAGCTTTCGGGCCCGCTCCAAGGCTATGGCCACTCAGAAAGACGCGGCAGTGCCGCGTTGCGTTACGTCAAGGGTCGCGCTCGGTTACACATCGCGCGGTCTGGTGAGTGCGTGTTCGAGTGGCCAGTGGTGGTCTAGGACCCGCGATTTTAATGTTCGGTAGGGCACCTTGCACCGCTCGTCACGGCTCCATTCAGCGAGGGTCTTCGCTGTTCCCCATGCCCGGTGAAGCGTCCCGCGGGGGTGCGAAGGGCGCTTGGCCAGCTGAAGCAGTTTGGTGCGCGGCGTCCTGTCGACCCGTCTCGTGACCTTCGTCCCGTACCTCTTGTGGTTGGAGGTCTTCAGAAGCCCCTCTTGGAAGAGCGGGATGAGGCCGTTGCGGACGGTCTTGACCCCCACTCCGAACTCCTCGGCCAGCAAACCTAAGGTCGGTATTTGGGTGTCCGGCGGATACACCCGGTCGGCGAGTCTGGCGCGCATGACTTTCTCGACATACGCGGCGAGGGACATGTTTTTATCCCGGTCAGGGACCGTCCAGGTCTCACCGTCGACGATGACGCGTGTGCCCAGGCGGGGCCTGGTTTCCACTAGGCCGTCGTGCCGAAGAAGCCGCATGACGCAGGCCACTACTTCAAGTTGGGCGCTAAAGCGGTGTGTCAGCTCGTGGTAGGTGATCACCTGTCCCGGCACGATTTTCTTCGTGTGCAGCTCCTCCAGCAGCACCTTGTAGAGCGGGAGGATCTGGGAGCGGGACCTGTCGGGGAGCCGCCGTAGTGTCGACCGCGGCAGATCGTGTAAGTCGGCCATGTTCGGTTGAGCTGCGCTTTCGAGTTAAGAAAGAGGGGCAGGAGCAGGGGCTGCACGGCTGGCTGAGCGGGGTGTCGCGGTCGTCGTCTCAGGCGCAGGAGCCGGTCAGGTGTAAGGGGGCGAACCCGTGCTGAGACACGGCCCTTCCGGCAACGGTGATGGTGTCCATGAACGCGCGGAAGTCAGACGACCTCCTCCTTCAGGCAGTGCTGCACGGCGACCTCGACCGCGTGGGCTTGGCTGTCGGGGTCGCTGGTCACCCTGTGGTGGGGGATAACGTCGTTGTCCAGGACACGGTGCACGTGTTGGTCGACGAGACACCGGAAGCCAGGGTCGTGGTCAGTGTCGACGGGCATGCTCCCGTCGAGCACAGTCGCGAGCAGTAGGCCGTATTTGGGGAGCTGTGTGGAGGCCAGAGCCAGAAGCCGTTCGCGTTCGAGACGGGTCGGGGTCTCGGCGCGGAATGCCATCGCGGCCTGAAAGTAGGCGATGGCGTCGAGGGTGGCTCGGTCAATAAGGATGACCTGGGCACCCTGAGCGGCTGCGGTCGTCTCGTCAAGGATGCCCTGAGCGATGATCCACTCAGTGGACTGAACCGTGTGGTGTTGCATCGTCGGCAGGCCGGCCGCGGAGGCGCGCATGCCGAGCTGCCCGGTGCGCGCCACGGAGAGGCCGTGACCACGCAGCTCCATCTCTATGCGCCTGAGGAGCGTCGTCTTGCCCGTGGAGTGGGTTCCGAGTATGGCGATCCGGATGGGCTGGGTGGACGTCACCACAGGGTGGCTCCTCTTCTGGTTCGGGGGCGCAGGAAAGGCCGGGCGGCACAGCCGCGACGCAGGGCAGGGCTGCGCCGCGGCGAAGACGGGCCGGAGGAGTTCATACGGACGGCGTGTCGCTCGGCTTCCAGCCGTGCTCGGTGAGGGTGCCCTCCGCCAAGTAGCCGAGGAGTCCCGCTTCGGGGTACGGGATGATGTCGTCGGGGAGCTCGTGGACGCTGAACCACTCAAGGCCGAGGCACTTTTGCGGCTCCTTGTTGACGGGCTCGCCATCCCACTGCGTCGCTTCGAAGAAGAAACCGATGCGCTCCATCGACTCGCTCTGCTTGTGATGCACCACGTGGACCAGGCGCAGTGTTTCCGGCGCGACGGTGACGCCCGTCTCTTCGAAGAGTTCCCTGGCGGCGCCGGCGCGCAGTGTTTCGTTCGTGTCGAGTTTGCCACTGGGCATGTGCCACTGATTGGTGCCGTAGTTGCCGCCGCGCAGGGAGAAGAGGATCTTGTCGCCGTCGCGGAGGATGACGTGCGTGTCGATGACGGGCTGGGCCGGCTTGGGGTTGGGATTCATGGTTCCTGGGGGGTTGTTGGTCTGGAGGTGTCAGCCGACGCTACCGAGGGGGGCGGTAATTCGTCGGCGATGCGGCTGGCGACATCCGATGGGGTGGCGTCGCTGGTGTCGAGGAGGAGTACCTTGACGCCCTTGGTCATCAGGGTCTGGGCTGCTTCGGCGTAGAGGTCGACTTCGCGTAGCGGTGCGGTCGGGTCGAGGTGGAAGCGGTGGCGGGCGCCGCGTTCAGCTACCCGGTTGGCGATGAGTCCGGGCAGCGCGGTCAAGATCACCGCCAGGTCGGGCATCAGGATGTCGGCGTTCAGGTCGAGCAGGAAGTCCACGGGCACGCCGTCGAGCTGCTGCAGCACGAGCGTGGAGGCGACATAGCGGTCGCAGATGACCGTGTCCCCGGCGTGGAGTGAGGGTTTGATCTCGTGTTCGATGTGCGCGTACCGGTCTGCTGCGACCAGGCAGGCAAGGGCGTGCCCGTGGATGGCGGAGGCGTTCTCGCGGGTGAAGGTGCCGAGCTTGCTGGTGGAGGGCTCCACGGTCTGGCGCACGGTGACGCCCCGATGGTGCATCTCCCGGCGCAGGGCCTCGACGGTGGTCGACTTCCCGACGCCGCAGGGGCCGTCGAGGGTGATGAACATTCCGCGTCGCTGTGTCATGCCGCGGCCCCCTGGGGGGCCTGATTGCGCTCGTGCTGCTCGCGGGTGAGGGTGGCCAGCGTGGAGCGGACCGCGGTGAGGGGGACGTCACCGAACTGGATGCCGACGGAGAAGTTGAACTCGTCGCGCTGGCGCATGGATTCGTCGGCGCCGTCCTGGGTGAGGTCGACGTCGCCGTAGGCGAGGAGCTGGTCAGGGTGGTGGCCGGCGGCGGTGAGGGTGTCCCACACGGGGGTGCCTGGGTAGGGGCGGAACTCGAACACGCTGGCCCGGATGGTGGCGCGGTTGCGGTCGGCGATGCGCCAGAGGTTGTGGATGTGGCGGACGGTCGCCTGGATGTCGTCGTGATCCTCGCCGGGGAAGCCGAGGATGAAGTAGCCCTTCACGCCGATGCCGTGCTCGACCAGGCGGCGCGCGACGCGTTCGGTCATGGCGGCGTTGATGCGTTTGTCCATCGCCTTGAGGATGCGGTCGCTGCCGGACTCGATGCCGAGCGCGACCTCGCGCAGTCCGTTGGCGACGAGCCGCTCCAGCTCGCGGTCGGAGACCCGGTCCAGGACGTTGATGCGGCCGGTGGCGTCCCACACATACCGCTCACCGATTCTGTGGCGGGTGAACGCTGCCATCTGTTCCTCGATGACGCGGCCGATGCCGAGGAAGAGATCGTCGACGAAGCGGAACGCGGTCGTGCCGTACTCGGCGTGCAGTGTGTCGAGTTCTTCGATGATGTTCTCGGGGGCGCGGACACGGATCAGCGCGTCTGGGTTGGCGCTGACGGCGGCGCCGCAGAAGGTGCAGTTGTAGGGGCAGCCGCGGGAGCCGACGATGTTCGCCTCCATGTGGCCGTGGCGTGCGCCGCGGGCCAGGAGCGGTGTTTCGCGGCTCTCGGCCAGGCGGCGGTCGGTCTCGGTGGGCGCCGCCTGGTAGGGGTCCTGGGGCAGGAAGGCACGGTTGACATGGGGCAGGGCGTTGATGTCCGGGCCCAGCATCTGCGCGGTGAGCTTCGGATCCCGCTGGATGCCGGTGGCGCGGGTGCCCAGCAGATGGTCGCGCCAGAGCACGCCGGGCAGCTCCCGGCGGCGGTCCTCGTCCTCCAGGAGGGCGGCCACCCGCAGTTCGCTTTCGCCCAAGACGAGGGCGCGCAGGTTGGCCATGCGGGGGTCGGCCAAGATCCGCTCGGGCATGGCCTTGGCGTGGTGTCCGCCGGCCATGAGCGCGATGCCCGGATCGAGGTCGGCCGCGATCTGGGCCGACATCTCGTAGGTGGGGGCGAGCAGGTTCATGCCCACCCAGCGGGGCCGTGCACGGTTGATGATGCGTGCGGTCTCCTTCAGGCCCAGACCGTGCGCTTCGGCGTCCAGGACCCCCACGTTGAACCCGCCGACCTGGTGGGCGTATGTGGCGATGTAGGCCATGCCGAGGACCGGCAGGGTGTAGTCGTTCAGGCGCGGGCGGACGTCGTAGTCGCGCAGCGGCGCGTTCACGAACAGGGCGTCGAGCGGGTGCTGCGGGTCGGCGCCGCTGATCAGGTCGAGGGCCGACGAACGTGATGGTGCGGGTGTGGCCAGCATGGTTCCTCCAGGTCAACGGAGAGGAAGCGGCCGGCACCCCTGCGGCAGGGGCTACCGGGATGGCGCGTGGGACCCAAAGGCGAGGGTCAACAGGGTCAGCGCGTGCAGGTTCTTGGGGTCGGGCCCGGCGAAGGCCTTCCACAGCGGCCCGAAGGACTTGTCCTTCTTGTCGGGCCAGGCGTAAGAGGGGGCGGCCTGAGCCGCCCAGGCCCGTACGGCGTAGTCGTCGTGCGGGTAGATGCTGAAGTCCCCGGTGAAGTCGGATGCGGCGGCCGCCGCGGTCCACGGGCCGATGCGCGGCACCGCGGTCAGAGCCGTCGCCAGTTCCGGCGCGGGCAGCTGAGCCCAGTCGGCGTGGAGGCGCGTGTAGTGCTCGGCGGCGGCCCGAAGGGCGCTGCGGTGGAACTTGGCCCCGACCTCGGCGAATTGTTCATCGCTCAGGGCCAGGACCCGCTCGGGTTCCGGGGCGATGTGCAGCGGCCCGTGCGCGGTGTCCACCGTCGCCCCATACGTGCGGCACCAGGCGCGGTACAGGCGACGGGCCTGGCCTGCGCGTACGACCTGCCGCAGGATTGCGGCGGTCAGGGCGTCCCACAGCCACGGATTGGCCAGCCGCTGAGCGACCCCGAGCGATACGAGCGCCACCTGGAGCTCGGCGGGCACGCCCGCGGGCAGCAGGCCCGGCTCGGTGACGGCGATGACCGGTTTGGTGTCCTCCGCGCCATCGAGGCACTGCAGCTGCACCCCGGACAACCCCCAGGAAGCCATCCACAGCGCGCGGCCGCTGCGGACGGCGCGCGCCCACGTACCGCCGGTGGTCTGGGCCCAGGCGGGGTGATCGGTCATCAGGACGGTGCTGGCGTTCATGCTGGGCTCCTTGAGGGGCGGTGCGGTTGGTGCGCCGTAGCATTCCGTGCCGGAGCGCGGCACGAAAACCACGGAGGGTACGGCGGCCGGTCAGTCGATGAGGCCCTGCTGAATTAGATGGCGGCGCATCGCGTGGTACTCGGCGCGCGTGGCCGACCTCGATTCCTCCGGAGCGCCGTCGGGCTCGGCCGGCGCGGGCCACTGATCCACCGGCGGCATGAGGTCGGCGGCGGCGTGCGAGCGGCGTTTGCGGCGGGGGCCGCGTACGAACAGGCTGACCGTCCCGGGAAGCATCACTGCCTGGTGCACCGCGGTGTGCCCCAGCGTGTAGGAGGAGCCGGGCTGTTCGAGGGTGACGACGCCCGTCAGCAGGTCCCCAGCGGTGAAGTCCCCGTCGTTGCCGTTGGTGCGGCACCGCACCACGTGCGTGTAGCCCCCGGTCAGGATGCGCGCTGCGAAGTCGTAGCAGTGATCGTGTGGGAGGAGCTGGTTGTCCTGGCGGGGGTTCATGTTCAGCCGGATCTCGAAACTGTGGTCCGGCGGCTCATACAGCGACAACCGGTCCAGCAGGAGTGTCACGCGGCTCGCCGCGAGTCGTTCCACATCGAACTCGATCCGGTGCACGAGTTGGGACAGCAGGGCCCGGTCAGCAGCCAGCCGGTCCAGAAGAAGGAAGCCGGTGAGGTGCGCCGTGCGCAGGTCCGCGCCGAAGGTGATGCTCTGCAGCCAATCAGGGACGGCGGACATCATGCGTCGCTCCGGGCGAGAGCAGCGGAGAGGGGACTGGCCGACGGGACACTGAGCCGCCACCGTGCGCCGTGGATGGCCCAACTTTGGTCCTCCAGGGGCAACGGCACCCGGCCTTTGGGGAAGTCGGGGTCTTGGCTCACGATGAGCTGGACGCTGTCGAGGCTCTGGGTAGCGCACCGCGTGCCGGCGTGGACAGCGATCACGTGCCCCGGACCCAGCGTGCGCACGTACTGGGGCAAGCTCGCACCGTCGTCTTGTCCGTGTCCGAACATCTCCAGGATCGTGCTGCCCGCCAGGTGCAGCACAACCATGCTGCCGGTACGCGGCAGCACGACGGCACTGGCGGTCACCGGCCAGGGCAGAAGTTGGTCGTCATCACACAGGCGTAGGTGTGCCCACGTGCCGTTCTGGCCACTGGGCAGGGGGATGTGCACGAAGCCGTCGCTCCGGAAGGACGCCGTCTTGTTGCGGAGGGCGGGCCCGCGCAGGTGGTCGACGACGTTCTGCTTCAACGGCTCCAGCCACTGCGCGGCGTCTGCGCCTGCCACAGCGGGGACCTCGCCCGGGGTGGCGCCGTTAGCAAGGAGGGCGCAGACGAAGGGTGGGAGGAATGGGGATTCCATGAACTGCCTTTCTACGCATACCGGTTAGCCACCCCCTCCTTCGAGGGGGTGGCCCCGGGTGCCGCGCCGACGCCACGGGGGGCGGCACCCGGGGTGGGCCTCGGGGGCCCTTCCGTGCGCTCGCTCCCGACCTGATCTCGTCGAGCGCACGGTGTGCCCGGTCTGGTGAGGTGTGACCCCCTTCACCAGGCCGGGAGGGTGAGGAGGGGCCGTGCGCACCGGTGCAAGGGGAAGGCGCGCACGACCCCCTTGGTGCCCACGCACAGTCCTCAGGTGGAGGGCACCGCCCGCTCCTACTCGGATGTGGAGCGGGAGATCAGCCGCCGCGAGTCAACGAGGCAGTCAGGAGTGCGGCACAAGCCAGGAAGGTAAGAGCCATCTCGGCACGGGCGATCGCACGATGGCTCATCGGCCGTTGTAGACGAGGGCTGCGATAGCTCGGGTCTCCCGGGCGAGCTGGAGGAGGTAGTCGTGGGCGTCCACGGCGTTCGGGATGAAGGGCCGCCGCTCGATCAGAGCGTGGCAGTCACGGATCATGTGGAGCACCATCTGCTGCGGCTCGGGCTCCCACGACGCGACGACGTCCTGGCAGGTGGTCAGCAACGTGGGCAGCACGGCCAAGAGCATCTTCGTCTGATCCACCACGCTGGGCGGTCCGAGCGGCTCGCCACTGAAGAGGATGTCGTCCTTGCGTGGCGGCGGGGGTGTGGCGAGCGCGCGCTCTACCGCGCGACAGATCGCGACGTGATCAACGCCGACGGAGGCTTCGGCCTGTTGCGGCGGGTGCTGATCAGTGCTGGGCGGCATGAGGTCCTGCTTCCTGCTGGGCCACGTCGAGCAGGTCCTGGACGGCGTGGGCGAGGGTGAGGGAGTACTGCCACAGCTCGTAATGACTGGTCTGCGGACCAGGCCGAGCTCGGGGCAGGACCAGGTCTTGGGCGTGCCCGTATGCGGGAGATTCCCGTGGCACCGCGGGCAGCAGCGTCTTCACGTGGCTGATGAGCGCGGTGATGCGCACGGCGAGCATGGCCCGCGGCGGCATTGCCACCCCGGGGAGGGTCGCCTCCGTGATCGTCTGCTTGATGGGAGCAGAGTCCACACGGTCGGACCGAGCCGAAGCCTCGTGGGGGATGATCACGATGCTCTCAATTCGGCCGCGAGAAGTACTTCGTGCGGCACAGGCGCGGGCCGGAAGGCGGTGAGAAGGTCCCGCAGCGGTCCCGGCGGTACAAGGCGGTCGTTCGTGAAAGGCCGGAGCCAGTAGGCACCAGGAGGGTCCCTCTGCTCGAGGGGCGGGATCACGATCTGATGTGGCTGCCCGAGACACGTGCCGTACTGATGTGGTGCCCACCGTGTGCTGGAGCCAGGGGGCACGAGCCAGTACAGCCACGATCGCCGGGGGTCCTCGATCACTGGTCCGCAACAGCCGTCGGGCTGGGCTTCATCCATAAGCCGGATAACGGCCCGAGCGGCGTCACCGCTCGCGGTGACCACCACGTCGAACAAGCGCCCGCCCAACGGCAATGCAACAGACGGCAGCCCCTCTTGGAGGCCCAGCAGGGCTCGGACACGGGCAGTCAGGTCCCCCATGTCGGAGGCAACCTCTTCGCGGCTGACGTACTCATCGTCACGATGAAGGAACACGGGCTCGCCGGCGGCCGGGATAGCCCAATCCGGGGTGAAGGTGCGTTGGGGCAGCGGAGTGGTCATTGCGACGCCTCGGGCTTCAGTTGCCTGGTGGACCACCGAACGGGAACGACCACCCTTCCAATGGAGCGAGTCTCCGCGGCCACCGTTGGTGGCGGAGTAGCGGTCTGCTTCTGCGCATTCACGGGGAGCTCCCTGGTTCCACGATCGTGTTCGCTCAAGCACTCACAGCGAGTTCTGGCACGAGCGTGGCAACAGCAGCCCGACGGCTCTACCCCCATCTCGTCCTCGGCTTCTGAGGGGAGATTGACGCCGTTCCTCGGCTCGCCCTCGGCTTGTCCCCGGATCCGCTAAAGAGCCGTGACACAGGGAAAGTTGGAAGGAGGGCGTTCTACCGTCGATGCGAGTGACGGTCTGAGCTAATGAAGGGAGGCGACATGTTGTTCTTCCGGCACATCCTCGAGTCCCGCGGAATACGAAGCCACGAAGAGTTCTTGCCGCCCTACGAGGCAGCCGCGAAGCGGCTCGGCTTGAAGCACGTCAACCCGGCGCCCAAGACCTTCCAGGGATGGCTCTACGACGGACGGAAGCCGATGAGAGCCTTCCGGCCCGTCCTCGTCGAGATGCTGGGTTACAGCATCGAGGACTTGTGGACCGAGGTTCCCGAGGGAACCGAGCCCGGTTTCGTCCCATTGGCCAGCACGCCACTCACCGAACCCCATGTCGAACCCGGCATGGCCCTGAACGAGATGAAAAGGACGGGTGCGATGGCTGCACGGCGCGCAAAGGAGTTCGTTCTCGGAGCGGACCGCGACAGGGTGGGGGACGACACCCTCGGCTTCCTCAACGAGGAAGTCGCACGGCTCGTCTCCGCGTACCCGCGCGACCCCCTCTCGCTCATCTGGCAAGACCTGCTGACGGCACAGGAAGATGCCTTCCGCATCTTGGAGGGCGGCAGGGCTCGACCAACACAGCTCCGCGACCTTCACTTCAACGCAGGCGTGCTCTCCTTCCTTGTCGCCAAGGGGTTCAACGACATGGAGGATCCCGATCAAGCGATGACCATGACCCGTGTCGCCGGCTTCTGCGCGAAGGAGGCCGAACACCCCGGTCTCATGGCTCTGGTGGATGGACTCAAGTCCCTCATCGCGTACTGGTCGGGGAAGATGGGAGACGCCCTGCACTACGCCAGGCGGGGTTCCGCGATCGCAGCCTCCTTGGATGGCACCGTCGCGCTGTGGCTCCTTGGCCTGCAAGCTCGATCAGCGGCCGTCTTGGGTGACACACAGACCGTGTCCGCAGTTACCCGCGAAGCCACCGAACGACGCGAACGCACCGTGCCGGACGACCTCGATGCCCTCGGTGGTCTGCTTACCTACGCCTCGGAGAAGCAGCTCTACTACACCGTTGAGGCGGGAGCACTCCTCGGCGACGGTGACGCGGGCCTCTCTGCCCAAGCTGAATTGGCCGTGCAGGGTTTCAGCGACCCAAGTGCTCCGAACTGGGCCTTCGGTGACCTTGCTGGAGCGCAGTGCAACCTCGCCCTCATCCGACTCAACAGCGGCGAGCTGGAAGGCGCCGCCGAAGCCATCCGTCCCGTCCTCGACCTGCCCGGCACTCATCGGAACAACGGCATCGTCGTTTCCGCCCTCCGCGTCCACCAAGCCCTTGTCCGCACACCCGCCAGTGCAGCCATCACAGCCCGCGAACTCCGCGAAGAACTTGAGCAATTCCCCGCGCGACGGCCAGCTCTGCCGCGCTGAACCTGCGCGGGTAGGGTCCCGAGCATGTACCCGGTCAAGCGTTTGAGCCCGCGTCTGATCCTCCGAGAATTCAAGATCGAGGACGCGGAGGCGGTGTTCACGATCTACGGGAGTTCCGAAGCCACGGAACACCTGTCCTTCGAGCCCCGCACCCGCGAACAGGTCGGCGCCATCGTGTCTCGGTCAGTCGCCTCCGCTAAGGCAACACCGCGGAGTGAGTACGCCCTCGCTGTCGTCGAGCGAGATCGCAACGAAGTTATCGGTTTCGGTCGCCTCGCCACGGACCCGCATCAGCAGCTCGCCGCTACCTTCGGGTTCGCCCTTCGTCCTGACGTTTGGGGGGCAGGGTACGGGCTTGAAACCGTCCGCCTTCTTCTCGCGCTCGCGTTCGATGACCTTGGCCTTCACCGTGTCTGGGGCGCTCGGTCTCCGCTCAACGAGGCATCCGCAAAGACCATGTCCGCTGCCGGTCTGGTCGAGGAGGGGGTCATCCGTGAACACGTGCGGAAGGCTGGCCAGTGGCGCGACTCGGTTGTACACGCCATCCTCGATCGAGAATGGAAAGCTTCGCCGAACTCGCGCGGTTAAGCTGTTCTACCGGCTGACGAGATGACCTGTAGCGCCTACAAAGAACAGGTCCGGGTCCCAGGTCCGCAGCAGGACGCGGCCCTTCGCCGGTTCCCAGGCGAGGCTGTAGACCGCGTCGCCCAGCAGGGGCGCGGTCCGCTCCGCCTGCTGAATACGCAGGGGCAGCAGTTCCTTCTCGGCCCACGCCCTCAGCTTCTCCTGAACGGCCAGCGCCATGGCGGCCTCGTCCGTCGATTCCTCGTCGGCATGCTCCGCGCCCGCCACCGTGATGGTCTGCTCGGAGCCGAGAAGGTAGCCGAGCCCGGTGTCGACTAGCTTCGAGGCGTCACCGAGTTCGCGCCTCTCGGTTCCGGCTTCGTCGTCTCCAGTGATCGTGACGACTTGGCCCCGGCCTGGTTGGAGTCGTACGCGGCCAGCAGTCGGTAGGCGGCCAGGCGCCGCAGGTCCTCGTCGCCCTCGAAAGCCAGGTGGGCGTTCTGGCTCCAGTTTCACGGGTTGGGCAGAGCGCACAGGTACCAGGCCAGCGGGGGGTTCTTCTGCGGGAGTTACGCCGCCCCGGCGGGCCTGGAGGAGCAGGACGCCCGCTGGTCCGTCGAAGAGGTCCGCTTCGGTCTGGGCGGCCTCTTGGAAGCTGTGTCATATCTCCTTTCCGCAGGCCCCGGCGCCATGAGGCATGGTGATACCTCGGTTTGCCGTTCGGGCGGGCGTCGAGGGGGCGGGCAGGCGAACGGCAGTGGAGGGATCTTCAGGCGGCTGCCGCGAGGGTGTCCGGGACCGCCTCGGTGCGACGGAGCTGCCGAGCCAGACGGCGGGACATGAGGGTGATGAACGCCCACTGGATGTGGGCCTCCGCGTGGGACATCAGCCGTTCGTAGTCCCTCGCGTTGCGCCTCGCCCGCATGGTCCACGAGTTACTCCGCTCCACCACCCACCTCTTGGGCAGCACGACAAAGCCCGCAGCCCACATGACCGACTTCATCGCCGACCAGCGATATCGCGCCGAGCACGGACTGAAATCCCTCGGCGCCCACACCCGCGGCCGCGGGCCGGACGGCGGTCCCACCCCTGTGACCAAGAGCACGATGGCGGCGACCTTCAACGGCGCCCGGCGGATCCTGCGCTTCGCGCTCGAGTCCGGCGAGGCCGAACGCATCGGACTGCCCCGCAGCTTCATCGTCACTCTGCCGACCGGCCGTTACAAAAGCGGACGGCGTCGGCCCTTCCCCGACGACGTCGCCCGGGCCCTCGCAGACGAGACCAGCCTGAGCAACCTCGAAGACTTCGACCCGAGCGACCGCGGACTACGCGACGCATGGGAGGCGCTCGTCCTCACTGGCCGCCGCTGCAACGAGGTCCTCAAACTCCGGCTGGAGTGCATCGGACGCCTCAACTCGCTGCCGATGTTCTGGCACGACCAGACCAAGGTCGGCAACTACGACCAGGCCATCCGCATCCCTGAGCGGCTCTACCGCCGCATCCAGCAGCGCCAGGACAAGACCGTCACCCGATTCATCCAGCGATTCGGACGGCCGCCGACTCCACAGGAACGGCTGAAGATCGCCCTGTTCCCCCGCAAGCAGAAGAACCGGCGCATGCTGCAAAGCGTCAGCTACGGCTGGTTCTCCCAGAACTTCCGGGACTGGGTCGACACCCTCGACATCGCCCACGTCGTCGCCCACCAGGCCCGTCACACCCTTGCCACCAACCTGCTCAAGAACGGCGCCGATCTCTCCCACGTCAAGCGCTACCTGGGCCAGTTCTCCGAGGCGATGGCCGAGCACTACGTCCACCTCGCCAACACCGGCCCCCGCCTCGAAGAAGCCCTCAACGCGCTCTGGGTCGCCGGCCCCGGATCCGCCGAGCCGGGCCTGATGCTCTCCGGCGCTGAGCCGATGACTCGGCAGGAGGCCGAAGCTCTCGCCATTGACCTCACCCGCCGCAGCACACCGGCCGAAGGTGGCTTCTGCACCTTTCAGCCCGTTGTCAACGGCGATGCCTGCCCCTTCAACCTCGCCTGCCACAACTGCGACAAGTTCGTCATATCCGGCGCCGACCTCGTCTATTGGCACCGCAAACGCGAGCAGTGGCGGATGCTCGCCGAGCGCGCACCCGACAGCACCACCGCTGACTACCTGCACGAGGTCTTCGAGTCGACCGCCCGAGCGATCGACGGCCTGGAGAAGGCGCTGGCGGCCGTCGGCTTGCTCGATGACGCCCTCGCTCTCGACCTGCGACGGCCCCAGGACTACTTCGGAAAGGTCTGGAGAACCGCCTTCCGAGCCCAAGATCTGGCCCACAAACAGCACGGAGACGATGCCGCATGACCGCCTCCACCGCGGCCGCCATTGCCGCCCGCCATCGGCAGACCTGGGACAAGCTAGCCCGCGTTGAGGAGGCGCTCGGCCAACTCCGCCGCGAACGCGGCCGCCTGACCGTCCGGGCCGTCGCCGAACGAGCAGGAGTGTCCGCAACATTCCTCTACGAGAACACTGACGCACGGGCTCTTGTCCAGAACGCCACGGCCGACCACCGCAGTCGCCACGACCGCCAGGGCCAACAGGACCACGATCGGATCGAGGCATCCTGGCGGGAGCGTGCTCTGAACGCCGAGGCCGAGCTGACCCGCACCCAGAAAGAGGTCCTCATCCAACGGCAGCGCATCGGCGAGCTCATGGGACAGATCCGCGACTTCGACCAGATGGTCCCCGGCGAGACCGTCCAGGCCCTCACCACAGAAAACACCACCCTTAAACGCCGGGTCCAACAGCTGACGGGCGAGCACCGGAGCCTTCAAGAACGCCTCGCAGGAGCCCGCTCCAACCTTCGCTTCGCCGAAAAGCGCATCGCTGATCTTGAAACACAATGCCTGGAGGCGACGCAACCGGAAGCTGGGATAGATACGTCTCAGCTCAGCGAGTAGGCGAGGAATCGGGCAATCGGAAAACACTCGATGGGGTCCGCTATGACGTTCGCAGGTTCTTGGTATGCCTCAGCCACCCTCTGGGCGGCCCTTGCAGTGTTTGGCGGTCTGATCGCGGGATTCTTTGCAGGCTGGGCTGCTTTGCGGGCGGCCAACCCCAAGCGGCAGATGGCCTACTGGATGTCGGCTCGGACGAACCTGCTCGAAGCAGCCGATGGTGCGGGCAGCAGCCTGGAGGTCCGGCACGGCGGTGACGCCCTTGCGCAACCGCACGTGCTGCAAGTCCAGATGATCAATAAGGGACGTAGGGACATTTCGAGCAATCAGTATGACGCCGGCCTGCCTATCCGTCTCGACGTCAGGGCTCGCATTGTCGCCCTTCTTAAAGTGACATCCGAACCTTCCTCGCTCCACCTGCCAACTGTCGCCATCGACGGAACAGCACTCAGAGTCGGCCCAAGTCTCATTGCCAAGAAGCAGACGATCACCTTCTCGGTCTTGGTGGACGGTCCCGACCCTGCGCTCACCTGCCGTGCAGCTTTGCTGGATGTCAATGTCCGCGAAAGGAAAGACCCAGCTCGGCAGATGGCCGCCGCAACAGCTGGGGGCACGGCCCTTGGACTCGTGGCCTCCGTTCTCACAGCGCTGGTCGGTCCACTGGTGGTGGCGGCAACGTGGCTCCCTACAATGGCCCTCGTCAGCCTCGGCATCCTCGTTGCCGGTATTTGGGCCGGATTCGGTGGCTGGTGGGCCGCAACAACGTGGGCCAGGCGCCGTCAAGACTAGGCGGCCAAGTCCTCGACAGGTGGCCTCTTCTCCAAGCAACAGGCTCCTCCGAGGGATCTCCAGCGCATTCAACGTCCCGGAGACGTTCGCGACGCATCCGCCCAGCTCCTCCGCGAGAAGGCCATATCGACAGTCGGTAAAGACCACCCGTCGCCGGGGCCACTTCTCGGGAGCGCCGCCCTTGGGGGTCTGGCATGCGGGCGTCGGGAGAAGGCGTTCGAGCAGCGCCCATTCGAGGTCGCTGGCGTCGGAGGGGTAGTGGTAGCGGGGCAGCAGCATGATGGTGCCGGGCCGCGACCCGAGGAGCCAACTGCGGGACGGTCGCGGCCCGCCTCCTGCCATTCCGGTTCACTCCAGGTTGGCCAGCAGCTGGAGGGTGGACTCGATCGCGCCCATCTGGGCCATCACGGTGCGGATGTAGGGGTCCTCTGGGGTCTTCTTCTGGTGCGGAAGGAGGATCCCGGCGATGAAGTTCTCCACCCGGTGGTGCACGGTGTCGAAGAACGCCCGCTCGTAGCCGGTCCATACCTCCGGCGCGTCATCCAGCAGCCGGTATCCCCAACGCCTGTCCCAGGTCACCGGCGGAAGACCACGCGCGGCCGCGACCTGCCGCAGGTGCGCGAGCCCGGTGTGGACCTGCGCGCGGGTGCGCTCGGTGGCGGCCATCAGCTGGGTGATAGTCAGTCCGGCGGGGCGGGCCTCTTGCAGGGCGGCGAGGATCGCTTCGGCGTGGACATGAGCGGGGACGCCCCGCCCCATCGCCTACTCACCCGAGCCCTTCAGCAGCTTCTCAAGCTGCTCGTCCAGGTCGACCTCGCCCCGGGTGACAGCGTTCTCGATCCAGTCGGCCGCCGCGCGTACCCGCGCCAGGCCGCGGGCGATTGTGTCGCGTTCACCGGCGTCGTACTGCTCGCCCCGCAGGTTCGGCACGATCCTGCCGGCCGTGGTGACGAACTGTGCGCAGGCCGCGACCAGGTCCATGAACTGCGCGCTGTGCTCCATGCGCTCAAGCTGCGGGGCAGCTTCCTCCCGTGCGAACTGGGCCTGCATGCGGAACCGGTCGAACTGGGCCTCGTTCACGGCGTGCCGGGCGGTGTCGTCGGCCATGGCCTTCGAGGCGATCGCGGGACGGCGCAGGAAGTCGGTGGTCACCACCGCCGCCACCGCGTCGTCGGTGGCCAGATCGTGGATCGCCTCCACCTTCTCCTGCACGCTCTGCGGGGAGTCGACCTTCCAGCCCACCACCCGCTTCGCGCTGTCGTGCGTCCAGCGGGGTTGTCCGCCGCGGGGGTTGGGCGGGGGGTTGTTCACCGCCTCGAACCGCTCAGCAGGATCCTGGATACCAGCCAGGATCTTGTGGATCGTGTGCGAGACGTCCGCCCGCCGGCGCTCCTTCGGCCAGCGGGAGGCCACCCACCGGTAGTCACGAACGGTGGAGTACGACAGGCCGATATCCTCGGCGAACAGCCGGATGGCCTCGCTGACTGTGAACAGGTCGTCCTTCCCGGACGGATTCGCACCCCCATACGAGCGCATCGGCTCGATCTCCAGGGCCGCACCACCGATCCACCACTGGACGCCGCTCATCGTGGCGACCCAGTCCCGTCCCAGCTTGACCAGCTCGTCGTAGCGTTCCCGGGTCACACTGCCGATCACCGCGGGCATCCAGACACCACCCCCACGGGTCCGGGTGCGGCACTCCTGCTATGCCGTCAACTTGCCCTGGCGACCCGTCACTCCGCACCGTCCTACGGCCTGCGGCCGCAGGAAAGGGCGTACGGCCCCAGCGCGTGGATCGGCGCACTGGCTGTCGGATGGGCCGCCTCACACCCCGCACCGCGGCGAGCGCCGCTTGTGCCAGGCCCGTTTGCGGCAGGCGGGAGAGCAGTAGTTTGCCGAGGCGGGACGGTCGACCCCGACCGTCCAGGACCTTCCGCATTCCGGGCAGTTGGCCGTCACGCAGGCCTGGACCGCCTCGGTCCTCGCCCGCGCCCTGCGCATCTGCCGCCAGTGCCGAGACCGGCACGCCGAAGAACAGAACACCGCCGTGGCCTTCGCCACCGGCATCAGCGGACCACCGCACCCGCGACACAGCCGCGGCCCGGCATCGTCGTCCGCGATCACGACCAGCCGCAGTCGGGGCACTCCGTCGCCACCCATACCGTCACCGTATGAACTGACGGCATGGCTGTCTTTATCTCGGTCACGTCAGCGGTTCCCACATCACCAGCTACGGCTGGTTGGCAAGGTGGTTTTGCAAATCAATGTGGCGGAATTCATAGAAGGTACCGTTTCTGCGCAGCACTCCGCGTTCGTGAGCGTCTTCTAGGAAGTCCTTGAGACGCCACGGCAGTCGACCCTGAAGGTGCAGGTAAGCCCTGACAGGCTGATACACCATCAGAAAGGCCGCCCAGCGGCGCAGCAAGCGAATGATCAGCAGCATCCCGGCCGCCGCCAGTATCCCCGCCCCCAGTACCCGCCAGTCCTGCATTAGATGGTGTCCAAACCAGAGCGCCACCGGGAGAACCGCCACTGCTTCGGGCCACCGCGTGGGCAGAAAACGCCACAGTATCCGAGGCCGGACAGGTGTCTCCGGCCAGCCCCAACGCCAGTAGTAGCGGATGTTGTGGGGAACGACAACGATGAGCCAGCACACCAACGCCGCACCAAGCGGTGTGTGAGGCCAGCTGGACACCAGGTCATCCGGGTCAAGGCCGTGCCAGTTGAGATCCAGTGCCATGGCGACTGCCACCCCAACGGCTCCAGCGAGGGGTACCGGGGTCGTCAGCCTTCCCCAGAACCGGTCGATCCGGGCTAGCAGCCGTCGAAGGATCTGGTAGGCCAACCCACAGACCAGGCCGATCAGTAGGTCGACGTCGAGCGCCCCCACAGACCGGGCGATGGCGCAGCAAGCACCTCCGCAAGTGGCCCACGAGACTCCCGCTTCAAACCGGTCAGACCACCGGTCATGTCCGAAGCGGACATCCTCGGGATGCGGGAAGAAGGGGAACCACGCGCCGACGAACCAGCCGATTGTCCACAGCCCGGGCCAGTCCAGCCACCAGCTCGCCGCTGCCATGGCGATGGCCGGCCAGCCCCACCAGCGCACCAGGGTGAAAAGCGCTTCCGCACTCCCTGCCAGGAGGGAACCGAAAATGTAGAGGAAGACATAAGCCAGCCAGACGCCCGGGACCCAGATGAGCCAGCCTGGGAACTGCCCGAGAAAGCGGCTAACCGCCTGCAGAGCCAGCCAGACTCCGCCTGCGGCAGCCAAGGCATCCACGGCCTCGACCAGCGGCCATCCCCATCCATTGCCCGGCAGTACGTCATGAGGCCGAACCGAGTCCCTCAAGAATCGTCCGTTCCTGGCGAGATAGCCGAGGATCCTTCCGGCGCTCTCGGTATCCCAGCGCGCTCTTGCCGAGTGACCGCTGCCGCGGTACGCGCTGGGGACGAAGTTCCGAAAGAGGTGTTCCTTTAACTCGCTGACAGAGGCGAAGCGTTCTCGGTCGCACAATTCGACGGGATCCGGCAGAGTGCCACCCCAGCCGTAGCTCACGTTTCCACTAGGGCCATAGATGCTTCGCGCCAGCCACAGCATCAGCGGCACCCGCATCACCTCGGCCACTGGCTCGGACCCATGCGACCGGAGCCGGGCCAAGACGGGGGCCCAGCGGTCGGCGTATCCCCGGTTTGGGACGTCGCCTGCCACATACTCCTCCACCGCAGCGTCATCGAGAGGGAGCATGGTGATAACAGCAGCGCCTCCGAGCCACGCTGCCGCCCGCCGGGGAGAGGACTGCGCATCGAGGCCCGCAACCCTGCGATAGACCTCGGGACGGCTGGCCAACACAAGGGGCTCACCAGGCCGAAGCCAGTCGTTGATCTTTTTCAGTGCGTCTTTTTGTATATGACGGGGCATTTCGTCCAGCCCGTCCAGGACCAGGAGAAGCTTTTGCTCCTTGAGCAGGGCGCGCACGAGTGAAGGTTCGTGCGTGTCATGCGGCGGAGCCCCTCCGAGGCAGGCGTGCTGGGCAGGAAGCCGCGTCTCAAGCCATTTCTTGAACTCTGTGGTGGCATCCCAGGAAGCAAGCGGCACCAACACCGGGACCCGTGCCAGGTCGGAAGGCGCGGCAAGGAGACTGAGCACCAGATGCCTGAGCAGCGTGGTCTTGCCCGTCCCCGCTTCACCCAGCACGACTAGACGACGCGCCGGCACACGCTCGAGGAAGACGTCAGCGATACCGGTAACTCCACTGACGCCGCCGCTGAGGCCTGCGAAGTCCTGACGCCAGTCATCCCGACCAGAGGGCGGCACGCGACTGTTCGCAGCCTGACGCAACGATTCCCAGCCCGCCACCCAGGCCGGATCCGCCTGCCAGGCCACGGACATGCCCGGATTGTGGGAATTCCACAGGGTGACGTGGTAATAGCACTGATCTCTGACGTCATTGACCAGCGCTCTCTCCACATCCGCCAGCGTCCGGGGGTGGGGTTTCAGCGTCTCCCCGATCCACCCCACGGGCGCTGAGAGAATCAGCGTTCCGAGTCCCAGCGGCACTCCGACCGCCAGAGCTGCTACCTCCAACCCGAAACCGTACGCAGCAGCCAGGGCCACCGCACTTGCGGCGAGACCTGCCAGCCAATACCACACTCTTCGCGCCCGAAGCGATCTTCCCCCCATAACCCCATGTTCCTGGCTAGCTCACCCTCCCCGCCACTCCTTCGCACTTTCGGGATCCTCAACCAACGCTCTCGAGCCTCAGCGAACTTGTCATGTTGGGCTCAGACACAGCTTCTTGGCGTCGCTGCCCGGCGCGCACTATGTGAATCATCCATGGCGGAACCGGGATGCCGAGTACAAACCGGCCCAGCTGGCCGTGGCCGCCCGGTGCGGGTTCGAAGTCCCCCCGACCCTGCTCACCAACGACCCGGCCGCAGCGCGCGACTTCGCCCGCGAGCACGGCCCCGTCGTGTACAAGCCGCTGCGCAGCACCGACTACCACGATGCCCAGGGGCAGGCGCTGACCGTGTGGGTCGACGAGGTGGACCCGGCAGACCTCACCGCGGGCATCGCCCAGACCATGCACCAGTTCCAGCACCGGGTGCCATCGGTAGCCGATCTGCGCGTGACGGCCGTGGGCAAGAAGGTCTTCACCGTGCGGATCGACGGCGCGCCGGGACCGGACTGGCGCCGTCACTACGACGCCCTCACCTACACGCTCATCGACACCCCGCCCGAGCTGGCCAAGGGTGTCCGCGCCTACCTGGACGCCTTCGGGCTGGTCTTCGGCGCGTTCGACTTCGGCCTGGACGCGGCCGACCGCGCATGGTGGTACGAGTGCAATCCGAACGGGCAGTTCGCGTGGTTCCCCGAACCGATCACCAGCCAACTCGTCCGCGCCGTCGCCGACCAGCTTCAGCATGCGGGAGAACACCGTGACCGTTGACACCGCCCCCTTGCGCCGCGCCCTGGCCGCCGAGATCTGCAGCAGCAACCCGACGCTCGCCCCCCAATGGGGCGACGCGGTCGCGGCAGTGCCCCGTGACCTGTTCCTCGATACCGCGCTCTACCGGCCCGCAGGCAGCCGGTGGGAGCCGGTGCGCCGCGGGGAGGTGAGCGAGCAGGAGTGGCTGCGCCTGGTGTACGCCGACCGAACATTGGTGACCCAGGTCGACGGCGTGGACGCGGCCGACGCGACGGGCCCCATCTCGGGCACACCCACCTCGTCGGCGACCCTTCCCTCCCTCGTCGTACGCACGCTGCAAGTGGCTGGGTTGCAAGGCGGCGAGAAGGTGTTGGAGGTGGGCACAGGCACCGGCTACTCCACGGCCATCCTGTGCCACCGGCTCGGCGAGAAGCAGGTCGTGAGCATCGAGTACGACACCGCTGTGGCCGCGCGCGGCCACGCACCTCAATGAGGCCGGGTACGCGCCCACGCTGGTGGTCGGGGACGGCCTGCAAGGACACCAGGAACAGGCCGACTACGACGCGGTCATCGCCACCTGCGCGGTCCGCTCCATCCCCCGGTCCTGGCTGTGGCAACTGGCCGACGGCGGGTCCATCACCACCACCATCAGCGGGTGGATGCTCGCCTCCGGACTCATTCGCCTCACCCTCGACGACACCGGCGCGGCGCACGGCCGCTTCACCGCCGACCCCATCTCCTACATGCTCGCCCGCCCGCACGAGCGCCCACCGCACCCGAGCCTCCTGCGGCACGACGGCAACACCCGCCCCGCACGCGTGGACCCCGCTCTGCTCCAGGAATGGGCTGGTCACTTCGTCGCCCAACTCGCCGCACCCTCCGCCGAGCTGATGACCACGAGCGCCGGCGTGATCCTGCGGGACGTGGCCACCGGATCTCAGGCATGGACCGAACCAGACGGAAACGGCACCACGGTGCACCAGCACGGGCCCCTACGTCTGTGGGACCAAGTAGAAGCGGCGCTGGAAGCCTGGCAGGAGGCCGGGGCGCCCACACTGACGGAGTTCGGCATGACGGTATCCGACACCGCTTTGGAGCAGACGGTCTGACTAGGTTCCCCGGACGGCCCCCGATGGCACCTGCCCGCCTGACGGGGCTCAGCCCCTCGGCAGATGCATGGCTCGCAGCCGGTCGGCGATCTGCACGCCGGGCAGTTCACGACAGCCGAGCGCCAGTGCCGCATCCACACCGACCGCGCTCGCGCGCAGTGGAGGGTGGGCAGGCCCGAGCAGGCCACGCGTTCCTTCCTTACCGCGGCCCGCGCCTCTCTGGGCGAGATCCGCAACCGCCCCTCGATCAAGAACACCGTCGCTGAGACCCACTGCAGGCCCCCGCGGGGACCGGGCGTACGAGAACTCGCGGCTGCCGCCGGGATTGCTGCCTGACCCCACCCTTCAGGGGAGGACCTGCATGAGCGTCGTCGACCGCAAATGGATCCCCGCTCTGCAGCAAGACGGGCAGTACACGCGGCTGCTCCAGCTCGTCGAACGCAAGGCGTTGCAGCGGCGGCTCGCGCTGCGCATGCATCAAGTCATCGCCCGGCGCCAAGCTGATGGCGACGTGCAATAACTGCGGCGGGCAGGGCACCATCACGGTGAACGGGGGCACGGCCCCGTGCCCAGACGGATGCCAGGACGGGGTGGCGGACGCGCCCGCCGACCGTGAGGAAGACCAGGGCAACGGCCACCACTGACCGCGCGGCCTAGGCCGCCTTCAGCGCCCGCAGCCGGTCGGCGATCGGGAACGAGTCCAGGCGCAACAACTTGATGTCGTTGATCAAGTCGCGCCAGGACTCAAACGTCGTGTGCACACGCCGGCCAGGCCGTCGCCGTACCCTCCGTGCGACCGAGAAGGAGTCCGCGGCACTGCGGGACGGGACGACCGTGTCACGCGCGCCCCGGGCAATCCGTGCTAGCGGTCCACGAGCCAGCGGGGCGGCACTTCCGGAGCCTAGGGACCGCAGTCAGCCTTACTCAGCCCGTCCAGCCCACATCGAGCACGCTGACGACTTCGCCTGCCAGAGAGAACGTGACCCAGCTCGACGCCCCGAACACCGCGGCCTGCCCCGCCCGTGCGTCCGGGGCGTCGGCCACGGCGTCGATGACGGCGAGCACCTCCTCGTGCACGTCGTCCGGCAGCGCCTCCATCACCGCATCGGCCTGGTCCGTCAGCTCCACCCTGCGCATGACGCCCCCTTATGCTCCATCGAGAGCGCCACAGTAGGGCAAGGCGCACACGAACAGGTGTGCCTGTGGATACCGCAGGGCCGAGGGCCTGGCGAGACGTTTCCTCGGTATGACTGATCCCCCAGGCGGGTGGTCACCGAATGTTTTGCCCTACCGCGCCTGCCTGACACGGCTATCACCGAAACATGACCAACCCCTTGAAGCGCGGCCTCGCCGTCGCCCTCCTGGCACTGCCCACCCTGGCCGCCACGCCCGCCCACCCCACACCGGCCGCCCCCGAGCCGCACCGCCTGTCCCTCGCCAAGGCCATCGACAAGCTGCCGCGCGCTACCGAAGCCCGTGAGGGCTACGTGCGCACCAGCTTCAAGCACTGGGTAGACGCCGACCACGACAAGTGCGCCACCCGCGCGGAGGTATTGATCTCCGAGTCCCGCACGAAGCCAGTGATCGAAGGCAAGTGCAAAGTGACCGGAGGGACTTGGTACTCGTACTACGACGGAAAGACCGTCACCGACCCCAAGGGGCTGGACATCGACCACATGGTGCCGCTCGCCGAGGCCTGGGACTCGGGCGCCTCGAAGTGGACGCCCAAACACCGCGAAGCCTACGCAAACGACCTCGACGCCGAGCGCAGCCTGGTCGCAGTCACCGCGAAGAGCAACCGCAGCAAAGCCGATCAAGACCCGGCCCAGTGGCTCCCGCCGCTCGCCGATGCCCGCTGCACCTACGCAGCCGACTGGACTGCCACCAAGCTCCGCTGGAACCTGACCGCCAACAAGGGCGAGGTCGCCGCGCTGGAGAAGCTCGCCGAGGGCTGCGGCCGCCAGCAGGTCGAGTACGTACCAGCGCCAACCGACACAGCCGCGGTATAGCGGACGGCGGGACTACGCCGCCTCGTAGTGGTGCGCCTGCCCGCCCCGCCTCGTCACCCAAGCGGGATCGTCGAGCAGCTCCTCCGCGTCCGGCAGGTCGGCCCGGCGCAGGAATTCCAGGACATCGCGGTCGCTGTGCGCAAGGCCAAGAATCTGCCCGCGCACGACCACCCGCCGGCCTCCCGTACCGGACGGCGGATAGACGACTACCGGCGCAACGCTGGCCAGGACTCCAGAGTGCGCCGCCACGCCTGGCCCCGTTCTGCGATCCAGTCCGGAACCGGAGGGCGGGCCTGCTCACCTCGGAGCCGCTCGGCTTCAGTGGGCCGCCATCAAGGCCCCCTGGCGGCTCGCCATCGACCCGAGCGAGAAAGCCGCCTTGTCCGAAAACGTGACGCGCTTCCCGTACGTACCGATCAAGGTGCAACTCGCCCGATAGCCGAATCCCAGGAGCCCCTGCCTCGCCCTCTGAGGCGGGGGCTCCTGGGCAGCGACGTACTGCTCGCCGCGCCGCTGGCCGACTGCTGCGCAGGTACCGGTTCACGCCGGGGCCATCCCCGCGGGCGCGGGGAGCACGAGGCCGCGTACATCAGGCGCTCGAAGAGGCGGGGGCCATCCCCGCGGGCGCGGGGAGCACTTGACGATCGCCTCGACCGTGACCCGCTTCTTGGGGCCATCCCCGCGGGCGCGGGGAGCACACTCCTCGACCTGCAGGTTTGTTACTGGCAGAAGCTGATTTCGAGCACTTTCGCCGATTTGGTCATAACGGTCATACGGGGCGAACGAGGGGCAGGGATTTATGTGTTGAGTATGCATGATGCCGGAACGTGCCGCCCGCACAGAGGCGTGGTTGCGCGGAACGGCCGGGTTGCTCCAGCTCCTGGGGAGAGGACGCGGATGCCAGATGGAGAGCGAGCAGTACCAGATTGCCCATGCCCACGTCGCGACGTAGTCGGCCGGCCTGATGTGCGGCCTTGACCAGAGTCTCGACGGTGCTCGCCGTGCTGAGCCTGTCGCTGAAGGTTGGGGGAGTGGGCATCTCCGGTGTATGGCAGAGACGCTGAGGGCCGAGCACGTTTGCGTGGAGATGTCGCGAGAGCGGCTGGAACCACATCACCGACAACGCTGCTCCGGCTGCCGTGAGCCAGGGGCGACGGACAACAGGACTACTCCTCCAGCCCTGGCCCCCTAGTCGAGAGCGAGTCTCGAGGGCGCTTCACAGGGCGGCCCAGGAGCCGGGGCTGCCGCCGCGCAACGGCGCCCACACGTTGCTGGCGGGCCCGTGTTCCTCGAGGTCTTCGAGGATGGCCGCGCCGAGTGGCACTGCGCGGCCCAGTGAAGCGACGAGGGGGTGCTGGGCAACCATTTCCTGCAGATCGCTGACCCGGCTGGTTAGCCGGGTGCGGGGGGCACCGGTCAGCACGAACAGTACCCGCGGGAATACCGGATACCAGCGAAGCCAGCCCGGCCCGGCTGAGGCGGGCGCCCTGCGGCGCCCCATGGGCTGCCCGTCGTAGTGATAGAGCCGTGCGTAATCGATCAGTTTCGTGGCCAGGCGCTCGCTGCTCATGGTGGTGCGGTCGACTTCCACGAAGGCGCGCAGCTTTCGCCGTTGAGTGTCTTCGATCAGGGTGTAGTGCATGACGGCGTCGGCCACCAGGCGATCGCCCTCGCCGACGGAGTGCGAGACCTCAGGAGTCCAGTCCCAGGGCCCGTGCTCGTGACCGTGTCGGCGGGCCTCTGCGCTGAAGGTCAGATGGGTTCGTACGACGGCGAGCGTGTGCTGTGTCTTCAGTGATGCCGCTGCTGTGGAAGCGATGGTGTAGGGCTGGCGCCCCCGAAGGATGGGCAAGTCCCGGACCAGACGGCCGCCCTGCTCGGTGAGGTGCCAGGCGCGGGGGCGCGCCAGGGATGCGCTGGGCAGCACCGTAAAGTCGATGAACCCCTCGACCCGCAGTCTGACCAGAACGCGGGAGACCACTTGCCGGGTGCCGTTGGGCCGGAGCATCTGATGCAGCTGGCTCGTGGTGGCGATGCGGTGCTGGGCGAGCGCCGCCAGCACCTGGTGGCGTAGCAGTTCACCGGCCATAGAGGTCTCCTCTCCTCACCGTGGCACCCGGACGCGAGAAGACCTTGTCGACGTCCACTCGCCCGGCCAAGAGCGTCTGTACGGCTGCGCACCAGGGCCGTGAGGATCTGCTCCCCACCGTCGTCGTGCTCGCCTGTGGGGAGGAAACCCGACACCCCCGGCCAAGCCTTCGACCACCAAGGCCCGGCCACGATCACGAACACGACACGGTGCCACCACTTCAGGGCCGGCCCGGACCACGTACCCCAGACCACCGGTTTTCAAGTCGGTGACGGCCAGCAGGGGCTGGCCTGCCTGCAACTGCGGAACGGCGAGGCTGAGTCACGGGAGAGGGTGCGGGGAGGACAGAGCACTGGGCCCCAGGATGTATCAGCAGACGTCCTGGGCGGACGCGGGCGGGATGGAGGCGATGGCCGGTCCGCAGCAGGATCTGCTGCGGGGGCGTGGTGGCGAGCCACGCCATGCCGGCCATCGTGCGACAGCCGGCCCGCAAGGGACCAACGCCCGTAACCGGCTGCCGCGTCTTTGGGGCGGTGAGCGAGACGGGCTCACCGCTGGATTCTATTTTTTGGTCTTGCGCCGGGCGGCCTGCTTGAGGATGCGCCGGCGCGTCCACCGTCGGCGTCCGTTCTGGCGCCCGGCGTTCTCGGCGACTCCGTCCGTGGTTTCCAGCAGCGGCAGGTTTCCCTGGGACAGGCTGCTGGAGAAGGAGCCGAGGGACTTGTATCCCAGCAGGGCGGCCGCCTCCGTAGCGCCCAGAAGCTCGTCGGGATCACCGTCGATGGGAACGTGGGGCAGGGGCGGTGCCGCTTTGGCTCCCGCTCGTCTACCGCGGCCGGGCCGGGTGGCCATCCAGTCCAGCAGGGTCTGCACGCGCCACAGCTGCCGGCGGTAGGGGTTCTCGGCCGTGCCCAGCTCTTCGACGGCGTCCGGCTCGGGAAAATACCCGGGGTGGTCGCGGACGAAGGTGGTGACCTGGTTGGAGTTTTTGTAGCCGAGGAACCGTGAGGCAGCCGCCGCGTGCAGCAGTTCCTCCGGGTCGAGGGAAGGCGGTGAGTGTTCCTGGAGCCTTGCCGGCTTGCGGTGGGCGAACCACTCGGTGACCTTCTCGTGGTCCCACAGGCGGGCGCGGCCGCGCATACCCGCGATCTCGGGAAAAGACACGCCGTCCGCGTTTTTCGCGCGCTCGGCATAGAGGCCGCTGATGCGCGCGGCCGTCAGACCCTGTTCCGCCGCGATCTCGGCAGCGTCGGCCAGGCGAGGCTCACGACGCGAGGCCATGGCAGAACCGTCCGTCCTGTCAGAAGTAGGCCGGCCGGCCCGGCCCACAAGGCAAATAATGGCAGGAGCTGCGGTAGGAGGTCCAGCCAGCAGTTCAAGGTCTCTCCGGGACGGCCGCGCTCACGGCTCAGTCTTCAGGGATCAAGCACACACCGCGCCGTGCGGCGTCCTCCGCCATTTCCGCGTACGCCATGGCGGCCGGCGTCATCTCCCATTCGGCCACAGCCAGCAGCAGGATCACCTCATCGCGGTCCTGCGCTGCATCACAGGGCATACCGGCCCTCTCCGCAGCGGCCATCAACTCCGCGATGGGCAGCTCGTCGAGGCGCGCCGCCACACTCCGGTGCAGCTCTTGGAGTCCCTGCTGGTAGAGCTCGTTCGCCTCGTGCAGGAGCAGCACCAGCTCCTCGTCGAGGCTGGCCCGTGCCGCCACAGCGAGGTCGAGGATGCGCTGGGTCGTCGTCATCATCATCGAGTATGCCTCCCAGACGGGAGCGAAAGCCGGCGCGGGGTCAGCGGCAGCCGCCGCACATGGCACGGCTGTTGCCCCGAGCCAGACTCGGGTTTCCTTATCGGCCACCCGGCGCTGCAGTGCCTCGGCGCCGCAGGCGCTCCCCGCTTCATTGCCGTAATGAGTCTCAGGTGAGGCCTGCTCCGGGTGGCCTGCGGTAGCCGGTCTCTTGCGCGACTTGCTCGGCCTCAGCGGCATGCTGGACCACTGTGGTGGGATCGCCGGTGGCCCGCCGGGCGGCTGCGAGCGCGTCAACGCAAGGCAGGCGATCAGGCGGAGCTCCAGGCCGCGAGCTGTAGCGAGGGTGCCTTCCGCGAGGTCCGCGGCGCGGTCGGCGTCGCCCGCGACGAGGCAGGCGCGGGCCAGCCAGGTCTGTACCCCGGCGTGCTGCTGGCGCAAGCCGTGGCGCTCGGCGATCGTCAAGGCATTGCTCAGCAGGACGGTGGCGCTGGCTATGTTTCCGCGCAGCTGGTCCACGCTGCCCCACGGGATCAGGGCGTCGATCTCACTGACCGGGCCACCGGACGTGCGGGCCGCCTGGAGCGCCAGCTCAGCCTGGATGGCGGCCAGGTCGGCGTACCCGGTGTGTGGTGCGTGGATCGCCACAACCACCCGGGCGTCCGCCTCGTCGTGGCGGTCCTGACAGCGGCGCAGAGCTTCGGTGCTGTAGGCCAGGGCCTCCTCGTACCGCCCCGGCTCGTGGTACGCGACGGCCCGATTGATCAGCAGGCTGATCAGAGCCTGCGGCGTGTCTTCCTTGAGGCAGATTCCGATCACCTCGGGGTCGCTCCACGGCTGGGCCGCACTCACCGAGGAACGAATGGATCACTGCCAGGGTGTCGAGCGCACCACTGAGCTGCACTCCGCGATCGAGGGAGGAGAGTACCCCGATGCCCTGCTCCTGCCACTGCCGTTCTTGGCGCAATTGGCCCCGCTGGCTGGCCGTGCACGAGCGCCAGGTTGCTCAGGATGGCTACCTCGCCAGGGGCGAACGCGGTGCTGTGGTATCCGGTCAGTGCGCCCGATCTTCTCCAGACTTCGCTATGTCTCATGAGACATGGAAGACCCTAGACAGGCCGTTGAGCGGCTGCGCAGCGCCCAGTACGCGGCCCTGTCGGGCGACTGCGTAACGACATGATCGCCAGGACCGCCCCGTGCGATGCGATCAGAGCTCCTGAGACACGTGGGCAATTCCGTATGATCGAGTGATAGGCGGATCGCTCCTGTGTTGCATTTTCGCAAGGGGCTCAGCAACGGGTAGGGCGGGCTGCGGTGCCACGATCGGACGTTCTTCGGGTGTCCGCTGCCGATGCGGATCAGGCAGCAGCCGCACTCGGCTACAAGGTTTCTCCATTCACCACGCGGACGGCCCAGGCTGCGGATGCAGTCTGTCCGTGGCAGCTCATCGGCTTCGCCAATGACAGTGCAGTCGAGCGCGCCGCTGTCGCCTGGATCATCGCGGATGCGCTGATGTCCAATCGTGCCGGTCATTCACGCGCCTATCAGTGGTGGCGAGATGCGGCGCTTGCGGCCAAGTCGCTGTCGGGCGATGAAGCCCGCCTGGTCAAGCCTTTTGTGCAGCCGGTGTTCGGGCTGCCTCCTACGGGCACGGACGCCGACGATCACGTACCCGGCCATGTTGGGGAGTGGTTGTGGTATCTGCTGACCCGTGAGGAAGACGTGACCGGCCATGAGCTGGCCCTGTTGGAGCCGCCCAGCTGGAGTGTGACCGAGGGGGGCGCGGATGGGTTCGCCGTCCACCGCATCGCTGCAGCAACGGACACGTCGTTGATTTTCAAGCTGTGGGAGATCAAGAAGTTCACGGGTGGCGGCTCGGTCAGCGGCACGATCACCTCGGCCGCAACCCAGTTGGCCCGGCGTGGAGAGGAGTACGTCGCCAAAATCTCGTGGGCGAACTCCACACTCCCCGGGGATCTCGGCCTGCTCATGTCTGAGCTGACTGAACTGTGGATGCGTGCCGATCCCCGCGGCGGGGCTGGCGTGAGCGTGTCGACCAATACGGCCAGCACACCGAAGCGCTCCGCCTTCTCCCAAGTACCCACCTATCTCCCTAATCTGGTGCACCCAGGTCAGCTGCGCGGGTTGATCGTCGCGGTCGAGGATTTTGCCGCATTCGCCTCCCAGGTGAGGGGGTATCTGTGGAGCGCACTCTGAACCTGCCCGTGCTGCGTGATGCACTCGGGCCGCCCCAGCCCGATGCCCTGCCCAGCCCGGAGCAGCTGATCCGCCTCATCGCCGACATCGAGGTCGGGGCGATCATGAACCGCTTCGTCATCAGCGACCAGGTCCTGACCACGGCCTGGTATCTCCACGGTGTGTGTGCCCTGTCCGAGGCGGCCGAGCTGTACACGCCGACCCGTCAGCGCCACGCGTTCGCCGTCAGTGCCCACATCTTCGATCTCGCGCTCGCCGGTACGGAGCGAGCGCCCGTTGAGCAGCTCTCGCTCGCCTTCGCAGCACAGGTGGGCTACCGGCGTGCCGGCCAGGACCCGAATGCGACGGCCGTCTTTCGCCGCGTGAGCTATCTGTGCCATGGCCCGGCCGAGCTGGCAGGCGTGGAGCTGGGCGGCGAATCGAGGCTCACGGTCAGGGACTTCATCGAAACGCTGGCTCTTGAGGCGGGGGTCGCCTTCCTCGGTCTGCAGACCACCGCCGTGCGCACCCTGGTGCGCTACTGGCGGGCCGAGCTTGCGGATCTTGCCGAAGAGCTGCAGGAACCCGACCTGAGCGGAACGCTGTTCGGTCCGGCCGCAGCGGTGGTCGACGCGGTGGCAGCGGTGGCCAACTTCCTCACCTACGGCGCCCGGAACAGGTTGGCCAGGGCAGAGACCGCCTTGCGTAGCGTGCTCAGTGGTGAGGCCGGCTCAGGCGACCTCAACGCCCGATGGGTCGCGGCGCACCTTCTGCACATGATCGGAGACCTCGCCGACGGCAGTCTGCACAGCCTTCTACCCCCGGGCACCCCGCGTGCGGTGGCGCAGGCCTTCACCCTGACGTCTCCGCCGGTGCTCACGCTGTGGCCGCCACAGCGTGAACTGCTCACCCGGCCGGCCGCCAACCCGCTCGATCCCGCAACGGACCGTCTCCTGGTGAGCGTGCCCACCAGTGCCGGCAAGAGCCTCGTCTCGCAGCTCATCATGTGCACTCATCTGGCGACTGTGCCCGGTCGCGTGATCTATGTGTCGCCGCTGCGGAGCCTGAGCCGTGAAATGCGCCGCTCACTGCGCGACCGGCTGCGTGTTCTGGACCGAGAACTCGGCGTGGACACCCCGGACTTCCCCCTGTGGTCAGATCCCGTCGCCGAGCAGGACGACGAGGCGGACATCGACGTGGTCACCCCCGAGCGCCTCATGCACGCCCTGCGCCACGACCCGCAGAAAGCGCTGCGCGATGTGACACTCATCGTGATTGACGAAGCCCACCACTTGGCGCAAGGCCAGCGTGGATTCCTCCTGGAAGGCCTGCTGGCCTTCTGCCAGGCGCACCCGGATGCCCCGCGGCTGGTCCTGTTGTCGGCGGCCGTCGGCAACGGCGCGGCGCTGGCTCACTGGCTTGACCCTCATGAGCCGGACGTCCTGTTCACCTCCCCGTGGCGAGGACCGCGGCGCCTGCACGGGCTGCTCACCACCAACCCCCTGTGGGATCAGAAGACGACTGTTGCTCGGCGGTCGAAGACCAAGCCCTACACGACCCGGGTACCCGTCTCGGTGCGCATCAGCATCCGTCCGGCACAAGCCGCGCGCATCGCCGAACTGACGACCAGCCACGACGACCCGCTCGGCGAACTCGTCTTCGGCCAGCGCAACCCGAAGGACTGGTCCTCCAAGGACGCGAAGAGTACCCCCGCCTACAAGATGTTCGCCCGCGCCGCTAACTATCTTCTCCCTGCCGGTCCCATGCTCGTGGTGACCAGCACCCGCCAGCTGGCACAGAACACCGCCCGGGCCATGGCAGACCATCTGCCCGAGCACGAGCCAGCACATCTCCTGGCCGAGGAGCTCAGCGCCCAGCTCGGCGAAGCCCACCCGCTCATCGCCTGCACCCGACGCGGCGTCGCCTTCCACCATGCGGCTCTACCCACCGACGTGCTGGAGGCCATCGAAGGCGCCCTGCGCAACGACCTCATTAAGGCTGTGGTCAGCACCACTACCCTCACCGACGGCGTTAACCTGCCGGTCCGCACCGTCGTCATCACCGCCGCCCTGAGCGAGGACCAGCGTGCACAGGCCAACGGCGTTCCAGGGCTGGACGCCGCGAAGCTGCTCAACGCCGTCGGCCGGGCTGGCCGCGCGGGTCAGGAAAGCGAAGGGTGGATCCTCCTCGCCCTCAACCGCAGGATAGACGCGAGCGATCACGACCTGTTCACGCCCACAGAGGCAGACCTGGAGGTTCAGTCCGCGCTGACCACTGAGCAGGCGTTGAACGCCCTAGCGGAAGCCGAGGAACTTATCGCCCAGAGCGCAGATGGCATCCTGGCCGTCGCACAGTCGCTAGCCAGCGACTTCATCTCCTATGTGTGGTTCGTACTTGATGCCGACGAACAGCTCACGGCGGGCAATCCCCTGCAGGCCGTCGACCGGCTGTTGGCCATGCAGCAGCTTCCCGACGACATCAAAGACCGATGGCAGCACCTGGCGGAGCAAACCCAACAGCGATACCTGGCCACCTCGCCCACAGCGCGCCGCCGGTGGACCACGACCGGCACCAGCCTCAAGAGCTCCCGGACGCTCGACCAGCTTGCCCGGCGGCTTGCCGAACGCGTCCTGCATGGTATTGCACCGGAGTCGGTGAGTGCGTGGGACATCATCGAGCCCGAGAGTCTCACCCTGGCTCAAACGCTGCAGGTCTTGGATGAGGGGCGCGCCTTCGACGTGCTACTTGAGCTACCCGAAAGACGGCAGGCCTGGGTCTTCCACGACCGGCGTGCCCCTCGCGGGCGCATCCGGGTGCAGGTCGATCTCCAGGAGGCGATGCACGCCTGGATCGACGGCACGCCAATTCCCGAACTCGCACGCCAGTGGCTTCCCCAATCCCCCTCCGACTGGGCGCTGGAGCAGACCGTCGCCAACATCAGCGAGACCTTCGAGCACTATCTGTCCTGGACACTCGGGGCACTCATCCGACTCACCAACGATCACCTGACCGTAGCGTCGGCGCCCGTGCGCCTGCGTCCCGACACCGCTTGGTGTCTGCGTTACGGCGTCGACACCGAGCAGGCCCTTCACCTCCTCACCTCGGGCATCCACTCACGAACCCTCGCGCACGCCATCGGCCGCCGGGCCGAGGCTGAAGGCGTTGCACCCACCGGTCTTCGCCGGTGGCTCGCGGACCAGCACATCACCCAGTGGCGCACGCTGTACCAGGCAAGCGATCTGGAAACCGACGACCTCATCGAGTACGTCCGCACCCGCAGGCGAAGCCTGCTACGCGCTCTGCTGCAGGATTCGTCGGTTGAACTCGCCGTGGACGCGTACGATCGCGACACCTACCGGTCATGGGAGGCGTTCGAATCTGATGTGAGCCTGCACTGGCCCGAGTCCGGCCCCGCCGAAGAGATCGAAATCACTGACGCACCGGGAAATTTGCGTGGCTGGGTACGCGCCGGAGACCACGCTGACCTGGTTGCGGTGCTCCGCAGCGGAATACCGCTCGCCTTCAAGCTCGAAGGGGATCTACTCTCCATCTCCCAACCGGATGTTGAATAGTAACTAGCGTAATCCCCAGGCTCCTGCCGCACTTTGGGGTACAGGCTGGTGAGCGTGCCTGCCGCGCCTGGTGGGTTGTCTGCACTGAATCAGGTGACAAGCGCGGCGCAGCGAGTCATGAGCTCCCGGCATACCGGGAAGCCGTGTGGGCCCGCCTGCGGACCCCGAGCCTCGCGGGCGGCTGCCAGCCGCTCACCTCATGCGCTCTCGGTGTCCTCGGGCGCCTTCACGTAGCCGACGTCCTGGTGCCCGCACTCCTGGGCGAGGTCCCGAAGCCTGGCGATCTCCGCCTTGTTGGCGCTCAGCGACCACCGCAGCTTGGTCGCTGCCCACTCGGCCACGTAGGTGCAGCGGGCGTCGGCGAGCGGCGGCAGCCACTGGGCCGGGTCCTGGTCGGCCTTGGAGCGGTTGCTCTTCGCGGTGACCGCGACCAGCGATGTCTCGGCGTCGAGGTCGTTGGCGTAGGCCTTGCGGCGGTCGGGGCTCCACTGGGAGGCACCGGAGTCCCAGGCCTCGGCGAGCGGGATCATGTGGTCGATGTCCAGGCCCCTCGGGTCGGTGAGCGTCTTCCCGTCGTAGTACGAGTACCAAGACCCTCCAGTGACCTTGCACTTGCCCTCGATGTCGGGCTTGGTGCGGGACTCGGAGATGAGGACCTCGGCGCGGGTGCTGCACCGGTCACCGTCCTCATCGATCCAGTGCCGGAAGCTGGTGCGCTCATAGCCGGCGCGGGACTCCGCGGAACGCGGGAGCGCGTCGATGGCCTCGGCCAGCGGCAGGTGGTAGGGCCCGGGAGCGGACGGCGCGGCGTGCGTGGGCGCGGCGGCGAGGGCGGGCAGGGCAAGGAGGGCGACGGCGAGGCTGCGCAACGAAGACTTGATCACGTATCGGTGGTAGCTGGCCCGGGCCCGGTAGTTCGGGAGAAGTGCGCTACAGCCACCCGCCTGGGGGATCAGTCGTAGAGGGGGAACGATACGGCGCGGGCCCGGCAGGCTCCGCAGCGTTGGGGCTGCTCCCCCCGCGAGCAGCTGAAACGGTCAGCAGGTGTTCGTGTTCCGAAAACCAGTGGCCGTCCGGCAGGTTCGCAGGGGCCGGAGGGGGACTGGGCCGTGGAGAACTTCTGTCGGCTTCTCAAAAGCGTGGTGTGCCTGGTGGGTTGTACACGTTCGCCAACTGGGCAGGGGACGGGGATGAAGACCATGTGTGCATAATGAGCCAATGTGTCGGCAGACGTCGGCGAGCCCGAAGCCGCGGCTCTCCCTCCCTGACGCTATGGGGCATTGGCTGCACCACACCGGTTACTCCCACCAAACATGCGCTGTCCGACACGACCCGTCCCGCGGCTTCGGTCACCGTTCATCGGTGCGCATGTCGCGCCCTAGTACGCTTTCTTTACGGTTCCCCTGCCGCCCGTACCGCACAATGTGGCATGGTAGATCAACAACCGAATCGGATGTCTGAGCGTCCGCGTAAGGGGATCTACATGCGTTTTCGCACCGTCGCGGCCTCCGCCGCACTCGTCATGTGCGCTACGACTGCCACAGCGGCCTGTTCTTCCTCGCCGGATGCCGCGGACACCACGCGACCTGCCGGGCCCACCGCCCCCGAAAAGCCTTCCTCCGTCGAGGATATGAAGGGGCAGATCGAAACAGGCAAGCGCCAGGCTGGTGCTCCGAAGACGGGCGGCCAGGGAACTGCGGATTCCGCGAAGTGTGAGACCTCTGCCGCTGAGATCCCGGAGGAGTGCGCTCTCGATCTCGCGTTCCCCGAAAGCACCGATGGTGAGCCAGGATCCGGGGCGCCTGACACGCAGTAAGTCGCACAGCATGACCGACTGCGGTCATGACTACGCCGTCAGGAGCGGCTGAGGAACGCGAGACGACAAAGCCTCAAAGCGGCACGCATGAGAGGCGTGCCGCCTCTTCTGCTGCCGATGCAACTCGCAGCCCAAGAGGTCCTCGACCCCGTCGTTCTCGGCAGGCAGGGCACAGAGCACCTGCCTGCGGTGCATCCGGTCGACCGGGGCAGCTGCGGCACGGAGGCGAACGCAGTGCTTCGTTACCGAAACGAGTTTGATGAGCCGGTATATGCAAGTCACCGCTTGAGTGCCCTCTCAGGGTGCACGCTGCACTCGTGCGTGCGGCTCTGGACGCACACGTCCGCATCGCGTTGCAGCTTCCGAGCTACAACCGGGCGCCCCGGCAGCTCAAGCAGTTGAAGACGGGCGCCGGCCACTTATACCGCCGCAGAAGCCCCCTGAGGGTCTCACGCAGCAGAAGCCTCTTTCACGGCGCACAAAGATCCACTACCCTCACATGCTGTTCACACTTAGCAGATGGTGGCTTCACTCCGGAGGTCACAAGTGGGGGGTAGTGAAGCATGCGTGAAACCTGGCGTTTGAGATGGTGTGGACTCGTGGGCGCGACAGCGCTTGCGCTTTCGGCCGTCGCTGCGGCACCAGCACTGGCTGACGACTCACCGGTGGGCCTTGAAGAAGTACTGCTGCCGTCGGATGTCGAGATCATCGAGGGTGTCTCCCCGGCGCCTGGGGCCGACGTCCCGTTCGTGGAAGGGACGTCCAGGGCCGCTGCGGCATCTGACACGTGCCTCGGGATGACTGCTGCCTACGGCTCCAGGGGATGTTTCCAGCACAACGGCGACATCGTCTGGTCCCGGGACACAGAGAAGGACGACATGTCCGCAGCCGTCGGCGTCTACACCGACTACGGTCGGCCCTCCGCGGTCTGCATCAACAAGCTCGGCGTAGACACCTGGGCGACGTGCAACAAGGATTACCGCGAGGACGGGAACGTCCGTTTGCGAGTTCTGCGCTACGACGGCGACACGGGCAAGTTCTACAAGCCTGAGTCATGGTCCGGCTGGATTCCGGTCAACGGACAGTACTGAACCGTCACGGACGGGGCGCGTCGGTCAGGCGGCGCCTGCGCTCTGCACGAAGGTCCCAGGACGAGCTCGCCCGTGCTGAGGGTTTCTGGCATCCCGGCCTCTAAGGAACAAGCTCAGGGCGGGCCCTTCGTGCGCGGGCCGGGGAGCGAAGAGACTGGCCGGTTGACCTGCGGATGCTGGCAGACACCGCCCCTCGCCGGGGCGCCGCCCTATGGCCTGGGTCAGTCGTCGATCACGTCCATGCAGGCGAGGGGGATGTCCGAGAGCCGGAAGCGCTTGGTGTCCTCGGAGATGCGGTAGCGGCTGTTGCGCGGGTCGCTACGTAGGACGCGGGTGGACTCCTCGTCCAGCAGGAAGCCTGCGCGGCGGTTACCGCGTCGGCTGCGCTCCTGCACGGCGCCGGTGAGGCGGCGCAGGAAGGCCGGGCGCAGGGAGTCGTTGAGGCGGGCCCTCCGTCCGGCCACGACGCCCGCATACGCGGCCCTATCGATCTCGCCGAGCCGCTTCGCGGCGGCTTCCTGGACCTGCGCGACGGCGGTCGGATCGGGCAACCGGCTTATGAAATGCCGGACTTCGGCCATGGTGATGGGCATTGCTCTTCGCCTCTCTGGGACACAAGGAATGGAGAGACCAGCTGGGCACCGGGCGTGCCCGGCCGGGGCTTGGGGAAACGCGGTTACGCGGCGTCGGGCCGGTGGCTGGCCACGGCCTGGCTCTCGACCTCCGACAGCCGGTAGCTGCCGTGGTCGCGCTGTCCGAGCTCCTCCAGGAGCAGCAGGTAGCGAGCCTGCTGCTCGGTGAGGTTCGACCAGGTCCTGGGTTCGCGGATGTCGTACTCACATGCAGCGGCGACATGCGCGAACAGGGCGCTCGCCACACGTGTCTTGGGCAGTTGCGCCGCCGTCTTTGCCGGGTCGGCGTTCTGGGGCTGCTTGATGCCCAGTGGCTGTGGAGGTCCGAGCGGGAGTCGTTTCGCGATGTGTTGGGGAGTCACGGAGCGCATCTAGGCATGATCAATCGCGATAGCTTTTGATGTCGGAACCGGCTCGTGAAGCCGGGCATGCCAGGCCGTGTATGACGTTAGGGTCCCGTCGTGGCTGGCTCAGAGCCTGGGTGTGGGGCGTGCCGCATCCGATGCCGGTTCCGCGTAACAGTTCACGCTTGTGGGGGTCAGGAGCCGTGGCGGCGGCCTAGGCTGAAAGTAGTCCTCCACCGTCTTCTGACGCACCCGTGAGGGCCTATCCCGCAGCAGAGTGAGCCTGCGGCGCATCCCACAAGCGCCGGGCTCGCCTTCCTCTCCCGCGGAAGTCGCCGACAGTCCGGCCAGTCCCTCGGGGCACCTTTGAGGCCGGGCAAAACCACGCCCCCGGCTGCCTGGAGGGAGTGCTCCAGTGGCCGGGGAGCGGCCACCAGGACGGGGCACGCGGCCGTCGTTCGCAACGGCGGCCGCCGCCCGTTCACTCCCCTTTGTGTGCCCGGCCCGGGGCGGTGGGCGGTCAGTTCTTCGGGGGTGTTTCGCGGCCTGCCCAGGCGTCGTTGGTGCTGGCGTGTCGCGGGAACTGCGCTGTCGCGCCGTGGAGGGCCAGGAGCCGGCTGATGAAGGGCTGGTCGTAGACCAGGCGCAGTCCCTTGCCCGACTGTTCGCAGCGTTCCTGTGCGGTGCGCAGTTCGCGGAGCGTGGTGGAGTCCATGAAGGTGACGGGTCGCAGGTCGACGATGAGCCAGGCGGTCCGTGTCTGCTGGCAGGTTCCGCGCAGCAGCGTGGTGAGTTCGGGAATCCTGGCGATGTCGAGTTCCCCGTGCAGACGCACCACGCGGCAGGCGGCTTGAGGGACGGGCCATGAGTTGCTGATCGGGTTCCCCTCCTTGCGTGTTGCACCACAGGCACGAACAACGCGAAGAGATAAGGAACCGCACGTCGGGTGTCGTGGCGGAGGCCGCCGCTTCGGGTGCGGCGGCCTCGTGCCATGTGCTCCGCGGCCCCCCTGATACCGCGGAGCACTCCCTCGAAGCTGCCGGGGGCATGAGGCAGTCCGGCGTTGATCTGCTCCGAGGGATGGTCCGGGCCTCAGCGGCATCCGCGGGAGTGGATGCGGGGCCCGGCGCTCATGCTCCGCAGGCTCACTCTGCTGCGGGAGAGAACCTCTGTATGACAGCACCCGAGTGGTGCGGAGAGGCTTTCCTCTGAACATAGGGCAAGGGGGGTGAAGACCCTACCCATCTTGCCGATATTGGTACGAAGAGCGAATTTCCCGCGCATCCGCTCGTCATTCACTGCCCTCACACGAGAGTGCACCCACCTCCCCAGCAGCGAGCCATGACCACCGGGTGACCTTCAATGACACTGGCCTTGCCCGGCGCCCCGGAACGACTCCCGAAGACACCACGAAGCCACCGAGCGGCGAAGTGTTGGGCCGTAGGGCGGACATCGCGTTCCTGTGGTGGGAAGCTGGTAGATGCCCGGTCGCCGCGCCGTAGATGGGGCGGCGACCGGGCCCTGCGCGGGACCACGGCTCCCCCCTGGTCCTCGCGCGAGGTGCTCTCCTGGCGTGGGGGCGAGGCTGCGGGAGTGCCCCGCCGACCGGTCACGCGTGGAGAGCGGAGGCTGGAGCCGTGTAGTCGGCGATGCGGCTCCAGCCGGCCTCGGTGTTCACGGCCCGGGGGCTGGGAGCCTGCGGTGCGGGACGAAAGCCCCACTTCACCTGACCTCAGGGTAGAGGGCGACCTGGGTTGATCGGAAGCGGGAACTGGTCATGCTGAGAGCTGTTCAGCTGGTTTTGTTCTGTGCGCCCTGGGCCTTGGTGTGGGCGAGGCGGTAGGAGTCGGTGCCGGTCTCGATGATGGCGCCGTTGAAGGTGAGCCGGTCCACGATGGCCGCGCAGAGTCGCGGATCGGTGAAGGTCTTGGTCCACCCCGAGAACGACTCGTTGGAGGCGATCGCGACGCTGTTCTTCTCCTCGCGTTCGGTCAGCACCTGGAACAGCAACTCCGCGCCCCGGCGGTCGAGTTCCATGTAGCCGAGCTCGTCAATACATAAAAGATCGACGCGCCCGTAGCGGGCGATGGTCTTGGACAGCTGCTTCTCATCGGCGGCCTCGACCAGCTCGTTGACGAGTTTGGTGGCCAGCACGTAGCGGACCCTAAAGCCATGCAAGGCGGCCTCGGTGCCCAGCGCGATCAGCAGGTGGGACTTGCCGGTGCCGGAGTCCCCGATCAGGCAGAGCGGCTCGCTCTTCTTGACCCAGTCGCAGGTCGCGAGGGTGTTGACGGTGGCCGGGTCAACGTTCGGGTTGGCCTCGAAGTCGAAGGCCCGCAGCGACTTCTCCCGCGGGAACGCGGCTGCTTTGATGCGGCGCTCGGAGCGGCGCCGGGCCCGGTCGTCGCATTCGGTCATCAGCAGCTCGGCCAGGAAGGCCCGATAGGACATCTGATCACGGGCCGCGGCATCGGCCAGGTCACCGAACTGCTGGCGGATGGAGGGCAGCCGCAGCATCCGGCATGCCTGGTCGATCGAGGCTGCGGCGGCTTCTTCGGTCAGTCCGCGCTTGCGTGGGCTCATGATCCTTCTTTCTCGTTTCCGGCCCTGCGGCCGCGGCGGTTCAACAGCTGGTCGTACTGGGCCACCGACGGCAGCGGCCGGTTGTCCGGCGGCAAGTGGGACAGCCTCCAGTCGGCCAGGGACGTCACCGTCGCCGCGGGCCCTTCCGTCTGACCTGTGCCAGGAGCCGGTGCGGACAGTTCCCCGGTGTCGCCCTCGGCGGCCTTGCGGGCCTCCAGCGCGACCGCGTCCGCCGTCAGCGCGCCCGCCCTGATCGCGGCCGCCAGCCCCGCGACAACGTGTTCGTGCTCCATATGCCGGGCCAGCAGCAGCACCTCGATCAGAGCGCGGGTGCCGGCCGCATCCCCGTGTGCCGCGCAGGCCGCCGCCCACCACCGATCGTGGACCGGGGTGAACCGGCCCGCGGAGCGGGCCTGTTCCAGCGGAGTCGACCCCGGAAAGGCGCCCGGCTTGCGCAACAGCGCCTCCAGGTAGTGATCCAGCACGAGCCGGGAGCCGCCCCGGCCGCTGAGCCGCTCGTGGCGGGCGACCTCGGTGCGACCCTCATAGACCACCAGGTCGTTGGCATGCAGCAGGACGCGCAGCTGCCGGCCGATGAAACGGACCGGCACCGAGTAGGTGTTGGAGCGCACCGTGATCTGGCCGAAGCGGTTGACGCGCGGGGTGAACCACCGCCCCGTCTCGAACACCTCGGTGGGCAGCGGTCTCAGCATCGACTGCTCGTGGGCGAAAGCCTCACCGATCGTGCGGGTTCGCGAGCGCAGCCGACGGCTCTCGTCCTGAAGGTCCCACCGGTCCACCAGCTCGTTCAACTCCGCCAGCGACGCGACCTCGGGGACCGGGACGAAGTGGTTGCGCCGGAAGTAGCCGATCTGCCCCTCGACGCCGCCCTTCTCGTGGGCGCCCTCGATGCCTGGCCGGCAGTAGAACGCCTCGATGCCCCAGTGCGAGCGGAACGCCGTCCACCGGTCGGACTCCACCCGGGCCCGGCCCAGCCCCAGCACCCGCTCGACCGCGGCCCGCAGATTGTCGTAGCGGATCTTCCCGCGCGGGATGCCGCCCAGCCGCCGGAACGCGTGCTCATGTCCTTCGAGGAAGGCTTCCTGCCCGCAGGAGGCGAACACGCGGTGCACCGCCTTGCCGGAGTAGGACAGCCGCAGCGAGAACAGGTAGACCCTGGTCGGCACCCCGGCGAGCACGATGTGCACGTCCCCGAAGTCGACTTCCGCCTCCGCCCCGGGCAGATGCTTCTGCGGGATGAACATCGCCTCCGGGCCCACCCCGGCCTTGCGGCGGATCTCCTTGCGCCGGTCCTTCACGTAGAGCCGGACCATGCAGTACGAGATGTCACGGGCCTGGTGCCCCTCGACCAGCCGGTCAAAGATCCGCTTCGCGGTGTGCCGCTGCTTGGGCGGCGCATCCAGATCCGCTTTCAGCATCGAGTCGATCAACGTCTTGTAGGGATCGAGCCGCGATTCCTTGCGCCGCGGCTTCTTCCGCGGCTCCGGCCACTTCCCGTCCAGAGCCCGCCGCACCGTCCGCCACGTGACGTTGTGAACCTGCTGCAACGACCGCATCGACATCCCCAGCAAGTGATCCTTGCGGATCGCCGTGTACAGCTCGACCTTCGACTGCGAGTTACCCATCAGGCCCCCAGCGGCAGAAGCACACCCCACAGTCCCACCGCAAGCCCCCGCCTGACGTCAAAACAAACCGACATCGCAATGTCGGTCAGAACGCGACACCCACACTCATCGCGAAACGACTCCCCAACTCACGTTCATAGCCAATGCCCAGGAAGCACGCGACGGTCTCGAACTCGTGCTTGTCCGTCCAGGAGCTGTAGAAGCAGGGAACGGTGAAAAGGACGTCTTGCGCGAAGACGCGCGCCGCGTCCGGCAGAGCCTTCATGCGCACGAGCCGGGTGACGAACGCACGGCGCGGGCCGACGGCGGCCTTCCACGCCCGGTTGCAGGCAATGACTTTGCGGCGCTCCTCCGCTCTCTGCTCGTCCTCCTGCGTGCGGGGCTTCTTGGGCTGCGGCCGGACCTTGTGACCGTGCTCGACCGGCCGGGCGCAGTGCCAGACCGGCCTGTTCTCCTCATCCAGCCGGACACTGTGACCGGGGCACCGGCGGTGGTTCTCCTCGGTGAGCGGATTCCCCAGACCGGTGGTGAGCTGGGACAGCGGCTTGGAGGGGTCCTTTTCTCCCCACGAAGCCGCCCGCAATACCGGAATCTCCTCCTGTTCCAGCTTCGCCAGGACCTTCTTGCGCTCGGCGACGTAGTCAAGTTCGGCGCGCAGCAGGGCCAGTTCCTGATCCCAGTGCCCGCGCCCACCCTGGCCCTCCTCCTGGTCACGCCGGAGAGCGGCGAGCAGACGGCGCTCCGCACCGGTGATGGACTCGACCTCGGCGAGCTGGGCAGTCTGCTCCAGGTCCATGCCTCCGGCCGCCGCCCGGCGCAGCGCGGCGTCGTCGAGTCTCTGCGCCGCCTTGGCATGCGTGGCGGCATTGCGGCCCACCCCCAGGGCCTTGGCTGCCTGGCGCCGCTCGATGTCGCTCATGTCGATCAGGGACAGTTCCTGGGATCGCAGGATGTCGCGCTCGCTCATGCCTTCGCGGTGTTTGTTCTCCACCAGGGACAGGAACCGCGTCCAGCCGTCCCGGCCGACCAGGTCGTCGCGCACGTACGCCTTGATCCTGCGGGCCGGGCGGCCGTCCTCTTCAGCGGTAGCGTTGGCGATCTGCTGGGCCTGGGCGCGTCGCCAGCCCTTGAAGGCACCGTAGGTGCCGTCAGGCCGGGGCCGGACGCTGATGGCGTCTTGGACGCCGATCTCCTTGACGGAGGCGATCAGTTCCTGGTCCGGCTCGGTGTCGTGCTCACGGGCGTTCTGCTCATCACGCAGGACCAGCGCCGGGTCGAGATAGACGGACTGAGGCACGTTCTCCTCGTGGGTGCCCAGGGTGTCGGCCGAGGCAGCGGTGGCCATGGGGCTCTCCTTCTCCTTGCCCAATCGGCGAGGGGGTGAGGGGCCCCTCGCTTTAAGTTCAATAATAGTGTTTTTAGTTATGGGGTCCAGATACCTTCTGACCCGCGAAAACGCGGCTTCCTGAAGTGGGCTCCCAGGGCGTTGTGCGCAGAGGCCGGACAGGGAACCGGCCGCCACTGCGCTCTGCGGCGGCACGGGCGCAATGGACAGCGGCCTTGCACCGGCCTGACGCTGTGCGCCCCTGTTCCTGCGCCGCTCATGTGCGCATGCCGTCGATGGTCACGACGTCGTTCTCCCGCAGGCCGGCGGGCGCATCTTCTTCGTGACGCAGGCGGTGCCTGGCTCGAACGGGTCCTCGTCAGACATGGAGCACCGCCGGAACCTGCATCGTGACCAGGTCCTGATAGTCAAAGCCGATGACCGCGAACACGATCTCGTGCGGGAACGACCGCTCGGGGTCGATCACCCGCAGCGCAAGGCGCGTGTACGGCAGCGCCGGGTCGAGGATCTCCCGGATCTTTGGTACGTCGTCGTGGTCCTCGCCCAAGTCTTCGGCCGGGTCCTGGCCCTCCTCGGTACCCCACACGTCGCGCACCTCGGTCCAGCGGCCACTGATGCTCACCACGTCGTCGGTCTCCAGGGCGTGGACCTTCACGCACCGCGTACCCCAGGCGCGGGGCACCTCGGTCTGCTCGAGCGTCCACCCCTTCTTCTTGACCAGGTCCTGCAGGTCATCCGTGCAGCGGCCCAGCGAGTGCAGGAGCGCGTATCCGGCGTGCTCGGGGCCCCACGGCGTGCCGTCGGCGTCCGGCCCCTGCTTGATCCGCTGTGAGGCCGCCTTGATGGAGGCGATCATCTGTCCCGCGAGGCGGGCGGCCGCCGTGTCCGTGAACGCCGCGGCCGTCTGCTTGTTGCTCATGCTTCCTTCTTTCCTCAATGCCGACGGGAGCTGGATCGTGAGCACTCTCTTTGGTGACGTCGCCCGTCTCGGCGTGGGGCGAGCGTGTCGACGGGCTTGCTGTCGCTTGGATGCCGGTACAGGTCAGGGCGTCGGCCCGCAGGCCGGCGCCCCGCATGGCGTGTGAGGGTCAGCGGGTGGCGATGAGGGAGGCGTCGGCTGCCAGGGCGGCGAGGGCGGGGCGGAGGGCCGCGCAGGTTCCCGGGATCGGGGCGGAGGGCGGACGGCGTCGTCCAGGCCGAGGTCGCGTACCGGCAGCGTGCAGCCGCTGCGGCAGAGGACGATGGCGGTCGCGGTGGCGAGGCGACCGCGGTTGCAGGCGATGGCCTCCCCGGCCCCGACGTCGTTGCCGCACGTCTCGCGCGCCGTGGGCGGCAGGATCGCGATCTTGGCCGCAACCCGGCGAGTGGTAATGCGCCGACGGGCCGGTCGCAGGACACGGATCAGCGCTCGGAGCACGGCAACTCCCAAGGCTGGAAGGGGGAGGGGAGGCCGGGCGGCGGGGGATGAGTGACACACCTTTCTTTGTGCCAGAAACAGCCTTCCAGCTCGCCCATGGAACTCCCCGTGGCCGGAGAAGTGGTGGTGTGAACCCTCGCCCGACCTGCGGTTTTTCGGCCGCCTGTGCGCGTCAGGCAGGCGGCCGAAGGTGTTCCGGCGGCCCTTCAATGGTGATGGCCCGGCTTCGGGCGCTCTTGCCCGAGATCGGGCGCCGCGCAGTAGTCGACGGCTGGCTCCGGCGGGATGGGATCGCCCGAAGCGATGTCGGTGCAGTATGCGTCGAAGACCTCGCCTGCCGTGAGGGCTTCAAGGTGCCCCCCGCGAAACCGCCAGCCGCAGGCCCGGTCGGTGGTGTTCGGGGCGGTGGTGCGCATGACGAGCCCGCCTGGGCTCCGGCTCGCAAGGCCGAAGGCGAAAACCGTGGTGAACTCGAGGGCTTCGGCTTCATCGAGTGGCGCGGTGCTGTCGGCGTCGGTAGCTGCGTGGAGGGTGGAGATGAGGGGTTCGGGTGCCGCTGCCGCCCTCACACTGCAGACGAGGGAGTGGTTGCCCGACCGGGCCGTGTCGAGGATGCGGGAGAGGAGCTCCACGGCACGGGCCAAGGCTGCTCGACCGATGTCCTCGCCGCAGGTGGCGCAGTTGCCGAGGCGGGCCAAGGCTGTGGAGGCGTACTCCCAGGTGGCCTGGCGGACCGTTTCGTCGATCAGGACAGGGATCAGCTCGGACAGCGGCTGGCCTTCGTACGGGATGACCGGGCCCGTGAGGGCGAGTTCGGCGGTGAAGCGAGTCCGGCTGGACGGGGTGTCCGGGGCCAGGCCGGCGTCGGCGCAGAAGTCGGCGTACTCCTGCGGGTCGAAGAGAGCCACCGTGGTGTAGATGCCCCGGGAGGCGCGCGCCTTGAGGAGCTCCTCGACCGCGTTCCAGTAGGTCGCGCAGTCGTCGAAGGCGAAGCTCCGGTAACGCCGCATGGCACGGAAATCGTGTTCGTCGGTGAGCAGGCCTATGGTTCCGGTGATCTCGCGTCGCAGGGCGCGCCGTATGGCCTGGCGGTCGGTGCGTACAGGGCTTCGCCGCAGGCATGCTCGCTCGTCGAGGGGCTCGTCCTGGCGGTTCCCGGAGGGCCGGGGCGTCGGGGAGTTGCGGATGTGGTCGACGACTGCCTGTGCGGACATGGGCCGCGTCTGGTGCATCAGCTCGGCGGACCGGGCCTGCCAGATACTCGCGGGACGGGACGGGACGATCTGGCTGCTGGTGGCCGGGCTGATGCGCCACTCGCGGCCATGAGCGTCGGTAGCGGTGTAGGTCAAGAGAGCGGGGTTGTCCTGACGGCCGTTGTCTGTCCAGGGCAGACCGGCCGCCGTGAGGGCGCGGCCCAACTCGTCGCAGCGCTCGCGGGTGATGTGGTCGAAGGTTGCCAAGGTGTGCTCCCTTGTGTGTTCGGGCGGCCGGTCAGGAGCGGCCAGGGCGGCTGGGTGTGTAGGTCCGGCATCGGGGGCGGGGTTCTCGACCTGCCGGATGCGCTCACCGAGGCTCATCAGCCAACGCATGATCCGAGCGTCTTCCGCGCCGGGCGGGGCGGCCGGACGGGCCGGGCGATGCGGTAGCGGTACGGGAAGCGCGTGGACCACTGTCCGGTGCTGCGGGTGCACATGAACTGCCCCGGCACAGTGGCTTCTTCGCTCGGGCCCGGGCGGGAGAGGGACGGGGTGGAAGAGAAACCCCCCTCGCTCTGGAAATACTAGTGTCTTTAGGGTGTGTGTGAACCTGCCCCCTCACCTGCGGGTTCCCCGGACCGGCTGCGGCGGCTCCGTTGTCATGGCAGCGCCGAACGGGGTTCGCTGGCAGCGTGCGGGCGGCATCAGCGAGCAGAAGGGCCTTCCCCGCCGCTGAGTGCCGGCGGGGAGGGCCAGCGATCTGGAGGACTGCGAGCAAAGAGGGCAGCCAGCATCACCAGCCAGACCGGGTGCGAACTCTGTGCAGCGGTCCACCCGGCCTCGGACTGCCCACTGCATCAGGAAGCAGAACAGGGCGGGGGGCCGCGCGGGTGGGGACGTTGAGGAAGTCGGACGGGTCATTGCGGCGCGCGCCATGGTCCGCGCAGGCACCCGTGACGGCGGTGAGTGTCTCTGTCTCTGCCGTCCTGTGCGCCAGGGCGTGTCCGCGGCGGACTTGATCGGGTACACCGTCGCTTGGAGGTAGTCGGTGAAGTCATCGGGGATAGATGGGCCAGCTGCCCGGTAGCTGGTGTGGCTGCGGGCGGGCCGCGGAAGGGCGTCGTCAGGCTGGGCATCAGGTGCAGCTCCTGGCGTCGGGTCCTTGAACGGCCCTACCGGCGCACCGGGTCGTGCCGCTGGAGGGGGCGGTGAGCTCCGGAGGCCGGCCGCACTGCTCCCGTGGGACCAGCAGGCGTCTGGTGGGCCCGGGGCCCGTTGCGCAGACGCGTCGCGCCGCCGCCGCACGGCAGGTGCGGGGGTGGGCACGCTCTGCTCCCTGAATGAGGTGGCAAGGTGCGCTTCGCGGTCCTGGAGAAGGCTGGCCCGTGCGGGCCGGGCTCGGGGAAGGTTCCCGGCCCGCACGGGGGTTTTCAGCTGAGGCCGCCGGTTTCGGCGCTCAGCGGGTGCGGAGCTGGAGCAGGCGCCGGTGGGCCTTGTTCTTGATCTCGTCGTCGGCGCCTTCGAGTACGGCCGTGGCGCGTGCGATTTCCTCAGTCATGGACTGCGGAGGGCGCCTGGGGGTGACGTGGTCGAGGTAGCCGGTGATGGCGCGCTCGGCCGCGTAGGCGGTCCGTCCGACGCGTTCGCTCTCGGTACGGAATGCGTCGTCGAGGGCGTCCAGCCGGGTGGCGTGGTTGGTCCGCTTCCGGTTGGAGGCGTCCTGGTCGAGGGGCCACAGGTCGGCAATCGCCTGGTGGAAGTCGGCGATGGCGATATCCGTGCGGGCCAGCGCGGTTTCCTCGTCGGTGAACCGCTCGAAGTACTGGGATGAGAGGCCCAGGGTACGGCGGGCTTCCTTGATCTGGCTGGTGGCTCCTGCGGTGTGCCGGACGGCCCAGCGGGTGACGGCGTCACGGACGGCGAACCGCTCAGTATTGGCGCAGACAGGACGCCAGGGGGTGACGACGCATTGGAACTGGCCGTTGCCGGAGTGGTCATTCATGACGGCGATGTACGGGACCACGATGTCGCTGATGCCGTCGGCATCCACGGTGACCGCCTCCGGGAGGCGGATGGAGATGAACACGCGCTTCCCGCCGCGCAGGAGCCCGGCGGACTCCCACACCACGTCATAGCGGCTCACCAGTTCCTGGAGGAAGACGAACCCCGCCCGATTCTGGATCGGTGTGTAGCGGGAGCCGACCGCACCGAGAGCGGCGCCGGTGTCGGCGCGGATGGTGTGCTGCTGGTCGGCGTGCTCGCGCGTCTCACCTTGCCACTCGTACAGGGCGGGCACCGTGGTGACCTCGAAGTCGAGCCCGGACAGGCGCAGCACCTCGTCAATGTCCGTGGTGCCTCCGGGGATGATCTGACCGAGGCCGTGCCAGGCCGGGGAGGACGTATACAGGGCGATGGTGCCGTCCGCCTGCCTGTCGAGCCCGTGGTTGGCGATGATCTGCTGGATCTGCCCCTCGGTGTTGCGCGAGACGGTGAACGTCTCGCCCCGGTCCCAGCCGGTGAGGACTTCGTACCGGTCGGCGCCGATCATGCGGACCTCGCCCCGGTCGACGCGGGCCTGCAGGGCGCGCTCTTGTTCGCGGACGGCTTCGACCTGTGCAGCCTTCTCAGCGGCGAACGCGGTATTTACGTCGGTCATGCTCACGGTTCCCCTTCGACGTTGGTTTCTGCGGGTTCAGGGGGCGGGGCCACCGCCCCCGAACAACTTCAATAATAGTGTTTTTAACTCGGAGGTGAACCCGCCCCCTGAGCTGGAGCTCTTCGGTCTCAGCAGGCGCCGACCACAGCAGGGCGGGTCTGCGCGCATGGACGAGTCGGCGGCCATGCTCCGCAGGGGGCACTGCCGCTGCGGGAGGCGGTGAACTCGACCGCCGGCACAGGGCGGGGGCGGTGAGCGGTTACCCCCAGGGGCAACCGGGTGCTACGGCTGCTGCAGTCCCGGCCGCGGTCACCGAGGCCCCGGGGGTCCGGCTGTTTGTGTGCCTCGTTCCCCTCCCGGCACTGCCGACATGGCTGTGGCTGCGGAGACGGCACCCTGCCCGGCGGACAGGAGGTCCGCCGGGGTGCCGCGCCCTGCCGGGGGAAGCAGGGCGCGGCGGCTCGGCGTTGCCGTTACTCGGACTCAGGCGGCTGGGTGTCCCGTCTCGGTCACGCCGTGGTTTCTGTGGTGCTGGCCTGAGCCGTGAGGGCTTCGTGGATCAGGGCGTCCAGGGCCTTGCTGATGCGTCGCTGGGCCGTCGGCCCCATGTCACAGCAGCTTTCCTGATCGATCCGCTCGAAGACGGCTTTCCTGGCGGGACTCGGGGGAGTGATGCCGGGTACGACACCGGCTTCCATTGCCTGCTGAAGTAGTTCGTTCCAGACCCCGCACCAGCCCTGCGTGTCCGCCAGATCATCCAGTTCATCGACCGTGGCGGGCAGGATTGCCAAGACGTGCAGAGCCTGGCTCCGGTACTCCGCGCAGTTCTCGGTGATCCACTTCACCAGCGGGTCACCGGACGTCTTGAGGGTCTCCCAGGCGGCCTCCCGGGTGGCGCCGCAAGCCGCGTAGGCGTTGTTGACCTCCTTGGTGTATGCGCTGTGCTGGCGCTGGCCGCCCTGGCTGGAGCTGTACCGCTCGGGGTACCTACCCTCCGCCTCGCTGATGGCCGCGTTGCGAGCTGTGGCGGCCGCTTCCACGGTCTCGAGGTACTTCTGTACCTCCGGCAGCACCTGCCGGGCTCCTTGGTCTGCCATTGCCGTTCCCCTTCGACGTTGGTTTCTGCGGGCTCGGGGGGTGGGGCCACCGCCCCCCGAATGACTCCAATAATAGTGTTTCTGTCGTTGAGGTGAACCCACCCCTGACCTGCGCCTTAGACAAGTGCGCGGAACTCAGGCAGCGGCGTAAGACTCTTGCGCCGCGCGTTCTTGACCGCCACTGCACCACGCAGGTCACACAGGTCGTAGCGCGACTCGGGGACCTCAGCGAACGGCGCGGTGTACGTGTGCACCGCGTAGACCCAGTAGATGCCGTGACGCTGCGTCAGGCTGCCGTGATACCTGACCTTCTGCCCCACCACCGGCCCGGCGAGCTGCGGCACCACCCGCACACATCGCAGCATGCCCCATGCGTGCGCGACGGTAGCGCGATCTACCGGTACACCGGCCATAGCCGGACCGGTGTGACCGGTGCGCACTCCCAGGGCCCAACCCAGTTCGAAGAACGGTCGGACCATCTCCAACTGCTCTTGCGGGATCTTCAGGGCGTCCGGGTCGGTCTTGCTGCGGGCGAGCTCCCGCAGCGCGTAACCGGCCTGCTCCTGCTCGGCGTTCGTGAGAGGCGCTCCGGCTTCCTCGGCCTGCTCCGCACTTCGCGTGTTATCCATTACCTGCCTTCCCCTTCCCGTGATGGTGGGTGCAGGGGGCGCCCGGTGGGGTGCCCCCCCGCCCGGACTAGTTCAGGAATCCGCGTGAGCGGAGGAACTCAGCCGTGATGTGCGCTACTCCTTGGGGCTTGTAGATCTGCGGGAACCGACGCATCTCAACTTCAGTGCGCCCGTTCATGTCCGGCTCAGCGAGTTCGTGCACGAGCCGGTAAGGTCCGTCTCCCGTCGGCATTTCCAGCACTACCGGGCCGACCTTGGTGTCGAAGCGGATGCCGGTGTAATTTGCGTCGGAGTTGTGGACGATTTTCGCCCCCGCGCGCTGGCAAAGCAGAGGCAGGAAGTTCGCGACTGTACGAGCCTGAATTGCAAGGCTGTTCATGGGTGCGTCCGTACCTCCGCGCACCCGCCGGACGATTCCGTCAGAGATCTGGATCTCCACGTCTTCCCCTTCGCTGGTCCCTTGCGGTTCCTGGGGGTCGCCTTTCCCCAGTACTTCAAATATTAGTGTCTTTATGGCCGATGGGGAACCCATGATGCGTTACGGGTTGCGCTGGATGTTGCGCCACGATGTTGCGATAGAGGTTGCAATGGGTGTTGCGGCAGCCTGCAGAGCACCCGGATAGCTCTGCAGGCCGGCAACCCCATCCGGGCTGGTCGGCCTGCAGACATCCCCTCTGCTGCCCCTGCCCCCGCGCCCGTTGGATGAGGAGAGGGTGCGGACGCGGTCAACGCGGCCAGCCTCGGGGCTCGGGGGAGAGGCCGGAGGTACTGCGCGGCACCGGGGTGCTGCGCCTGGACGTTGATCCCGTGAGGCTGCCTCAGGGGGCCCACAGAGGCGCCCGGAGGGCGCCCCGGCGGCTCTGCCGGACATGGGTTGGCCCGGAGGGCCAACCACCCTTACATTTCCGGGAATTCGCTTAACTGTCCCGGAAATAGAGGGAATTGGAAATTCCCTAGTGATTCCCGGAGGGAATCACATTCATCCAAAAGGGAAGACTGAAACCTGACAGCAAGTCAACTTCACCTCGAATACGGAGTATTGAAAACCCCACCCGGAGGGGTAGTGCCGGAGGCACCAAAACTCCTTAAATCTATTTTTATGTTCCGGAGGAACGCACGTTATGGAATGGCCGGAGGCCCATTCCATAACGCCCCCGCCGGAGGCGGGCAATTCGCGCGGGGACGCGCGAAACGAAGCGGCCGGAGGCCGCGAGTATTCGGCTGACGGAGTCAGAGCGAAGCGG
>NZ_JBVKAO010000011.1:0-168316 GCF_055639375.1 Streptomyces sp. NPDC039462
AGGGGTCCCCGTCGGCCCCACCCCTGGCCGTCCGGGTCAAAGTCAACGTGCGGTGGAGGGGCGGGAGTCAAGGGTGGAGCGGAGCGGAATCGGCGCAGCCGACGCGCAGCGCAGCGGAGCGCCCTTTACTGCCGGCCCGGAGCCGCCACACTCCGGAAAACACCGGGCGGCCCCGGTCACCATCCAAGGTGCAGGCCAACCGAAGTCACCGCCCCTCCACCCCGGTCGGCTTCGCGACAGAGTTGAAGGCCCCCAGCGGGAGCCGGCCCGTGGCGAGTTGGCCGACGCGCCGCGCCCCGCCAGGGTGCGGCGGCAAGGAACCCCCGTACGACCCAGGCCAAGGCCCCCCACCCCACCCGTCACACGCGTACGCGGCCGAACTCCCCCTGTCCGAAAGGCCCCCGGCCCCGGCGCGGATTGCCGCGAGCGGGTGTCGGCGACTACTCGACGTATCAAAGATGGCACCGGACGTCACCACACCAGCGCGACCGGAGGGGACCCTCATGAGCAAGCGCAACGAACCCGACCGGCCGGACCGGGCCGAGCAGCCGGTTCAGCCCGATCTGCAGGAGATGGACGAGCGGGAGGTGGCCGAGGCGATCGGGTCGGCTGCCCGCATCACCCTCGCCCCGGGCCCCCGCGAGGCCCGCGAGGCCCCCGCCGCCGCCCCGCAGCCCGACGACGAGTGGGCGCTGCCCGGCGGCACCGCCTGGGTGTACCTCGCCGACCGGGCGAAGGGCCTGACGCGGCCCGTCGTCATCAGCGACGGCTTCAGCTCGGGGCCGAGCGATCTCGACTTCTCCTGGGAGATCATGGAACGCGGCCCGTTCCCGTTCCTGAGTGCCCTGCGCGGCCGCGGGTACGACGTCATCCTCGTCGGCTTCGACGAGCGGAGCGCGTCGATCCTGGAGAACGCCGAGGTCGCCAGGGCCGCGATCCTGGAGACCATCGCGCGGCGCAACGGCGATCACCCGCTGGCGGTCGGCGGATTCAGCATGGGCGGACTCGTCACGCGGTACGCGCTCGCCAAGATGGAGCACGACGGCGGGACGGGCGAGAACGACCACCAGACCGCCCTGTACTTCTCGTACGACAGCCCCCACCGCGGCGCCTGGATACCCGTCGCGCTGCAGTCGTTCGCGCACTACATCCGGCGCCTCAACGCGGCGTTCTCGAACCAGATGAACAGTCCGGCCGCTCGCCAGCTGCTGTGGCAGCACATCAGCGAGTGGGGCGACACCCCGGACACGGACAAGGAGCGCGGCACCTTCCTCGCCGAGCTGGACCGGGTGGGCCGCTGGCCCTCGCGGCCGAAGAAGATCGGTGTGTCCAATGGCTCCCGCATCGGCGAGAGCAACGGCATCCCGGCCGGCGAGCAGGCCTTCCACGGCAAGGGCCTGGCCATCACCGGCACCCACCTGTACACGCAGTCCGCGGGCGAGGACCAGCTCGTCGCCCAGCTGCGGGTGGTGACCCTGCGCAGGCCCCGCATCCGCACCACGGGCCTGCCCGAGATCGACGGCGCGCCGGGCGGCACCCTGGAGGGCTTCGGCATCCTCGCCGACGAGCTGAACAAGATCCCCGCACTGATCGGCCTCGGCTCCGAGGCGGACTTCCGCGAGCACTGCTTCGTGCCGACGGTCAGCGCCATCGCCCTGCGCGACATCGACACCCACGAGAAGCTCTACGCGCCGATCACGGCCTCCGCGGAGGAGGAGAGCGAGCTGGACGAATTCCTCTGCGCCTCCCGGAACGAGGGCCACACCCTGGTCACCGAGGAACTCTGCACCTGGATCATGGACCGACTGCCGTAGAGCGGGACGGGAAACGCCCGAGGGCGGCACCCCTTCGTGAGAAGGAGTGCCGCCCTCGGTACGTACGGGACAGTGATCAACCAGAGGTCGATCAGAAGTCCATGTCACCGCCCGGCATGCCGCCGCCGGCCGGGGCAGCGCCCGCCTTCTCCGGCTTGTCGGCGATGACGGCCTCGGTGGTGAGGAACAGCGCGGCGATGGAGGCGGCGTTCTGCAGGGCAGAGCGCGTCACCTTCGCCGGGTCGAGGATGCCCTCGGCGATCATGTCGACGTACTCACCGGTCGCGGCGTTCAGGCCGTGGCCGACGGTCAGGTTGCGCACCTTCTCGACGACGACACCGCCCTCGAGGCCGGCGTTGACCGCGATCTGCTTCAGCGGGGCCTCGAGGGCCAGCTTCACAGCGGCGGCACCGGTGGCCTCGTCGCCCTCAAGCTCCAGCTTCTCGAAGACCTGGGAGGCCTGCAGCAGGGCCACGCCACCACCGGCGACGATGCCCTCCTCGACGGCCGCCTTCGCGTTGCGAACGGCGTCCTCGATGCGGTGCTTGCGCTCCTTGAGCTCGACCTCGGTCGCGGCACCGGCCTTGATGACGGCCACGCCGCCCGCGAGCTTCGCCAGGCGCTCCTGGAGCTTCTCGCGGTCGTAGTCCGAGTCGCTGTTCTCGATCTCGGCGCGGATCTGGTTGACGCGGCCCTGGACCTGGTCGCTGTCACCGGCACCGTCGACGATGGTCGTCTCGTCCTTGGTGATGACGACCTTGCGGGCGCGGCCGAGCAGGTCGAGACCGGCGTTCTCCAGCTTGAGGCCGACCTCCTCGGAGATGACGGTGCCACCGGTGAGGATGGCGATGTCGCCGAGCATGGCCTTGCGGCGGTCACCGAAGCCCGGGGCCTTGACGGCGACGGACTTGAAGGTGCCACGGATCTTGTTGACGACCAGCGTGGACAGGGCCTCGCCCTCGACGTCCTCCGCGATGATCAGCAGCGGCTTGCCCGACTGCATGACCTTCTCCAGGAGCGGAAGGAGGTCCTTCACGTTGGAGATCTTGGAGTTGACGATCAGGATGTACGGGTCGTCGAGCGACGCCTCCATACGCTCCATGTCGGTGGCGAAGTACGCCGAGATGTAGCCCTTGTCGAAGCGCATACCCTCGGTGAGCTCCAGCTCCAGACCGAAGGTCTGGGACTCCTCGACGGTGATGACGCCTTCCTTGCCGACCTTGTCCATCGCCTCGGCGATGAGCTCGCCGATCTGGGTGTCGGCGGCGGAGATGGAGGCCGTCGAAGCGATCTGCTCCTTGGTCTCGACATCCTTCGCCTGCTCGAGCAGGGCGCCGGAGACGGCCTCGACGGCCTTCTCGATGCCGCGCTTGAGGGCCATCGGGTTGGCACCGGCGGCCACGTTGCGCAGACCCTCGCGCACCAGGGCCTGGGCCAGGACGGTCGCGGTCGTCGTGCCGTCACCGGCGACGTCGTCCGTCTTCTTCGCGACCTCCTTGACCAGCTCGGCGCCGATCTTCTCGTACGGGTCCTCGAGCTCGATCTCCTTGGCGATGGAAACACCATCGTTGGTGATCGTGGGGGCGCCCCACTTCTTCTCGAGGACGACGTTGCGACCCTTGGGGCCCAGGGTCACCTTGACGGCGTCGGCGAGCTGGTTCATGCCGCGCTCGAGGCCGCGCCGTGCCTCCTCGTCGAACGCGATGATCTTGGCCATGTGAAGTGGTCCTCCCGGACGGGGTGGAAACGCAAACGGACCGTGCTGGTGCCCGCGACGGACGGACTGCGTGCCGTGTGGTTCCTTGCCCCACGCGGCCTGCGGACCTCACCGACCCGATCCAAGTTCTGTCACTCTCACTCGGAGAGTGCTAAGCCCAATGATTAGCACTCGACCCCCACGAGTGCAAGGTGCTCCCGCCAGATCCGCCCGGCGCGCGGGAGCACGGACGCACCCCGGGGGCCCGCACCGGACGCACACGAGGGGCCCGTACCCCTGTGGGATACGGACCCCTCGCGATGCTTGCTTCGGTGGTCGATCGCGCCGAGCTAGACGGCGAGCTTGACCATGTCCGCCTGCGGACCCTTCTGGCCCTGCGAGATCTCGAACTCGACTCGCTGACCTTCTTCAAGGGTGCGGTAGCCGTCCATCTGGATCGCGCTGTAGTGGACGAAAACATCCGCACCACCGTCGACCGCGATGAAGCCGTACCCCTTCTCCGCGTTGAACCACTTGACGGTGCCCTGAGCCATGCCTAACTCCCCTATTACTGGCCCTTGCACAGGACCGCACTTCGCGGACCCGGGTCAGACCTCACCCCCCACTGATTGGGGGTGTGCGCCGGAACGCGTCGACCGCCGCTGAATGTATCTGTCCAACTGCCGTCTGCAACAGGTCAATCGGACGAGAATTCTGGGCGCGCCCGATCGGTAATATGCGGAGAATTCACCGGAATCCAGGGCAAGTCGGGCCGGGCAAAAGGCACATGAGGCTCAAATGGGCAGTGCGCTTTGGCTACTTCTTGTCGGCTCCGGGCCGACTTCGTATATGCACTCGGCACTGACGGCGAAGCACGCTTCCCAACTGTACCGCGCTCAACCAAGCAGAATTGCCCCCTCCGCTTCTCTCGCGGAGGGGGCAATTCGAATTACGCAGGGTGCTTGCGAAAAGGTCAGCCGCCGGCGACGGCGGGAATGATCGAGACGCCCGCGCCGTCCGGCGTGGCCGTCTCCAGGCCCTGCTCGAAGCGGACGTCGTCGTCGTTCACGTACACGTTGACGAAGCGGCGCAGCTTGCCCTGGTCGTCCAGGACGCGGGCGGCGATCCCGGTGTGGTTCTTCTCCAGGTCGGCGATGACCTCACCCAGATTCGCCCCCTCGGCGGCGACCTCGGCCTTGCCGCCGGTGTAGGTGCGCAGAATGGTGGGGATGCGAACGTTGACACTCATGGTTCACCTCAGGGGGATACGGGCCCCGTAAGGGGCGCGGGGAACTGCGCGACCAGCCACAACGGCCCCGCAGGGAAGCAACAACCTCAGCCGGCAAGCCCCGCGGAGCGAAACGCCTCAAGGCTCGGCTTGATCGTGGCGGTGGCCTGCGAAGTCTCGGCGACAGCGTCAAGCGTCTTCAGGCCGTCCCCGGTGTTCAGGACCACCGTGGTGAGGGCCGGGTCGAGAAGCCCCGCCTCGAAAAGCTTCTTCGTGACGCCCACCGTCACACCCCCCGCGGTCTCCGCGAAGATCCCTTCCGTGCGGGCGAGCAGCTTGATCGCCTCGACGACCTGCTCGTCGTTCACGTCCTCGACCGCCCCGCCCGTGCGGCGCGCGATGTCCAGGACGTACGGCCCGTCGGCGGGGTTGCCGATGGCCAGCGACTTGGCGATGGTGTTCGGCTTCTGGGGGCGTACGACGTCGTGCCCGGCCTTGAAGGCGGTCGACACCGGCGAGCAGCCCTCGGCCTGCGCGCCGAAGATCTTGTACGGCTTGTCGGCCACCAGGCCGAGGGCGATGAGCTCCTTCAGCCCCTTGTCGATCTTCGTGAGCTGCGAGCCGGAGGCGATGGGGATGACGAGCTGGTCGGGCAGCTCCCAGCCGAGCTGCTCGCAGATCTCGTACGCGAGGGTCTTGGAGCCCTCGCCGTAGTACGGCCGCAGGTTGACGTTGACGAAGCCCCAGCCCTCGCCCAGCGGGTCGCCGATGAGCTCGGAGCAGAAGCGGTTCACGTCGTCGTAGTTGCCCTCGATGCCGACGAGTTCACCGCCGTAGACCGCGGCCATGACGACCTTGCCCTGCTCCAGGTCGTGCGGGATGAACACGCAGGAGCGGAAGCCGGCGCGGGCCGCGGCGGCGCCGACGGCGCCCGCGAGGTTGCCGGTGGAGGAGCAGGAGAGCGTGGTGAAGCCGAAGGCGCGCGCCGCTTCGAGGGCCTGCGCGACGACGCGGTCCTTGAAGGAGTGCGTGGGGTTGCCGGAGTCGTCCTTGACGAACAACTTGCCCTGCTCGAAGCCGAGTTCACGGCCGAGGTTGTCGGCCTTGACGAGCTGGGTCCAGCCGGGGTTGAGGTTCGGCTTGTCGGCCACGTCGGCGGGGACGGGGAGCAGCGGGGCGTAGCGCCAGATGTTGGCGGGGCCTGCCTCGATCTGCTTGCGGAGGGCTTCCGGGTCGCCGAGCGGCAGGTCGTACGCGACTTCGAGGGGGCCGAAACACTCGACGCAGGCGAAGATCGGGCCGAGCGGGAACGTGGTGCCGCACTCACGGCAGGAAAGGCCGGAGGCGGGCCCGAGGTCGACGGAAGGGGTGGTGCTCTGGGTGGCGACGGTCTGCACAGCCATGGAGGCGAGGCCCTTTCTCCTCATCTTCCTCGCGACGCATCTCGCCGCGAGACGGAATTGGCACCTTCCCCACCGTGACCTCGCGGTCGGCGGGAGGGTTGCCGGGGCTTCAACGGGCCGTTTCCCTCTGCCCCTCTGGATGAGCGGTTTTCGATTATGGGTTTCAGTTGTCGATCTCAACGCGGCGGTGACCCCGACATGCGATGGTCACCGGCGTTGTTCAAGACTGTAACCGAAGCCCCGGACCCTTGAGATAGTCGTCCGAACCGCGAGATGGATCACATCGATCACCTCATCGATCACCTATGGGAGGACCGCGACCGTGCTGGAAGAGGTCGAGCGCTGGCTCAGCAGGCGTTCCTGGTCCGTCGCCGACCGGCCGCCGGCCCGGCTCGCCGAGGCCAAGCGCGCCGGCGGCGCCTCGGTGAGCGTCGTGCTGCCCGCGCTCGACGAGGAGGGGACGGTCGGCGAGATCGTCGCCGAGATACGCCGCGAGCTGATGGAGAAGGTCCCGCTGGTCGACGAGCTGGTGGTGATCGACTCCGGCTCCACGGACCGTACGGCCGAGGTCGCCGCGGCGGCGGGCGCGAAGGTCGTCCGCAGGGACGAGATCCTGCCGCGCGTCCCCGCGGTCCCGGGCAAGGGCGAGGTGCTGTGGCGCTCGCTGCTCGCGACGAGCAGTGACATCGTCGCGTTCGTCGACGCTGACCTGCGGGAGTTCTCCGCGGACTTCGTCTCGGGGATCGTGGGACCGCTGCTCACCGACCCGGACGTGGCCTTCGTGAAGGCGATGTACGACCGCCCGCTCGGCGAGGCCGCCGGGCAGGGCGGCCGGGTGACGGAGCTGATGGCGCGGCCGCTCCTGAACATGCACTGGCCGCAGCTGGCGGGGTTCGTCCAGCCGCTCGGCGGCGAGTACGCGGCCCGCAGGTCGCTCCTCGAGCGGCTGCCGTTCCCCGTCGGGTACGGCGTGGAGCTCGGCCTGCTCGTCGACGCGCTGCACACGGTGGGTCTGGACGCGCTGGCGCAGGTGGACGTCGGGGTGCGCAAGCACCGGCACCAGGACGGGCAGGCGCTCGGGCGGATGGCGGCGGCGATCTACCGGACGGCACAGCTGCGGCTCGCGCGCGGGCATCTCGTACGCCCCGAGCTCACGCAGTTCGAGCGGGGCGAGCACGGGTTCGTGCCGCGGACGTACGCGGTCGACACGGAGGAGCGGCCGCCCATGACGAGCATCGCCGAGTACGCGCACCGCCGCGTGGCGTGACCGGGAGCCCGTACGTTTGCCCGACCCCGGGACGGGCTACGTTTTGCCACATGGTCTCCGAGCACGGTTCGTCAGCAGCACAGGTACTCGTCGCGTCCAACCGCGGCCCCGTCTCGTACACCGTCGGAGAGGACGGTGAGCTGACCGCCAGGCGTGGCGGCGGCGGCCTGGTCTCCGGGCTCAGCGCCATCGGTGACGAGGCGGACGCCCTGTGGGTGTGCGCGGCGCTCGGCGACGGCGACCGCGAGGCGGTGCGCCGGGGCGTCGGTGAGCCGGGCGTACGGATGCTGGACATCGACGCGGACGTCCACGCGGACGCGTACAACGGCATCGCGAACTCGGTGCTGTGGTTCGTCCACCACCTGCTCTACCAGACGCCGTTGGAACCGGTCTTCGGACCGGAGTTCCGCGCACAGTGGGCGGCGTACGAGACGTACAACCGGGCGTTCGCCGAGGCGCTCGCCGAGGAGGCGGGGCCGGGGGCGGCCGTCCTGGTGCAGGACTACCACCTGGCGCTGGTGCCGGGCATGCTGCGGGAGCTCCGCGAGGACCTGCGCATCGGCCACTTCTCGCACACCCCGTGGGCACCCGCCGACTACTTCCGGATGCTGCCGGACGACGTGGCCGAGCAGTTGCTGCGCGGGATGCTCGGCGCCGACCGGCTCGGCTTCCTCACCGGGCGGTGGGCGGACGCGTTCACGGAGTGCTGTGTGCGGCTCGTCGGCGGGACCTCGGGCACCAGGATCGGGGTGCACGGGCTCGGCGCCGACGCCGACTTCCTGCGGGAGCGGTCGCGGCGCGACGACGTCGAGGAGCGGATGCGGGCGCTGCGGGAGCAGGCGGGCACGCAGGACGGCGAGGACCGGAAGTTGATCGTCCGGGTGGACCGGACGGAGCTGTCCAAGAACATCGTCCGGGGCCTGCACGCCTACCGCGAGCTGCTCGACACCCACCCCGAGTGGCGTGAGCGCGTCGTGCACGTCGCCTTCGCCTACCCGTCCCGGCAGGACCTGGCGGTCTACCGCGACTACACCGCGGAGGTCTCCCGGGTCGCCGAGGACATCAACGCCACGTACGGGACGGACGGCTGGACCCCGGTGGTCCTGCACGTCAAGGACGACTTCGCGCGCTCCCTCGCGGCCTACCGCATGGCGGACGTGGCCCTGGTCAACCCCATCCGCGACGGCATGAACCTCGTCGCGAAGGAGGTCCCGGTCGTCTCCGACGAGGGCTGCGCGCTGGTCCTGTCGCGGGAGGCGGGCGCCCACGAGGAGCTCGGCGAGGACGCGCTCTCCGTGAACCCCTTCGACGTCACGGCCACGGCGGAGGCCCTGCACACGGCCCTCCTGATGCCGCCGGAGGAGCGCGCCGAGCGCACGAAGCGCCTCGCGGCGGCGGCGACGGCGCTGCCGCCCGCGCAGTGGTTCCTGGACCAGCTGCGGGCCCTGACGGGCTGAGGCGCCCCGCGCGCCCGCGCGCGCTCAGGTCAGCCGGGCGCCGATCGCCGACAGCAGCCGTACGACACCCTGCGGGCCGTCCACGACCAGGTCGGCCCGCCCGGCCAGCTCCTTGACCTCCGCGCTGCCGCTGCACACGAGCAGGCCCGCGACACCGTCCGAGCGGAGCTTCTCCACGGCGCCGAAGGCGGGCAGGTCGCCGAGGTCGTCGCCTGCGTAGAGAACGGACTCGGCGCCCACCTCGTGCAGGTACTCGGCGAGGGCCACGCCCTTGTCCATGCCGGGCGGCCGCAGCTCCAGGACGAGCCGGCCCGGCTCGACGATCAGGCCGTGCCGGTGCGCCAGCTCGCCGAGCGGCTCGCGCAGCGCCTCGAAGGCCGCCTGCGGGTCCTGCGCCCGGCGCGTGTGCACGGCGACGGCGCGGCCCTTCTCCTCTATCCACGATCCGCGCCAGGCGCCGATCCCGTCCAGGAAGCCGGGCAGCTCGGCGCGGACGGCCGCGACCCCGGGGTGCGGCTCGGCGGCGCGGACCGTGCCGGTGACGGCGTCCCAGCGCTCGGCGCCGTAGTGCCCGAGGACGACGAGGTGCTCCAGGCCGGGGACGCCCGCGAAGCCGCCGTAGCGGACGGCGACACCCGCCGGGCGGCCCGTGACGACCGCCACCGACCGCAGGCGGGGGGCGAGCGCGGCGAGCGCCGGCACGGCGTCCGGGTGGGCGCGCGCCTGTTCGGGATCGGGCACGATCGGGGCGAGCGTCCCGTCGAAGTCCAGCGCCACCACGGCGCGTTCCGGCCGGGCGAGGAACGCCGCGAGGCCGTCGCGCCCCGCAGACGTCACGGGCTCGGGCAGGCCGGGCGGCTCGGGCAGGTTCGACAGCGAGTACGTAGGGTCACCCATGGGCCCGACCTTAGCCGCGTCAGCGCTCGGCGCGCCGGGACTCCCGCACCCGGCGCAGCCGATTGACCGTAATCGGGTCGTGGGCGAGCGCCCGCGGGTCGTCGAGGAGGGCGTTCAGGAGCTGGTAGTAGCGCACCGGCACCATGCCGAGCTCCTCGCGGACGGCGCGCTCCTTGGCGCCCGGGCCCGGCCACGGCCGCCGCTCGAGGGCCAGCACCGCGCGGTCCCGCTCGGAGAGGCCCTCCCGCTCCTGATCGGTCATGCCCGCCACGCTACCGGCCGCCTCGGACAAGGCCGCATCGGCTACTCGGCGTTCTCCGCGGTCATCGCCCGGGTCTGGATCCGGCCGAGCACCGACTTGGGGTCGCCGCCCTCGCCGACGGTCTTGCCGATGTCCTTCTTGATGTCCGCCGAGACCTGCGCCCAGGACGTCTTGCCCACCGGGTAGAGCTCCGAGGTGGGGAGCTCCTTGAGGAACTCGCCGAGCGCGGTGTGGCCGCGGTCCTTCGCCATCGCCTGCGAGGCGGAGGTCGTCACGGGCAGGATGTCGTACTCGTTCGAGAATTCGAGCACGTTCTTCTTGCTGTAGACGTAGTCGAGGAACTTGCCGGCCTCCTTGCGGTGGCCGTTCTGCTTGAACGCCATCATCCAGTCGGCGACGCCCATCGTGGCCTGCGCCTTGCCGTTGACGCCGGGCGCCGGCACCATGCCGAACTTCACGCCCTTCTTGGCGGCCATCTTCATCAGCGTCGGGTGACCGTTGAGCATGCCGACCTCGCCGCGCGAGAACGCCGCGAACGCCTCGGCGCGGTTCAGCTGCGCGGGGGGCGTGGGACCGGTCAGGCCCTTGCCGACGAGCTCGTCCCTGAGCCAGGCGAACGTCTTGGCGTTCTGCGGGGAGTCGAGGGCGTACGAGCCGACGTTGTCGGTGTAACCGCCGCCGCCGCTCAGCATCCACATGAGCGTCTCGGCGGGGGCCTCCTCGGGGCCCAGCGGCAGCGCGTACGGGATCTTCACGCCGCGCGCCTTGAGCGCCTTCGCGTCGGCCTGCAGCTCGCTCCAGCTCTGCGGCGGAGTGAGGTGGGCGTCCTTGAAGAGCTTGGTGTTGTAGAAGAGCAGCCGCGTGGAGGAGGCGAACGGCATGCCGTACTGGATGCGGTTGACCTCGCCGGCCTGCGAGAGCGGGGCCAGGAAGTCGGCCTGCGTGGCGATGGAGAGGAGCTCGTCGGCCTCGTAGAGCTTGCCCTGCGCGGCGTAGTCGGCGTAGGCGCCGATCTGTGCCAGGTCGGGGGCCTCGCCCTTCTTGACCATCTCCTTGACCTCGCGGTCGACGTCGTTCCAGGAGTGAACGGTCACGTCGACCTTGATGCCGGGGTTCTCCTTCTCGAACCCCTCGACGACCTTGGCCCAGTACTTCTTCGAGCTGTTCGCCGCCGAGTCGCCGTAGTCGGCGGCCACCAGCTTGAGGGTGACGTCGCCGGAGTCGCCGGGACCGCCGCAGCCGGCGAGTACGCCCGCCATGCCCAGTGCGGCCACCGCCGCGGTCAGTCCTGTCACGCGCCGCTGCACAGCTGTCCCACCCTCGTTGCTTCCACAATCCGCTTGAACCGCGAGTTTCCCCCGAGTCCGGACACAAGGTCTACACCACCCGCGTATCACTTGTGCAACGGCGGTCCCGCCGATGACCATGGCGGGAGTCCCGCACCAGCCCCGCACTGACGAGGAGCCCCGGCGCATGTCGCGTACCGCAGCAGAGATAGCCACCCAGCCCGCCTGCTGGCACCGGGCGGTGGAGGCGGCCGCCACATTCGAGGCCTTTCCGCAGCCGGGAGAGCGGGTCGCCGTCACCGGGTGCGGCACGTCGTGGTTCATGGCCATCGCGTACGCGGCGCTGCGCGAGGCGGCCGGGCTCGGCGAGACGGACGCCTTCGCGTCGTCGGAGTTCCCTGCCGGGCGGACGTACGACCGCGTCGTCGCGATCACTCGCTCGGGCACGACGACGGAGGTCCTTGACCTGCTGACGCGCCTGAAGGGCACGGTTTCGACGCTCGCCCTCACGGCCGACCCGAAAACCCCCGTCATGGACGCGGCGGACACCGTGGCGGTCCTGGACTGGGCGGACGAGGAGTCGGTCGTCCAGACCCGCTTCGCGACGACGGCCTTCGCCTTCCTGCGGGCCGGGCTCGGCCACATTCCCGGCCTCAAGACGGTGGCCGAGGCGGCCGTCGACGCGGAGCTCGCGGTGACCGAGCCGCTGCCGGCGGCGGTGCTGGGTGCGGAGCAGTGGACGTTCCTGGGGCGCGGCTGGACGTACGGTCTGGCCCTGGAGGCCGCCCTGAAGATGCGGGAGGCGGCCGGCGCCTGGACGGAGGCGTATCCGGCGATGGAGTACCGCCACGGTCCGATCTCGATCACCGGTCCCGGCCGGGTGGCCTGGATGTTCGGCACGCTGCCGGAGGGGCTCGCGGGGGACGTGGCCCGTGTCGGCGGGGAACTGGTGGCCCGCCAGGAGGCGGACCCGCTCGCCGACCTCGTCCGCGCCCAGCGCCTGGCTGTGGCCCTCGCGGAGTCCCGTGGCCAGGACCCGGACCGCCCCCGCAACCTGACGCGCAGCGTGATCCTGAGCTGACCCTGGTGGGCCGCCTTGGCGGCACCGTCGCCGCGGGGCTACGGCCGCTCCCGGCTCGGCACCGGGGCGGGGCCCCTGTTTGCCTCCCGGTCGTCCGACCCGCCCGGCCGAGGATGTGGTCCCCTGCACCGCCACCGCACCGAACGCTGCCGCCGCCCGGTCCTCACCTCTCGCTCGTGGGGCCCACGCCCTGAACCGCCGCTCCGCGGCGGCCACCTCCCACCCACCCACCCGTGCACCCCGCACCGAAACGCAACGTAGGGCAACGGGTGGGTGGGGTTCTGCCAGCGGTCGTCAGGTGCGGAGCAACGGGTGGGCGGGTGGGAATAGATCCGCCGCGAAGCGGCGGGGTTGTGCCAGTGGTCGTCAGCTGCGGAGCAACGGGTGGGTGGGTGGGGCAGTTTCGCCGCGAAGCGGCGAGGCAGTGCGGCAACCGATCGTTGCGGAGTGCCGGGTGGGCGGGTGGGAAAGATCCGCCGCGAAGCGGCGAGGAAAGGACGGGCGGAACAGCCCGGGGCGCGAAACGCCGACCACCCCCCGCCCCGGAGGGGCCGCCACCCCCTCCCCCGAGGCCCCCACAAGCGGACAGCTGCGCCCAAAAAGATCGCGCGCCCGGCACGGGAGCACGAAGTGGACTAGACCTGTCACGGCCGACGCGCGAGACTGTCCCCGTGAGACACGTCATCGCCCTCGATGTGGGCGGCACCGGAATGAAGGCCGCCCTGGTCGGGGCCGACGGCACCCTGCTGCACGAGGCGCGCCGCCCCACGGGCCGCGACCGCGGCGCCGACGCCGTCGTCGAGTCCATCCTCGGCTTCGCCGCGGAGCTGCGCGCCCACGGCGTCGAGCGGTTCGGGGAGCCCGCCGCCGCGGCGGGAGTCGCCGTGCCGGGCATCGTGGACGCGGAGCGGGGTGTGGCCGTGTACGCGGCCAACCTCGGGTGGAGCGACGTCCCCCTGCGCGACCTCCTCAGCGCCCGCCTGGAGGGCGTCCCCGTGGCCTTGGGCCACGACGTCCGGACGGGCGGCCTCGCCGAGGGCCGCATAGGGGCGGGGAAGGGCGCCGACCGGTTCCTGTTCGTACCCCTGGGCACCGGCATCGCGGGCGCCATCGGCATCGGCGGCGCCATCGAGCCCGGCGCCCACGGCTCGGCCGGCGAGATCGGGCACATCGTCGTCCGCCCTGGCGGCCCGCCCTGCGGCTGCGGCCAGCGCGGCTGCCTGGAGCGCCTCGCCTCCGCGTCCGCGGTCAGCAAGGCGTGGGCCGAGGCGAGCGGCGACCCGGAGGCGGACGCCGCGGACTGCGCGAAGGCCGTGGAGTCCGGCGACCCGAGGGCCCAGGAGGTCTGGCGGAACGCCGTGGACGCCCTGGCCGACGGCCTGCTCACCGCCCTCACCCTGCTGGACCCGCACACCCTGATCATCGGTGGCGGTCTCGCGGAGGCCGGGGAAACCTTGTTCACGCCGCTGCGGGCCGCCGTCGCGGCGCGCGTCGTGCGGTTCCAGACGCTGCCGGAGATCGTGCCCGCGGCCCTCGGCGACACCGCCGGATGCCTGGGCGCTGGCCTGCTGGCCTGGGACCTCATCGGCCCGACGACCGACGGCCCGACCACCGACGGCCCGCCCACGGAAAGCCCCACCACCGACCCCGACCCGACACCCCACCACCCCACGGAGGTAGCCACCTGATGGCCACTAGCAAGGTTCTCGCCGGTGCCCAGGTGGTGCTGCCCACCGGAACCGTCCCGAACGGCCGCGTGATCGTCGACGGCACCCGCATCGCGGGGAGCCCGCCCGCCGGCGCCGAGACCGTCGACCTCACCGGCCACTGGGTGGTCCCCGGCTTCGTCGACATCCACAACCACGGCGGCGGCGGCGCCTCCTTCACCTCGGGCACGGTCGAGGACGTCTTGAAGGGCGTCCACACCCACCGGCTGCACGGCACCACGACCGTCGTCGCCTCGACGGTCACCGGCGAGATGAACTTCCTCGCCCAGCGGGCCGGCGTGCTCTCCGAGCTCGCCGAGCAGGGCGACATCGCGGGCATCCACTTCGAGGGCCCCTTCATCTCGCCGTGCCGCAAGGGCGCGCACAGCGAGGGCCTGCTGCGCCACCCCGACCCCGCCGACGTCCGCAAGCTCCTCGACGCGGCCCGCGGCCAGGCGAAGATGTGCACGCTCGCCACCGAGCTGCCGGGCGGCATCGACTCCGTGCGGCTCCTCGCCGAGCACGGCGTCATCGCCGCCATCGGCCACACGGACGCGACGTACGAGCAGACCGTCGAGGCGATCGACGCGGGCGCCACCGTCGCGACGCACCTCTTCAACGCCATGCCGGGCCTCGGCCACCGCGCCCCGGGCCCGATCGCCGCGCTCCTGGAGGACGAGCGGGTCACCGTCGAGCTGATCAACGACGGCACCCACCTCCACCCGGCCGCCTTCGAGCTGGCCTTCCACCACGCGGGCGCCTCCCGCGTCGCCCTCATCACGGACGCCATGGACGCGGCGGGCTTCGGCGACGGCCGCTACATGCTCGGCCCGCTGGAGGTCGAGGTGAAGGACAGCGTGGCGCGGCTCGTCGAGGGCGGCTCGATCGCGGGCTCCACGCTGACCCTGGACCGCGCGTTCAAGCGCTCGGTGACCGTCGACGGCCTCTCCGTCGACGACACCGTCCGCGCCATCTCCGCCAATCCGGCGAGGCTCCTCGGCCTGTACGACCGGGTGGGCTCCCTGGAGCCGGGCAAGGACGCGGACCTGGTGGTCCTGGACGCGGCCTTCGACCTGAAGGGCGTCATGCGGAAGGGCGAATGGGTGGTTGAGCCCTTTTAACCCCCAACTCGGGTGATTTCACCACCCGTTCGGGTGTCCTGAACAGAAGGCGGTTGGCCCTCCCCCCTGGGCCAACCGCCTTCTGTTTGGCATGATCAGGGCCCAAGAGAGGCGAACGGCAGGCACGTTCGACAGGCACTTCGGGGGTGGTACGCGTGATCCTCACCGTCACGCTGAACGCGGCCCTCGACCTCACCTACCGCGTCCCCGCCCTCGTCCCGCACACCACGCACCGCGTCACCGAGGTCGTCGAACGCCCGGGCGGCAAGGGTGTGAACGTCGCCCGCGTGCTCGCCGCCCTCGGCCACGAGGTGACGGTCACCGGCTTCGCGGGCGGCGACACCGGCCGCACCCTGCGCGAGCGCCTCGCCGCCGAGCCGCGCGTCACGGACGCGTTCGCCCCGGTCGCGGGCACCACCCGCCGCACCCTCGCCGTGGTCGACGCGGCGACCGGCGACACCACCCAGCTCAACGAGCCGGGCCCGACGGTCACCCCCGCCGAGTGGGCCGCCTTCCTCGACTCCTACGAGGAATCGCTGCACCGCGGCGACCTGGCCGCGGTCGCCCTCTGCGGCAGCCTGCCCCCCGGCGTCCCCGTCGGCGCGTACGCCCTCCTCATACGGTCCGCCCGGTCCGCCCGCGTCCCCGTCCTGCTCGACACCAGCGGGGAGCCGCTGCGCCGCGGTGTCGCGGCCCGCCCCGACATCGTCAAGCCCAACGCCGACGAGCTCGCCGAGCTGACCGGCTCCCACGAGCCGGCGCAGGCCACCCGGGACGCCCGCCGCAGGGGCGCGCACGCCGTCGTCGCCTCGCTCGGCGCCGACGGCCTCCTCGCGGTCACCCCGGACGGCGGCTGGCGCGCCAGGCCTCCGAAGCGGGTGGGCGGCAACCCGACCGGCGCCGGCGACTCGGCGGTCGCGGGGCTCCTCTCCGGGTTCGCCGAGAAGCTGCCGTGGCCCGACCGCCTGGCCCGCGCCGTGGCGCTGTCGGCGGCGACGGTGGTGGCGCCGGTGGCGGGCGAGTTCGACCCCGCAACGTACGAAGAACTGCTGCCTCGGGTCGCGGTGACCGCTCAGGCCACCCCGGCGTGACCCACCGCGGCTGAGCACAGACCCGCATCTCGCACCGCACAACGGGGCGCAGCGCCCTGGGAATTGGGGAGCACGTGCCACTGGTCAGCACCGGCGAACTCGTCGCGGAGGCCCGCGCCGCGGGTCACGGCGTCGCCGCGTTCAACGTCATCACCCTGGAGCACGCGGAGGCGGTCGCGCTCGGCGCCGAGCGGGCCGGGACGCCTGCGATCCTCCAGATCTCCGAGAACGCCGTGAAGTTCCACGGCGGCCGGCTCTCCGCCATCGCGGCGGCGACGGCCGCGGTGGCCCACGCGTCCACGGCCCGCCTCTCGCTCCACCTGGACCACGTGACGGACGTCGAGCTGCTGCGGGCCGCGCACCCGGAGGGCTTCAGTTCCGTCATGTTCGACGCGTCGAAGCTGTCGTACGGCGATAACGTGAAGGCGACGGCGGACGCGGTCCGCTGGGGCCACGAGCGCGGCATCTGGGTGGAGGCGGAGCTCGGCGAGGTGGGCGGCAAGGAGGGTGAGGCGCCGCTGGACGCGCACGCGCCCGGGGTGCGCACCGATCCGGCGGAGGCGGCCGCGTACGTCGCCGACACGGGCGTCGACGCCCTCGCGGTGGCCGTCGGGTCCACGCACGCGATGACGGAGCGCACGGCCACCCTGGACCACGAGTTGATCGCCTCCCTCACGGCGGCCGTCCCCGTCCCCCTCGTACTGCACGGCTCAAGTGGCGTACCGGACACGGAGATCCGCCGGGCCATCGCGTCCGGCATCGTGAAGGTGAACGTGGGCACGGCGCTCAACTCGGCGTTCACCGGGGCGGTGCGGGCATTCCTGGAGGCGCAGCCCTCGGCGGTGGACCCGCGCAAGTACGTGGCGCCGGGGCGAGAGGCCGTGGCGGAGACGGTGGCGCATTTCCAGCAGCTCATCGTGTGAGCGGTTTGCCCCTCCATAACGGACATGGGAAGATCAACAACTCACTGCCCCGAGCTCCGCGAGAATGGATACACCCCCGTGAGAATGCGCTCCTTGCTGCTGGCCGGTGCCGCCCTGGCCGCCACCCTCCCGATCGCCGCCGTGCAGCCGGCTTCCGCCGCGCCGGTGTGCGCCAAGGGCAAGGTCTGCACCTGGGTGAAGAGGAACTTCGAGGGCACCCGCCAGAATCGCAAGCTCACGCCGGGCTGCTACGACGTGCAGAGCGGCGGTGCGCGCACGGTGTCGAACCAGTCCGGCAAGCGCATCACGCTCTACAGCGACGCCGGATGCTACGGCAGGAAGCTCGACATCAAGACCGGGCACTTCTCCAGCGCCACCCCCTTCGTGGTCACGAGCATCGCCGTGTGGGGCCCCTGAGTCCTCGGCCTCGGACCGACGCGAAGCGCCGCTCGACCGGAAGGTCCCGGTCGAGCGGCGCTTCGCGTCGAGGTCCGCGCGGTCACTTCTCCACGTGACCCGCCTTCAACCAGAACTGGTCCAGGTTGGCGTCGCACTTGTCACCCGGCTGGCAGGAGACCGTGAACGTGTTGGTGCCCTTGGCCAGCTCCGCGTACACGTAGGTGTACGTCCAGCCCTTGTCCCAGGCGCCTTCCGCAGCATTCGCGAAATTGCCCATGCGGAGCTTGCGCTCGGAGACCTTGCCGTTCACCGCGAGGGTGGTCTCGGCGTCCTTGCCGGGCACGCCATAGCTCACGAAGAGCGTGTAGGGGCCGTCCTTCGGAATGCCGTTGACGGTCCACGTCACCTGCGCGCCGGTCTTGTTGAGCCCCGCCACGTACACCCCGCCCGCGGCCTTGGCGCCGTCGACGTCGGACGCCGTGGTCGTGCCGCCCTCCAGCTTCAGGGCCTTCGCGTCCGTCTTGGGCAGTTCGACCGGCTTCTCGGGCTTCTTGCTCGGCTTCTCGCTGGGCTTGACGGACTCGGCCTGCGTCGGCTTGCCGCCCGCCTGCGCCTCGCCGTCCTTCTCGTCGCCACCGCCGCCGAAGATCATCGCGGCGCCGATGCCGATGGCGACCACGGCCACCACGGCGATGGCGGCGATCAGCAGCCCCTTCGTGTTGGGGCCACGTCCGCGGCCGCCGCCCGCCGGCTGCATGGGCTGCGTCACCGGGGCGCCGCCGGGCTGCGCCTCGGGGGCGGTGTAGTGGGCGTTCGGCCGGCCGTAGGCCTGCTGCTGGGCCTGCTGCGGCACCTGCTGACCGTACGTCTGCTGCCCGTAGGCGGGGCGGCGGTCGCCGACCGCTCTGACCTGGTTGTACGAGGACCGGGGCCCCGGGTACCCGTAGCCACCGCCACCGCCGGGCGGGGTCGCGCCGGCGGCCTGTCCGTCCTCGTACAGGTAGCCGAACGGATCGTCGTCGCCCTGCGGCGCGCTCGGCGTGTTCTCGCCGTTATTGCCGGGCGTCATTCCCAGGTCACTCCCTTACATCGCTGACGCGGGGAGCCTACCCGGTCCGAGTGAGCCCAAGGAGTGGCCTTGACCTCATCGGTATCGCTATCCGGCCCGCCGGTGCTGCTTGGCACGTGAGCGTTTCTCCACGTACATCCGCTGGTCGGCGGAGTGCAACACTTCGTCGGCCGACATCCCGCAATGCGCCCAGCCGATGCCGAAACTGGCCCCCACCCGGACCGCTCTGCCGTCGACCCGGATCGGCGGGATGATCGCGTTCCGCAGGCGGACCGCGAGGTCCTGGGCGTCGGCGCGGCCGAGGCCGTCGGCGAGGACGACGAACTCGTCGCCGCCGAGCCGCGCCACCGTGTCCCCGTCCCGCACCCCGCTGGTGAGCCGGCGCGCGACCTCGATGAGGACGGCGTCACCGGTGTGGTGCCCGAACCGGTCGTTGATCGACTTGAAGCCGTCGAGGTCGCAGAAGAGGACGGCGAGCCCCTTGGTGCCGTCGTCCACGTCGCCCTCGCCGCCCTGGGGGGCGACGGTGTGGACGTGCGGGTCGAAGCCCTCGTCCTGCTGGAGCGAGGCGTGCCCGAAGTCGAAGCCGTGTTCGTAGGCGGCGTCGAGGGAGTCCACGGCGCTCGGGCGGCCCGCGTGCGGCCTGCGGCAGAGGCGGGCGCTGAGCCGGGCGCGCAGCTCGGCGGAGTTGGGCAGGCCGGTGAGGGAGTCGTGGCTGGCCCGGTGGGCGAGCTGCAGCTCGCGGCGCTTGCGCTCCTCGATGTCCTCGACGTGCGTGAGCAGGAAGCGGGGACCGTCGGCGGCGTCGGCGACCACGGAGTTCCGCAGGCTCACCCACACGTACGTGCCGTCACGCCGGGCGAGCCGCAGCTCGGCGCGGCCGCCCTCGGCGGAGGTGCGGAGGAGCGTCCCGATGTCCTCGGGGTGCACGAGGTCGGAGAAGGAGTAGCGCCGCATGGCGGATGCGGGGCGGCCGAGGAGGCGACAGAGCGCGTCGTTGGTCCGGAGGATCCGGCCGTGCTGGTCGCCGCCCATCTCGGCGATGGCCATGCCGGAGGGCGCGTACTCGAAGGCCTGCCGGAAGGACTCCTCGCTGGCCCGCAGCGCCTGCTGCTCCCGCTCCAGGCGGACCAGGGCGCGCTGCATGTTGGCCCTGAGCCGGGCGTTGCTGATCGCGATGGCGGCCTGGAACGCGTACATCTGGAGGGCTTCGCGGCCCCAGGCGCCGGGCCTGCGGCCGTTGCGCGGCCGGTCCACGGAGATCACGCCGAGCAGTTCGCCGCCGGCCGCCCCGGTCGCGTACATGGGGGCGAAGAGGCGGTCGGAGGGGTGCCACTCGTCCTCGAAGCGGGGCTCGGGCCCTTCCGTGTACCACTGCGGGACGTCGTCGTCGTCGAGGACCCAGCCCTCGGTGTGCGAGATGAAGCGCAGCGCGCCCCATGCCTCGCCCATGGCGAGGCGGCGCTCCCAGGCGTCGCGGGAGCCGACACGTCCGGTGATGAGGGCCTCGGCGGAGGGGTTGCCCGCGAAGGCGGCGACGACGAGATCGCCGTCCGGGCGCACGAGATTGACACACGCCAGTTCATAGCCAAGGCCGTTGACGACGCCGTCGGCGACGGTCTGCAGCGTGTCCGCCAGGCTCCGGGCCGTGTTCAGCTCCGCTACCACCTGGTGCAGCTGCCGCAGGGTCGCAAGACGGACGTACGGCTCCGACTCGGTCTCCATGCTCGTTCTCCCCGAGACCTCGACAGCAACTCCAGGATGCGCAGCGCCCGCAGTGTTCTTCCGTGGTGGTCTTCCGTGCCGTGTGACTGTGTCTTGTGCCTTTGTGCCCTCAGTGTCTTATTGCCACCGTCACTGAATCACAGCGAGCTGCCCACTCGGTACACAGGGTCAACAAAATATGGGTCCTGTGACTCAAGTCACAGGTGAGAAGCCGCCGTTGGTCCAGTCCCTTGGACTAGTCCACCGCATCGGGCGGCACTGCGTGCCTGCTTTGCCGAGTTCTTTCCCTTCGGTTGTCCCTTCGTGCGGCTCCGCCGTCGGTCCTAGGACCGGTCTGGGACCGGAGCCCGATGTTTCGAGGAGGGCTCACCGGCTAGCTTCGACGTCGTGGCTCACGTACTGAAGACTCTCCCGGCCCCGCCTTCCCCACGCGTCCCGTCGAAGGATGGGCATGCTGATGGGGTGAGCAACGACGAGTTCCGCGCGGCGATGTCCCGCCTGGCCGCGGGCGTGGTCCTGGTGACGGCGCGCGAGCCCGGCCTGGACCCGGACGATCCGGCCGCGCCGGTGGGCGAGGACGTGGGCATGACGGCCACGGCCTTCCTGTCCGTCTCCCTCGACCCGCCCCTGGTCATGGTGAGCCTGCGCGAGGGCTCCCGGATGGACGACCTGCTCGCCGAGCAGCCCCTGTGGGGGGTGTCGGTCCTCTCGGAGAGCCAGCGGCACATCGCGGGCCGCTTCGCGATGAAGGGCCGGATCAGCGACCGGCTCCTCTTCGAGGACATTCCCTACGTACGGGGTGCCGCGTCCGGTGCGCCGCTGGTCGGCGGCGCGCTGTCGACACTGGAGTGCCGCACCGAGCAGACGGTGGTGGCGGGCGATCACACACTCGTGATCGGCCGCGTCCTGACGGCCGCCCTTCCCAGCGGGGAGGGCGGCCCGCTCCTGTACTTCCGCGGCCGCTACCGCCAACTGGGCTAGCGCCCCGTCCGGCTGCGCCCCGTCAGGGGCGCGGGGAACTGCGCGAGCAACCACGAAAAAGCCGCAGACGCATCTGCCGGGATCCCGGCAGTCGCGACTGCGGCTTCTCTCTGGCTGAGCGCGCAGTTCCCCGCGCCCCTGACGAGGCGCCCCCTGACGAGGGCTAAACCCAGCCCTGGCCGGAGCGGCCCCGTTTCGTGTCGCTCCGGGCCTTTTTGTTGCGCAGGCGCCGTTCGTTGATGCCACGAGGAACCTTCGTGGCACGCCGCGGCTTAGGCGGCGGCGCGGTCGCTTCGGCGAGGAGGGAGGCGAGCCGCGTGGCCGCCATCTCCCTGTTGCGCCACTGGGAGCGGTGCTCACTCGCCCGTACGCTGACGACGCCGTCGACGAGCCGGGACGCGAGCCGCTCCAGGGCGCGCTGCTTCCACACCTCGGGGAGCGCGTCGGTGCCGGCGAGGTCGAACCGCAGCTCGACCTGGGAGTCGGTGGTGTTGACGTGCTGCCCGCCCGGCCCCGACGACCGCGAGAAACGCCACATGAGCTCGGCCTCGGGCAGACAGACGGAGCCGCGGATGGGATAGGGACCGGACATGCCTCCATGGTCCCGCGTCTGTCGGGCTCACGTCACACGCTTTTCGTGGGACCACGGGTAAAGAAAGTAAAGCGATGCGGAACCCTGGGGACCCTGGTCCGCGTTGTTAGGGGTGAACGGTAGCTTCGTCCCCAGTACGAAGCCCGTACGTATGCAACGAGGGAAGGGACTCCCAACAATGGCAGTAAGCCTGTCCAAGGGTGGCAACGTCTCGCTCACCAAGGAGGCTCCGGGCCTGACCGCCGTCACCGTGGGCCTCGGCTGGGACGTCCGCACCACCACTGGCACCGACTTCGACCTGGACGCCTCCGCGATCGCGGTGAACACCCAGGGCAAGGTCTTCTCGGACCAGCACTTCGTCTTCTTCAACAACAAGGCGACGCCGGACCAGACCATCGTCCACACCGGTGACAACGTCACGGGCCAGGGCGAGGGCGACGACGAGCAGATCAACGTGAACCTCGCGGGTCTGCCCGCCGACATCGAGAAGATCGTCTTCCCGGTCTCGATCTACGACGCCGAGAACCGCTCGCAGAACTTCGGCCAGGTGCGGAACGCCTTCATCCGCATCATCAACCAGGCCGGTGGCACGGAGATCGCGCGCTACGACCTCTCCGAGGACGCCGCCACCGAGACCGCCATGGTCTTCGGCGAGCTGTACCGCAACGGCGCGGAGTGGAAGTTCCGCGCCGTCGGCCAGGGCTACGCCTCGGGCCTGGTCGGCATCGCGCAGGACTTCGGCGTGAACGTCTGAGATGACGGCTCGGAGGGCCCCGGCGGTGTCGCCGCCGGGGCCCTCCGTCGTGCCCGGGACCGGGACGGTCCCCCGGCACCGCGGAGCGGTCCCGTAACCCGTGCGGCGGCTGGTTCGTTGGCCTGGTCTGAGCGGTTGGTGGCCACGTGACCGCTGTTCCGATGAGAGCGGCACATGCGTACCACCTTCTCGATGGATCATCGCGAACAAGGAGCGGTACGAAGTGGAAGCTGAAGTGGAAGCTACTGATCGCGTCCGGGATCTGTTGCGAAAGAACTTCGGGGTCCGCCTCGAGGACGTCTCCCCCGACACTCCGTTCCACCAGCTGCGCATCGATTCCCTCGCGCTGGAGGAGCTGCGCTGGCTGGTCGAGGACGAGTGCGCCGTCGATCTGGCCGACGTGAGCCTCAACTCGCGTGACACGGTCGCCACTTTGCTGAACGTCGTGCGCCAGAAGACCACGGGCGAGTGACGGCCGCGACGGAGTGACGGCTGCACGGAGTGACGGCTGCGACGGAATCGAGAAGCACATGACCGAGGAACACATCCGCACTCTGACGGTGCGAGGCGTGTCGTACACCTACCGCGAGATGCGCCGGCCGGCCCCCACCACCGAACCCGTGGTCCTGATGGGCGGAATCCTCGAGGGCATGTACGACTGGACGTATCTGGAGGACGTGGTCCTGCCCCGGACCAGTCTGATCACCGTGGACATGCCCGGCCTGGACCCCGCCGCCTTCCAGTCCCCGGATCAGAGCAGCATCGACAAGCTCTCCGAAGGGCTCGCGGCCATCGTCGCCGACACGGGCCACGCCCGCGTGAATCTCTACGGCTACTCCCTCGGGGCGGCGGTCGCCTTCCACTACGCGCAGCGGCACCCCGGTCAGGTCGCGCGTCTCCTCATCGGCGGGGTGCCCGTCGAGCTCACGAAGGAGATCGTCGCCCACCTCGGGCACGCCATCGGCAAGGCGAAGGCCGGTGACACCGCCGGTTTCGCCGACCACATGGCCGCCGGCCTGCTCTGCCTCGACGAGAGCCACCACGTCCACCGCCGGGCCCTGTCCCTCGGCTACGTCCGGCGCTCCCTGCGCGCCCTGGCCCGCGATCCGCAGAACGTCAACCTGCTGGAGACCGCCCTCACCGAGCACCGCTCCCTGTCGGGCGGCCTCGTAGGGGTGCCCACCCTGGTCTTCACCGGTGAGCACGACCATCTCCACACCCTCGAACGGCAGCGGGCCTTCGCCGAGACGATCGACGGCAGCCGATTCGCCACGTTCCCCGACTGCGACCACATGATGCCGTTGCAGCGCCCCGAAGCCATCAGCTCCCTTGTCACCTCCTTCCTCATGAACGACGGGGTTGTACAGAACGCCGACTATTATGAATACTCGAATAGTCAGTCGGGCTGAAGAGCCGTCAGCCCGTGAGCCGTGACGAAAGAGGGCGCCGTGGCCACTCCGCCCACCGCATGGACGCGGGCCGCGCTGCCCCTCTGCCTGCTCGGGATCCTCGACAGTGAGACGAGGAGTTACGGGTACGCCCTGCTCGGGCGGCTCGGCGAGGCAGGGCTCGACGGCGTCAAGGCCGCGACCCTCTACCCCGCCCTCACGCGCCTCGAAGAGGAGGGCGCCGTCGAGGTCGAGTGGGGCGCGGGGGACGGCGGGCCCGGGCGCAAGTACTACCGGATCACCGAGGAGGGGCGGGCGAGGCTGCGGCGTGACCAGGCCGCCTGGGGGGCGTTCTCCCGGACCGTCGACTCGCTCCTTCCGGTGAAGCTCCCGGCGAAGGGGGACGAGGAATGAGCAGGGCAGGTACGACCCGTACACCTGAGGTCAGTTGGGCACGCGAGGAGGACGAGAAGTGGGCCGCGACCGTCCAGGTGCGGCTCGCGTTCGACGAGGGCGTGCCCGTCGGGTTCGCCGAGGAGATGCTCGCCGAGGCCCGCCAACTGGTCGAAGAGGCCGGGCAGCCCGCCCTCGACGTGCTCGGTGACCCGACCGCGTACGCCCGTACCGTCGCCGCCGAACGCGTCAGCGAGCGGTACCGCGCCCAGCTCGACACGCGCGGCATGCGCCCCGGCGAGCGGATCACCGCCTCCGTCGGGACGCTCGGGGTGATCTGGGCGGCCGTCTTCGGCCTGTACTGGTACCAGGACGGGCTGTGGGCCGGGGTGAACCGGTCATCGGTCGCGGGAGTCACGGGCATCGTCCTGGCCGCCACACTGGCCTGCGTCGCCTTCGCCGCCCGCGCCGCCGGACGGCTGCGGGGCATGTGGGCGTTCCTCGCGGCGGCCGCCGCGACCCTGGTGACCGGGATCGCCTGCGCCACGGCCCTCTCCGACGAACAGCTGTTCCGCGTGCCCGCCCCGGTGCTCATGCTGGCCGGCGCCGCGTGGGCCGCCGGCGCCTTCCTGCTCCCGGACGCCACGATCGACCGCTGGTTCACGCCCGCGCACCCGGCAGGCGGCCCCGACGACGAGCGGTGGCTGGCCCGCCTGGAGGGACTGCTGCGCGGCCGGCACGCCATGAAGGCCGGCGAGGCGCGCGGCCACGTACAAGAAGCGCGGCAGCACCTCGCCGAGGCCCGGCGGGCCGGGCGCGCCGAGGACGTCTTCGGCGACGTCGAGATCTACGCCCTGCGCCTCTCCGAGGGACCGCGCAGGGCCCAGCGCGTCACGCGGCAGAAGTTCTACGGCGCCCTGGCCTCGTCGCTGCTCTTCGCGGCCCTCACCGTCGACACGCTGCTCGACCCGCAGGAGCGGTCGTCCGGCTGGGTGGCCTGCCTGGTGGGCGCGTTCGGCTGCGCGGCGTGGGGCGCGGTCGGCGAATGGCGCACCCTTCGCAAGCAACGGACGTAACTGTGGGGACGGCGTCCGAGCCGTAACCTGCCCCGCATGATCCTCGAACCGCTCACCGCCGTCGACGGTGCCCTGCCCGGCCACGTCCTCACCGAGGTGACCGCGCTGTACGCGTCGAACCGCGAGTTCTTCGCGCTCAGCGGCGACTTCCCCGACCCCGACGACATCCGCGTCGAACAGGTCGCCAAGGCACTCGCGGACGAGCTCGCCCACCCGGGCGCCGACGTGCTCCTCGCCCGCTCGCGCGGCCGGCTCGTCGGCATCGCCCTCACCCTCGACCGGCACCCCGACCCGACGGACCCCGACCCCTGGATCGGGCTCCTGATGATCGACGCGTCCGCACACCGGACCGGCCTGGGGCGTGAGTTGGCGACCCTCGTCGAGGACCGGTTCCGGAGCGCGGGGCGCGAGGCCGTGCGCCTCGCCGTCCTGGAGAACAACCCGAAGGCCCTGCGCTTCTGGACCGCGCTCGGCTACCTGGTCATCGGCCACCGCGAGGACCGCGCCTTGCACCGCCCGTGCGCGGTCCTGCGCAAGCGGCTCTGACCATCGGGTCGGTCAGATGTCGAGGCAAGATGCCTACGGACGGTCCGGCTTGCCGTCGCCGTAGAGCCAGTCGCCCCAGATCCGGCTGACCTTCTCGCGTGCCTCGTCGCCGCCCGCGTGCTTTTCGACGTACTCCGTGAAGTCCCTGGTGTCCGCGTTCTTGTGGCGGTACGTCTTCGCCCAGCCCTGCACGATGTCGTAGAACGCGTCGTCGCCCACCGCCTGGCGGATCTTGTGGATGACCATGGCGCCGCGCTCGTAGACGGGCGGGTCGGAGATGCTCGCGGCGTCGGTGGGCTTGGCGGGCGGGAAGGCCCAGATGGCCTCGTTGTCTTCCTTGTCCTCGTAGTAGTCGCCCTTGTAGAGCGCGTCGAAGACGTCCTGCGCGCTGTCGCCGTCGTTGTCCTCCGCGTACAGCCACTCCGCGTACGTCGCGAAGCCTTCGTTGAGCCACATGTCCTGCCACGACTTGGGCGTGACGGAGTTGCCGAACCACTGGTGGGCCAGCTCGTGGACGAGGAGTCCGGTGTCGGGGGCGCCGGGGAAGACGGGCCGGGTCTGGGTCTCCAGGGCGTAGTCCACGTCCTCCTCGCGGTCGACGATCGCGCCCGTGGAGGAGAAGGGGTAGGGGCCGAAGTTGTACTCCGCCCACTCCATGACGTCCGGGATCTTCGCGAGGACCTTCTCGCTCGCCTTCGCCTGGGAGGGGTCGACGGCCGTCACGATCGGCAGGCCGTCCTCGGTCGTCGACGTCTTCAGCTCGTGCTTGCCGATGGCCACGGTCGCCACGTAGCTCGCCATCGGTTCGGCGCTGTGCCAGGCGAAGGTGGTGCGGCCGTTCTTCGTCGACTCGCGGGTCAGCTCGCCGTTGGAGACGGCCTTCAGGCCCTTCGGGACGGTGATCTGTATGTCGTACGAGGCCTTGTCGCTCGGGTGGTGGTTGCCCGGGAACCACGCCATGGAGCCGGTCGGCTCGCCGAGCGCGAGCGCGCCGTCGCCCGTCCTGAGCCAGCCCTCCTCGGCGCCGTCCTCGTCGGTGATGGTCTCCGGGGTGCCGGAGTAACGGACCGTGGCGCGGAACGTCTCACCCCGTTCGAGCTCATCGGCCGGGCGGACCCGCAGCTCCTGACCGGCGCGCTGGAAACGGGCCGCCTTGCCCTCGACGGTGATGCCGGAGACGTCGAGGCCCTTCAGGTCGAGGTTGAAGGAGCTGAGGTTCTTGGTGGCGCGGGCGGTGATCTCGGCGGTCCCCGTGAGGTGCCGGGAGCCGGGGTCGTAGCCGAGGGTCAGGCCGTAGTGCGCCACGTCGTACCCGCCGTTGCCCAGCTTGGGGAAGTACGGGTCCCGCACGCCCGGTGAGCCCGGTGTGCCGTCGACGCCCGCGCCGCTGCAGGCACTGACGGTGGCGAGCAGGGCGAGGCAGGAGGTGACGGTGGCGGCTCGTACGGCCGTAGATCGCAGGTCCACGCCGGTGATCTTATGCGGCAATTGTTCGGGAGGGGCTTGATATGGGCCCGGCCGCCGGGGCCCCCGAGCCGCCTCAGAGGACGGCGATTCCCAACGGCCGCTCACCCGCCGGGAGTCGGCGCACCGACCCGTCCGCCGTGTCGACGACGGAGATGCCGTTCCAGTGGCCGTCGCGGGTGAAGCCGCCCGTGACGTACGCGGTGCGGCCGTCCTGCGAGACGGCGACGTCCTCGTGCGGACCGTCCAGCGGGATGATCCGCTCCGTGCCGTCCTTGCTGTTCTTGCTGTTCTTGCTGTTCTTGCTGTTCTTGCTGTTCTTGCTGTCCTTCGTCCGCACGGTCAGGGAGGGGCCCTTGTCGGTGTCGGGGTCGATGGGCCCGGTGCCGACCGCGAAGAGGGTGCCGTCATCGGTGACCGTCACGCCGTGCTGGTGCGTGTTCGCGGTCATCTTCTCGACGTCGTACGCACCGGTGCGCGGATCGAGTACGACGAGCTTCTCGCCCTCGAAGGGCAGCAGGAGCCGCCCGTCGGAGGGCCGCACGGCCGCGTAGTGCGGTTTCAGCCAGGAACCGAGGCCGCCCTCTGTCCCGTAGGGGGCGACTTCGATGCGGCGGGGCTTCAGGGAGCCGGCGTGCACGACGGTGACGTCGAAGGAGTCGTGGCCGGTCGCGTAGATCTCGCGGCCGTCCTTCGACACGTCGACGTCGAAGGGCCGCCGGCCGACGGGCACGGTGCCGGTCACCTCGCGCTCGCCCGTGTCGATGACCTCCAACACGCCCTTGGCGTCCGGCACATTGACGCCCACGTAGACGTGTTCGCCGTCCGGCGCGAGGGCGATGCCCATGCCGCCGCCCCGGTACTCGCCCGTCGTCACCGGGCCGGTCTCCGTCTCGTACGGGATGCGGTCGATCCGTTCCCGGGTGCGCGTGTCGACCACGGCGACGGCGTCGGCGGTCGCCACCCAGGCGCGGCCGTCGTCCCCGACGGTGAGCCCGTAGGGGGCCGCGCCGACCTTCACCGAGTCGACGGGGCCTTTCTCCGGGTCGACGAAGGTGACGGTGTCGGATCCGAAGTCGGCGATCAGGAGGGTGTTTTGGGGTGTGGGGGTGGGGGTGCGGGTGGCGGGGGCGATGACGGTGGGGGTTGCGCGGGCGGGCTCGGGGGCGGACGCGGCGGGGCTTTCGCCTGCGGCGCAGCCCGCGACGAGCGCGACAGCGAGCAGGGCGGTGCCTGCGCCTGCGGCGGATATCCGGGGCATCCGGAGCGTCCAGGGGATCCGGCCCTGCCGGGGCATCCGGCCCTGCCGGGGCGTCCGGCCCTGCCGGGGCGTCCGGTGCGTCCGGTGCGTCCGGTGCGTCCAAGGCGTCCCGCCCTGCCGGGGCATCCGGAACGTCCAGGGCATCCGGGCCTGCCCGGGCATCCGGAGCGACCAAGGCATCCGGCCCTGCCCGGGCACCCGAAGCGACCAAGGCCTCCCACCCTGCCCGGGCATCCGAAGCGTTCGGCCCTCTCCGGGTGCCCCGGGCGTCCGGGATGTCTGGAGGGGCGCCTCGGGATTCCGAGGCTTGCCGGGTGCCTTCATGCCGCGCGCCTCCTCAACAGCTCCGCGATCTCCGCGAAGCCCCGCCGCTCCGCGTGCGCGAGCGGCGTGACACCGTCCCGGTCGGCGAGGTCCGGCGTCGCGCCTGCGGCAAGGAGCAGTTCCACGATCTCCTGGTGCGCGCGGCCGCCGTCGCCGAGGATGACGGCCTCCAGGAGGGCGGTCCAGCCGAGGTCGTTGACGTGGTCGACGTCGATGTCGGTGACGCGCAGGACCTCCCGTACGTACGCGACGTGGCCGCGCTCCGATGCGGGGATCAAGGAGACCCCGCCGAAACGGTTGCGCAGCGTCAGGTCGGGCCCCGCGGGCAGCAGGACGTGCAGCATGGCGACGCTGCCCGTCACCCCGGTGACCAGCCACGGGCTGTCGGAACGGTGGTCCTGAGCGTCGACGTCGGCGCCGGCGGCGACCAGCACCCGGGCCGCCTCGACGTGATCGCCGAGGGCGGCGAGCAGCAGCGGTGAGCGCAGCTCGGTGTCGCGGGCCTCCACGCGGGCGCCCGCGGCGAGGGCGGCGGCCACTTCCGCGGTGTTCCCGGCGCGTGTGGCGTCGAGCAGCCGCTGGTCGGCAGCGGTGGTGTTCATGCCGGATCTCCTCGTCCTACGAGTCCTACGAGTCCTGCGGGTCCTGCGCATCCTGCGGGTCTTGCGGGTGCTACAGGTTCCGCGGGTCCCCGCGCGGACGGGCGCGGGGACCGGGAACAGCCGCGGCAGCATGCGGTTCAGCATGCAGCGTGGGTGGGCTCGGGGCTCAGCGGCCGAGCGCCGCCACGCCCGCCTTCGCGAACTTCTCGTCCAGGTCGCCGCTCGGGGCGCCCGCGACGCCGATGCCCGCGACGGGCGCGCCCTTGGCCGTGACCGGCGCGCCGCCCGCGAGGAACAGGGTGCCGGGGATGTCCTTCAGGTTCGGGGCCTGCTCCAGGCGCTTGGTCAGCTCGGAGGTGGGCGCGTTCCAGGAGACGGCGGTGTACGCCTTCTTCACGGCGGACTCGGGGGACTGCGGCCCGGCACCGTCGCCGCGCAGCTGGACGATGGTGTTGCCGTTGCGGTCGACGACGGCGACGGAGACGCGCTGGTTCTCCTTCTTCGCGGCGTCGAGGGTGGCCTGCGCGGCCTTGGTGGCGGCGGCGACGGTGAGGTGCGTCGACTGGGTGAGGTTCTTGTTGCCCGCGTCGGCGGTGACGGCGGCCTTCGTGGCGGCGTCGGGGGTGCCGGCGGTGGCGGAGACCGCGCCGAAGGTGCCGGCGCCCAGGACGGCGGCGGTGGCGGCGACGGTGAGGACGCGGGTGCGGCGGGAGAGCTTCTGCATCAGGGGCTCCTAGGGGCGAAGGCGACGGGGGCGGGGTGAGGCGGGTGGGCCGGAGGGACGAAGCTCACGGGGCTCGTCTCCCTCGGCTCCCTCTGCCATCAATCCTCCGGGCGCGCCCGGGGCCCACCCCTCGACGTACCGGCTCCCAGCCGCGCGCGACTCGGCCGACACCAGGGTCAACCGATCGGTTGACCCTTCCGTGGCCCCACCGGGCCACAATGAGGGTGTTTGCCCAGTTCAGGCCCGCGCGACGGCAGTACGAAAGGGAGGCGCCCCGTGGGAGAGCGCAGGCCGGGGCTCGACCCCCGCACGCCGGACCCCGACGCCCGCTGGCTCGCGGCCGTCATGCACACGGCGTTCTTCCTGCTCCTGGGGTCGTCGCTGACCCGCTTCCTGATGCGGCACCCCGGCGAACCCCGCACCCCGTGGATCATCGCGCTCTCGGTCTCCCTCGCACTCCTCTACGTACTCGGCCCCGTCATCGGCGCCCGCCCCACCGCGCCGCGCCGGCTCGCCTGGCTGATCCTCGTCGTCGCCGTCTGGGTCGTGCTCGTCGTCCTCGCGCCGAGCTTCGCGTGGTGCGCGGTGCCGCTCTTCTACACCGGCCTGCGGACGCTGCCGCCCCGCGCCGCCCTGCTCCTCGTGGCCGTCCTGACCGCCTTCGTCGTCGTCGCCCAGCTGCAGCTCGCCGGCCGCTTCGACCCGAACCTGCTGCTCGCGCCGCCCGCCTGGGCCGCGGTCGCCACCGCCGTCTTCATCCACATGCAGCGCCAGGGGGCCCGCCAGCGCGAACTCATCGACGACCTCATCCGCACCCGTCGCGAACTCGCCGCCACCGAACGGCGCGAGGGCACGCTCGCCGAGCGCCAGCGCCTGTCCATGGAGATCCACGACACCCTCGCGCAGGGCCTGTCCAGCCAGCAGATGCTGCTGCAGGCCGCCGACCGCATCTGGGACACGGACCCGGCGAAGGCCCGCACCCACGTCCGTACCGCCGAGTCGATCACCGAGCGCGGCCTCGCCGAGGCCCGCCGCTTCGTGCACGACCTGGCCCCCGCCGACCTCGCGGACGGCGGCGGCGTGGCGCAGGCGCTGCGGGCGCTCGCGGAACGCGAGTCCGACGCGGGCCTCACCGTCCGCTTCCACGTGGACGGCACGCCGGTGCCGCTGCCGGACCGGGTCAGCTCGGCGCTTCTCCGCATCGCGCAGGGCGCCCTCGCGAACGTACGCGAGCACGCGGACGCCACCACCGCCGCGCTGACCCTCACCCTCCTCGACGACCAGGTGGTCCTCGACGTCGCGGACGACGGCCGCGGCTTCACGCCGCCGCCCTCGCCCGGTCCCGAATCCCCGGCAGGTGTACGAGGCCACGGTCTGCCCGCGATCCGCGCTCGGGCCGGCCAGCTCGGCGGCACACTGACGATCGAGTCGGCGCCGGGTGAGGGCGCGGTCCTCTCCGTATCGATCCCGCTGCCGAGCCCGCTGCCGGGTCCGCCGTCGAGCCCCTTGGAGTCCCAGCCATGAACGCCGCACCGTCCCGCCCCGTCCGTCTGCTGGTCTGCGACGACCACGTCGTCGTACGCGCCGGGCTGCTCGCCCTGCTCGGCAGCGCGCCCGACATCGAGGTGGTCGGCGAGGCGGGCACCGGCGAAGAGGCGGTCGCCCTCGCCGCGAAACTGTCACCGGACGTCGTCCTGATGGACCTGCAACTGGGCGACGGCATCGACGGCGTGGAAGCCACCCGCCGCATCACGTCGTCCCCGCCCCCCGCCCCGCACGTCCTGGTCCTCACCACCTACGACACCGACGCCGACATCACCCGCGCCATCGAGGCGGGCGCGACGGGGTACCTCCTCAAGGCGGAGCGCCCCGAGGAACTCTTCTCCGCGATCCACGCCGCGTCCCAGGGCCGCACCACGCTCTCGCCCCCCGTCGCCTCCCGCGTCATGGCCCGCATGCGCGCCCCGCAGCCGACGCTCACCGACCGCGAGCGCGACATCCTCGGCCAGCTCTCCCAGGGCCTCGGCAACCGCGAGATCGCCCGCGCCCTCTTCATCAGCGAGGCCACGGTCAAGACCCACCTGGGGCGGATCTACGACAAGCTGGGCGTGGACACGCGGGCGGGTGCGGTGGCCGTGGCGAAGGAACAACGCCTCCTGCCCTGAGCGGCATCGCACCGCACGCCCCACGCTGCCCGGTCCATGACACCATCGAACCGTGCTCGACATCGGCTATGCCCTCTCCCGCCGCTTCCCCGACCCCGCCCAGCTGGACTACAGCCGGGCGGATGTCCATACGCTCCGCCACGACCTGTTCTGCGGGGACGTGTACCTGGCGGACACCAAGGCGGACCGGGAACTGTCCACAGCCTGGGGATGGGTGCCCGTCCTCGACTTCGCGTGGGCGCTGTGCGACATCGTGGAGACCCTGGACAAGGACCCGCTCGGCAGCCGGGCCTCTCGCCCCCAGTACGCGGAGCTCGACTTCACCGAGTCGACGGACCGCATGCTGTTCGCCCGCCGCTTCGGCTGGGTCGACATCGAGGCGGACTGGATGGATCCCGAGGATCCTCCGCTGACCTTCTCCCACACGGAGCTGCGTCGTGAGGCCCGCGACTTTCTGCACGACCTCGTGGCGGATCTGACCGACCTCCACGAGTCCCTGTCGGACAACCCCACGATCTGGTCCCTCCTCGCCCGCTTCCCCCGCACCGCCTAGGCCCCGTTACGGGTGAGCCCGCGCCGCCCCGCCGAGGCAGGACCCCAAGCCCGCCGCTCCGCGGCGGATGTTCCCCACCCACCCACCCGTTTGCCCCGCAACGTCCCGCGGGAGTAGGGGCGGGTGGGTGGGTGTCCCCCCGCAACGTCCTGTGGGGGTAGGGGCGGATGGGTGGGTATCCCCAGCGACGCCCCGCGGGGGTAGGGGCGGGCGGGTGGGAGCTACCCTGCGCCGTCCTGCGGGAGTAGGGGCGAGTGGGTGGGTATCCCCCGCGACGTCCTGCGGGAGTAAGGGCGGGTGGGTGGGGATTGCCCCGCGACGCAGCTGCCGCGCAGGGGGGAGCGGAGACGAGGAGCGCCCGAGGAACCCCCACCGGGGCGCAGCCGCCAGCGCGCCCGAGGGGACGTGGGGGTATGTGCGAACGGAGCACCGAGCACACTCTGGCGCCTTTGGACTTGAGGCGCGGCGCAGGGATGGCGAGTACGCACATACCCCCGCGGCCCCGCCCCACGGGCGGGCAGAAGGCGCAAACCCCCACAAGGCGAACGACGCCAGAATCCGCCCGGCCTACAAACGAAGCAAAGGCGAACCCCGCCCCCAGGTACCGCCCTACTCCCCCACCCCAGCCACCCGCACCCCCACCTGTGCCGCGAACGCCGGTGCCAGTTCCAGGAGTTGGGACGGGCTGATCACCGCGCCGGCCAGGCACTCGATCCCCCGCGCCACCTCCAGCTCTCCCGCCTCCCGAAGATCCACGTCCTTCATCCGCGCCCCCGTGAAGTCGACCCCCCGCACCACGCACCCCCGAAACTCCACCCGCTCCAGCGAAGCCGCCCCGAAGTCCGGCTCCACCAGCACGCACCCCTCGAAGACGACATCCCGCAACCGCGCCTTCCGCAGGTTCAGGTAGTCGATCTTTCCGCCCCGCACCACCACCCGCTCCAGCACGCCCCCGTGCAACTGCACCCCGCCGAGCCGCGCGTCCACGATCTCCACGTCCCGCAGCGACGCCTCCGCGAGGTCCGTCCCCACCCCCCGCAGCTCCGTCAGCACGGAGTCGACGAACCGCGCCCGCGCCAGCCGCGTCTCGTCGACGCCGCACCCCGCCACCGCCGAGTCCATGAACAGCGCCCCGGCCCCGTCCTGCCCGCCGAGGTCAAGGTCACGGAACTCGACCCCGTCGTAGTCCCCGTCGGGCTCCAGCTCCCCTCCCTCGAACGGCCGGAGCGGCGGCAACCGCACCTCGGCCTCCCGAGCCGCCTTGACCACCCGCACCGCCCGCCCGGCCTGTTCCCGCACCGCCTGCACCGCCCGCGTCGGTTTCGCTTTCTGAGCCATGCCCCCATCGTGCCCGCCCCCACTGACAACGCCCGACACCACAAGCCCTACGCCCCCGAGAACGAGACCGAAACCGAACCCGAGCCGTCATGTCACATCCAGGCCACCCCCACACGTCCAAGTGGTGAAGTCCAACCACCAAGGGAGCCCACCCATGCCCACCGCGCGGCAGAACCACATCACCGTCGTCGGCGGCGGCTTCGCCGGCCTCACCGCGGCCATCAGCGCCGCCGAGGCAGGCGCCCGCGTGACCCTCCGCGAGGCCCACCACACGCTCGGCGGCCGCGCCCGCACCTCCGAAGGCACGTACAAGACGAACGAGGGCCCGCACGCGCTCTACAACGGCGGCCCCCACTGGACCTGGCTGAAGCAGCGCGGCCTCATCGGCCCGCTCGCCCCGCTGCCGCCCCTCGAAGGCGCCCGCCTGCGCCTGCTCCACAACGGCGCGCTGCGCCGCACACCGCCCCTCGCGATGCTGAAGCTGCTGCGCCGCAAGGCGGAGCAGGCCCCCGTGGACCGGGATTTCACCGGCTGGGCCACCGAGCAGGTCGGCGAGGAGGGCGCGAAGGCCGCCGCGCACTACATCGCCGTGGCGACGTTCCACCACGACCCCGGTTCGCTCTCCGCCCGTTTCGTGCAGGAGCGCCTGCGCCGCGCCACGAAGCTGCCCCCGGAGGCGCACTACCCGCGCGGCGGCTGGGGCTCGGTCATCGACCGCATGGCCGCGCTGGCCTGGAACATGGGCGTCCGCACGGAGACGCTGGACCGCGTCGACAGCCTCTCCGACCTGGGCCTCCCCCAGGACGGCCCGGTCATCGTCGCGACCTCCCTCGAAGCAGCCCGCCGCCTCCTCGGCGACGATTCCCTGCGCTGGGAGAGCGGCCGCACCGCACTCGTCGACGTGGCCTTCCGTACCCGTAAAGGCGACGCCTTCGTCGTATCCGACCTGGACCGCACCGGCTGGGTCGAACGTTTCACCGCGCAGGATCACACCCTCGCCCCGGCCGGCGAACAGCTCGTACAGGCACAGATTCCGCTCTCGCCCGAGGAGACGAAGGCCGACGGCGTGGCCCGCGCCGAGCACCTGCTCGACCTCGGGTACCCCGGCTGGCGCGAGCGCCTGACGTGGCGCCGCGCCTCCGTCGCGAACGGCCGTACGGGCGCGCTGGACCGCCCCGGCACCACCTGGCGGGACCGCCCCGCGATCGACCGGGGCGACGGCGTGTATCTGGCGGGCGACCAGGTGGCGGCGCCGGGACTGCTGTCCGAGGTCTCGTTCAACAGCGCCATGGAGGCGGTGTCGCTCGCGCTGGCGAAGTCGGCTCTTGACCTCAAGTCCACTTCAGGTTGAAGGGTGAGGGGCGTACGCGATCAACGGCGCACAGCGCCCCATCACACCCCCGAGGAGCGGTCATGCCCACGCCCACCCCCACCCCCGCAGGCCCCGAGAAGCACACCACCATGCGAGCCATCCGCCTCCATGCCTTCGGCCCCGCCGAGAACCTCGTCCTGGAGGAGACACCGGTCCCCGAACCGGCCGAGGGCCAGGTCCGGATCAGCGTGGCCGCCGCCGGCGTGCACCTCCTGGACACCTCGATCCGCGAGGGCATCCAGGGCCCGCTGCCCGAACTCCCGAGCCTCCCCACCATCCCCGGCAGGGAGATAGCGGGCATCGTCGACGAGCTCGGCGAGGGGACCCCCGCGCACTGGCTGGGCAAGCGCGTCGTCGCCCACATCGGCTTCGCCCCCGGAGGCTACGCCGAGCGCGTCGTCACCGACGCGTCCCGCCTGCACGAGATCCCCGACGACCTGGACGCCGCGGAGGCGGTCGCCCTGATCGGCACGGGTCGTACGACGATGGGGATCCTGCAGTTCACGGAGCTGACCCCCGACACCGTGGCGGTCATCCCCGCCGCCGCGGGCGGCATCGGCACGCTCCTCACGAAGTACGCCAAGCACCGAGGCGCCACGGTGATCGGCCTGGCGGGCGGACCGGAGAAGACGGACCGCGTCCGCGCCAACGGCGCCGACCTCGCCGTGGACTACACCGACCCGGCGTGGCCCGACGAGGTCCGCGCGTACCTCCGGGAGGAGCGCGAAGGGCGCGCGGCCACCGTCGTCTTCGACGGAGTGGGCGGCAAGGCGGGCCTGGCCGCGGTCGACCTGCTGGGCCCGGGCGGCACCCACGTCGTCTTCGGCTGGTCCGGCAAGGGCCCGCACGACGACGGAGAGCTGAAGTTCACCGACGCGGAGCTCGCCGAGCGCGGCATCACGCAGATCAACGTCCTCGGCCCGGCGATGATGCGCAAGGCGGGCGGCGACAACCCCGTCCGCACCCTGGAGCTCGCCGCCCTCACCGCCGCCTCGCTCGGCCACTTCACACCGGCCGTGCAGCGCTACCCCCTCGCGGAGGCGGCCGCGGCCCACCGCGCGCTGGAGACCCGCGCCACGATGGGCAAGGTCGTCCTGATCCCCTGATCCCTTGGTCCCCCGATCCCCCGATCCCCCGGCCTTCCGGGCAGGCCGAAATCCGGATGCCCGCACGACATTCGGGAACTACCGTCCGTTATATGGCTATGGCTATCGCTACGACCCCGGAATCCGTCCAGTTCCGCGACATCCCCGAGGCGGGGATCGACCGCGCGCTCTCCCTCGCCTACCTCGTCTTCCACGAGACCCCGGAGGAGGAGAAGCGCAAGCACCACCACGAGCTGCTGCGCGACTGCACCCGCGTCGGCGCGTACGAGAACGGGGAACTCGTCGGGTTCGTCGCGGCGTTCCCCTTCACCCTGTCGGTGCCGGGCGGCGAACTGCCCTGCCCGTGCCTGACGTTCGTGTCCGTGGCGCCGACGCACCGGCGCCGCGGCGTGCTCTCCGGCATGCTCGCGGAGCTGTTCGCGCGGGCGACGGCGGACGGCTCGCCGATCGCGGCCCTGTGGGCGTCGGAGGACGCGATCTATGGCAGGTTCGGCTTCGGGTCCGCCACCCACGGCCACACCCTGGAGATCGACTCCACGCGCCCGCTGGCCCTGCGCATCACCCCGGACGACCGCCCGCTGCGCCTCGTCGACCCGTCCGACGCCCCCGAGCTCCTCGCGGCGTACTACGACCGCACCCGCGCCGAGCGCGCCGGCCGCATCGCCCGCACCGAGGCGTGGTGGCGCGAGGAGTGGCTGGTGACGGAGGACGAGGAGGACGACGAGCTGTCGCCGCCCCGCATCGTCGTCCTCGGTGACCCCGCGGGCCCGCCGGCCGGTTATGCGATCTACCGCACCAAGACCCGCGACGACGCCCCCGGCCTGGTCCGCCTGGACGACCTGGAGGCGGACACCCCGGCCGCCGCGGCCGCCCTCTGGCGCTACCTCGCGTCGATCGACCTGACCGGCCGGATCCGCGCCTGGGGCCGCCCCCTGGACGACCCGCTGCACCTCTTCGCCGCCGACCGCGACCAGGTGCGCGTCACAGGCGAGTTCCCGGCGCTGTGGGTCCGCCTCGTCGACGTGCGCAAGGCACTGGAGTCCCGCTCCTGGGCGGCCCCGGTGGACGTCGTCCTCGACGTGCGCGACGACCGCCTCCCGGCCAACGAGGGTCGCCACCGCCTGACGGCGTCCCCCGACGGCTGTACGTACGAGAGGACCGAGGACCCCGCGGACCTCACCGTCGACGTACGCGACCTGGCCGCCTGCTACTTGGGCGGCACGAAGACCGACGCCCTGGTCCGCGCGGGCCTGGCGACGGAGCACACGGCGGGCACGGCGACGGCACTGGACGCGGCGCTGCACACGCCTCTCCTGCCGCACACCGTGGACGAGTTCTAGAGGAGTTCCAGACGAACCGCCTGGCCCGTACAAGAACTGCCTAGGCACGCCCCAGTGCCGTGAGCGCGTCGTCGGTGAGCCGGTACACGGTCCACTCGTCCTGGGGCAGCGCCCCGAGCGACTTGTAGAAGTTGATCGACGGCTCGTTCCAGTCGAGTACGGCCCATTCCAGCCGCTCGTAGCCGCGCTCCACGCAGATCCGCGCGAGCTCGGTGAGGAGCGCCTTGCCGTGTCCGCCGCGGCGCGCCTCGGGGCGTACGTACAGGTCCTCCAGGTAGATCCCGTGCACGCCGCGCCACGTGGAGAAGTTCAGGAACCACAGCGCGAAGCCGACGGCCTCGCCGGAGGTGTCGTCCTCCGCGATGTGCGCGAAGGCGGCGGGGCGCTCCCCGAAGAGCGCCTCGCGCAGCTGCTCCTCGGTGGCCCTCGCCTCGTCGGGCACCTTCTCGTACGCGGCGAGATCGCGGACCAGCGCGTGGATGACGGGGACGTCGGCGGGTGTGGCGGTACGAATCATGGGAGCAGCAAGCCACGGCGGGCCCGCCGTGGTCAACGCGGTCTCACCGGCCGAGCAGCCGCCGCGCGATCTCCATGTCGTCGGCCACCGGCGGCCTGCCGTCCTCGACCTCCCACAGCGTGTTCTGCAGGACGCGGCCGAGCGTCCAGGCGCGGGCCCGCTCGCGGTCGAGACCGAGGACCTCCGTCATCGCGTCGAACCGCCACAGCACGTCGTCGGCGTCGAACTTGTTGTCGAGGGCGGGCCACAGGTCGAAGCCGGGGTCCCCGGCGAGCGGCTTCGGGTCGATGGCGAGCCACGGCTCGCGGTCGCTCGCCAGGACGTTCTCGAAGTGCAGGTCCCAGTGCAGCATCCGGTCGCCCGCCTCGCCCATGACCTCGCGCACCGCGCCCCCGCACCGCTCGACGAGCGCGCGCTCGTCCGGATCGGTGAGGGACTTCAGGGCCCCGGGCAGCTCCTCGACCATCTCGGCCGCGATGCCGGCGAGCGTGCGCATGCCGGCGGGGGCGGGGGTCGCGGTGAGCCGGGCGAGGAGCTCGGCGAGGACGAGGACGGCCTTGCGGGTGTCGGTCATCGTCGACAACATCCGCCCGGAGTCGAGGCGTTCGAGCAGCATCGTGCCCGTGTCGGCGTCGTGGTCGAGGAGGCGCACGGCCCCGTCCCCGTCCCAGGTCCGCAGCGCGACCGGCTCGCCCTCGGTCTCCTCGTCCAGGAGCTGGAACTTGACCGCGGCCGGCGTGCCGTCGGCGCGCACGACGGGCAGGACGAGCGCGGCCATGCCGTGCATCGGGTCGCCGTCGACGGTCAGGTCCCAGCGGTCGACGAACTCCTCCACGCGCGCGGGCAGCCCGGCGATGAACGCCCGGCCGGGCTCCCCCGCGTACATGTGCTGCGACTCGACCAGCTCGTCCGGAATGCGAATGTCGATCACGAGCGGGAGATTACCGACGTACGCGCGGACGCCGCACGCGGATTTCTCCGTCCTTGAAGGCCGAGGTCAGGAAATACCCGCCGCCTTGAGCTCCTTGGCGAACGCCGCCTCCTCGTACAGCGCCTCACCCCCGGACTTCTTGCCGTCGATGAAGACGGTCGGCGTGCCCTGGATGCCGTCCTTGCTGAAGGAGTCCATCGCCTCGCCGACCCACTTCTTGTACGTCCCGTTGGTGACCGCCTTGTCGAAGGCGCCGCCGCGCAGCCCGTCGACCTTGTCGGCGATCTTCAGCAGGTAGGCAGGGGTGTAGGCGTCGTCGGTCTCCTCCGCCGCCTGGTGGGCGAAGACGGCGGCGTGGTACTGCGGGAACTTGCCCGCCTCCACGGACGCCCGCAGCGCGTTCGCCGCGTTCACCGAGCCGCTGCCGCCGAGGTTCTTGTCGAGGAACGAGGCGATCGTGTACTCGACCTTCACCGTGCCGTCGGCCACCGGCTTCACCAGCGCCTGCGCCCCGCCGTCCTCGAACTTCTTGCAGAACGGACAGCGCGGGTCCTCGTACACCTTGACCGTATGCTTGGCCTTCGGATCACCGACGGTGATGACGCCGCCCTTCACCGACGCGGGCGCGGCGGGCTTCTCGGCGGGCTTCTCGGCGGGCTTCTCGCTGACGGTGCCGCCCTTGCCGTCGTTGCTGCCGTCGTCGGGTCCGCAGGCCGACGCGGCCGCCCCGATCAGCGCCGCCGCTGCCACCGCGGCTGCGACGCGCCCGGCCTTGCGCCCGGCCTTGTGTACGGCCATGAGTTGAGCCCTCCCAGTTTCGACACGTACCGCTCAAAGCACCGGAATCTACCCGGCCCTCCGCCCGCCGGACGACCCGCCCCGCTGTACCCCGCCCCCGACCCCTGCCCACGGCCCCCACCTGCGCAGTAACGTCCGCCCATGAGCAGCGCGAACAACGGGAACACCACGCACCACGCGGCGGACACGGTCAACGGCGGCATATCGTTCTGGTACGCCGACGACGGCCTGCCCACGGCCCGCGAACCCCTGACCTCCGACGCCACGGCGGACGTCTGCATCGTCGGCGGCGGCTACACCGGCCTGTGGACCGCGTACTACCTGAAGAAGGCCGCCCCCTTCCTCCGCGTCACCGTCCTGGAGCAGAAGTTCTGCGGCTACGGAGCCTCCGGCCGCAACGGCGGCTGGCTCTACAACGGCATCGCGGGCCGCGACCGCTACGCCAAGCTGCACGGCCACGAAGCGGCGGTCCGGCTCCAGCGGGCGATGAACGACACGGTCGACGAAGTGATCCGCGCCGCCGCCGAGGAGTCGATCGACGCGGACATCCACCGGGGCGGCGTACTCGAAGTGGCGTACACGCCAGCGCAGTTGGCCCGCCTCAAGGCCTTCCACGAGACGGAACTCTCGTACGGCGAGAAGGACCGCACCCTGCACGGCGCCCGCGAGACGGCCGCGCGGATCCGTGTCGCCGGAGCCGTCGGCTCGACGTGGACCCCGCACGGCGCCCGCCTGCACCCGGTGAAACTGGTCAAGGGCCTGGCCGACGCCGTGGCGGCCCTCGGCGTCACGATCCACGAGTCGACGCCGGTCACGGAGATCAGGCCGAAGCACGCGGTCACGCCGTACGGCACGGTCCGCGCCCCCTACGTCCTGCGCTGCACGGAGGGCTTCACGGCGTCCCTGAAGGGCCAGCGCCGCACCTGGCTCCCCATGAACTCCTCGATGATCGCGACGGAACCCCTGTCACCCGCCCAGTGGGAGTCGATCGGCTGGGAGGGCCGCGAGACGCTCGGCGACATGGCGCACGCGTACATGTACGCCCAGCGCACCGCCGACGGCCGCATCGCACTCGGCGGCCGTGGCGTCCCGTACCGCTACGGCTCGAAGACCGACAACGACGGCCGCACCCAGCAGCCCACGGTCGAGGCCCTGCACGCCATCCTGCGCCGCTTCTTCCCCCAGCTCGCGGGCGTCCGGGTGGCCCACGCCTGGTCCGGCGTCCTCGGCGTGCCCCGCGACTGGTGCGCCACGGTCACCCTGGACCGCGCCACGGGCCTCGGCTGGGCGGGCGGCTACGTCGGCTCCGGCGTCGCCACCGCCAACCTCGCCGCCCGCACCCTGCGCGACCTGGTCCAACAGGACTCGGGCCAGGCGGGCCCCACCGACCTCACCACGCTCCCCTGGGTGAACCACAAGGTCCGCAAGTGGGAACCGGAACCGTTCCGCTGGCTCGGCGTCCACGGCATGTACGCCACGTACCACGCGGCCGACCGCCGCGAACTGACCACCCACACCACCGAGTCCTCCCACCTGGCCCAGTGGGCAGACCGCCTGGCGGGCCGCCACTGAGCAGCCACCGCTCCTGAACCCGGACGCCCCTCCAGGCCCGTTGACACACCCTTGTGTCACGATCACCCGATCCGCTCCCGATCGACCGATCCGGAACGTCCGTACAGCCTGGGGGGGCTCGATGCCTGAACCACGTCCTTGTCCGAGATCCACGAGATCCACAAGATCCACTAGATCCGCGAGACCCGCGAGATCCGCGAGACCCGCGAGACCCGCGAGACCCGCGAGACCCGCGGTCTCCACCGTGGTGCTCTTCACCCTGACCGCACTCCTCGCCGTGCTCATACCGTCCGCGCTGCCCGCGACGGCCGCCCACGCCGCCGGAACGGAGTGCGCGCCCCTCGCCCTCGCCCCGTTCGGCGACCCGGGCGGCGCGGTCGGCAGGGCGACGGTCGCACCCGACGCGTCCACCTGCTACACCTTCACCGCCGACGAGGCGGGACTCCACCGGATCTCGCTCACCGACAGCGGCAACGAGTCGTACACCCAGGTCTACTCCGGTGCGACAGAGATCGACTGCACCGGCGCAAGCTGCGACCTGCCTGCCGCCGGCGACTACACCCTGAAGGTGGTCAACAACGGCTTCGAGGACGCGAAGACCGCCGTCACCGTCGTGCCGCTGAACGGCACCCGCGGCTGTGCCGAACCCGTCGGCACCTCATGGGACCTGCCGGCCGCCACGCGGACCGTCGGCGGCCCCCTGGAGGTCAACTGCCTGCCCTTCGAGGCCGAGCCCGGCGACCGCATCCTGCTCACGCACGGCACCAAGGCCCACGACAACTCCGGCGCATGGATCACGGACAGCACCGGCGCCCGGGTCTGCACGTCCGAGGACGACGAGAACAGCTGCGTCCTGGCCGGCAAGAGCCCGTATCGCGTGCTGTCCCGCGTCACGAGCACCGAGGCGGGGTTCCCCACCGAGTACGGGGTGAAGGTCCGCCGTCTGAACGACCCCCGAGGCTGCCCTTCTTCGCCGGTCCGGCCCTACGGTCCGCTGGACCCCCAGGACTTCACCAAGACGTCCTGCTTCACCGTCACCCCCGAGCGGGCGGGCCGCCACCTCATCGACTCCGTCGACGGCGAAGGCACCACCGAACCCGTGCGCGTGTACGACAGCTCCGGCAAGACCGTCTGCCGCACCACTGAGGAAGGCTGCCGCCTGCCCTCCGCGGGCACCTACACCGCCGTCCTCAGCGGCGCGTCCCCCCTCCACGCCGGCCCGCGCGGCCTGATCGTCCTCGACCGCGCCTCCGGACGCGGCTGTGTGAAGGCGGACACGGGCCCGAACCGGGGCGAGTTCAAGACGGCCGGACAGTACGACTGCCTGGAGCTGGCGGCACCCAAGGACGCCCGGGTCGCCGTGCTCACCGCGCTCGGCGGCTCCGGGGTCGACGCCGACGCGGAGCTCCTCGACAGCGAGGGCACCGCCCAGTGCTCCGGCGAAGAGCTCGCCGCAGGCGACTGCGCGCTCACCGGCACCGCCCCCTACCGCGCCCTCGTCCACGCCGACGGCACCCCCCGCACCGGCCCGTACACGGTCGCCGTGCACCGCACCGACGCCGCGAACGACTGCCCCGTCCTGCCCGCGGGCAGCTTCTCCCCCGACGGCGCCAAGGCCACGCTCACCACCGGGGGCGGCACCTTCTCCCACTGCCTGACGATCCCGGCGGACGCCCACACTTCCGCCGAGCTGCTCCAGCTCACCGCCGTCTCCGGAGACGTCCCCGCCAAGTTCTCCGTGCTGGACTCCACCGGCAAGCGCGTCTGCGACCGCTACGCCACCACCAACGGCTGGACGGTCTGCTCACTGAGGCCCGGCAAGGCCCACACGGTCCTGGTCACCGGCAGCGACCAGGCCGCCGAGTACACCCTGACGCGCCGCGACGTGACGTCGACGGCGTCGTCCGCGGGCTGCGCGAAGACGACGGCCACGAAGGTCGGCGGCCCCTCCGTGAAGGGCTCGTACGGCACTCCGGGAAGCATCCGCTGCCACCAGGTGACCACGGCGGCCGACACCGACGTCCTGCACGTCGACGTACGCGACGCCCTCGGCACCGCCAACGTCGCCGTCATGGGCGGCGACGGCACCCCCGAGTGCTCGTTCCGCAACCGCGCCTGCGCGGCCACCGGCAGCACCACCCACCAGGTCCTCGTCCAAGTGCCGGCCCACCTCAAGGCGGCGCCCGCGTACCGTCTCGACGCCCTGCGCGTCGCCACCGCCGAAGGCCCCGCCGCCGAGTGCGCCAAGGTCCCCTCCGTCGCCTACGGCTACGGACCGATCACCGGCACCCTCGACGAGTCCCGCACCGCGGTGTGCGCGGTCCTGCCCACCGTCGACGGCGACCAATTCGACACGGAGATCACCGACACGACCGGTGCCGGGACGACCGCGGTCCCCGCGCTCTACGACAACAAGTGGACCAACGGCTGCTCCCTGTACATCCCGGACGGCTACGTCTGCGGAGTGCACGAGTCGACGTCGGCACCGACCAGGCCCTCCCTCCTGGTCCTCGGCCTCCCCGAGAAGGCCGGCAAGACCGCCTACCGCGCCACGCTCAAGTGCTCGTTCGCCCGCTGCGGCGGCGAGAAGGTCACCGTCACCGGCGTGACCCCCACCACGGCGCCCAGCGGCACCAAGCCCACGCTCACGGTGACGGGCACCGCCCTCCACCCCGACTTCACCGTCAAGCTGACCCGTGCGGGCAAGACCCTCACGGCGAAGACCACGTCGGTGTCGGCCGACAACCGCACGCTGAAGGCGACGCTCGACCTGACGGACATCCCCGCCGGCGACTGGGACGTCAGCGTCTACGCGAACGGGCAGTACCAGCGCGGCACTTTCACCGTCACCGAGCCGGAGCTGCGCAACACCACCGCCCCGAAGGTGACGGGCACCGCCGCCGTCGGCTCCAAGGTCACCGCCGACCCCGGCACCTGGTCGCCCACCCCGTCCTCGTACACCTACCAGTGGAAGGCGGACGGCGAGCCCATCGAGGGCGCCACGTCCTCGACATACAAGATCCCGTCGAAGCACCTGACCAAGAACCTGACCGTCACCGTCACCGCCCACGCGGCCTCGCGGACGGCCTCCGCGAACTCCGCACCGGTGACGATCGCCAAGGGCACCGCACCGAAGGCCACGAAGAAGCCGGAGATCAGCGGCACCCCGAAGGTCGGCAAGACCCTCAAGGCGACGAAGGGCACTTGGTCGCCCACCCCCGGCACGTACTCCTACCAGTGGTACGCAAACGGAACGAAGATCACCGGCGCCACCAAGTCCTCCCTGCCCCTGAAGACCGCCCAGCGCGGCAAGAAGATCACGGTCAAGGTGACGGCCCACCGCACGGGCCACCACGACGGCACCGCCACAAGCAAGGCAACGGCAGCCGTCACCCGCTAACCACTACCCCCCTCAAAAACCCCAAAGGCCCAGGCCACCGAAAGGTGACCTGGGCCTTCGCCATACAGAGCCCCCTGTCGGATTCGAACCGACGACCTACGCATTACAAGTGCGTTGCTCTGGCCATCTGAGCTAAGGAGGCATGCACACCGGAGGTGCGCCGGACGTGCCCGAGCAGTGTAACCAACACCGCCCGCGTGCCCGTCGAAAATTTCCTCGAAGGTCACGGCACCGCGACTGCTGACAGACCACTGACCCCCGGGGTACGGTCACGAGCAGTTCACTCAGGTGGACTACACCACTCCCTCTACTCGGATCGTCCGGCACGTTCCTGCCGGTGAAGGGGGCCCTCACCATGGCCACTGTTACGTTCGACAAGGCGACCCGGATCTACCCGGGTGGCGACAAGCCCGCCGTCGACGGCCTCGACATCGAGATCGAGGACGGCGAGTTCCTCGTACTCGTCGGCCCGTCCGGCTGCGGCAAGTCCACCTCGCTCCGCATGCTCGCGGGGCTCGAGGACGTGAACGCCGGCGCCATCCGCATCGGTGACCGCGACGTCACACACCTGCCGCCGAAGGACCGGGACATCGCCATGGTGTTCCAGAACTACGCGCTGTACCCGCACATGACCGTCGCCGACAACATGGGCTTCGCCCTGAAGATCGCCGGCGTGAACAAGGCGGAGATCCGGCAGAAGGTCGAGGACGCGGCGAAGATCCTCGACCTCACCGAGTACCTCGGCCGCAAGCCGAAGGCGCTCTCCGGTGGTCAGCGTCAGCGTGTCGCCATGGGCCGCGCCATCGTGCGTGAGCCGCAGGTGTTCCTCATGGACGAGCCGCTCTCCAACCTCGACGCCAAGCTGCGCGTGTCGACGCGTACGCAGATCGCGTCCCTCCAGCGCCGCCTCGGCATCACCACCGTGTACGTCACCCACGACCAGGTCGAGGCCATGACCATGGGCGACCGCGTGGCCGTGCTGAAGGACGGGCTCCTCCAGCAGGTCGACTCGCCGCGCAACATGTACGACCGGCCCGCCAACCTCTTCGTCGCCGGCTTCATCGGCTCCCCCGCCATGAACCTCGTCGAGGTCCCGATCACCGACGGCGGCGTGAAGTTCGGCAACTCCGTGGTTCCGGTGAACCGCGAGGCGCTGTCCGCCGCCGCCGACCGCGGCGACCGCACGGTCACCGTCGGCGTCCGTCCGGAGCACTTCGACATCGTCGAGCAGGACGGCGAAGCCGTGAAGTCCCTCTCCAAGGAGACCGCGGACGCCCCGGCCGGCCTCGCCGTCTCCGTGAACGTCGTCGAGGAGCTCGGCGCCGACGGCTACGTCTACGGCTCCGCCGAGGTCGGCGGCGAGCACAAGGACCTCGTGGTCCGCGTGAACGGCCGCCGGGTCCCGGAGAAGGGCGCCCAGCTGCACGTCGTGCCGCGTCCGGGTGAGACCCACGTGTTCTCGACGTCGACGGGCGAGCGCCTCAGCGACTGACGCCCGGCCTCCCCCGTTTTCCCGAAGGGCCCCGCACGCCGCGTGCGGGGCCCTTCGCGTACGCCTCCGCGCACACCCCTCGCGTACGCCCAAGCGGACTCCCGGAGAAACCCCGGAAACCCTCTCGTTGTCGACAAATACCCCGGCACATCGGTCATTTCACCTGCGGACGTCAACACCGCATCAGAGAAACCCACTTCACTGTCGCTCGACCGGGTGACTAAATGTCGCCAAATCATCACCTAGCGCTACGCTCCTCGCGTGACGCACTCCGCCAACTACACCCAGAAGCCGCGCCGAGCCCACCGGGGCCCCGCCCGCCGCATCGGCCGCACGCTCGCTCTCGTCCTGCCCGTGATGCTGGTGCTTTCCGGGACCCTCGCGGTCACCAGCGTCAACTGGTCGGGGAACTCCTCGGACTCGATGCTCACCGCATCCGCCGACAACCTCTCCAAGCCCGCCAAGTCCCGCGCCCCGCAGGACATCCTGCGCGACCGACTCCTCCTGGAACTCCAGGAGAAGAACCCCGGCGTCGCGCTCACCCATCTCCAGCAGGAGGTGAACCGCCACCCGTCGCTCGCCCGGCACTGCGCGGCCATCGCCCGCGCGCTCGGCCGCGCCGCCGTGCGCGTGTACGGCCCGACCCGCGCCCAGTCGTACGCGAGGCCCGTCTGCGACACCTCCTTCGCGACGGGCGTGGCCGCCGCCCACCGGAACGGCTGAGCGGGCCGCCGCGCGGCGCCGCGTAGGGTTTCCAGCATGACCATGCTGAAGCCCACGCAGGCTGTCGTCCTGGCCGGAGGCCAGGGCTCCAGGCTCCGCCCGTACACCGACGACCGGCCCAAGCCGATGGTCGAGATCCCCGGCACGGGGACCCCGATCATCGGCCATCAGCTTGCCTGGCTGGCCGAGGAGGGCGTGACGGACGCCGTCGTCTCCTGCGGGCACCTCGCGGAGGTCCTCCAGGAGTGGCTGGACTCCGCCGACCTCCCGCTGAACGTCAGCACGGTCGTCGAGAAGGAGCCGCTCGGCCGGGGCGGCGGCCTCAAGTACGCCGCCCGGCACCTGCCGCACGCCGACCAGCCCTGGTACGCGACGAACGGCGACATCTGGACCCGCTTCTCGCTGCGCGACATGGCGGCCTTCCACGCCGAGCGCGACGCCACCGCGACCCTCGCCCTGGCCCGCCCCCGCATCCCGTGGGGCGCCGTCGAGACGGACGCGTTCGGCCACATCACGGACTTCATCGAGGCCCCGCCGTCCCCGTACCTCATCAACGCGGGCGTGTACGTCTTCTCGGCCTCGTTCACCGCGCTCCTGCCGGACCTCGGCGACCACGAGCGCACCACCTTCCCGCGCCTGGCCCGGGAGAAGCGCCTCGCGGGCTACCCGCTGCCGCAGGGCGCCTACTGGCGCGCGATCGACACCGCGAAGGACCTCACCGAGGCCGCCAAGGAACTGGCCGCCCAGGGCCGTTGAGCGTCCGCACGCCGAACAGCTCCGTTGAGCGTCCGTACGCCGAAGGGGCCCCGCACAGTGTGTGTGCGGGGCCCCTTCGGCGTAGAGGGAGCAGGGGGGCTCCGGGGAGCTCAGCGGCCGAGTACGCCGCCCAGCAGGCCGCGGGGCCTCTCCTCGGCGCCACCGCTCGTGCCGCCGCCTGACGTACCCGCACCGCCCGTGCTGCCGCCGGAACCACCGCTGGACGACGGCCCCGCGGTCGTGGCCGACGGCTGCTGCGGCGCCGACTGCTGCGGCGGAGCCTGCCCCGCCGTGCTGCTGCCCTGCGGCTGGCTGGGCCGTCCCGCTCCCGTGGAGCCGGTCGTGCCCGTCTCCCGGGTGGCCGTGCCCGGCGCCGTGGCGCCCTGCGTGGGGGTCGCGGAGCTGCCCCGCGTCGGGGTCCCCGGCGCGGCGGACGGGGACTGCGACTGGCGCTCCTTGCGCTTCTTCGCGGGGTCCTGGGGCAGCGGCGAGCCCGGCAGTACGTTGCGCGGCGGCTCGCCGGGGCCCGGCACGGTGACCCGGTCCGCGTCGCGCACCGCGCCGCCCAGCAGCGACCCGATGAGCAGCGTGACGCCGACCACGACGGCACCGATCAGACCGCCGCGCCGCAGCACGCGCCGCCGCAGGTCCCAGATGTCGACGCGCGGGCCGAGCGTGCGCCAGGCCTCGCCCGCGAGCCGCCCGTCGACGGAGTAGACGGGCGCGCCCGCGATGATCAGCGGCGACCAGGCGGCGAGGTAGATGATGTCGGGCGCGTCGTAGGCGGGAACCGTCTTCCAGCTGACGGTGACGATGAGCGCCGCCGAGAGCAGCACGCCGATCGAGGCGGCGACCCGCTGCCAGAGTCCGAGCACGGTCAGGACGCCGACGACGACCTGGAGGAAGGCGATGCAGAGGCCGGCGCCCACCGGGTGCTGGAGGGCGAAGTCGCGCAGCGGCTCGGCGAGCGCCCAGGGGTGCAGCGAGTTGAGCCACTTGACCATGGAGCCGCGTTCGCCGCCGTCGAAGTAGACGGGGTCGCAGAGCTTGCCCATGCCGGCGTAGATGGAGATGAAGCCGAGGAAGACGCGCAGCGGGAGCAGGACGACGCCGAGGTTCATCCGGCGGCCGGGGTAGTAGGCGTGCCGGACGGGGTCGGAGCCGTGCCTGCGGACCCGCTCCTCGCCCTCGCCGCGCTCGTCGTCGTACGCGTCGTCATAGGCGTCGTCGGCATCGCCTGCGTAGTCGGCGTACCGGCCCTGCTGGTCGAGGCGCTCGTCGTAGTCGCTGCCGGACGGCCGCGTCTGCGGCAGCAGCCGGGTCCCGGACTCGGGGACGCGCGGCCCGATGACGGCGGGCGTCTCGACGGTCTCGGGGCCTTCGTCGATGTCGACGCGCGGGATGACCTGCGTGGCGCCGCCCTCGTCGTAGGGCCCCGCCTCTTCGGCCGAACGGAGCATGCCGCTGCCGCGCACGGCCTGCAGCAGTCTGATCGCGCCGGTGTCGTCCGGGTCGGACTTCCCGCTCCAGACGACGGGCGCGCGGCGCTTGGCGGCCGCGCCGACGGCGGGGATGCGCACCGTCTCGTCGGGCGTGCCCAAGTGCCGTGAGATACGAGGGGATTGAGTGCGCCCAGCGGCGGGAAGCTGCACGCGGAAACTCGCGTGATTGACGATGACCTGCGCCGGGTCGCTCGGCACCTTCACCATGCTCAGCGCGGGAGCATCGTCGAAACCTGACGAGCTTCCCCCTGTGGGAGTGCGGGGTGTTCTGGTGTCCACACTCATCTAACCGAGTGATGTGTGTTTAGGACACTGCTTTGACCACGGGGAAATGTCCGGACCGCGTCAAGAGATCCCCGTCAAGGGATCACACGGCCCGGACATTTGTACGCCGGGGAACTCCTACGCGCGGCGCCGCGCGGCCTCGTACAGCACGACACCGGCCGCCACACCGGCGTTCAGGGATTCCGCGCCACCCGGCATCGGGATCCGCACCCGGAAGTCGCACGTCTCACCGACGAGCCGCGAGAGGCCCTTGCCCTCGCTGCCGACAACGATGACGACGGGGCCGCTGAGCGCCTCCAGGTCACCGATCTCGTGCTCGCCGTCCGCCGCGAGGCCGACGATGGCGACGCCCGCCTTCTTGTACGCCTCCAGGGCGCGCGTCAGGTTCGTGCAGCGGGCGACCGGCGTGCGCGCGGCCGTGCCGGCCGAGGTCTTCCACGCGCCGGCCGTCATGCCGGCGGCCCGGCGCTCGGGCACGACGACTCCGTGGCCGCCGAACGCGGTCACCGAGCGGACGATCGCGCCGAGGTTGCGCGGGTCCGTCACGCCGTCGAGCGCGACGATCAGCGGGTCCTCGCCCTCGTCGAACGCGGCGGCGACGAGGTCCTCCGGGTGCGCGTACTCGTACGGCGGGACCTGGAGGACGAGGCCCTGGTGGTTCAGGCCGTTCGTCATGCGGTCCAGCTCGGGGCGCGGGGCCTCCATGAGGTGGATGCCGCCGCGCTCGGCCGCGAGCTGCAGCGCCTCGCGGACCCGCTCGTCGTTGTCGATGAACTGCTGGACGTAGAGCGTGGAGGCGGGCACGCCGTCGCGCAGCGCCTCGAAGACGGGGTTGCGGCCGACGACCATCTCGGAGGTCCCCTTGCCGCCGCGCCCCTTGGGCGTGCCGCGGCGGCCCGCGGCCTTCTTGGCCTTGGCGGTGGCGATGCGGTTCTTCACATGCCCCTTGCGCGCCTCGGCGGGCGGCGTCGGACCCTTGCCCTCGAGGCCGCGGCGCCGATTGCCGCCGCTGCCGACCTGCGCGCCCTTCTTGCCGGACATGCGGCGGTTGTTAGCGGCCATGACCTACCTGTCTGTTGTGATGCGTGTGCGCGTACGTGCGTACGCGCAGAGGTGTACGTCTATGAAGTGTGCCGCCCGGAAGGCCGGGCGGCACATCAGAGGGCCCCTAGCGCGGGCCGAGCGTCCAGCGGGGCCCGCTCGGGCTGTCCTCGATGACGAGGCCCGACTGGTTGAGCTGGTCGCGGATGGCGTCGGCGGTGCCCCAGTCCTTGCGGGACCGGGCGGCCTCGCGCTGGTCGAGGACGAGCCGCACCAGGGTGTCGACCGCGCCGTGCAGGTCTTCGCCGCGGTCCTGCTCCCCGCCCGCCCAGTGCGGGTCGAGGGGGTCGAGGCCGAGGACGCCGAGCATGGCCCGCACCTCGGCGAGGCGCTCGACGGCGGCTTCCTTGTCGTCGGCGGCGAGGGCGCTGTTCCCCTGCCGGACCGTGGTGTGGACGATGGCGAGCGCCTGCGGGACGCCCATGTCGTCGTCCATGGCGTCGGCGAAGGCGGGCGGCACCTGGGCGGCGGGCTCGACGACCCCGCCGGCCTTCTCGACCACGCGCTGCACGAAGCCCTCGATGCGGGCGAACGCGGACTCGGCCTCGCGCAGGGCCTCCGGGCTGTACTCGATCATCGAGCGGTAGTGCGGGGTGCCCAGGTAATACCGCAGCACGATCGGGCGCCACTGCTTGACCATCTCGCTGACGAGGACCGAGTTGCCGAGCGACTTCGACATCTTCTCGCCGCTCATGGTGACCCAGCCGTTGTGCACCCAGTAGCGCGCGAAGGTGTCACCGAAGGCCTTGGCCTGGGCGATCTCGTTCTCGTGGTGGGGGAAGATCAGGTCGATCCCGCCGCCGTGGATGTCGAACTCGCGGCCCAGGTACTTGTGGGCCATCGCCGAGCACTCCAGGTGCCAGCCGGGCCGGCCGCGCCCCCAGGGGGTCTCCCAGCTGGGCTCCCCCTCCTTGGCGGCCTTCCACATGGCGAAGTCGCGCGGGTCGCGCTTGCCGGTCTCGCCCTCGCCCGAGGGCTGGCGCAGCTCGTCCAGGTCCTGGTTGGAGAGCTCCAGGTACCCCGGGAAGGACCGCACGTCGAAGTAGACGTTGCCATCGGCCTCGTATGCGTGCCCGCGCTCGATGAGCCCGCGCATCATCTCGACCATCTCGGTGATGTGGCCGGTGGCACGCGGCTCGTAGGTGGGCGGCAGGCAGCCGAGCGCGTCGTAACCGCTGTTGAACGCGCGCTCGTTCTCGTACCCGATGGACCACCAGGGCCGGCCCTGCTCGGCCGACTTCTTGATGATCTTGTCGTCGATGTCGGTCACGTTCCTGACGAACGTCACGTCGTAGCCGCGGTAGGTGAACCAGCGGCGCATGATGTCGAAGTTCAGGCCGGACCTGATGTGCCCGATGTGCGGTGCAGCCTGGACCGTGGCACCACAGAGGTAGATCGAGACGCAGCCGTCGTTGAGGGGGCTGAAGTCACGGATCTGCCGGGCGCTGGTGTCGTACAGGCGAATCGTCACGACTCCAGGGTAGTGGGCGTGGGACAGTGCCCCACGCCCCCTTGGTCACCGTGCACGGAACTGTGACGTCCCGACGCCCTCAGACCCGCCCGACGACCTTGCGCGCGGAGACCCGGACGACGACTCGCGGGGAGTCGTCCTTCGATGCCGGGTTGAACTCCGCGTACTTCTTGCCCGTGTACTTCACCGACAGCTCGTCGATCAGCTCCTGGCCGCCCTCCGTCGTCATCTCCGCGGTGCCGCGGATCTCCGCGTACGTGTACGGCGCGTCGAAGGGCTGAAGCAGCACCGTCACCCGCGGGTCGCGGCGCAGGTTCTTCTCCTTGCGGCGGCCGAGAGTCGTCGAGAACAGCACGTCGTCGCCGTCGCGCTTCACCCAGACCGGCGACAGCTGAGGACTGCCGTCGGGCTGGATCGTGGCGACGATGATGAAGGACGGGGCGTCGAGAAGAGCCTTGAGCTGGTCGGACAGTACGGCGGACATGGCGTCACTCCTTCGTGGACAGCGGCTGCGAGAGCCTTGCCTTGTAGGAGCCACGATTACCCGAAATCTCCGTCAGGGCGTCGTCCGTACGACCAACGCGGTGGCCACCGCGGCGAGGCCGTCGCCGCGGCCGGGGAAGCCGAGGCCGTCGGTGGTGGCGCCGGAGACCGAGACGGGGGCGCCGGCCGCTTCGGAGAGGACCTTCTGCGCCTCGTCCCTGCGCTTGCCGATCTTCGGGCGGGGGCCGATGACCTGGACGGCGACATTGCCGATGGTGAAGCCCGCGTCCCGGACGATGCGGGCGGCCTCGGCGAGCAGCGTCAGGCCGGGGGCGCCGGACCACTCGGTGCGTCCGGTGCCGAAGTGGGCACCGAGGTCACCGAGACCGGCCGCGGAGAACAGCGCGTTGCAGGCGGCGTGGGCGACGACGTCGGCGTCGGAGTGCCCGGCGAGTCCGGGCCCCTCGTCCTCCCACTTCAGGCCCGCGCACCACAGCTCGCGGCCCTCTTCGAAGGCGTGGATGTCGGTGCCGATGCCGACCAGGGGGAGCACCGGGGCGGGGGGCGTCTCAGAAGCCATCGTTGGCCCTCCTGCGGGCGAGGACGGCCTCGGCGAGCACGAGGTCGAGGGGGCGCGTCACCTTGAACGCCTCCTCGTGGCCGGGCACCACGACGACGGGCAGGCCGAGCTGCTCGACCATGCTGGCGTCGTCCGTCACGTTGTCGGTGACGGTCTCGTGGGCGCGCACGAGCGTGGCCCGGTCGAAGCCCTGCGGGGTCTGCACGGCACGCAGCCTGGCCCGCTCCGGTGTCGCCACGACGGGCTCGGGCTGCCCGGGCGTCGCCGCGGGCTCGACCTGCTTGACGGTGTCGGCCAGGGGCAGCGCGGGGACGACGGCGGGCGCTCCCTCGCGTACGGCCTCGATGACGCCGTCGACCGTGTCGACGGGCACCAGCGGACGGGCCGCGTCGTGCACGAGCACGATGTCGAAGCCGTCCGGCAGCGCGTCGAGTCCGGCCCGCACGGACTCCTGGCGGCTCTCCCCGCCGGGCACGACGAGGAAGTCGGTCCGCTCGGGCAGCGCGTGGTCGTCGAGGAGCGTCTTGACCTCGGGGGCGCCGTCCGGCGGCGCCACCACGACGACGAGGGAGACGGCACGGGATTCCGCCATGGCGCGCACGGCGTGGATGAGCATCGGGGTGCCGTTCAGCGCGCGAAGCGCTTTGGGGGCGCCCGGGCCGAGGCGCACGCCCCGCCCAGCCGCGGGAATGACCACCGCGGTACGGGATTCGCTAGACATCGGTTCCGTTCAGGTTTGTGTGCTCGGCCGACGTGGGTATGGCCTCACCGTGCCGGGGTGGCATCTTGACCGGACCCTTCCGTGACATCTGGTCGAGCCAGCTGCCGAGTCCAGCACGCCAACACGGCTCCCCGGGGGCCGCTCTCACATGTGCCAGGGTGCGAAGAATATGCGGGTACGAACATGCCGCAGCGCCCGGCGACTCCAGTAAGGGTCAGCGGGCACCGCGGCATTGCTGCGCCTGATCGACGCGGGACTGCCGAGGCGGGTGCCTCGGACTGTCCGCGTCAGGACGCGAGGACCTCGTCGAGCAGGGCCTCGGCCTTGTCCTCGTTCGTGTTCTCCGCGAGGGCGAGCTCGCTCACCAGGATCTGGCGGGCCTTGGCGAGCATGCGCTTCTCGCCGGCCGACAGTCCACGCTCGCGCTCCCGACGCCACAGGTCACGCACGACTTCCGCGACCTTGATGACATCGCCGGAGGCGAGCTTCTCGAGATTTGCCTTGTAGCGGCGCGACCAGTTCGTGGGCTCTTCGGCGTACGGCGCGCGCAGTACTTCGAAGACCCGGTCGAGGCCGTCCTGCCCGACCACATCACGCACGCCGACGAACTCCGCATTGTCCGCTGGCACACGCACCGTCAGGTCGCCCTGGGCGACCTTCAGCACCAAGTAGGTCTTGTCCACGCCTTTGATCTGGCGAGTTTCGATGGCCTCGATCAGCGCGGCCCCGTGATGGGGATAGACCACGGTGTCGCCAACCTTGAACGTCATGTGACAGGTACCCCTTCCGTGGCTATCCATCCTAACACGAGAATCGCCTCTTCTGAATGGCGTTTTCGCAGGTCAGGGCATATCTCGGGGCTTGACAACAGCAACAGGAACGTGCTGCGGAGGGGCATCGGAACGAGGTATTCGCAGGTCGGAGCGGCTCTTCAGGGAGCCGGAAACGCCCCCGTCGTACGCCCCCCGAGGGCGCTCGAAGCGGCCGAACGTCCCGGTTTGCGCGGTTCCAAGCGGTGAACTTCCGATACTCCGTTCGGACGCCGGAGAGATGTGCTCGACACAGTGCGAGACGTTTCCGAATTGATCAAGCCGAACGCGATCGGACAGGTCATCGGTCATCCGGCAGATGATCAATTCTCCGGCCGCCTCCGCATTCCTTACCGGAAATCCGCGGAGCGTGACACCGGAGCCTCTTGGTGATGCTTTTACGAAAGGGGCCCGCGGGGGCAATGAGACGGCTGGGGCGGAGGACGGCCCGGCGGGGCTCATGACTCCCGGAGGCGGGTCGGGCGCGCTGCCGGGTGGGCTAAGGGGCGGGTCGGGTGCGGTGGCGTGGGAACGGCTCGGTAACCTAAGCGCGCTGACACACCCTTAGGGCAGCTTTACGGCCGCCCGTAGGACGGCTTTACGGCCGCCCGCCCCGTCCTGTACCGCCCACGTTCAAGGAGTTGCCGCCGCCGTGAGCCGCAGCCTTCGACGCGGCGCCCTCGCCGCCACCGCCATCGCGTTCTCGCTCGCCTCGCTCTCCGCGTGCGCGGCGGGCAACAACGCACAGACGATGGAGGTCAAGCCGGACAACGCCGCGACCTCCGTCGGCGACATCAAGATCCAGAACGCCATGGTCATCACGCAGCCCGACCAGAAGTCCACGGGCCCGGCCGCGATCTCCGCGACGATCTTCAACGCCGGTGACAAGCCCCAGACCCTGAGGTCCATCGCGGTCGAGGGCGCGGACGAGAAGGCCAAGCTGACGCGCGGCAAGGAAGACAAGGCCTCCAAGCCGAACGGCCCGCTGACCATCCCGGCCGGCGGCTCCCTCGTCATCGGCGGCAAGGACAACGCCTCGGCGGTCCTGTCCGGCGCCGGCGAGGCCGTCAAGCAGGGCAACGCGCAGCCCGTCACGTTCTCCTTCAGCAGGACCGGCGACGTGAAGATGGAAGCGTTCGTCGTGCCCGCCGAGAGCTACTTCAGCAAGTGGGGCCCGAGCGCCCTGCCGCAGGCTCCGGGCGGCAAGCCGTCGAAGCCCGCGAAGCCGGGCCAGTCGGGCGAGCCCTCCACGGGTGCGTCGACGGGCGCCTCCACCGACCCGTCCGGCAAGCCGTCGGACGGCGCGAGTACGGACCCGTCGGGGTCCGCCTCGCACGGTGCGGACACGGGGACCGGCACCGGGACCGGCGCCGAGCACTGATCGACGTACGTACAGCGCACGACACAAGAAGGGCGGGACCCCACCGGGGCCCCGCCCTTCTCCGTACTCGGCCTTTCTCCGTACTCGCCGTGCTGTTTACGGCTCGAACTTGTAACCGAGACCCCGGACCGTGACCAGGTACCTGGGCGCCCCCGGATCCGGCTCGATCTTGGCGCGCAGGCGCTTCACGTGGACGTCGAGGGTCTTGGTGTCGCCCACGTAGTCGGCGCCCCAGACCCGGTCGATGAGCTGCATGCGGGTCAGTACGCGGCCCGCGTTGCGCAGCAGCATCTCCAGGAGGTCGAACTCCTTCAGGGGCAGGTCGACCTTGGAGCCGGAGACCGTGACCACGTGGCGGTCGACGTCCATCCGCACCGGGCCGGCCTCCAGGGCCTGCGGGGCGACCTCCTCGGGCTCGCCGCGGCGGCGCAGCACCGCGCGGATGCGGGCGACCAGCTCGCGCGAGGAGAAGGGCTTGGTGACGTAGTCATCGGCTCCTATCTCCAGGCCGACGACCTTGTCGATCTCGCTGTCCTTGGCGGTGACCATGATCACCGGGACGTTGGAGCGGCTGCGCAGCTGGCGGCAGACCTCGGTGCCGGGCAGGCCGGGCAGCATCAGGTCGAGCAGGACGAGGTCGGCGCCGTTGCGCTCGAATTCGTCGAGTCCGTCCGGGCCGGTTGCCGCGATGGCGACTTCGAAACCCTCCTTACGGAGCATGTAGGACAGGGCGTCGCTGAAGGATTCCTCGTCCTCGACGACGAGCACTCGGGTCACGGAAGGACCTCCGGGGCAGGAATGGGTTCGTACGTGGTGGTCGCGGCGGCGGCGGGGCTCGCGTCGGATGGGGCGGTCTCCCCGTCGGGTCCGCCGCCACGACCGGTTCCGCGGTCGCGGTGTGCGGCCGCCTCGGGCAGCCGCAGGGTGAAGGTGGAGCCCTGACCCTCGGAGCTCCACACGGTGACCTCCCCGCCGTGCGAGGCGGCCACGTGTTTGACGATGGCGAGGCCGAGGCCGGTGCCGCCGGTGGCCCGGGAGCGGGCCGGGTCGACGCGGTAGAAGCGCTCGAAGATGCGTTCCTTGTCCTTGTCGGAGATGCCGATGCCCTGGTCGGTGACCGCGACCTCGATGAGGTCCCCGCCGGGTGCGGTGACCCGGCGGGCGGCTATGCCCACGCGGGTGCGGGCCGGACTGTAGTTCACGGCGTTCTCGACGAGGTTGCCGAGGGCCGCCGCGAGCTGTCCGCGGTTGCCCCAGATCTGGAGCTCGGCGGTGCCTCCGGCGGCCATGGTGATCTGCTTGTGGGAGGCCTGGTGGCGACTGCGGTCGATCGCCTCGGCCACCAGTTCGTCGACGCGGACGGGTTCGGCGTCCTCCAGGGGGTCGTCGTTCTGTACCCGGGAGAGGTCGATGAGTTCCTGCACGAGGTTGGTCAGCCGGGTCGCCTCGATCTGCATGCGGCCGGCGAAGCGCTCGACGGCCTCCGGGTCGTCGGAGGCGTCCATGACGGCTTCGGAGAGCAGCGAAAGCGCCCCCACCGGAGTCTTCAGCTCATGGCTCACGTTCGCGACGAAGTCTCGTCGTACGGCCTCGATGCGGCGGGCCTCGGTCAGGTCCTCCACGAGGAGCAGGACGAGGCGGGAGCCGAGCGGGGCCACGCGCGCGGAGACGGCCAGGGCCTCGCCGCGACCGGTGCCGCGCCGCGGCAGGTCCAGCTCCACCTGGCGTATCTCCCCGTCGCGGCGGGTGTCGCGGGCCATCTGCAGCATGGGCTCGACGGCGAGCTTCCCGCCGCGTACGAGACCGAGCGCGTACGCCGCCGAGCTGGCCTTGACCACGCTGTCGGCCTCGTCGAGGACGACCGCGGAGGAGCGGAGCACGGAGAGCACCGTGTCCACGCCGGGTGGCAGTACGGGATCGGTGTGCAGGGAGGTCCGGGTGGGGCGTTTCTGGTCGCGCTCGCTCCATCGGAACGCCAGCATGGCGATGACACCGGTGCACACCCCGGCGATCGCTGCCGCTGCGGCGACCGCCGCGTTCACGTCCATGCGTCCAGGTTATGCGCCGAGTAAGCGCCGGTCACAGCCGTACGGGTGTCGGCTCGAACAGTCGTCGCCCAGAGTTCACCATGGGGACTGCACCGGTTCACTTACTCCGAGCGGACCGGGGCGGCGCCGGTCGGGGTCGCCGTCCTTCGTCGCCCACAGTTCACCTTGATGACGGTGGCGATTCATTTGGGGTGCCGGAAACGGACGCGTCCGGCCCGCACCGTGGGAGCGTAGGGGCCAGCCCCCTGGCACGTACTAGAGAGGGACAGCCACATGCGGGACGCGTACCACGAGGAACTTGACTCGATCGGCGACAGCCTCGTCGAGATGGCCCGCCTCGTCGGGTCCGCGATCGGGCGCGCCACGACGGCCATGCTCGACGCCGACCTGAAGATGGCCGAGAGCGTGATCGCGGCCGACCAGAAGGTCGACGATCTGCAGCACGACCTGGAGGCACGCGCGATAGCCCTGCTGGCGCGCCAGCAGCCGGTCGCCACGGATCTGCGCATCGTGGTCACCTCGCTGCGCATGAGCGCCGACCTGGAGCGCTCGGGCGACCTCGCCCAGCACGTCGCGAAGCTGGCGAGGCTCCGCTTCCCCGACTCGGCGGTGCCGCGGGACCTGCATGCCACGATCCTGGAGATGGGCCAGCTCGCGCAGCGCCTGATGGCGAAGGCGGCGGAGGTCATCATCACCAAGGACGTCGACCTGGCGCTCCAGCTGGAGCAGGACGACGACGAGATGGACCAGCTGCACCGCACGCTGTTCCAGCACCTCATGGACGACCGCTGGAAGCACGGCATCGAGACGGCCGTCGACGTGACGCTCCTCGGCCGCTACTACGAGCGCTTCGCGGACCACGCGGTATCGGTGGCGAAGCGGGTCGTCTACCTGGTGACGGGCGAACACGCGGACGAGATACAGGCGACGGGGCCGGCGCAGGTGGAGGGCTCGGGCTCCTGAGACTCTCCGCTTCGAGCGCATGTGCCCCGCCCGGGTCGGATTCCGGGCGGGGCACAGCCGTGTTCACTGCCCGTCCAGGCGCAACGGAACGCACCCGGGTGTCAGCCGCAACCGCCCCCGCACTGGCAGCTGCCACCCGACTGGCAGCCACAGCTGCAGCCGGGGCCGCAGCCGCAGGACTTCAGAAGACAGACGGACTGCTCGGGAACGGATTCGCGCGTAGGGGACTCGGCCATGGTCTCCTCCTCGAAGGCGTACCGGCGTACTGCCTGCTGCCATTGCATGCCCACAGGACCGGGGCGCGTCAACGGCGCACGCGCGCGTGGCGGTTGCCCACCTCCGTCCCGGGGCGGGGCCCATGAGTCCCCCTCGAGCCTCCCTCGGGCCCCGAGCCGATTCAGCCTCGGATGAATGCTTTGCTGCCAACTACGGGTGACCGGGCAGCCACGAGGCGCGAATTCGGGTTACACAGGAACGTCCGGGTCTTTGGCTCCTGACGGGAGGGGTGGCCAAGTGGTGCTGTCGATCGACCTCGCGGTTCTGCTGGCTGTCGTCATCGTCGTGCTCCTGCGCAGACGAGTGGCTCCCCGCACGAAGACGGACACGTTCCTTACCATGTCCGTGGTCCTGGTCTTCGGCATCCTGGTGGCCCCGACAGACTTCGGCCAGGGCATCCAGAACGTGGTCACGGACCTGGCCCAGGGGATCTCGGAATCGTCTGCGGGGTCGGGGGCCGGGTCGGGGCACGGTGGGGGCACGGGTACGCGGTGAACGGTGTCAGGCGTGGGTCTCGGGGTCGGTTGTGTCTTCGAGCAGGTCCAGGGCGTGATTGTGGTACCGACGCTCGGCGCCCCGGCACGGGGCGTTGAAGAAGACCCGTTGCGCTTCGCCGAGATCGCAGTTCAGCAGGTCCATGGTCACGGCTACGGCTTCCACTCCGTGGCACCCGCTGTCCTTGAGGAACTGCTGCAGCACGTCGGTGTCGCCACTTCCCTCCCAGACGGGCCTGGCGGCTTCCCGCATGACCGCGACGCGCGCCGCCCGCTCCGCGTCGAAGACCACTGGCCTCACTCCTTTTCAGCCTCCATGGCCAGCAGGCCATCGCCGGCCTACAAGCCGATGGGCAACCCCCGCGCTCGGCCACGCGCTCGGGGCCGCGTCAGGCGTCGAAGTCGTACTCCAAGACGTACGAGGCGGCGTCCAACGTCATCTCGTTGAGTTCGACGGGGTGACCTTCGGCCGTGAATGCCGTGCGGCAGATGAGGACGACCGGGGTGCCCGCCGACATGCTCAAGCACTCCGCCTCGTCCTTCGACGGCATGCGGGAGCGGATCTCTTCGCGGAAGTGGGCCGGCTTGTGGCCGAGTTCGGCGAGCCTGGCGTACGTTCCGCCCTCCCCGGTGTCCTCCTGGGTGATCGCGGATCCGGCGACCAGGGACATGGGCAGGTAACTCGTCGCGAGCAGGACGGGTTTGCCGTCCAGGACGAAACGCCGGCGCCTCACGCACACCGGCTCCTCATCGACCAACTCCAAGACCGTGCCGACGCGGTCGGGTGCGGTCTCCTCGGACACGGTGACCTGGTCCACCTCAAGGGAGCGGTTCTCGATGTCCGCCGACCAGATGGAACGGCCGTTCCCCCACTGCTGCTCGGCCAGTCGCTGAATGCCCCGACGCCGGAGCGGGCGGAAGGTGCGGACGAACACGCCGGCTCCCTTGCGTGCTTCAGCGATGCCCTCGTCCCGAAGGACGCTCAGGGCCTGGCGTGCCGTCATGCGGGCAACGCCGTGCGTGGCCATGAGGTCGTTCTCCCCCGGCAGCCGGTCACCAGGACCGTACTGGCCCGCGTGGATCGCCTCGCGCAGGGTGTCCGCGATCCGCTGGTACTTGGGCCGAGGGGCTTCTCCGGTGTGGGCCATTCCCGCAGTTCTCCTCCCGCTCATCTCTAGACACCTTAGGCCACGGGTTGGGCGTTCGTTCGCTGCGAGTAGCCACTGACCCGATCGACTACCTCCCACCTCTTCTCACGTTTTCGATTGACGTCTCTAGAGATGTTAGTCAAGGGTGAGATGTATAGAGAGGTCGAGATCGGGACCTCGAGACTGAGAGGTGCCGGACGCTGATGACCTACACGATCGACCACGACCCCTGCGAAGAGTCGCCGCGCCTCGGTGCGATGACCTTGCACCCCGTCGCGGAGTCCGCGTCTCGGGCCCGGCGTTGGTTCCGGAAGTTCATCACTCCGTACGAGCCCGCCTGCTCGGTCGACGACTGCGTCCTGCTGATCTCGGAGCTTGTGACCAACGCCGTCGTCCACGGCAGGTCGGACGAGCCCTGGGTCGTCCGGGTGGAGTGGTTCCGCGAGGACGACTCCCTCAGGGTGGAGGTGCACAACCCGGGGCTCCCGGAGAACGTGCGGCTGAGGTGCCCCGACGCCAACGACGCACACGGTCGCGGGCTACTCCTGGTCGACTCCATCTCCGATGCTTGGCACGCCGGCCCCAGCCGCTTCGGCGGAACCGTGGTCTCCTTCCAGATGACCGACGCCTGGCCGTCCTGAACCCGCGCCCGATCTTGCGGACAGCCGCTCAAAGGACGACCCGCACCACACGTAAGCCTCCGACCTACAGACATGGGTCAGCGGCGTCGGGCGGCCCGGGACGACCCAGCTTCTGGGGCTGAGCGATTCAAGCCAGGAGCGCACTCGAAAGGCAGTGGCATCTGTCTTCGATCGCCGATGAAGAGAGGCGACAACGAAGGAGACAAGACTCCTCGATGGTCACTGCGAACAGATCGGCGAAGGCGGTTGACTGAAGAGACGAGAGATCTGGACTCACGTACAGACTCACAAGTTGATTGGATTAGCAGTGCGTGAGAGATTGGGGCGCAAGCACTAGTTGGTTCTAGTTGGCTCTAGATAGCTCGCGAAAGTTCTAGAAGACTCTAGAACGACTGAGGACCCAGACCCGGTGGCACCCGGATCCAGGTCCTCTTGCAGTCAACGAGCCCGGTCGCCTTCAAGCAGGCCGGGCTCGCTGCACGTACAGCTCCCGGTCCCGACCGCCCTCGCGCGTGACTCGCTCATCGAGCGAACTGCATCACGCCGGTAGCGATGGCCACCAGTAGACCCACCCCCGTAAGCCAGACCTGACACCTCTCAGCGCTGGTCCAGCTACGAGGCTCGTCTTTTTTAAGGCTCACCTCTACCGCCTCCCTTCTCCTCCAGCCGACCCGCTTCTCGGGTCGGAGCCTGGGAACTCACGTGCATCTGCATGGAGTTCAGGGGAGGTTCAGGTGAGGTGCGAACAGCATACCGGGCACATTGCTATTCACCGAGGCACGCGAGAAGGCTTGACAGCGGCCCCGAACCCCTCTCACGGCCCAGCGACGGTCCCAGTACATAAACAAGCCCTCTACCCGCGAGAAATCCGCAGGTAGAGGGCTTGATCAGCTCTGCTTACTTCTTCTTGCCCTGGTTCTTGACTGCCTCGATCGCTGCCTTCGCCGCGGCCGGGTCCAGGTACGTGCCGCCCGGGTTCAGGGGCTTGAAGGTGGCGTCGAGTTCGTAGGAGAGCGGGATGCCCGTGGGGATGTTCAGGCCCGCGATGTCCTCGTCCGAGATGCCGTCCAGGTGCTTGACCAGGGCGCGGAGGGAGTTTCCGTGGGCCGCCACCAGGACCGTCTTGCCCGTGAGGAGGTCGGGGACGATGCCGTCGAACCAGTACGGGAGCATGCGGACGACGACGTCCTTGAGGCACTCCGTCTGGGGGCGCAGCTCCGGGGGGAGCGTGGCGTAGCGCGGGTCGGAGAACTGGGAGTACTCCGCGTCGCGGTCCAGCGGCGGGGGCGGGGTGTCGTACGAGCGGCGCCACAGCATGAACTGCTCCTCGCCGAACTCGGCGAGGGTCTGGGCCTTGTCCTTGCCCTGGAGGGCGCCGTAGTGGCGCTCGTTCAGGCGCCAGGAGCGGTGGACCGGGATCCAGTGGCGGTCGGCCGCCTCGAGGGCGAGCTGCGCCGTGCGGATGGCGCGCTTCTGGAGCGACGTGTGGACCACGTCGGGGAGCAGGCCGGCGTCCTTGAGCAGCTCACCGCCGCGGACCGCCTCCTTCTCGCCCTTCTCGTTGAGGTTGACGTCCACCCAGCCGGTGAACAGGTTCTTCGCGTTCCATTCGCTCTCGCCGTGGCGGAGGAGGATCAGCTTGTACGGTGCGTCGGCCATGCCTCTGAGCGTAATCGAACCCCGGGGAGCCTCGCGCGCGTGGGCGCGGACGGGACAGGGGGTGCCATGCGACGGGTGACAGTTGACGGCTGCTGTCAATTGAGTGGCGGTGCGGGATCAGGGGATCGTAATATGCGGGTGCTGTCCGCGCCTCTTACATCTGCCTCTTATGTTTGATGTCGTCCCGGGGGAATCTTCCATGCCGTTCGCCGCCATGAGACGTGCCGTCACGGAGAGCGTGTCGGGGCTCCCACGAGCCTTCTGGTGGTTGTGGACCAGCACGCTCGTCAATCGGCTCGGCGCCTTCGTCGCCACGTTCATGGCCCTGTACCTGACCCTGGAGCGGGGCTACTCCGCCTCGTACGCGGGGCTCGTGGTCGCCCTCCACGGGCTCGGGGGTGTCGTCTCCTCGCTCGGCGCGGGAGTGATGACCGACCGGCTCGGGCGGCGGCCCACGCTGCTGATCGCGCAGGCCTCGACGGCCGTGTCGGTGGCGGTGCTCGGGTTCATGGAGCACCCCGTCGCGATCGCCGGCGTCGCCTGCGCGGTGGGCATGGCGAGCAACGCGTCCCGGCCCGCCGTTCAGGCGATGATGGCGGACATCGTCCGGCCCGAGGACCGGGTGCGGGCCTTCTCGCTGAATTACTGGGCCATCAATCTGGGGTTCGCCATCTCCTCGGCCGGTGCCGGGTTCATCGCCTCGTACAGCTACCGCGCCGGCTTCCTGATCGAGGCCGCCATGACGATGGCCTGCGCGATCGTCGTCTTCGCGAAGCTGCCGGAGTCGCGGCCCGTGCGGACGGCGCTGGAGAAGGCGGCGGAGCCCGATGTGGGCCTCGGGACCGTGGTGCGGGACGGGCGGTTCATGGGCGTGGTCGGGTTGTCCTTCCTCGTCGCGCTGATCTTCCAGCAGGGCTCCGTGGGGCTGCCGATCGCGATGGGTGACGCGGGGTTCACGCCCGCTGACTACGGCGTCGCCATCGCCGTCAACGGCGTCCTGATCGTGGCCCTGCAGGTCCCGGTCACGCGGTTCATCGAACACCGGGACGCGGGGCGGCTGTTGGTGATCTCCTCGGTGCTCGCCGGGTACGGTTTCGGGCTCACCGCTTTCGCCGGGTCGGTCGGGGTCTTCGCGCTGACCGTGTGCGTGTGGACGCTCGCCGAGATCGTCAACGCGCCGACGCAGACGGGGCTGGTCGTACGGCTCTCCCCGGTCCACGGCCGCGGGCGCTACCAGGGCATGTACACGATGTCGTGGTCCGTGGCCGCGCTGGTCGCCCCGCTCATGTCCGGCTTCGTGATCGACCGGTTCGGGGCGGAGTGGCTGTGGGCCGCTTGTGCGGTGATCGGGACGGGGGCGGCCTTCGGGTACTGGGCGTTGATGCGGAAGCTGCCGGAGGAGGAGGCCCCCGGCGGCGCTGAGGTCAGCGTCGCAGAGCCCGTTGCGCCTCGTACAGATTCCGTGGCCGAACCGCGTCCGTAGTGCCGTACAGCTCCAGACGCGCGTGCAGGTCGCCGGTGAAGTCGGGGACGTCGATCTGGTCGAACTCGCGGACCGTGTTGAGACCGACCGTTGCACTGTAGGGCGCGAGTCCGTCGATCTTCATCAGGCCCGCGCGTTCGTTGGTGACGCGGATGTTCCAGTGGGTGAAGCGGGCTCCGAAGAGGGGGCCCGCGCTCGCGTCGCCGCCGTGCCGGCCGTTGTTGTTGATGGTGATGTCCGTCCGTACGTTCGCGAAGGGCATCCCGCGATGGCTGTCGAACGTGCCCATCTCCATACGGCCGCGTGACCAGACGTTGTAGGAGGAGAGGCCTTCGACGTTGATGCCGTGCAGTTGGGTGCCGGGCGGGGCGGGGGTGGTGCGGGCGTCGATCCGGAAGTCCTCGATGAGGTTGTCGTGCGAGCCCTCACGGCAGAAGTACGGGTGGTGGGAGCCGCGGCCGGTCACGCGGGTGCGGCGCAGGGTGCAGGCGGAGGCGGCGACCAGGCCGAAGCCGTTGTCGACGTGGCGTACGACGATGTCGTCGGCCCAACAGTCGTACGCGCACTGGAACGTGACGCCGTTGTAGCCCTTGTCGAGGAGGTGCGGGGACTGCGGGGCCTCGGGCGCTTCGAGGGTGAGGGCCTCGACGCCGGAGCCGGTCAGCGCCGGGACGTGGGTGGTGAGACGGGGGTCCCACTCCGGGCGTACGTCGAGGGGGAGCGGCCGTTCGAAGGTGACCCGGCGCCTGCCGCGGTGGAGCGCGGCGATCCGTACGGGCCACTCGTAGGGGACGTACGAGGTGAGCTTCGTCTTGTCGTCCCAGGTGTACGACTTCGCGCCCGCGCCGTCGCCTGCCATGTGCTCCAAGAGGGTGTGGTCCGGGTCATCCGCGAGGCGGAGGAGGACGAGGTCGCCCTCGCGGAGGCGGGAGGTGTCGGTGACGGTCACCGACCAGGAGCCCCGGCGGGCGGGACGGACGGGGGTGAGGGTCTCCCACTCGTCGCGCTTGTTGCCGGTCCAGCCCTCGAAGGGCCAGCTCTTTGCCTTGATGGCGGTGGTGAGGGACTGCCAACGGGCTTCGGGGCAGAGCCAGATGAGGCCGCCGGCCCAGGACCAGCTGGACTTGTCGCCGCCGTAGCGGGAGCCGTAGGGGCCGATCAGCTCGGTGAGGCTCTTCGTGGCGAGGAGGGTGGTGCGGGTGCTGCCCGCGCCGCGGAGGGTGACGTTGTCGTGGGTGATGCGGATGAGGTCGTCGATCCGGTACGTGCCGGGGTGCAGCACTACGGTGCCGCCGCCCTTCTCGCCCGCCTCGGCGAGGGCGCGGTTGATCGCGGGGGCGGCGTCGGAGTTGCCGTCGGGGTGGGCGCCGTAGTGGCGGACGTCGATGTGGGGTCGGGGGTTCTTCGCCGGGTGGGTCGAGGGTTGCCTTCCCGCGCGGCAGCCTGCCCGGCCGATGTAGGGGATCTGGGGGTGGGTGTAGGGGGTCTTGGTGAACTCTCGCCAGAGGGTGGGGGTTTGGGGCATGCCGGGGGCGGGGGTGGGGGTGGCGTGGGCTGTCCCGGTGGCAGCACTGGTGACGGTGGCTGCCGCGACGCCTATCGCGCCGCCGAGCAGGGTTCGCCTGGTGGGTTCCTTGTGCGCCATGCCCTGCCCGCCGCCTTCCGTCTTCCATGGATGTGAACGGAGTTCATGCTTGCGATGGGCGGGAGCATGGCATAGCGCTGCGCTGGGCGGAAGGGGGTGGACTACGCCGCCGCTTCGCGGCGGATGGCTCCCACCCACCCACCCGTTTGCCCGGCACCGAGTCGTGCGAATAGGGACGCGGGGGGGCATACAGCGGGCGGGCCCAGTCGTCCGCTCGCCGCCTCAGCGGTTCTTGTCGCCGCTCGGCTGGGTCAGGTGCGTGAACGCCTCAAGATTGCGCGTCGACTCGCCCCGAGCGACCCGCCACTCGTACTCCTTGCGGATCGCCGACGCGAAGCCCAGTTCGAGGAGGGTGTTGAAGGAGTCGTCGGAGGCCGAGAGGACCGAGCCGAGGAGGCGGTCGAGTTCCGTCGGGGTGACGGCGGAGAGCGGGAGCTTGCCGGCGAGGTAGATGTCGCCGAGCGAGTCGATCGCGTAACTGACGCCGTAGAGGCGGAGGTTCCGCTCCAAGAGCCAGCGGTGCACCGCCTCGTGGTTCTCGTCCGGGTGGCGGATCACGAAGGCGTTGAGGGAGAGGGAGTGGTTGCCGACCCGCAGTGACAGGGTCGTGGAGAGCTTTCGGGTGCCGGGGAGCTTCACCACGTACGAGCCGGGCTCGACGGTCTCCCACTCGAGCTCGGCGTCGTCCAGGGTCCGCTCGATGATCGCCGCAGTGTCCGCCTGATCAGCCATGGTGCGAGCGTACGTGACGGCGGGACGTGCGGAAGTCGTGCATCGCCGCGGTGTAGACGTCCGCCGTCGAGGACGCCGCCGTGTCCCAGCCGAAGGACTCCGCGTGCCGGGCCGCGGCCTCACCCATGCTGTCCACAAGGTGTGGATGGTCGGCGAAATCGCGCAGCACGCGCGCGTAGTGGGCCGGTTCGTGGTTGGGGATGAGGAATCCGGTCACCCCGTCGCGTACGGCGACGGGCAGCCCGCCGACCGCCGCCGCGAGGACCGGCGTGCCCGCCGCCTGCGCCTCGATGGCGACGAGGCCGAAGGACTCGCTGTACGAGGGCATCACGAGGACGGACGCCGCCCTGAACCAGTCCGCCAGCTGCTCCTGGCCGACCGGCGGCTGGAAGCGGACGACGTCCGCGATCCCCAGCTTCGCGGCCAGTTTCTGCAGCCCCTCCGGCTTGGCGAGGCCACTGCCGCTCGGGCCGCCGACGATGGGGACGACGATGTTCGAACGCAGTGCGGGACGCTCGTCCAGGAGGACGGCGACCGCGCGGAGCAGCAGGTCGGGGGCTTTGAGGGGCTGGATGCGGCCCGCGAAAACCGGGACGAGGGCGTTCTGCGGCAGGCCCAGGCGGTGCCGGGCGGCGGCGCGGCCGTCGGCGGGGCGGAACCGGTCGAGGTTCACGCCGGGGTGGACGACGGCGACCTTGCCGGGCTCGGCTTCGTAGTGGCGTACGAGCTCGTCGGCCTCTTCGGAGGTGTTGGCGATGAGGCGGTCGGCGGCGCGGACGATCTGGGTCTCGCCGATGACGCGGGCGGCGGGTTCGGGGGTGTCGCCCTCGGCCAGCGCCGCGTTCTTGACCTTGGCCATGGTGTGCATGGCGTGGACGAGGGGGACGCCCCAGCGTTCGGCGGCGAGCCAGCCGACGTGGCCGGAGAGCCAGTAGTGGGAGTGGACCAGGTCGTAGTAGCCGGGCCGGTGTCCCGCCCAGGCCTGCATGACGCCGTGCGTGAAGGCGCAGAGCTGGGCCGGCAGCTCTTCCTTGGCGAGTCCTTCGTAGGGGCCCGCGTCCACGTGGCGCACGAGGACGCCGGGCGCGAGTTCCACGGCGGAGGGGAGCCCTCCGGCGGTGGCGCGCGTGAAGATCTCGACCTCGATGTTGATCGCGGCGAGGCGCTTGGCGAGCTCGACGATGTAGACGTTCATGCCGCCCGCGTCGCCCGTACCGGGCTGGTGCAGCGGCGAGGTGTGCACGCTCAGCATCGCCACGCGGCGGGGCCGCCGCTGAGTGCCGGGGATACGGAGCCGTGGGGGTGCCGCCGGGGAGCGACGCCCGAGCCTGGACACGTACTGGCTCACGTGGCGGTCCTCCTTGCGTACGGACATGACTGCGGGCATGACTACGGGGAGGGCGTACGTACCTCCAGAGGGGGAACACCGGAGCCGGCTGCTCCATTTCCGCCTGGCCCCCGCCCGGCTCGTTTTTGCCAAAGCGTTACGCTGCGTCGTCACGCGTGTCTCTCCACCGCTCTCCCGCATACCCTTCCTCCATGGCCCCACGCACCTCCTCCCGCCCCGTGGGAACGGTGACGCGCGGGACCACGAACCCGAACCGGCTGCGCCGCATGGACCGCTGGATCGCCGCCGTCCACGGCCCCGCGCTGCGCCGCGCCGCAGACCCCGTCGCCGTCGACCTGGGCTACGGCGCCTCCCCCTGGACCGCCGTCGAGCTGCTGCTCAGGCTGCGTACCGTCGCCCCACGCGCGCGGGTGGTCGGCATCGAGATCGACCCGGCGCGGGTCGCGGCCGCCGCGCCGTACGAGCGCGAGGGCCTCTCCTTCCTGCACGGCGGCTTCGAGGTCCCGCTGCCGGCGGGAGCGGGGCCGGAACCGGTCCTGATCCGGGCCGCGAACGTCCTGCGGCAGTACGACGAGGAGCAGGTCGCCGCCGTCTGGGAGCGGCTGCGGGCCCGCCTCTCCCCCGGCGGGCTGCTCGTCGAGGGCACCTGCGACGAGATCGGGCGGCGGCACGTGTGGGTCGCGCTCGGGCCCGAGGGGCCGCGCACGGTGACGTTCGCGACGCGGCTCGGCTCCCTGGACCGGCCGTCCGACCTCGCCGAGCGGCTGCCGAAGGCGCTGATCCACCGGAACGTGCCGGGCGAGCCCGTGCACGCGTTCCTGCGGGACTTCGACCGGGCCTGGGCGGCCGCGGCGCCGTACGCCTCGTACGGGGCGCGGCAGCGGTGGATCAGGGCGGTGCGGGACCTGACGGCCGACTGGCCGGTGACCGACGGGACTTCGCGGTGGCGGCAGGGGGAAGTGACGGTGCACTGGGAGGCGTTGGCACCTCGCTCGGGGTGAACCCGCAGGTCTCCCTGAGGCCACCCTGACGTCACCCGGAGATGTTCTGGTGCAGGCGGTGACGGGGAACGATCTTCGCGTGCGGTACGTCACATGGGGCGTAGCGGTACGTCACATGGGCTGTAGCGGTACGTCACATGGGGCGTATGGGGGATCGGAGTTGCTGTCGGGCTCTGTCGGATCGGGCGTCGGCATGGCACCATCCCGGTGGCGACCGTAAGTTACTGACGGTAAATCAGGTACATCGGCTTTGGGGGTGGCGGAGCGTGACTGGCAAGCGATACTCGACAGCGACGGCCGTGGCGCTGATCTGCGCGGCGACGGTGCTGGCCGCACCGGGGACGGCCTTCGCGAGTCCGGCGAAGCCCACCAGTCCTGCGAAGCCCACCGATCCGGCCCCCCGGACGGACGAGTCGCTCGAGCAGGTCCGCAAGGACATCGACAAGCTCTACCACGACGCGGGCGTGGCCACCGACGCGTACAACGCGGCCGAGGAAAAGGCCGACAAGCAGTCCGAGCAGATCGTGAAGCTGGCCAAAGAGATCTCCAAGGGTCAGGCGAAGCTGAAGAAGCTCAAGGCCCGCGCGGGCGCGGCCGCCCGCGCGCAGTACCGCGGCGGTGGCATGCCGGACGAGGCCCAGCTCATGCTCAGCGACAATCCGGGCCGGTTCCTGGACGGCGCCGGGCGCCTGCGGCAGGGCCAGAAGGCCACCAAGGGCATGCTCACCGAGCTGGAGCGCACGCAGGAGGACCTGCGGATATACGCCGAGGACGCCACCGCCCGCTGGAAGAAGCTGGAAGCCAACCGCAAGGCGAAGGCCGCCTCCAAGAAGAAGATCAAGAAGAAGATCTCGGCCGCCGAGAAGCTCGAATCGACGCTGGAGAAGAAGGAGCGGGAGCGGCTGCGCAAGCTGGAGGAGGCGGCCGCTCTCAAGAAGCAGTCGGCGTGGGTGAGTTCGGGCGCCCTGAAGGACGTCAGCGGGAAGGCGTCGCCCCAGGGCAAGAAGGCCATCGAGTTCGCCACCGCCCAGATCGGCAAGCCGTACGTGTGGGGCGCCGAGGGCCCCGGGTCGTACGACTGCTCCGGACTCACCTCGAAGGCCTGGTCGGCCGCCGGTCGCGGCATACCGCGCACCTCGCAGGAGCAGTGGAAGCAGCTGCCCCGCGTCGACGTCAAGAACATGCGCCCCGGCGACCTGATCATCTACCACGCGGACGCGAGCCACGTCGGGATGTATCTGGGTGACGGCGCGATCGTGCACGCGCCGCGGCCCGGCCGGGACGTGACGATCGCGGGTGCGGGATCGATGAAGATCCTCGGGGTCGTACGCCCGGACAAGTAGGCGGACGCGGGAGCGGGGGCGGCATCGGGGGCGGTGGGCCCCGGCCCATGTGACCCAGCGCACCCCGCGCCCGGCCGCTCAACCCTCCCGGCGTGATGTTCGTCATCCCTGGCGGGACCCCGCCGTGCCCAAGTGCGTTCCTGGATGCGGCATATGACGGTGGCCGTTTGCCGCGCGCCATTCCACTGGAGGCACGGCTACCGCTATGGTCCCCGTCGGTGCCGCGTCGACCTGCGTGGCGCCATGCCCTCGGGGGGAGGGAAGGAAGCAAGCGATGCCCGTACCCATACCGCGGCAGAGAGCGATCCCGGCCGCGGAAGGCGGTCAGGCTCATGCGGCGCCCCCGCACGACACGACGGCGCCCGCCCACGCCCCGACAGCGAACACCCACAGCAACACCAGCAGCACCAGCAGCACCAGCAGCACCGCCAACGACAAGAGCAGTGGCAACGGCAGTGGCAACGGCCACAGCAGCGGCTCCAGCCTCAGCCTGCTGGTGATCGAGGACGACCCGGCGGGCTCGCTGAGCGTGCCCCAGCTCCTCGACTCCGCGGGCAAGCCCATCCGTATCCGCACCGCCCGCAACCTCACCGAGGCCGAGCGGCTGCTCACGGACGACGTGCACTGCATCCTGCTGGACCTCGCCCTGCCGGCGCCGGGCACCCAGTCGGCCCCGGGCGCTCAGCCGACCCCGGGCGCCACCGAGGCGGACGACGACGAGCTCGTCGCCCTCAAGCACGTGCTGCGCCTCGCGCCCCGGCACGCCGTCCTCGCCCTCACCGCGAACGACGACTCCGAGCGCGGTGCCGAAGCCGTCCGGGTCGGCGCCCAGGACTACCTCTTCCGGGAGGAGCTGGACGGGCGGCTGCTGAGCCGCGCCATCCGGTACGCGGTGGAGCGCAAGCGCGCCGACGCCGCCCAGCGCCAGCTGACCGAGTCACGCCTGCGCGCCCAGGAGAACGCCCGCCTGGAGCGCGGCCTGCTGCCGACGCCACTGCTGGAGGGCTCACCGCTGCGGTTCGCCGCCCGCTACCGCCCCGGCCGCTCCCGCGCGCTCCTCGGCGGCGACTTCTACGACACCGTGCGCACCCCCGACGGCTCGGTGCACGTCATGATCGGCGACGTCTGCGGCCACGGGCCCGACGAGGCGGCGCTCGGCGTGGAGCTGCGGATCGCCTGGCGCGCGCTGACCTTCGCGGGACTCTGCGGCGACGAGCTGCTGTCCACGCTCCAGAAAGTCCTGGAGCACGAGCGCGAGAACGACGAGATCTTCGCGACGCTCTGCACGGTCGACATCGCCCCGGACGGCCGCCGCGCCGGTCTCTGCCTCGCCGGGCACCCGGCGCCGCTGATCGCGCGCGAGGGACGCCTCGCCGAGCTCCTGCCGTACGAGGACGGGGGCCCGGCGCTCGGGCTCCTGCCGCGCGCCCGCTGGCCGCGCCGCCAGGTGGAGCTCGGCGGCGCATGGAGCCTGATGCTCTACACGGACGGTCTGATCGAGGGCCGGATCGGCGAGGGCAACCAGCGCCTGGGGCAGGACGGCATGGTGGAGATGATCCGCCGCCAGGTCGCCGCGGGGCTGCGGGGCGACGAACTCCTGGAGGCAGCCGTGAACGAGGTCCGCGACCTCAACGGCGGCGACCTCACGGACGACGTGGCGGTGCTGCTCCTGGACCGCTCGCCCGGGGCGCGGTGACGGCACCGCACCCGTCCGGGGAAGTCGTGGGGGCTACCGGCCGCCGTTGTACGGGCCGTACGGGCCGTCGCTGCTGGAGCCGCCGCGGCGGCCACCGCGCCCGCCGCCCGTGATCTGCTGGATCGCCGGGCGCACGTCCACCATGTACACGATGGTGGCGACGAGCCCGATGATCGGCAGGAACGACAGAATCGGGAAGAGCAGGTTCACCACGAAGGCGATGCCGAGGATGATCAGCCAGAACGGCTTGGTCTTCTTGTCCGCCGCGCGATAGGCGTCCTCGCGCCGGACGGCGGCGTCGATGAGGGCGAACCCGCTGAAGACGATCAGGGCCAGCGACAGCAGCCACATGAAGTTCGCGAACCCTTGCATCAGCACAACGTCCACCACCAGTCTCGGCCAGTCACGGCTCATCGATTACGCGGCCACGGTACCCGCTACCCCGTCAACGGGGCGGGCACGCGGAGAGTGCCCGCCCCTCGCGCACGCCGGAAGCGTGTCGCGGCGCTGCTACTTGGCGGGCGGCGGCGTCTTCTTCGCCGTCGTCTTGCGGGCCGGGGCCTTCTTCGCGACGGGCTTCTTCGCGGGGGCGGCGGCCGCGCTCCGGGGCGCGACGACTCCGGCCGGCTTGGGCGCGGCGCCCTGCGCCGCCACGGGCTCCGCCTCGTCGTCGGGCTCGACCGTCTCGGCCAGGTCGAGGATCTCCTCGGCGGCCTCGCCGCGCCAGGACTTCACGGCCTGCTCGCCGTGCTCGGCGACCTCGTCGTACTTCTCACGCGCCTTGACCGCGAGCTCGGCGGCCACGCCGACACCGCGCAACGCGATGTCCTGCGCGGTCTCCTGAAGCTTCTTCAGGTCGGTGTCGAGCGTGCCGAGCACCTCGGTGACCTTGGCCTGGAGGGTCTCCTGCGCCTCCTTGGCGCGGGCGGCGGCCTTGTCCTGGACGGTCTTGGGGTCGGTGTTGCGCACCGCGTCGATGCGCGAAGGAGCCTCGGCGATCAGCTGCTCGACGAGACCGGGAACCTTCTTCGCCTGCTGGAGGGCGAGGTCCGCGGACCCGGCGACGAAGTACGCGGGGGTGGGATTGCTGAGGGTCTTGCGCAGGTCATCGGTGATGGCCATGACGATGGTCCTCCCGGATTCGCGTCGGCTTGTCAGCTTGAGGGTGTCTGCTTCGGGTCGGCATCACTGCCGTCAGCATCACTGCCGTCGGCGTCGTACGGCGTCGCATCGAAGCCGTTCTCCTTGCGGAACGACTCGTAGATCTGCAAGAGCACCTGCTTCTGGCGCTCGTTGAGGGACGGGTCGGCGAGGATGACGGCGCGCGTCTCCAGCTCGTCCCGCTCCTTCTCGTCGAGGATCCCGGCGCGCACGTACAGCGTCTCGGCGGAGATCCGCAGGGCCTTGGCGACCTGCTGCAGAACCTCCGCGCTCGGCTTGCGCAGGCCGCGCTCGATCTGGCTCAGATACGGATTGGACACCCCGGCGGCGTCGGCGAGCTGCCGCAACGACAGCTGCGCGGTGCGCCGCTGCTCGCGCAGGTACTCGCCGAGATTGCCGACGTTGAGTGATGCCATGCCCCGATGGTGCAGCACCCTTGCTAACTTTTGCAAGCACCCGCTTGCAATAGTGCACCACATCACGCCACACCACGCAGGGCGCCCTGTGCCGAGTGTGATCGGGTCCCGGTCGTTCTGCGGAGTGCGACCTCTTGCGGGTTGCCCTAGGGACATCGCGCGGCGAAAACTCTCCCTGCTCGGCCTGTCAGCCTTCGCGTACAGTGCGCAGGCAGCGTCCGGGGACACTCGCGTACACGGTGGAAAACGAGGTCGGCATTCCAATGCAGGTAGCGGCCGTGCATCCCGATATGCCGGAAAGCACCCGCCTGGCCGCCTACAGCACAGTCTCCACGTCCCTCGCCCTGCAAAGTGATCGCCGGCTGGGCGCGCTCGTTGACGCCGCCATACCCCTTGGCTCCGGTATCGGCGGAAGGTCTGCGCTGCTGAAGGTTGATGGGAAGCCGGTCTTCGTGAAGCGGGTGCCGCTCACGGATATGGAGCGGCTGCCGGAGCACGCACGGTCCACGGCCAACCTGTTCGGGATTCCCACCTTCTGCCAGTACGGCGTCGGTGGTGGGCCTGGTTTCGGGGCATGGCGGGAGCTCGCCGTTCACACCATGACGACGAACTGGGTGCTCGGAGGGCAGTACCAAGGGTTCCCGATGATGTACCACTGGCGCGTACTGCCGGACACGGCCGCGCTTCCCGAGGAACTCGCGGACGTGGATCGGGTCGTGGCCTATTGGGGAGGCAGCCCGGAGGTGCGCCGTCGTATCGAGGCCCTTCAGCAGTCCTCTGCGAGCCTCGCGCTGTTCCTGGAGTACATCCCTCAGACGCTCGACGAGTGGCTCACCGAGCAGGTACAGGCTGGTGAAGAGTCTGCCGACCAGGCTTTTTCCCTGGTGGAGGGCGAGTTGGAGACCGGCACGTCCTTCATGAACGCTCGCGGGCTTCTGCACTTCGACGCCCATTTTCAGAACATCCTGGTCGACGGCCGACGCCTTTACTTCGCCGACTACGGCCTCGCCATATCCTCCCGATTCGATCTGTCACCGTCCGAGACCAGCTTCTTCGAACTGCACAGGACCTACGACCGCTGCTACACACGCAGCTGGCTCGTGAACAGGCTGATCACGAAGCTGTACGGATACGAGCGGAAAGAACGCGAGGCACTTATCCGCGCATGCGCGGAAGGAGAGGACCCGCCGGACGGACCGCAAAAGGCCAGGGCGATCCTCTCCCGCCATGCACCGCTCGCCGCAGTGATGACGGACTTCTACGTCAAGATCCAGGACGAGAACAGGGAAACCCCGTACCCGCTGGAGGCGCTCCGCCGGGCCCTCCATGCGTACAGGTCACGTCCCACGTGAGATTCTCCGGTCGATCACCTGGATAAAGGGTTTGGTCCCGTTCTTCCTTCTCGGTCCCGCTGCTTCTGCACAGTGGTTCCTATAGCGGGAACGATCAGCTGGCCGCCCCGATCAATACCGGTGGGACCGTCGCGGCCTTCTTGGTCGCCGGCGCGGGCATCGTCTACAAGCGGCGGTGAACGCTGCGCGCCGGGCGGGGACACCAGTCGACCGCACACCATCGGCGGACCGGCATCACCATGGAGCGTGTCCGTGCAATCGCCGAAGCCGTCCTCCACCCCACCGGCAACGAATCCAAGTGACGTCGAACAGGCTGTTGACCTAACGTTCCGCCCATGACCACCCCAGACGTCGGCGCTGACGACGAGGCCGGCGTGACCATCCGCTGCCGGGACAACGCGTCCGTCGGCGTGACGTTCTGCGACCGGTTCAGCTTCGACGCAGACTCGGTGCACTATGCCGTTGAGCTGCGGGCCCCCGGTCTGACCGCTCGCGTCGACGAGGTCGTCGCCTGGATCTGGGACAGCGACCTCACCACGTTCCTGGAAGAGCTTGCCTCCGACTACCGGGGGTGGGAGGGCGAACGGAGCTGGCAGACCGACGACCAAGAGCTGACGGTGTCGGCGGTCTTCCGGTCCGGCGGCCACGTCGGGCTGACCTGGGCCTTGCGGCCATGGCCTCAGGCCGCAGGCGGCTGGGGCGCCTCGGTGACCACCTGGCTGGAGGCCGGCGAGCAGCTGACTTCCCTGGCGGCCGACGTCCGGGCCTTCCTCGCCGTGGAGCACCGGTGACTTCCGGCATGCGCATCGCCGTGACGGGGGCGGCCGGCAGTTTGGGACGGCGGGTGGTGCGGTTGCTCGCGGGCCGGGCCGACGTGGACGTCGTAGCGATGACCAGGCGGAAGCCGCCCGCCGATGCGGTACCGCCGGGGGTGGAGGTCGCCGTCGCCGACTACGCCGATCCGCCCGCTCTGCGTGCGGCTCTGAAGGGTGTGGACGTTCTGGTCTTCATCTCCAGTGACGGGCCCGACGCGCGGGTGCTGCTGCACCACCGCAACATCGTCGCCGCTGCGGCGGCCGAGCGCGTCGGCCATGTCGCGGCGCTGAGCAGCGTTGACGCCGACATGGCGTCCCCGTTCTGCTACGCCGTGGTCAACCGGCTCACCGAAGATCTGCTTCTGGCCTCCGGCGTCCCGTGCTCGTTCGCCAGGGCTTCGCTGTACATCGAGTTCTTCCGGTCCTGGCTCACCGAGGCCCGAGCGACCGGGCTGCTCAGGCTGCCGGCAGCGGATGGCCGGGTCTCCCTGGTGGCGCGCGACGACGTGGCGCGCGCCCTCGCCGCACTCGCGGTGGGTGAGCCGACCGGCCGGCACCATGACATCACGGGACCCGAGTCGGTGAACCTGGCAGGCATCGCCTCGATCACGACGGAAGCCTGGGAGACACCTGTCTCCTACGTGGACATCCCGTCTGACACGTACTGCGCCGAGACTGCGGCGGCCGGGCTGGATCCCTGGTGGACCTACGCCTTCGCGTCCATGTTCGCCTCGGTGCGCGAGCAGCGCTGGGATCGAGTCCGAAACGACTACACCCAGCTGACCGGCCGCTCCCCCATCGCTCTCCGCGACGCCCTGTCGGCACACGGGTGAGAGAGCCGGCCATCGCCCGGCAAGCCCTCGAGCCCTTGGGCCCTAGCTGCCCGTGGCGCTAAATCGGTCGACATGCAGAGCCGCGGCGCATTGTGATGACCCGTACCGTCCGCCGTACGGAGCGGGCCGACCCGCAGGAGCTGTTTTGGCAACCGCGAGAACCGCGGACGTACGACCCGAGATCGATGCCGTGCTCGTCAGGCGCCTGGTCGACAGCCAGTTTCCTCGATGGGCGGAGCTGCCTCTGAAGCTGGTCGACCCGGCCGGGTCCGACCATGTCATCTACCGGCTGGGTGAGGAGCTGGCCGTTCGGCTGCCCCGGCATGCCGGGGCCGTGGGTCAGGCCAGGAAGGAGTTCGAGTGGCTGCCCCGGCTCGCCCCGCACCTCCCGCTGGCCATTCCGGTGCCGGTGGGGGTGGGGGAACCCGACTTCGGCTATCCGTGGCCTTGGGCGGTGGCCCGATGGCTTGAAGGCGACGTGGCGACCGTCGACGTACTGGCCGACTCCACCAGGACCGCCGTCGAGCTGGCGCGCTTCCTGGCCGCTCTGCAGCGGTTCGCGCCCGAGGGCGGGGCCAAAGCCGGGTGCGAGTGTCTCTCCAGTTGGTCGTTGTCCGAACGGGATCGTGCGACGCGGGTCGCCATCGCGGAGGCCGGTGACGTCTTCGATGCCGTGGCGATGACCGAGTTGTGGGATGCCGCCATGAGCGCCCCTGGATGGGACGGCCCTCCGGTGTGGTTCCACGGCGACTTCCACACGGGCAACCTGCTGACCCTGCACGGCCGCCTCAGCGCCGTCATCGACTTCGGCGGGCTCGGCATCGGGGACCCTGCCTGCGACCTGATGATCGCCTTCACCCTGATGACTGCCGGGAGCCGGGCCGCCTTCCGGGACGCGCTCGGCGTGGACGACGCCACCTGGCTGCGAGGCCGCGGCTGGGCCCTGGCCACCGGCCTGAACGCCTACACCTCCTACGCCGCCGTCAACCCTCGGGTCGCCGCGCAGACCACCCGGCAGATCACCGAGGCGCTCATCGGCTGACTGGGGCGGCGGTGGCGTCCCCGCCCTTGCCCCTGTCCCCGCCCTTGCCCCTGTCCCCGCCGTCGCCCTCCCGCAGAGAGCGGATCATGCTCTGCAGGATGCGGAACGCGCCCGACCGCTCGGCCTCTGTCATGCCGGTCAGCATTCTGACCTCGACGGACCGGACCGCCGCCGACGCCTTCTCCAGGCTCCGGCGGCCTCGAGGCGTGAGCCGTGCGGGGAGGGCCTTCCCGACGGGGGCCTCCGCGGGTCTGGTCACGTAACCCTCTCGCTCCAGGTTCTGGAGCAGTACGTTCATCGACTGCCGGGTCACGAACGCGCCGCGTGCGAGCTCGGAGTTCGACAAGCCCGGCCGCTGGGCCAGCAGTTCGAGGCAGGAGTAGTGCGTCACGGTCATCCCGAGCGGCCGCAGCACCTCCTCCATGGCCGAGCGGAGGACGCTCGACGCCTCTTTCAGCAGGTAGCCCAGTGACGTCTCCAGGTCGACACCGGCAGCAGTACCGACACCGTCTTGTTTCATGTCAGCATTCTGACATAGGTTGCTCCGTGTCAGAAAGCTGACATGAAAAGAAGGAGCTCGTCATGCCCGTCACCGGTCCCGACTTCATCTCGCTCCAAGCGCGCGACCTCGACGCTTCACAGGCGTTCTACGAGCAGTACCTGGGCCTGGTCCGCTCACAGGCCGGGCCTCCGCACGCCGTCGTCTTCGAGACGAAGCCGATCGCGTTCGCACTCCGCGAGGTCGTCCCCGGCACCGATCTCGCCTCCGTCGCCCAGCCCGGCATCGGTGCCGCGATCTGGCTGCACGCCACGGGCGTCCAGGCCATCCACGACGCTCTCGTCGCCGACGGCCACACCATCGTCTCCGCGCCGATCGACGGACCCTTCGGCCGGACCTTCACCTTCGCCGACCCCGACGGCTATCAGGTCACGCTCCACGACCGCGCCTGATCACCCGTACCGAACCACCTCCGCACCGCGCCGAGCAGGTCCTGCTGGTCGTCGCCCGCCCACGCCACGTGGCCGTCCGGGCGCAGCAGCACCGCCGGGGCGTCCAACTCCTCGCTGACGTCGACGACGTGGTCGATCCGGTCCGTCCAGCCCTCCACCGAGAGGCGGCCGGTCTGGTCGAGCAGCAGGCCGCGGCCCTCGTGCATCAGGTCGTAGAGGCGGCCGTGCTTCAGCTCCAGGTCCCGCAGCCGCTTGCCGAGCAGGTCGTGGCCCGCGCCGAAGTCGTACCGGACGCCGATCGCGGTGATCTTCTCGATGAGGTAGCGGTTGACCTCCTCGAAGTCCATCAATTCGGCGAGCAGTCTGCGTACCGACTGCGGGCCCGGCTCCTGGGACATCAGCTCCATCTGCGCGCGGGTGTTGTCCAGTACGGCGGCGGCCACCGGGTGCCGTTCGTCGTAGTAACTGTCCAACAGGCCTTCCGGCGCCCAGCCGTTGATCTCGGCAGCCAGCTTCCAGCCGAGGTTGAACGCGTCCTGGATGCCGAGGTTGAGCCCTTGCCCGCCGGTCGGCGGGTGGATGTGCGCGGCGTCACCGGCCAGCAGCACCCGGCCGACCCGGTACCGCTCGGCCTGCCGGGTGGCGTCGCCGAAGCGGGACAGCCAGCGCGGCGAGTGCACGCCGAAGTCGGTGCCCGCGAACGCCCGCAGCTGCCGCTGGAAGTCCGCGAGGACCGGCGGGGTCGCCCGGTCCTCGGACACGCCGTCGGCGGGCACGATGACGCGGTACACCCCGTCGCCGAGGGGCATGGCGCCGAACCGCAGCTGGGTCTTGCGGACTTCGGCGATCTTCTCCGTGAGTTCCTCGGGCGATACGGCCACCTCCATCTCGCCCAGCAGCGTCTCGGCCCTGCTCGGCTCGCCGGGGAAGCCGACGCCGAGCAGCTTGCGCACCGTGCTGCGGCCGCCGTCGCAGCCGACGGCGTAGCGCGAGCGCAGCCGGGTGCCGTCGGCCAGTTCGACGGTCACCCCGTCGTCGTCCTGGCTCAGCCCGGCCACCTCGCAGCCGCGCCGGACCTCGACGCCGAGTTCGGCGGCGCGCTCGGCGAGCAGGCGCTCGGTGACTTCCTGCGGGATGGCGAGGACGTACGAGTGCGCCGTGTCGAGGCGGTCGGGCCAGGCCTTGCCGAGGCCTGCGAAGAAGCCGCCGACGGTGAACTGCCTGCCGAGCGGCAGGAACCGGTCCAGCAGCCCGCGTTGGGCCATCACCTCGATGCTGCGCACGTGCAGGCCCTGCGCACGGGACTGCTTGGTCGGCTCCGTCTCCTTCTCCAGTACGAGGACGTGTACGCCCTGGAGCCGCAGTTCGGCCGCCAGCATCAAGCCGGTCGGGCCGCCGCCCGCGATGATCACGTCGACCATGTAATCCCCCATGTCAGTCCCCGGTTTGTCGAGCTCGTCGTTGTTACGAGCGGTGATTGTGCAGGACCGACGGGGTCTTGCCGCAAGGCCCCCTGTGCGCTATAAGTTGAGAGTGGCAAGGAGTGCGTAACCCTCCTTGCTTTTTTATTTTCCTCTCCTCCCGTCCGAGGGCCCGTCCGGCGTCCCGTCCGAGGTCTCGTCCGAGAAGCGACTGTCAGACCCCCCGGCTAGCGTGAAAACGCACGACGCCGCGTGCCGGACCTCGATGGAGAGACCATGAGCACCAGGAAGACGAGCACCAGGACCGCTGCCGACAGCCACGACCTGATCCGCGTGCACGGCGCCCGGGAGAACAACCTCAAGAACGTCAGCATCGAGATCCCCAAGCGCCGTCTGACGGTGTTCACCGGCGTCTCCGGTTCGGGCAAGAGCTCGCTGGTGTTCGACACGATCGCCGCGGAGTCGCAGCGGCTGATCAACGAGACGTACAGCGCCTTCGTGCAGGGCTTCATGCCGACGCTCGCGCGGCCCGAGGTCGACGTGCTCGACGGTCTCACCACCGCGATCACCGTCGGCCAGCAGCGGATGGGCGGCGACCCCCGCTCCACCGTCGGCACCGCCACCGACGCCAACGCGATGCTGCGCATCCTCTTCAGCCGGCTCGGCGAGCCACACATCGGCCCGCCCAGCGCGTACTCCTTCAACACCGCGTCGGTCCGGGCGAGCGGCGCGATCACCGTCGAGCGGGGCAACAAGACGAAGGCGCAGACCGCGACGTACCACCGCACCGGCGGCATGTGCACGCGCTGCGAGGGCCGCGGCACGGTCTCCGACATCGACCTCACCCAGCTCTACGACGACTCCAAGTCGCTGGCCGAGGGCGCGTTCACCATCCCCGGCTGGAAGTCGGACAGCCAGTGGACCGTGCAGGTCTACGCCCAGTCCGGCTTCGTCGACCCGGACAAGCCGATCCGCGAGTACACCAAGAAGGAGCTGCAGTCCTTCCTGTACGGCGAAGCGGTCAAGGTGAAGGTCAACGGCGTCAACCTCACCTATGAAGGGCTCATCCCCAAGATCCAGAAGTCGTTCCTGGCCAAGGACAAGGAGTCGATGCAGCCGCACATCCGGGCGTTCGTGGAGCGGGCGGTCACCTTCACCACCTGCCCCGAGTGCGACGGCACGCGCCTCAGCGAGGGGGCGCGCTCGTCGAAGATCCGGCGGAAGTCCATCGCCGACGTCTGCGCGATGGAGATCAGGGACTTGGCCGAGTGGGTCCGCGGCCTGGCGGGGTCGTCCTCGGGGCGGGCAGGGGGCGCGTTCGGGAGCGTGGGGCCGCTGCTCACCGCGTTGCAGCAGACGCTCGACTCGTTCGTGGAGATCGGGCTCGGGTATCTGTCCCTCGACCGGCCCGCGGCCACCCTGTCCGGCGGTGAGGCGCAGCGCGTCAAGATGATCCGCCACCTCGGCTCCTCCCTCACCGACGTCACGTACGTCTTCGACGAGCCCACCGTCGGCCTGCACCCCCACGACATCCAGCGGATGAACGGGCTGTTGCTGCGCCTGCGGGACAAGGGCAACACCGTGCTCGTCGTCGAGCACAAGCCCGAGACGATCGCGATCGCCGACCACGTCGTCGACCTCGGCCCCGGCGCGGGCACAGGCGGCGGCACCGTCTGCTTCGAGGGGACCGTCGAGGGGCTGCGGGCCTCCGACACCGTCACGGGCCGCCACTTCGACGACCGGTCCGCGGTGAAGGAGACGGTCCGCGAGCCCACCGGGGCGCTGGAGATCCGCGGCGCGAACACGCACAACCTGCGCGATGTCGACGTCGACATTCCGCTCGGGGTGCTCACCGTCGTCACCGGCGTCGCGGGCTCCGGCAAGAGTTCGCTCGTGCACGGGTCGATCCCCGCAGACGCGGGCGTGGTGTCGGTCGACCAGACCCCGATCCGCGGCTCGCGGCGCAGCAACCCGGCGACGTACACAGGGCTGCTCGACCCGATCCGCAAGGCGTTCGCGAAGGCCAACGGCGTGAAGCCGGCGCTGTTCAGCGCGAACTCCGAGGGCGCCTGCCCGACGTGCAACGGCGCCGGCGTCATCTACACCGACCTGGCCATGATGGCGAGCGTCGCCACCCCGTGCGAGGACTGCGAGGGCAGGCGGTACCAGGCGTCGGTCCTGGAGTACCGGCTCGGCGGCCGCGACATCAGCGAGGTCCTGGCGATGTCGGTGGACGAGGCGGAGGAGTTCTTCGGCCCCGGCACGGGCTCCGGCTCCGGCACGGGCTCTGACTCCCGCTCCGGCACTGGTTCTGGTTCTGATTCTGGATCCGGCAGCGGCTCCGGCTCGGGCCGGGGCACCAGTTCCGGCTCCGCCTCGGGCACCGGATCCGGCGAGGCGCACACCCCCGCCGCCCACAAGATCCTGCGGCGCCTCTCGGACGTCGGGCTCGGCTACCTCAGCCTCGGCCAGCCGCTCACCACGCTCTCCGGCGGCGAGCGGCAGCGGCTGAAGCTCGCCACGCACATGGGCGACAAGGGCGGCGTCTACATCCTGGACGAGCCGACCACCGGCCTCCACCTCGCCGACGTCGAGCAGCTGCTCGGCCTCCTCGACCGGCTCGTCGACTCGGGCAAGTCGGTCATCGTCGTCGAGCACCACCAGGCGGTCATGGCGCACGCCGACTGGATCATCGACCTCGGGCCGGGCGCGGGCCACGACGGCGGCAAGATCGTCTTCGAGGGCACGCCCGCCGACCTCGTCGCCTCCCGCGCCACCCTCACGGGCGAGCACCTCGCGGCGTACGTGGGCGGCTGACCCGGCGCGTCAGGCCGGCGACGGAGCGGCGGTTGACCTTCACCTTGGGGGAAGCCGCAGCATCGGTGGGGCCGGGCGAAGTGCCCGGCCGAGGAAGGGGGGGCAGGCATGGGGATGCTGACCATCGGGGTGTTCGCGAAGGCGTCCCGGCTGTCGCCGAAGGCGCTGCGTCTCTACGACGAGCTCGGTCTGCTGCCCCCGGCCCGCGTCGACCCGGTGACCGGCTACCGCCTGTACGCCCCGGACCAGTTGGACCGGGCGCGGCTCGTCGCCTGGCTCCGCCGTCTGGGCATGCCGCTCGCCCGCATCCAGCACGTCTGTGCGCTGGACGCGGGGGCGGCGGCCCGGGAGGTGCGGGCGTACTGGGCGCGGGTCGAGGCCGAGACCGCCGCCCGGCGGGACCTGGCCGCCTTCCTCGTCGACCACCTGTCCTGGAAGGACTCCGCCTTGTCCGACGCCACGTCCCCCACGCCGGCCCCGACGCCGTCCCTCACTCCGTCCCCCACCGCCGAGCCCGCCACCTTGGGCATTCGTTACGCCGCGCTGTCCGACACCGGCCTCGTCCGGAAGAGCAACCAGGACACGGCGTACGCGGGTTCCCGGCTCCTCGCGGTCGCCGATGGGTTCGGCCGCGGCGGCGCGCCCGCGAGCGCCGCGGCCGTCGACACGCTCAAGCGCCTGGAGACCGAGACCATCCCCGCGGGCAGCCTCCTCAACGTCCTGGAGGACGCGGTCGAGGAGGCCCGGCAGGCCGTGGCAGGTGTCACGGGACCTCCGCAGGAGGACGGTACGACGCTGACCGCGCTGCTCTGGACCGGCTCGCACCTCGCCCTCGTCCACATCGGCGACTCCCGCGCCTGCCTCCTGCGCGACGGCGAGTTCTTCCGAATCACCCACGACCACACGGTGGTGCAGTCTCTGCTCGACGAAGGCCGCATCACCCCCGAGGAAGCGGACTCCCACCCTCAGCGCTCGCTGCTGATCCGGGCCCTCACACCGGGCTCCGACGCCGCACCCGACCTGCGCCTGCACGAGGCCCGGGCCGGTGACCGGTATCTGCTCTGCTCCGACGGCCTGTCCACCGTCGTCCCGGACGAGGACGTGCGGCGGGTGGTCACGACGGTCGGCGACCCCGAGCAGGCCGTGCGGGACCTCGTCGAGCTGGCCAACAGCAGGGGCGGCCCCGACAACGTCAGCTGCGTGATCGCCGACGTGGTGGAGCTCCAGCACTGACCCCCGACGCCACACCGCCTCCGATGGCCTTACCCGATGGCCACTTTTAAGTGGGTACTTGGCGGAGGCCGGCTCAGCGGCGAACCTGGAGGGGCAGCGGAACGCACGAGCCGGGCGAGAGGGAAGAGGGGGTGAGGTGATCGCGCGTCACGATGCTTGCTGTGCCAGGGCTTTCGGCCGGGCCTCGGCCTTCTCGGCGGCCCCGGCAGCCTCGGCGGCTTCGGCGGCCTTGGCGACCTCGGCGACCTCGGCGGCTTCGGCCAGCCTGTCCAGCCGCCGGTGGCCCCAGTCCGACAGCGGGGCCAGCGCCTCGCACAGGTCCCGGCCGAACTCCGTGAGGGAGTAGACGGTCTTCAACGGCCGTACGTCGTACACCTCCCGGTGCACGAGACCGTCCGCCTCCATCTCGCGCAGCGCCTGCGTCAGCACCTTCTCCGTGAGCCCCGGCAGCAGCCGGAGGATCTCGCCGGGGCGGTGCGGCCCGCTTTCGAGGGGCCAGAGCAGCGCCGTCTTCCACTTGCCGTCGATCACCGCGATCGCGGCGGTCACACCGCACACGTTCGGGTCCTGAGCCCGGCTGCGCGTCACATCAATCCCCTTCGAACGCCGTCATGCGCCTCCGCATGCCTTCACGCACTTCCACGCATATTCACACAGGAGTTGGATCATGTCTCCGCACAGCGAACAGTCCGCCGTCACCGTACTCGGCCTGGGCCCGATGGGCCGCGCTCTGGCCGCCGCGTTCCTGGCCGCCGGGGTGCGCACCACCGTGTGGAACCGGACGCCCGGCCGGGACGGCGAGCTGGTCGAGCAGGGCGCGGTGAGCGCAGCCACGGCCGAGGAGGCGGTGGCCGCGAGTCCGTTGACCGTCGTCTGCGTCGTCAACTACGACGCGTCGGACGCCGTCCTGCGCCGCGACGCCGTCACCGCCGCACTCCGGGGACGTACGGTCGTGAATCTCAGCGCCGACACCCCCGGCCGGTCGAGAGACACCGCGAACTGGGCCGCCGCGCACGGCGTCCGGTACCTGGACGGCGCGATCATGACGCCGACCCCGACCATCGGCACGCCGCACGGGGTCTTCCTCCACAGCGGCGACGCCGCGCTCTACGAGGAGCACCGCCCCGTCCTGGAAAAGCTGGGCGGCACCCACACCCACCTCGGTGAGGACATCGGGCGGGCGGCGGCGTACGACATCGCGCTGCTCGACTTCTTCTGGACCTCGATGACCGGCCTCATGCACGGTCTCGCGGTGGCGAAGGCGGAGGGGGTCACCGCGCAGGAGCTGGCGCCGTTCGCGAAGGGCATCAGCGCGATCCTGCCCGCGATCATCGACGGGACCGCGGTGGACGTCGACAAGGGCAGCTACCCCGGCGACGGCAACCCGATCACGTCCGCCGCCTCGACCATGGCCCACGTGGTCCACGCCTCCGAGGCCCACGGCATCGACGCGGGCGTCATGCGCGCCGCCGAGGGCTTGGTGCGGCGCGTCATCGACGAGGGCCACGGCACGGACGGACCGGCCAGACTCGTGGAGCTGCTCAGTCGCCGCTGAGCTCGCCGCCGCTGAGCCCGCCACCGCTGACCCCGCCCCCGGCCCGGCCGAGCGTCGGATAGTCCGTGTAGCCCGTCGCCCCGCCGACGTACATCAGCCCCTTGTCCCGCAAGGGGTTCAGCGGCGCGCCCACCCGCATCCGCTCGACGAGGTCGGGGTTGGCGAGGAACGCCCTGCCCAGTGACACCAGGTCCGCCCCGGCCGCCAGCAGCCGCTCGCCGGCGAGCCTGCCGCCGTCGGCGGGCAGCGGTCCGCCCCAGCCGAGGACCGGGTTGGCGATGAGCGTGCCCGGCCAGCTCGCGCGGATCCGCCGGAAGAGGGCGCTGTCGGGGTCGGCGAAGACGACGTGCAGGTAGGCGAGGTCGCCGAGGTCCTTGAGGGCGTCGACGAGCGCCGGATAGATGTCCTCGGTGTCACCCTCCTCGATGCCGTTGACGGTGATGCCGGGCGCGATGCGGACGCCGACCCGCTCGGCGCCGATCGCATCGACGACGGCGCGGACGACCTCGACCACGAAGCGGATGCGGTGGGCGACCGGGCCGCCGTACGCGTCGGTGCGGTGGTTGGTGTTGCGGGCGAGGAACTGCTGGAGGAGGTAGCCGTTCGCGGCGTGCACCTCGACACCGGCGAAGCCCGCGTCGACGGCGCGCCGGGCGGCGGCCGCGAAGTCCGCGACGGTGTCACGGATGTCCTCTTCCGTCATCTCCCTCGGTACGACGGCGGGTTGGTGCCCCGAAGGCGTGTGGACGGTGTCCGGGAGCGGGACCGGCGAGGGCGCGACGGGCGTGAGCCCGCTGTTGTCGGGGTGCCCGACGCGGCCGCCGTGCTGGATCTGCAGGAACATCCGGCCGCCCGCGTCACGCACCGCGTCGGTGACGCGCCGCCATCCGGCGACGTGCGCGTCGTCGTGGATCGCCGTGGTGTTGGCGTACGTCTGCCCGACCGCGTTGGGCGTGGCCGCCTCGGCGACGATCAGCCCCGCCGAGGCTCTCTGGGCGTAATACGTGGCCATCACCGGCAGCGGGACACCGTCGGCGGAGGCACGGTTGCGGGTCATGGGCGCCATGACGAGACGGTTGGGGAGGCGCAGGGCACCGAGCCGGGCGGGCCGCAGGAGCGGCGAGCCGACGGCGGTGTGGCCGGACGCGGCGGGGGTTTCGGTGGTGATGGTCATGAGGTGCTCCCTGTCCCGTGGACTCGGCCTCGGACTTGGCCCCGGACTCGCCGGGTCGTTCCGTCGGCTGCTGACAGGGACGACTGTGCTCCGGAGCGCTTCGGGGATCCTGATGGTCGGCTGACGGGGCAGGAGCGGGCAGCCGCGTAGTGCGACGCGGTCAGTCAGCTGGGCGGTGCGTGGTCAAGCCGCCGGGCGGCCGCTGAAGAAGGACCGGCGGTAGTCGCCCGGTGGCACCCCGACCTGCTTGAGGAAGTGGTGCCGCAGGTTGTTCGCCGTGCCGAGGCCGCTCAGTTCGGCCACCTTCTCCACCGGCAGGCCCGTCGACTCCAGGAGGCTCTGGGCCCGGGCGAGGCGTTGGTTGAGGAGCCACTGGAGGGGTGTCGTGCCGGTGGCCGCCTGGAGGCGGCGGTAGAGGGTGCGCGGGCTCATCGCCGCCCGGCGTGCCAGGTCGTCGACGGTGAGCGGCCGGTCCAGGTGCGCGCGGGCCCATTCCAGTACGGGGCCGAGGCCCGCGTCGTCCGTCTCCGGCACGGACAGGTCGACGAACTGGGCCTGGCCGCCCGGCCGGTGGGCGGGTACGACCATGCGGCGCGCGAGCTGGTTGGCGACGTGCGCGCCGAGGTCGCGGCGGACCAGGTGGAGGCAGAGGTCGAGGCCCGCGGTCAGGCCCGCGCTGGTCAGGACGTCACCGTCGTCCACGTAGAGGACGGAGTCGTCGACGGTCACCTTCGGGTGCCGGGCGGCGAGCTGGGCGGTGTGCATCCAGTGGGCGGTGGCCCTGCGGCCGTCGAGGAGACCCGCATCGGCGAGCGCGAAGGCGCCGGTGCACAGCGAGACCATGCGGGCGCCCGCCTCGTGGGCGGCGCGCAGCGCGTCGGTGAGACCGGCCGGCAGCGGCGCGCCCTCCTCGACACAGGCGTCCGGCACCGAGGTGACGACGACGGTGTCGGCCCCGGCGAGGCCTTCGAGGCCGTAGGGCGTGCGGAGCGCGATCCCGAAGTCGCCGCCGCCCGGCTCGCGTTCCCCTGTCGCGCACAGCCGCAGGTCGTACCAGTGATCGGACAGGTCGGGCTGTGGCTTGCCGAACACCGTGAGCGGAATGCTCAGTTCGTACAGGTCCCAGGACGGGACCCCGATCTCGTCGGCCACGACCACGGCCACGGAACCAGCGCTCATCCCGTGAGCGTACGAGGGCGGCGGCCGCCCGCGGGCGGCTGGCAGGAATTTGGTGTTCACCGTCACCACTGTCACTGTCCGGGCCCGCCGACCCCTGCGAGCGTGGTCCCCATGAACGCACAGAACAGCCCCGCCCCCGTAACCACTCCCGCCCCCGCAACCGTCATCGGCCTCGGCAACATGGGTTCCGCCCTCGCCGCCGCCCTCCTCGACCGCGGTCACCCCACCACCGTCTGGAACCGCACCCCGGAGAAGGCGAAGGCGCAGGCCGACCGCGGCGCGCACGTCGCCGCGACCCCGGCGGAGGCGGTCGCCGCGAGCGGCCTCGTGCTCGCCTGCGTACTCGACTACGACGCGCTGCACACCGTCCTCGACCCGGTCGCCGAGGCGGGCGGCCTGGCCGGGAAGTCCCTGGTCAACCTCACCTCCGGGTCACCGGAGCAGGCCGAGGAAATGGCCGCCTGGGCGGCCACGCACGGCGCGGGCTACCTCGACGGCGGCATCATGACGACCCCGCCGGGCGTCGGCAGCCCCGAGATGATGTTCCTCTACAGCGGCTCAGAGGCCGTCCTCGAAACCCACCGCCCGGCCCTCACCGCGCTCGGCGACCCGCTCTACCTGGGCGCGCGGCCCGGCCTCGCCTCGCTGTACGACTCCGCGCTGCTCGGCCTGATGTGGGCGACGTTCGCCGGCTGGCTGCACGGCACCGCCGTGGTGACCGCCGACGGGCCCCCGGCCACCGACTTCACCCGGGTCGCCCTGCGCTGGCTGACCGGCGCCGTCTCCGGCTTCATGACGACGTACGCGCCCCAGGTGGACGCCGGGCGCTATCCGGGCGACGACGCCACCGTCGACGTACAGATCACGGCGATCGACCACCTCGTCCACGCCGCGCGGGCCCGGGGCGTCGACACCTCGCTGCCCGAGCTCCTGAGGGCGACGATGGAGCGCGCCGCGGCCGCGGGCCACGGTCAGGACAGCTTCGCGAGCGTCATCGAGGTGCTGCGGGCCCCCGGCACCCCTGCGACGCCGTAGCCACCGTCACCCGGATTCCCCTCCCCCGCCACGCCGTAGCCACCGTCACCCGGATTCCCCTCCCCCGCCACGCCGTAGCCACCTCACCCGGATTCCCCTCCCCCGCCACGCCGTAGCCACCGTTACCCGGATTCCTCTCCCGGGCCGGGGCGCGAGCCGTCACCATGGACCGGAGGAGTTCGGTCACCGGCACCGGGGGAGCCACCCATGAACCGTCCGCTGCGGCACATAGCCGTCTTCTGCGGGATTCTCACGCTGGCGCTGCTGCTGCGGGCGACCTGGGTGCAGTTCGCGGAGAACGACGAACTGGCCAACCACGACAAGAACCGCCGCGTACAGATCGAGGCGTTCTCCCACCCCCGCGGCGACATCATCGTCGGCGGCAAGTCCATCACCGGTTCCAAGAAGACGTCGGGCACCGACTTCGCGTACAAGCGGACCTTCAAGGAAGGCCCGATGTACGCGCCGGTGACGGGCTACTTCTCGCAGGCGCAGGGCGGCACCTTCCTGGAGGGCGTCCACAACGGCATCCTCAGCGGCAACGACGACCGGCTCTTCATCAAGCGCACCCTCGACATGCTGACCGGCAAGAAGCAGCAGGGCGGCGACGTCGTCACGACCATCGACCCCGAGGCGCAGAGGGCCGCCTACGAAGGTCTGGTGAGCCTGAACGCGAAGGGTGCGGTGGTCGCCCTCGACCCCCGCACCGGCAAGGTGCTCGCGATGGCGAGCACCCCGTCGTACGACCCGTCGGTGTTCGCGGGCATCTCCGCCGAGGAGGGCAAGAAGTTCAAGGAGCTGGAGAAGCGCCCGGACAAGCCGCTGAGCAACCGCGCGCTGCGCGAGATCTACCCGCCGGGCTCCACCTTCAAGATCCTCACCGCGGCCGCCGCCCTCGAACACGGCGTGGTGACGGACATCGACGAGCGGACCGACGCCGAGACCCCGTACAAACTCCCCCTCAGCTCCACCCGCATCGGCAACGACGTGCCCGACGCCAACTGCGACAAGGTGTCGATGAAGACCGGCATGCAGTGGTCCTGCAACAACGTGTTCCTCGACATCGCGCTCAAGGTCGGCAAGGACAGGATGCGGGAGACGGCGGAGCAGTTCGGGTTCAACGAAGAGCAGTTCATTCCCGTGCGCGCGGCGGCCAGCAGCTATCCGGAGAAGCTCGACAAGCCGCAGACCGCGCTGACCGGCATGGGCCAGGGCAGCCTGACCAGCACCCCGCTGCAGATGGCGATGGTCACGGCGGGCCTCGCCAACGACGGCGAGGTCATGAAGCCCTATCTGGTCGAGGAGTTGCGCGGCCCCGACCTGTCGACGATCGAGAAGGCCTCGCCCGACCCGCTGAACCAGGCGGTCTCCGAGGAGACCGCGAAGACGGTGCAGGAGATGATGGAGAACACCGTCGAGAACGGCACCGCGAACAAGGCGCGGATCGACGGCGTCACGGTCGGCGGCAAGACCGGCACGGCCCAGCACGGCGCGGACGTCAACGACGAGCGCCCGTACGCATGGTTCGTCTCCTACGCCAAGAACAGCGAGGGCGAGTCCCCCGTCGCCGTCGCCGTGTTCGTCGACCCGTCCAACATGGACATCCCGCGTTCGGAGATCGCGGGCGGCAAGCTGGGGGCGCCGATCGCGAAGGCGGTCATGGAGGCGGTCCTCGACCGCTGACCGCTCACCCCTTCGTGGGGTGTGCCTCCCAGGACTGCCAGGGCAGCGGCCTGCTGTGCAGGACGTCGAGGCGGGAGACCGCACGGGTCAGGACGACGTACAGCCGGTGCAGGCCGCGCGGTTCGGCCTCCGCGATGTCCGCGGGCTCGACGGCGACGACGTGGTCGTACTCCAGTCCCTTGGCGACCGAGGCCGGCAGCACGGTCACCCGCGCGCCCAGCTCGTCGGGGCCCGCGCTGCCGATCCCCGCGGCGCCCAGGGCGGCACGCACCCGCTCGACGCGCCGGTCGGCGGCGATGACGCCGATGGACCCCTCCCGCCCGAGCGCGTCCCGCACCGCCCCGACGACGCCGGCCTCCACCTCCGCCGCCGTCGGCACCTCCCGCACCCGCAGCTCCCCGTCGGCGCGCAGCGACCGGGCGGGCGGCACGTCCACGTCGAGCCGCCCGAGCAGCTGGTTGGCGAGCCCGACGACGGCGCGCGGCACCCGGAATCCGGTGGTCAGCGGCGTCACCGAGGCGTCCGGTTTGCCCAGGTGGGCGAGGAGCTCGGGCCAGCCGCGGGCCGCCCACGGTGCGGTGGCCTGCGCGAGGTCGCCGAGGACGGTCAGCGAGCCGAAGCCGGCGCGGCGCGCGATGGCCCGGCACTCCATGGGCGACAGGTCCTGCGCCTCGTCGACGACGATGTGCCCGTACCCCGCGGGCCGTTCGAGCAGCCCCTCGATCTCATCCAGCAGGATGAGATCGGCCGCGCTCCATTTCGCGGACTTGTACGAGCGCGGGGGCCGGGCCCACAGGATCGCCCGCTGCTCCGCTGCGTCGAGGACGCCGTCGGCCGCGGCGGCGAGCGCGTCCGCGTCGCCGAGGAGACCGGCGAGCACCTCGTCGGCCCGCGCCCTCGGCCAGGCGCCGTCCACGAAGGCGCTGACGGGCCGGGACCGGCCGATCCGCTGCACCCAGGTGTTGTTCCGCGGTCCTGCCCGGCGCTCGGCCTGCTCCTGGACGGCCCGGACGACCCGGCTCCGCACGCGTTCACGCCCGACCGCGTACGGCGGCTCCTCGCCCCGCACGTCCTCGATGATCCGTTCCAACTCGCCGAGCGGGACTCTCCAGCGGTACGAGCCGTCCGGCACCGCCAGGGGCTCCGCGGGCGGCGCGACGCGGGAGTACAGCGCGCGGCGCAGCACCTCGGCCATCCGGGCGTCGTGCTTCACGAGGGCGGCGGCCGGGTCGTCGTGGGCGCGCACGGGGTGGCGCGCGACCTCGTCCTGGACGGTGGACTGCCGTACGCCGGTCTCGCCGAGGGAGGGCAGCACCTCGGCGATGTAGCGCAGGAAGGTGCGGTTGGGCCCGAGGATGAGGAGCCCGGAGCGCTGGACGCGCTGGGGGTGGGTGTAGAGCAGGTAGGCGGCGCGGTGGAGCCCGACGGCGGTCTTTCCCGTGCCGGGGGCTCCCTGCACGCAGACGGATGCGGCGAGGTCACCGCGTACGAGGTCGTCCTGTTCGGGCTGGATGGTGGCGGCGATGTCACGCATGGGTCCGACGCGGGGCCGCTCGATCTCCCCGGCGAGAATGCGGCTGCCTTCCCTGCTCCCGCTCTCCCCCTCTCCCAGGTGCTCGTCCTCCATGCCGGTGAGGTCGGCGGAGTCGCCCTTGCTGCCGGGGGCCCAGCCGAACCGGCGGCGGACGGCGACGCCCTGCGGGTCCTGCACCCCGGCCTGGTAGAAGGCGCGGGAGACGGGGGCGCGCCAGTCGACGACGAGGGGCGGGGCGGAGGGGTGCTCGGTGATGCGGAGCCGCCCGATGTGGTAGCTCTGCCCGCGGTGCTCACCGGCGTCGGCGTCCGTGCCGAAGTCGAGGCGCCCGAAGAACAGCGGCGCTTCGGGGAGCTCCCGCATGGCTTTGGCATGGCTGCGGAACTGGTAGCCGAGCACTTCGGCGTCGGCCCCGGACGCGGAGACGTCCGCTCCTCCGGTCACTTGTTCCTCGGCGCCTTCGACCATGCCGGCGAGGGCGGCGCGGCAGGCGTCGTGGTAGCTGCGTTCCTGGGCGAGGGCATCGGGTGGTGTGAACGTCATGCCCACCAGAGTAATGAAAAACGTAACCGAGTCACATTTCTAACCGCATCTCACTCCGGCTAGACTCCTCCTCATGCCCAGCGACACTCCCAGCGACAGCACACAGACCGACCGGCCCGGGCCCACGGGCCTGCGCGAGCGCAAGAAGCGACGCAGGTACGAGGCGATCTCCGAGACGGCGATCGCCCTCTTCCTGGAGCGGGGCTTCGAGAAGGTCTCCGTCGCGGAGGTCGCGGAGGCGGCGGAGGTCTCCAAGCCGACGCTGTTCCGCTACTTCGCCTCGAAGGAGGACCTGGTCCTGCACCGCTTCGCTGACCACGAGGACGAGGCGGCCCGCGTCGTCACCGCCCGCGGCGACGCCACGGCGCTCGACGCCCTGCACCGCCACTTCCTCGACGGCCTGGAGCGCCACGACCCGGTCACCGGCCTCTGCGACGCCCCCGCCGTCCTGGCCTTCCACCGCCTCCTCTACGGCACCCCCGCCCTGGTGGCCCGCCTCCACGGCTACCAGAACCGCTCCGAACAGGCCCTCGCCACCGCCCTCCGCACCGCCCACGGCGGCAGCCCCCTGGAGGCCCGCCTCGCCGCCGGCCAGATCATCACCGTCCAGCGGATCCTCGCCGAGGAGAACTGGCACCGCATCGCGGCGGGCGAACCCGCGACCACCGTCCACCCGTCCGCGGTCACCGCCGCGCACGATGCGTTCGAACAACTCCGCACGGGAGTCACGCGTTACGCGTGAGCGCCGGGCAGCGGTGAGGCGAGCCGCCACAGCGTGTCGAAGAGGTCCTGCCGCTGCGCGACCTTCTCGCGGCCCGCGGCTCCCGACTCGGCGCGCCAGTGGGTCAGGACGGCCTGATAGCCCTTGAGATCCAGGATCTGCCGCTCCGGGGGCACGGGCGCCGACTCCTGCACGACCTTGTCGTAGATGCCGTCGAACAGCTCGTCGCCGTTGATCAGGCAGAACTTCAGCAGCGGCGTGATGCACAGGACGCGGAACTGCACGTCCATCTCGGCCCGGCGCGACTCCCGCAGGCTGCGGGCGGCGACACCGAACTCCCGTACGTTCCACCGGACCTTGTCCAGCTGATACGCCCGGTACGCCGGGTCGTCCACGGCCTTGCCCTCCGCGTCCAGCGTCCCGGGGATCGCCATCGGCACGGTGAAGTCCGGCACAAGTATGCGAACCCGCACCTCGCGACGCGCGCCCTCCTCCAGGGCTTCGAGGCTGCGGCTGACCGGGGCCTGGACGGTCTCTCCTGTGTAGCCGATGGCGTCTATGCGGATCCGCCTGGCCCTTCTGTTCGCCAGCACCCGCTCGATGTGCTCGCGCAGGTCGGACGTCCGTATCTCCGACCCGGACTCGGGGAGCATCCTGCGGTTCAGCTCCCGCACCTCGGCGTAGAGCACGTAGCCCACCAGGCTGAGGATCGCGCCGCCCAGATAGGTCTTGCCCTCCAGCGCGTCCCCCACCGGCTGGACGAACTGGGCGACCAGGCCGAGGAGGAAGACGCCGAGCAGCAGCGCCTTGGTCACGACGCTCTCGGCGTCCGCCCACCGTTCCCCGAACCGCTCACGCCCCGCACGAAGACCCCTCGCGGCCACCACGTCCCCCTTGTGTCACGGGAATTGAACGGTGCTCTACAGGAGAAGCCCATGGTGCCCGGGCCCGGGCCGGTCAGGAAGAGCACGGCCGAGCGGCCCCGCGTACCAGTCGCGCAGCGCCTGCCCGGCCACGGCCTCGTCGGGCACGTCGGCCAGCTTCAGCGGTTCGGCCGCTCGCCGCAGGGCCCGGCAGACCCGTACGGCCGCGGCCGCGAAGTCGGCGTCGTCCGGCTCGGACGGCAGCTCGGTCAGGTCGAGGGCGGCCCGCATGATGTCGGGGAAGACGGACTGGGCGTACTCGAAGTCCAGGTAGACAGGCAGGTCGGTGGCCATGCCCGCCGTCATGTCGGCGTGGCCCGCACGCTCCATCGCGTCGGCCCACAGCTCCGTCATCCGGCTCTGCTCGTCCTTGTCGTACTCCATGCGTACGAGATGGGTGGCGAGGTCGTGCAGCGGGTCGCCGTACATGGCCAGTTCCCAGTCGATGACGGCGAGTTGCTTGTGGTCGACGACGACGTTGGCGCGGTGCACGTCGGTGTGCAGGAGGCAGAAGGGGCGCGATGTCAGGCGTGGGCGGGCCGGGTCGTCGCGGAAGGCGGCCATGGCGTCGGGGCGCAGGCCCACGGCCGCGAAGAGACCGTCGAACCGCCGGCGGTTGGGTCCGTGCACCCGGTCCTCGGTGAAGCCGATCAGCCAGTGGAGGAACTCCTGGCTCTGCCCGGACTCCGGCCAGCCGGGCGGTCTCGGTGGCAGTTCCTCGTCCGGCACGGTCGCCGTCCGGGCGAAGAACTCGGCGAAGGAACGCATCATCGGCTCCCCGACGGGTCCCTCCGGCTGCACTTCGGAGAGCGCGCGCCCGGGCCGGTAGGAGTGCAGCGACCAGTCACCGAAGTCCCGCAGGCAGCTGGGCACTTCCTTGAGGTGCCGGCTCACCACCGCGAGGAGCTCCGGCTCGCTCGGCCAGATGCGCGGCACCACCTCCAGGGTGTCCCGGGGCATCCGGCACTTGACCCGGGCCCGGAAGGGCATCGTGCGCAGCAGCAGGGCGAGGCGCCAGCCGAGCGGCACGACGTAGTTGATGTTGTGGTGACCGGCCACGACCTGGCGGTCCGGGTGTTCCCGGTGCGCGTCGGCGAGGCGTCGGATCCACGACTCGCGGCGACCGCTCTTCGGCGCCTCATGGGGAGTGCGAGGCGGAGGTGACGGCATGAGCGCAGAGGGTATCCCCTGCACGGAACCGTTCCTGCCACTTGCCACATAGTGGACACCGGCGTGGCGACCGTTCGCTCAGCCTGCCGCTTTACTGCGCCTTCGTGTCGCCCATGTCGAACACCACTCTGGAGAGCAGTTCGAGGGATTCGACCAGGTGTTCCGCGCCGGCCCCGCGCAGCAGCCCCGCCTTGCGTGCGTTGCGCGCGAAGCCGAGGAAGCGGACGCCCGCCCGCCGTGCCGCCACGCAGTCGGACGGCGCGTCGCCGATCATGAGTGTGGCGGCCGGGTCCGCCCCCATGGCGCGCAGGGCGCGGTTCACGCAGTGCGGGTCGGGCTTGAGCAGCCGGAGGTCGCGGGTGCGGCCGTAGATGTGCGGGAGGAAGCACCCCAGGAGCCCTCGCGAGTCGAGGTAACGCTCCACCGCGCGGGGCGAGTTGTTCGTCGTCACGGCCAGCCGGGCGCCGACCGCCGACCAGGTGCGGATCAGCCGGTCGGCGTACGCGGTGGGCCAGGCGGACGCCACGGCGTTCAGCTCCTGCCGGGTCAGCCACTTCTCCAGCTCGTCGACCAGGTCGCTCTCGGGGTGACGCCGGTCCACGGCGCGCAGTACGTCGTACGGATCGGCCAGCTGCCGCTCCTCGTCGGTGAGGAGGCCGTGCAGCCCCCTCTCCTCCAGCCACTGGACCAGGTCCTTCGCCACCTGCTCGGCCGAGTGGCCGGCGAAGAGGCGGCAGATGGGTCCGTCGAAGTCGAAGAGCACGAAGCGGGCGGGGCCGGTCAGGATGCGGAGCATGCCGATCTCGTCATTGACCGTCTCGGACCAGGTCGCGTCGGGTTGCGTCGAGTCAGGAGTCACCTAAGAGAGTGTCAGGTCCGAGGTGATGGTTGCCCAGAGTGCGTCGAACCACTTCTGCGACTCTTCGACGAACATCGCGTCGCGCGAGGCCGCCACGGCCTTCTCGAAGGAGAAGACGGGCGCCTTGACGCCGCCCACGTCGTAGAGGTCCACCACCTCGCTCTCGTCGCCGTCGGCCGCGTCCAGCTCCAGTGACTGCTGGTGGGGCGAGTAGAAGGCGAACAGCGCCTCGGCCGCGTTCAGCAGGTAGATCTTGACCGGCGGGGTGAAGGGCAGCGCCCGGAACGTCACATGGACGTCGATGCCGTGCGAGGAGCGCAGGGCGCGGAGGTTGTGCCGCAGCACCTGGCCCTGGGCGTTGCGCTGGGCGAGCCAGCGCTGGTGCAGCCGCTGCCGGTGCTCCGCGTCGGTGTCGATGGGCACCGGGAAGGCCAGCTCGATGTCGCTGCTCGGCAGCAGGATGCGCACGTCGATCGACTCCGGCCGGATGCGGCCCTCGTGGATCAGGCGGAGCGGCTCGCCGATGGCGACCATCAGCGTCTCGGCGGTGTAGGAGACGACGTCTATCCGGACGTGGGGCCTTGCGAACGCCTCCGCCAACCGCGGCGCCAACGCCACCATCGACGGCTGTGGGTCCCTGCTCGCAGGGGCCGGCCCCGCGTCCGCCACCCTCGGCGGGCTTCCCTTGCTGACGTTGGACAGCAGGCCCTCGCCCTGGAGCAGCTTCATCGCCTGGCGCACGGTGCCGCGTTCGACGCCGAACTCGCAGGCCAGTTCGGCCTGGGTCGGCAGGCGTTCTCCCGCTTTGAGTTCGCCCGCCCGGATGCGGTCGCGGAGGGTGTCGGCGATGTCCTGGGGCGTGAGTCTTCTGCTGCCGTTCACTGCAACGTTCTCCTGGGTCACGACCAGACGATACAACTGACCGCCATCTTTGGGGAGTTGATGGGAAGTTGTTTATGGGCTTACGCCAAGTGGGGACAACCTAGGCAGAGTTGGTTGCCAACTCGTCCAAGATGGCAGAAGGAGGAACCACCATGCCCGCCATAGCCCTCCTCGCAGCCGTGGTCGCCGTCACCGTCGAGCAGCTCGTGCAGTGGAAGTACGGCCCGATGGGCATCGTCGGCCTCCTCCTGCTCACCATCGGCGTCAAGGCGCGGAACCCCACGTGCAGCTCCATCGGCGCCGTCGTCCTCGCCCTCCTGGTGACGGGTCCGGCGAGCTGACCGGGTCGGCGGGCGGCGGCCCGCTCCCTAGGCCCTGCCCGCCGACAGCTGCAGGTCCTGACTGATCGTGTTCCACAGAGCGTTGAACCACAGGTGGGACTGCTCCACGAACGTGGTGTCCCGCAGCCCGTCCCCCTCCTTGAACGGAAAGAGCATCGACTGCGTGCCCTGCGCGTCGTACATCTCCAGGGACTCCTGGCCGATCTCCTCGTCCCGCTTGGTGAGCGTGTAGTAGGCGAAGAGCGCCTCCGAGCCGTTGATCAGGTACAGCTTCACCGGCGGCGTGAACGGCAGCGCGCGGAACTGCACCGACACGTCGATGCCGTGCGAGGAGCGCAGCGCCAGGAGGTTGTGGCGCAGCACCTGCCCCTGCGCGTTGCGCTGGTCGAGCCAGCGCCGGTGGACCTGGTCGCCCTCGTGGTCCCCGCCGTCGACCGGCGCGGGGAAGGCGAGGTCGATGTCGCGGCTCGGCAGCAGCACCCGGACGTCGACCTTGGCCGGTTTCAGCTGCCCCGCGTGGATCTGCCGCAGCGGCTCGCCGACGGCCATGGTGAGCGAGATGGACGTGTGACAGAGCGCGTCTATCTCCACGTGGGGCACGTCGAAGGCGGCCGCGATGCGCGGGGCCAGGCCGACCATCGTGGGCTGCGGGCGCGTCTCGCCCGGTCCGGCCGCGGCGCGCTCGGAGGCCTCCGCGACCGTGGCGGGGCTCCCCTTGGACACGTTGGACAGCAGATGCTCACGGTGCAGGATGCGCAGCGCCTCCCGCACCGCACCGCGCTCCACGCCGAACTCGTCGGCCAGCTCGGCCTGGGTCGGCATGCGCTGTCCCGGCCGCAGCGCCCCGGACCTGATCCGGTCGCGCAGCACGTCGGCGACCTCGCGGTGGGACCGCTGCGATCGCTTGCGCCCGTTGACGGAGGCAGGTTCGGTGCTCACAACCAAACAGTACAACTTCGCGCCATCTTAGGGGAGTTGCAGGAAAGGTGGTTATGAGTCGAGTCCTAGCGGAGATAAGTCAGTTGAAGTTGGTAGCCAACTTCGGCGACATGGTCAGACCCTCCCGGGGTTGGCCACCAGCTCATCGGGGTTCGCCGCCCCGGTCCCGAAGGAGGGAACGTCATGCCCGTCATCGCCATCGTCGTCGCCGCCCTCGCCCTCGGTTTCGAGCAGCTCATCCAGTGGAAGTACGGACCGCTCGGCATCGTCGCCTTCGTCCTGCTGACCATCGGCATCAAGGCGAAGAACGTGAAGCTCAGCGGCGTCGGGGCCGGACTTCTCGTCCTGCTCCTCGCCCAGTCGGGCTGACCCGCCCGGCGCCGCACAGACCCGGCGGGCCGGGCTCCCATCCGGAGGGGAGCCGGGAGTCCGGTCAGCCGTAAGGGGGCTGAGCCCCGGTCCACCGCTACGGACGGGCCGGGGCTCAGACGCGTCCGGGCCCCGGCGGAACACTCGCGATCGTCACGACAGCAAGTCGTCGACCTGCGCCTCTCCCACCCGGTACCGCCGCGCGATCTCCGCGCTGCACTCGTCCGTCGTCCGCTGCAGCCGCTGGCGGCGCCGGGACACCTGCTGTTCGTACCGCACGAGGCGGCCCATGGCCGTGTGCAGTTCGTCGTCGGTGCGCGCCGCCAGGTCGGAGAGCTCGACCTCGGCGAGCATCTCCGTGGCCAGCAGGCGGTACTCCTCGCCGTGCGGCGTGCCGAGCGTGACGTGCCGGGCCGATGAGCGGTGGCGGGCCGGGGCGTCCCTGAGGATCTCCGCGAGCCGGTCCATGACCGTCGCCTCCGGCTCGGGCGCCTGCGCGTGCGGCTCCCCGCGGCGCGCGATCTCCGCCCGCAGGATGTCGATGCGCCCCTGGAGGAGCCGCCGCACATAGCTGAGGTCGGCCTCGTCCTGCTGGGCCGCCCTGCGCAGTTCGCGGAGCTCCGGCAGGCGCAGCCCGCCGAGGTCGCCCCCGGTCCCGTCGGTCAGCAGCCGGCCGCCGGTGCGCTGCGCGGGTGGCCGCGGAACCTCCGTACGCCGCAGGGAGATGCGGCCGGGCGAGTGCCCGGTACCTGGTGTGCTCATCTGCCTCTACCCGTCCCCTCGACCGGTCGACGCGGTGCACCGCGTGTGAGCATCGTGCCACCCCGAGTGGCCGCTATGTGAGCGAGTGCCCGGAATCGGCCCCAGATGGGGGGATCGGGGGCATGTTCCGGGCGCCGCGCCCGGCACGGCATGATGGCCGCATGCGAGCAGTGGTGCAGCGGGTCGACGGCGCGAGCGTCGTCGTGGCGGGCGAGGACGGCCCGGAGACGGTGGGCGAGATCAGCGGCGAGGGCCTCTGCGTCCTGGTGGGCGTCACGCACGACGACACCAAGGAGAAGGCGGACCGGCTCGCCCGCAAGCTCTGGACGCTGCGCATGCTGTCCGACGAGAGGTCGTGCAGCGACACCGGCGCCCCGCTCCTGGTCATCAGCCAGTTCACGCTCTACGGAGACGCCCGGAAGGGCCGCCGCCCCACGTGGAACGCGGCGGCCCCCGGCGACGTGGCCGAGCCCCTGGTCGACGAGGTGGTGTCGCGGCTCCGCGCCCTGGGGGCGACGGTGGCGACGGGCCGCTTCGGCGCCCAGATGCGGGTGGGCCTGACGAACGACGGCCCGTTCACGGTGCTCCTGGAGATGTGAGCCCGGGGCTCGACCAGAAATGTGGGCCTAGGGCTCGACGACCACTTCCTGGGCCGCGGCGGTGTCGCCCGCCACCAGGCCCGCGTCCAGCGGCACATTGCGCTTGATGAGGCCCAGCGCGATCGGTCCCAGTTCGTGGTGGCGTACGGCCGTGGTGATGAAGCCCAGCTTCCGTCCCTCGGCGCCCTCGCCGGCGAGGTGCAGCGGCGTGCCGGCGACCGGCAGGTGCACCTCGCTGCCGTCCAGGTGCAGGAAGACGAGGCGGCGCGGCGGCTTGCCCAGGTTCTGGACGCGGGCGACCGTCTCCTGGCCGCGGTAGCAGCCCTTCTGCAGGTGCACCGCGGAGCCGATCCAGCCGAGCTCGTGCGGGATGGTGCGGTGGTCCGTCTCGAAGCCGAGGCGCGGCCGGTGGGCCTCGACCCGCAGCGCCTCGTACGCGAGGAGGCCGGCGGCGGGGCCGTGGGCGGCGGCGAACGTCTCCAGGTCCGCGCGCGGCAGGAACAGGTCGCGGCCGTGCGCGGTCTCGCGGGCGACGGCGCCCTCCGGGACCGGGGCGATGGAGCCGGCGGGCAGGTGGACGACGGCGAACTCGTCCGTGCGGTCGGCGACTTCGACGCGGTAGAAGAACTTCATGCTCTCCAGGTACGCGATGAGCGCGTCCTGCGTGCCCGGTTCGACGTGCGCCCAGACGGTCTCGCCGTCGTCGACGAGGGAGAGGTGGTGCTCGATGTGGCCGTTGGCGGAGAGGATCAGCGCTTCGGTGGCCTGGCCCGCGGGCAGCTCGCTGACGTGCTGGGTGATCAGCAGGTGCAGCCAGCTCAGCCGGTCGGAGCCGGTCACGGAGACCACCCCGCGGTGGGAGAGGTCGACGAAACCGGTGCCGTCGGCGAGGGCGCGCTGCTCACGGAACAGTTCGCCGTAGTGGGCGGCGACGCCTTCGTCCACGCCCTCGGCGGGGACGGCGCCGGGCAGGGACAACAGGGGGCTCTTCATGTTCACAAAGACTACGACCCGCTGGTGACGGTTTTTATTTCTGGGCGTCCCTGTTCCGCGCCGCGCACTTCTCGCACTGGCCGAAGATCGCGAAGTGCTTCAGGTCGGTGTCGAAGCCGAAGGTGTCCCGCAGCTTGGCGGTGAACTCCGCCGCGATCTCGGTGTCGGCCTCGATGACGTCCGTGCAGTCCCGGCAGACGAGGTGGATGTGGTGGTGCCGGTCCGCCAGGTGGTACGTCGGCGCGCCGTGCCCGAGGTGGGCGTGGCTGACCAGGCCCAGCTCCTCCAGGAGCTCCAGGGTGCGGTAGACCGTGGAAATGTTGACCCCCGACGCCGTCTTCCGCACTTCGCAGAGGATGTCGTCGGGGGTCGCGTGTTCAAGGGTGTCGACGGCTTCGAGGACAAGCTGACGCTGCGGCGTCAGCCGGTAGCCGCGCTGACGCAGGTCGCTCTTCCAGTCGGAGTCGGTACTCGTCACACCAGAAGTCTAGGTCTACTTGAAGAAAGCGATGCCGTCGTCCGGCAGATCACCGAGGTTGCGGGCCATCTCGGCGACCTCCTCGGGGGTGACGACCTTCTTCAGCTGGGCCGACATGTAGGGGCGCAGCGGCACCTCGGGGGTCTGCTTCTCGCCGACCCACATCAGGTCGCCCTTCACATAGCCGTAGAGGCGCTTGCCACCGGTGTAGGGGCCCGAGGCCGCGGTGCGGGCGACGGCGTCGGTGGCCAGGTCGATCTGCGGCTTCTTGTCGGCCAGCTCGCCGTACCAGACCTCGACGACACCGTCGTCGCGGACCATGACGACCTCGACCTTGCGGTCCTTGTCGATGCGCCAGAACCCGGACTCGGTCTCCAGGGGCTTGACCTTGTTGCCCTCGGAGTCGAGCACCCAGGTGTACGACCGGTACTCGATGAAGTCCCGACCGTCGTGCGTGAAGGAGACCTCCTGGCCGAAATTCGCCTTCTCGGCGCCGGGGAAGTCGGTGACGCCCGCGCCGGCCCAGTTGCCGAGGAGGAAGGCGAGGGGGACGAGGTCGGGGTTCAGGTCGGACGGAATCTCGATCATGGGAAGCTCAGGCGATCTGTGGAGGTGGCGGTGAGGGGCGGGGAGGTCAGCGCTGGCCCTGGTACAGCTTCTTCACGGTCAGGCCCATGAAGGCGAGAACGCCGACGCAGACGAGAACCAGCAGGGCGGAGAAGAAGGCCTCAAGCACGGGGTGCTCCTCGGTGAGCGGTTGGGGCAGGTATCAGAGCCGGTCCCACTCTAGTCGGGCGGCGCCCGTCCCTCTCTGTGAGGGGGCGCGGGACGTACGCTGGGTGTATGTACGCGCGTAGGCGTCATGTGTACTTCGCCATGATGGGGACCTGCGTCGGGCTCTTCGTCCTGGCCTGGGGCGTGGTGCGGCTGTGGTCGGTGCCCGTCGCCGTCGGAATGTGTGTCGTGGCGATGGTGATCCCGCCGCTGGCCGCGATCACGGCGAATCGGAGAGGGCCGGACGACCGCTGGTGGGACGACCCGAGCGGCGATGCGAAGTCCGACGAGTGGTGGGACGAGCTGGACGGCAGACGCAGGCACCAGCCGTAGCCACGCTGTGACCCCGTAGCCACGCCGTGACCCCGTGGCCACGCCCTGACCCCGTGGCCACGCCGTAACCCCATAGCCGTGACGTAGCCGAAGGGCCGCACCCCGTTCCAGTGGCGTCCAACCCCCTGGGGTGCGGCCCTTCAGCCGTCTGCGGTGCGGTGGTGGCTCAGACCGCGATCGCGACCTCCGCGAGACCGCCCGTCCGGGCGACGACCGTACGGTCCGCCGTGCCGCCGGGAACCAGCGCCCGGACGGTCCACGTGCCCTCGGCGGCGTAGAAGCGGAACTGTCCGGTGGCCGAGGTGGGGACCTCGGCGGTGAACTCGCCGGTCGAGTCGAGCAGGCGCACGTAACCGGTGACGGGCTCGCCGTCGCGGGTCACCTGGCCCTGGATCGTCGTCTCACCGGGCTTGATCGTCGAAGCGTCGGGGCCGCCGGCCTTTGCTCCACACATGGGGACTCCTGAGGGGGAAGAGAGGTCGGGGGTCTTACTTGTTGGCGCCGAGCTCGATCGGCACGCCGACGAGCGAGCCGTACTCGGTCCAGGAGCCGTCGTAGTTCTTGACGTTGGTCTGGCCGAGCAGCTCGTGCAGGACGAACCAGGTCAGGGCCGAACGCTCACCGATGCGGCAGTAGGCGATCGTGTCCTTGGAGAGGTCGACCTGCTCGTTCTCGTAGAGGGCCTTGAGCTCGTCGTCGGACTTGAAGGTGCCGTCGTCGTTGGCGTTCTTCGACCAGGGGATGTTGCGGGCGCTCGGCACGTGGCCGGGGCGCTGCGACTGCTCCTGCGGGAGGTGGGCCGGGGCGAGCAGCTTGCCGCTGAACTCGTCGGGCGAGCGCACGTCGACGAGGTTCTGCGAGCCGATGGCCGCCACGACGTCGTCGCGGAAGGCGCGGATCGAGGTGTCCTGCGGCTTGGCCTTGTAGTCGGTGGCGGGCCGCTGCGGGACCTCGGAGCCGTCGACCAGGTCGCGGGAGTCGAGCTCCCACTTCTTGCGGCCGCCGTCGAGGAGCTTCACGTCCTGGTGGCCGTAGAGCTTGAAGTACCAGAAGGCGTAGGACGCGAACCAGTTGTTGTTGCCGCCGTAGAGGACGACGGTGGAGTCGTTCGCGATGCCCTTCGCCGAGAGGAGCTTCTCGAAGCCCTCCTGGTCGATGAAGTCACGGCGGACCGGGTCCTGGAGGTCCTTGGTCCAGTCGATGCGGATCGCGTTCTTGATGTGGTTCTTGTCGTACGCGGAGGTGTCCTCGTCGACCTCGACGATGACGACCTTCGGGTCGTCGATGTGGGCCTCGACCCAGTCGGCGTCTACCAGGACGTCGCTGCGGCTCATGCTTTTCTCCTCCGGGGCAGTTACGGCGGTGCGGCGGTGCTGCGAGGGGTGTGCGCGTACGACGACGGGCGCGCGGGGAGGCGCGGCGTACGGCACGGGGGCCCTGACGGAAAGCGTCGACGGGCCGGGGGAAACGGGAGTTCGGAAGTCCCGCTAGAAGGTGCGACAGAGCATGGCGGCGACGCGGCACAGGTCCACTGCCCGCCGCTTCGTGAGGTCCGCCTGTCGTTGCATGGGTCCGATCGTAGGGACGGAGGGGCGGCCGTGTCACCGGCGCTCCGCATACTGAGACACGATCGTCCACCATGTGGGAATGGTTGAAGCCCGCGGCCGCCCCGATGGGGCCGCGGGCTCCGTGTCGTCCCTCTCACATCCGCCGGGCGGACGCCTCCGTCTCGGACTGTGGTCAGCCCACCAGCCGGACCTGGGAGCCGGTCACGGACATGTCCACGCCGTCCGGTGCCGCCTCGACCTTCTGGAGCTCGATCCCGGCGGGCAGGTCGTCGATCTTCTGCTCGAAGTCGGTGACGTCGCGCACCATGCCCTCGGGGAGCGGGATGGAGACGCCGAGGACGTCGAGGTTCTTCGGGATCTCGTCGGCGTGCACCTTGATGGTGTCGCCCTCGACGCGGACCGAGCTGAGCACGTGGACGGGCTTCGGCAGCTTCGCGCCGCCCTTGCTGACCTCGACCTCGACCTTGATCTTGCCGTTGCCGCCGTCGGAGAGGCCGATCACCTTGCCGGTGGCGCCGAGCGGCAGCTCGACGGGCTCGGACTTGCTGGCCTTCAGGAGCTCGTCGTACGAGACGTGGGCGGTGCCCGTGGCGCTCGCGGCGGTCGCCGAGCTGTAGTCGCCGGAGAACTTCACGCCCTTCATGTGGGCGGTGAGGTCGGCGATCCGGATGGCGTCGGAGCCGGACCTCGCGTCGTAGTTCTTGATGCCGACCTCGACGTCGTCGAGCTCTCCGCCGGCGACCTGGGTCAGGAAGGGGAAGCCCTTGATGGAGACGTCGGGCGTCTCGCTCAGGCCCTCGCTGGTGCGCATCTTCTCCGCCGCCTCGTTCTCGGCGAAGTTCACGGCGAGCCGGTCCGCGGCCACGAAGAGACCCCCGAGGACCACGACGACTATCAGAAGTATGCGTACGGCTCGCTTGCTCATGTCCGGTGTTCCCCCACTTGTCCCCCGCGTCGACTGTCGTTGCCGCGAGCCTAAAGGACAGGTCCCCGGCCGCAGAGATCGGCCGGGGACCTGTCGAACAGCTGTGACGATCGGTGTGCGGGTCAGCCGATGGCACGGCCGAGGACGTAGACGGCGGGGGCGGCGGCCGCGAGCGGCAGCGCGACGCCCGCCGTCATGTGCACGAAGCGGGACGGGTAGTCGTAGCTGGCGACCCGGTGTCCGATCAGCGCGCACACCCCGGCGCCGACGGCGAGCAGCGCGCCCTTGCTGCCGTAGTCGGTGGTCCCGCCGACGGCGATCCCTGCGCCGGCGGCCGCGAGCAGGGCGACGACCACGGAGACGGGGGTGGGCAGCGGCAGCGCGCGGGCGAGGACCGCGACGGCGACGGCGATGCAGCCCACCGTCACGGCGTCGGAGGCGGCCGCGAGGTGCCCGGCCGCGACGATCGCGAGCGCGGCGGAGACGACGGTGGCCATCAGGCCGTACATCCGCTCGTCGGCACCGGCCCGGCTGCGCAGCTGCAGCACCAGCACGAGCAGCACCCACACACCGAGGGTGCCGAGGATGGCGGCGGGCCCGTGCTCCTTGCCGACGCCGAGCAGCACGGCGTCCGCGACGACGCCGCCGAGGAAGGCGAGCGCGATGCCCTGCCGGGCGGGCCACATGCCGTTGAGCCGGAACCACCCGGCGGCGGTCACGGCCTGCAGCAGGACCAGCGGCACGAGCAGCGCGTACTGCCCGACGGCGGCGCCCGCGGCGAGCAGCAGCCCGAGCACGGCGGTCAGCGCGGCGGGCTGCATCCCCGGCTCGATGATCGGCGAGCGGCCCTCGGCCCTGGCCCGCTGGGCGTCGGTGACGCGGGGGTTGCCCGTGGTGGTGGCGGGGCCGTAGGAGGCGCCGTGGCCGGGGGCCGCGGCGGGCTCATCGGCGGGCTCCTCGGCACGGGCCGCTCCCTGCGCGGGCAGGTACGCCGTCTCCGTCACGTCCACGGCGGCCACGGGCGGCTGCACCTGGGTCTCCCAGGTCTGGCCCTCCCACTGCTGGGTGTGCTGCTCATGGCCGTACTGCTGCTGCGGATCGGCGTAGTACTGCTGGGGCGGCTGAGGCTGCTGCCCGTACTGCTGCTGGGGGTCCGGGTAGTACTGCTGCTGGGGGTCGGCGTAGTACTGCTGAGGCTGCTGGGGCTGGCCGTACTGCTGCTGCTGTTGCTGCGGCTCCGCGTAGTACTGCTGCTCCGGATACGGCTGGTGCTGCTGCTGTTCCGGATACGGCTGCTGCTGGTGCGGGTGCTGCTGCTGCCCGGGGTACTGCTGCTGCGGATACGGCTCGTATCCCTCGTACCCCTCGTATCCCTGGTGCCCCGTGTACCTCTCGTCGGGCTGATCGGACATGGCGCTCATCCTCCTGCGAACGGCGGGAGCACCTCGACCGTGCCGCCCTCGGCCAGCCGTACGGTCTCATGCCCGCGGGTCCCGACGGGGTCTCCGTCGACGAGGAAGGAGCAGCGCTGCAGGACCCGGACGAGTTCGCCGGGATGCCGCTCGCGGGCCGCGTCCAGCGCCTCGGCGAGCGTCACCGCCGCGTACGGCTCCTCGGCGACGCCCGCGGCCGCCTTGGCAGCGGCCCAGTAACGAATGGTGCCGTTCACCATGCGGCTCCCCTTCCTTTCAGTCGGCGGTCGCCGATGTCTCCTCGGCGGTTGCCGACGTCCATGATGCCGTGGCCCAGGAGGCGATCCGTGCGACGAGCCCGTCCGTCGCCGCGTGCTCGGCGTGCCCCATGCCTTCTTCCAGCCACAGCTCGGCCCCGCCGGCGGCGGCCGCGGCGAGCATCCGCGGGTGGTCGAGGGGGAAGTACGGGTCCCGGTCGCCGTGGACGACGAGCAGAGGTGTCGGGGCGATGAGGGGGACGGACTCGACCGGCGAAAGGGGGACGGGGTCCCACTCGTGCGGGTGGATTCGGGTCCGCAGTCCGAAGCGGCCGACCACACGGCCCGCGGGCCGTGTGACGACCCAGTGCAGCCGCCGCATCGGCGCCGTACCCCGGTAGAACCAACGGGCCGGGGCACTCACGGCGACCACCGCGTCAGTCCGCGCCTCCGTGCGCCCCCGGTGCGACGCGGCGTGCCGCAGCACGACCGAGCCGCCCATCGAGAAGCCGACGGTCACCACGTGCGCGTAGCCCAGGGACCGTGCCCACTCGACCGCGGCCGCCAGGTCGAGCACCTCGCGGTCGCCGACCGTGGAGTGCCCGCCGGAGCGCCCGTGCCCCCGGAAGGAGAAGGTGATCACGCCCGCACGCTGGGCGAGGACGCCCGCGATGCGGCGCACGTGCGGCCGCGAGAGGTCGCCCGTGAAGCCGTGCGCGACGACGATCGCGAGCCCTCCCGCGGGGTCGGGCCCGGGGTCGTGGGCGGCCTCGATGGCCACTGCGTCCTGTGTACGCAGCGTGGCGTACCGCTGAACGCGACGCTGATCGCGCGTGACCGGAGGCACAGAAGATCGCGCGGTTTGACCTGCCGGACCGGAACTCATGTGGGCTATTCTGCTGGGCAGAGGATCCGGGCAGCGCAGCCCCCGGGTCCTTTTGTGCTTTCGGAGCCCCGGGCGCGGGCCCTTGCGCACACGCACCACAGTACGAAGCAGTGCCGTAAACGTCCTCGCAGGGACCGAGGAGGAACCGACGTTATGGGCGAGCGAAACGTGCACGACAGTCAGACGACCCGGGCAGGTGGTCGGCGATGAGTTCTCTGCTGCTCCTGACCAATGCCCTCCAGCCGTCGACGGAGGTGCTCCCCGCTCTCGGCCTGCTCCTTCACAACGTGCGCGTCGCCCCGGCGGAGGGGCCCGCTCTCGTCGACACCCCCGGTGCCGACGTCATCCTCGTCGACGGGCGCCGCGACCTTCCGCAGGTGCGCAGCCTCTGCCAGCTCCTGCGCTCCACGGGGCCCGGCTGTCCGCTGGTCCTCGTCGTGACGGAGGGCGGCCTCGCGGCCGTCACCGCGGACTGGGGCATCGACGACGTACTCCTCGACACGGCGGGCCCCGCCGAGGTCGAGGCCCGGCTGCGGCTCGCGATGGGCCGCCAGCAGATCACCTCCGACGACTCCCCCATGGAGATCCGCAACGGCGATCTCTCCGTGGACGAGGCGACGTACAGCGCGAAGCTGAAGGGCCGGGTCCTGGACCTGACCTTCAAGGAGTTCGAGCTGCTCAAGTACCTGGCCCAGCACCCGGGGCGGGTCTTCACGCGCGCCCAGCTGCTCCAGGAGGTGTGGGGCTACGACTACTTCGGCGGCACGCGGACGGTCGACGTGCACGTGCGGCGGCTTCGGGCGAAGCTCGGCGTCGAGCACGAGTCGCTGATCGGCACGGTCCGCAATGTCGGCTACCGCTTCGTCACCCCGGAGAAGGTCGAACGCGCGGCCGACGGCGAGAAGGCGAAGGCCGCCGCCCCGCGAGCCGAGGAGGACGGCGGGGGGACCGCCCGGGCCGCCGCGGCGCCCGCTCCGAAGGAAGCTGCCGTACGCCCTGCCCAGCGGTAGTTCCATCCGCGTAGACTCCGCGCGTGGCCAAGGTGACTCGGGATGACGTGGCAAGACTTGCGGGTACTTCGACCGCGGTCGTCAGTTACGTCATCAACAACGGACCCCGGCCGGTCGCCCCGGCCACGCGCGAGCGGGTACTCGCCGCGATCAAGGAGCTGGGGTACCGGCCCGACAGGGTCGCCCAGGCCATGGCCTCGCGGCGCACCGACCTCATAGGCATGATCGTGCCGGACGCGCGGCAGCCCTTCTTCGCGGAGATGACGCACGCCGTCGAACAGGCCGCGTCCGAGCGCGGAAAGATGGTCCTCGTCGGCAACTCCGACTACGTGGAGGAGCGCGAGACCCACTATCTCCGCGCCTTCCTCGGCATGCGGGTCTCCGGCCTCATCCTCGTCAGCCACGGCCTGACCGACCAGGCGGCCGCCGAGATAGACGCGTGGGACGCCCGCGTGGTGCTCCTGCACGAGCGGCCCGAGGCCATCGACGACGTCGCGGTCGTCACGGACGACATCGGCGGCGCGCAGCTCGCCACCCGGCACCTGCTCGAGCACGGCCACGAGTTCGTCGCCTGTCTCGGCGGCATGGCCGAGACCCCGACCGTCGGCGACCCCGTCTCCGACCACGTCGAGGGCTGGCGGCGCGCGATGCGGGAGGCCGGGCGCTCGGTGGAGGGCCGGCTCTTCGAAGCGCCGTACAACCGCTACGACGCATATCAGGTCGGCCTGCGGCTGCTCGCCGGGCCCGACAGGCCCACCGCGATCTTCTGCTCCACGGACGACCAGGCCATCGGCATCCTGCGGGCGGCGCGGGAGCTGCGCATCGACGTGCCGGGCGAGCTGGCCGTCGCCGGCTTCGACGACGTCAAGGAGGCGGGCCTCACGGATCCGCCGCTGACGACGGTGGCGTCGGACCGGCCCGCGATGGCGCGCGCCGCGGTGGACCTCGTCCTGGACGACGGCCTGCGGGTCGCGGGGTCGCGGCGGGAGCGGCTGAAGCTGTTCCCCTCGCGGTTGGTCGTGCGGCAGTCCTGCGGCTGCAAGTAGCACCTCGCCGACAGGAGCCGTGCTCGTCCTTATATCGGGCATACGCACTTCTGCCGGGCTTCTCAGGACGTACTCAGGCAGCTCTCATCTACGGCCGCCAATCTCAGTGTCATGACCGAGACCTTCCGCCCCAGCGGCGAGTACCCCCAGCAGCAGTCGTCAGCGCCTGTGCACCACGGCGGTACGCCGGGAGCGTACGCACACGGCGCGTATCCGCCCCCGCCCGCTCACGCGCCGGAGGCACCTCAGGCACCGGACCCCCTGCACGCGCCGGCCCCCGCCCGGCGCCGCCGCGCGAGGGGCCCCGCTGCCCTCCTCGCGGCCGTCGCGATCGCGGCGGCGGCGGTGGGCGGCGGCACCGCGTACGGCGTGCAGACGCTCACCGACAGGAACAGCGGCTCCACCGCCACCAGCACGGACGTCGTGCCGACGAGCAAGAAGGGCACCGTCGCCGGAGTCGCCGAGGCGGTCAGCCCCAGCATCGTCGAGATCAGCGCCACGACCGGGCAGGGCAAGTCGACGGGCTCCGGTGTGATCACCACGAGCGACGGCGAGATCATCACCAACAACCACGTCATCGCGGGCGCCTCGTCGATCAAGGTGCGGACGAACGACGGCAAGACGTACGACGCCGAGGTCGTCGGCACCGACAGCAAGAAGGACCTGGCGCTCATCCAGCTGAAGGACGCCTCCGGGCTCAAGCCCGCGACCCTCGGCAATTCCGAGAACGTCAAGGTCGGCGACGAGGTCGTCGCCATCGGCTCCCCCGAGGGCCTGACCGGCACCGTCACCAGCGGCATCATCTCCGCGCTCGACCGCGACGTCACCGTCTCCACGGGCGACGGGCAGGAGCAGCCGCAGGACCCGCAGGGCGGCTGGCCGTTCGAGTTCGACGGGCGGGAGTTCAACGGCGACACCGGGTCGTCGAAGACCACGTACAAGGCGCTCCAGACCGACGCCTCGCTCAACCCCGGCAACTCCGGCGGCGCCCTCATCGACATGAACGGCAACATCATCGGCATCAACTCGGCGATGTACTCGCCCAGTTCGTCCGGCCAGGGCACGGGCGAGTCCGCGTCCGGCAGCGTCGGCCTCGGCTTCGCCATCCCGATCGACACGGTCAAGGACGACCTCGGCAAGCTGCGGTCCGGCTCGAAGACGTGACGGCAGCCGGACCACACGCCCGCGTGCGAGGCTGATACCGGCAGACCAGCAGTACCGGCCCCGTTCCGCCCCTGACCCGAGGAAGTCCGAAGCCCATGAGCCCCGCCGAAGGCGACCGCACCGGTGACCGCGAGCAGCTGCGCATCCTGATCGTGGACGACGAACCCGCCGTGCGGGAGGCGCTGCGGCGCAGTCTCGCCTTCGAGGGGTACGGCACGGAGGTCGCCGTCGACGGGGCCGACGCGCTGGAGAAGGCCGCGGCGTACCGTCCCGACCTGGTCGTGCTCGACATCCAGATGCCCCGCATGGACGGCCTCACCGCGGCGCGCAGGCTCCGCGCCACTGGCTCGACCACACCGATCCTGATGCTGACCGCGCGCGACACCGTCGGCGACCGCGTCACGGGACTCGACGCGGGCGCCGACGACTACCTGGTCAAGCCGTTCGAGCTGGACGAGCTCTTCGCCCGCATCCGCGCGCTGCTGCGCCGCAGTTCGTACGCGGCGGGGGCCGGGCAGGCCGCCGAGGGCGACACGCTCGCCTTCGCCGACCTGCGGATGGACCTCGCGACGCGCGAGGTCACGCGGGGCGGGCGGACGGTCGAGCTGACCCGCACGGAGTTCACCCTCCTGGAGATGTTCCTCGCCCACCCGCGCCAGGTCCTCACCCGCGAGCAGATCCTCAAGGCGGTCTGGGGCTTCGACTTCGAGCCGACGTCCAACTCCCTCGACGTGTACGTCATGTACTTGCGCCGCAAGACGGAGGCGGCCGGCGAGCCGCGCCTCGTGCACACGGTGCGGGGTGTCGGGTACGTGCTGCGGGGCGGCGAGTGAACAGGGTGCAGCGGCGCTTCCGGGGCCTTCCTCTGCGCTCGCGCTTGGCGTTGCTGGTGACGGTGGCGGTGGCTCTGGCGGTGGCGGCGGCGGCCGTCACCTGCTGGTTCGTGGTGCGCAACGCCCTCATGGACTCACTGGACGACGCACTGAGCAGCAATCGCCCCAAGCCGGGGGACGTGGTCCAGCGGATCGACATCGACCCGGTGGCCGGCGGGGCGCGGTGCCTGCGGGAGATCCCGGGCCGCGACAACCCGGATCTGTACAACCAGACGATCCAGGTCGTGGCCGAGAACGGCACGAACTGCATCATCCTCGGCCGCCAGTCGATCAAGGTCAGCGACGCGGACACCGAGGTCGCCGCCCGCGAGAGGTCGGCGACGTACCACAACACCACCGCGGCGAACGGCGAGAAGTACCGGGTCTACACCTACCCGCTGGACGACTACCCGCAGCTCTCGCTCGCCGTCTCCGTGGCCCGCCCGCTCAGCGAGATGGACGACACCCTCGACAACCTCGCCCTGATCCTGCTCGTCGTCGCCGGCATCGGCGTCCTCGGCGCCGGAGCCGCCGGGCTCTGGGTGGCGCGCACCGGGCTGCGCCCGGTCGACCGGCTCACCGAGGCCGTCGAGCACGTCGCCCGCACCGAGGACCTGAACCTCCGCATCCCGGTCGGCGGCGACGACGAGATCGCCCGCCTCTCGGAGTCCTTCAACTCCATGACCGCCTCACTGGCGTCCTCCCGCGACCTCCAGCAGCAGCTGATCGCCGACGCGGGCCACGAGCTGCGCACGCCGCTGACCTCCCTGCGGACCAACATCGAACTGCTCGCCCGCAGCGAGGAGACGGGCCGCGCCATCCCGCCCGACGACCGCAAGGCGCTCCTCGCCTCGGTCACCGCGCAGATGACCGAGCTGGCCGTCCTCATCGGCGACCTCCAGGAGCTGTCCCGCCCCGACACCGGGGCCGGCGGTGCCAAGGTCCAGGTCGTGGCCCTGCACGACGTCACCAGGACGGCCATCGAACGGGCCAGGCTGCGCGGCCCCGAGCTGACGATCACCGCGGAGCTCGCGCCCTGGTACGTGCGGGTGGAGCCGCCCGCCCTGGAGCGGGCCATCGTCAACATCCTGGACAACGCGGTGAAGTTCAGCCCGCGCGGCGGCACGGTGGAGGTCACCCTCGACCGCGGCCGGCTGACGGTGCGGGACCACGGCCCGGGCATCCCCGAGGACGAACTCCCGCACGTCTTCGACCGGTTCTGGCGCTCCCCGTCCGCGCGCTCCCTGCCGGGTTCGGGCCTCGGCCTGTCGATCGTGGCCCGTACGGTGCGGCAGTCGGGCGGCGAGGTGACGCTGACGGCGGCCGAGGGGGGCGGCACGGTGGCGACGGTGCAGCTGCCGGGAGCGGCGACTCCGCCGCCGGAGACTCCCACCACCTGAACGAGACGGAACGTCTTGCCGGACGCTCCGGAGTGCGCTACATTCTCGGGAGCAGGTGAGACGATACGTCTCGTCGCAGCGAACGGCGACCGTGTGTCGCCGCCCATGCCGCCGAGCAAAGAGGACCTACTTGTTCCCAGTCACCGCCCCCACCGCCGCCCCTGCCACTCCCGCCGTCTCCCAGCTCACCCTCACCGACATCACCAAGCGCTACGAGGACCGCATCGTCCTCGACCGCGTCTCGCTCACCGTCCGGCCCGGCGAGAAGGCGGGCGTCATCGGGGACAACGGAGCCGGCAAGTCCACGCTGCTGCGGCTCATCGCGGGGCAGGAGGAGCCCAACAACGGCAGCCTCACCGTCGTCGCCCCCGGCGGCGTCGGACACCTCGCACAGACCCTCGACCTGCCGGACACCGCGACCGTCGGCGACGCGATCGACCACGCCCTGGCCGAACTGCGGTCCCTGGAGCGGCGGATCAGGGCTGCCGAGGCCTCCCTGGAGGGCGCGGACCCGGCCGCGTACGACCGTTATGCCGCCCTGGTCGCCGAGTTCGAGGCGCGCGGCGGGCACGACGCGGACCGGCGGGTCGAGGTCGGCCTGCGCCGCCTCGGCGAACGCGGCCCGCTGGACCGCACCCGCCAGCTCGGCACGCTCTCCGGCGGCCGGCGCGCCCGCCTCGCCCTCGCCGGGACCCTCGCGGCCGCCCCGGAGCTGCTGCTCCTCGACGAGCCGACGAACGACCTCGACGACGAGGCCGTGCGCTGGCTGGAGGACCGGCTGCGCGCCCACCGCGGCACGCTGGTCGCCGTCACGCACGACAGGGCGTTCCTCGACCGCGTCATGACGACGGTCCTGGAGGTCGACGGCGACACGCGGACCGTACGCCGCTACGGCAACGGATACGCCGGGTTCCTGACCGCCAAGGCCGCCGAACGCGCCCGCCACGAGCGCGAGTACGAGGAGTGGCGCGCCGAGGTGGCCCGGCAGTCCGCGCTCGCCGAGTCCAACATCGGTCTGCTCTCCGCGATCCCCCGCAAGGCCCCGGCCGCGTTCAGCGGCGCCGGTGCCTTCCGTGCCAGGTCGCGGGCGCACGGCGCGATGAGCCGCATCCGCAGCGCACGGGAGCGGTTGCAGCGCCTCGCCGAGAACCCGGTGCCGCCGCCCCCGCGGCCCCTGCGCTTCACCGCGCGGGTCATGGGCGAGGCGTCGGGGGCGGTGGAACTGACCGACGTACGCGTGCCGGGACGCCTCACCGTCGACGGCACACTGCGGATCGGCGCGGGCGAGCGGCTGCTCGTCACCGGGCCCAACGGCGCGGGCAAGTCGACGCTGCTGCGGCTGCTCGCCGGGGAGCTGACGCCCGCGAGCGGGGAGGTCCGGCGGCCCGCGCGGGTCGGCCTGCTGCGGCAGGACAACTCCCTGTGGCAGGAGAGCCGTACGGCACTCGCCGTCTTCGGTGAGGAGCGCCGCGACGAGCTGCTCTCCCTCGGGCTCTTCCGCGAGGCGGACCTCGACCGGCCGGTGCGGGCCCTCTCGGTGGGCCTGCGCCGCCGCCTGGAACTCGCCGAACTCGTCTCCCGCCCGCTGGACCTGCTGCTCCTGGACGAGCCGACGAACCACCTCTCCCCCGCCCTGGTGGAGGACCTGGAGGCGGCGCTCGCCCGGTACCGGGGCACGCTGGTGATCGTCAGCCACGACCGACGGCTGCGGGACCGGTTCGAGGGCGGTGAACTGGCGCTGCGGGACGGCCGATTCGTGTCGTGAGGCCTTCGTGTACCAACGCCTTCGTGCCCTGACGCCTTCGTGCCCTAACCCCCGATGCCGATCCCGGCCCCCGCGATCCGCACCCGGATGCCCTCCTTCTCCACCGTCACGTCGCGCAGCGCCATCGACCCGGCCCCCGGCAGCTTCGGTAGCTGGAAGGCGAGGGTGAGGCGGTCGGCGAGGACGGGGCGGGTGAGCTGGGAGAGCCCGTTCAGGAGGGCGGGGTCGAGGCCCAGCTTCTTGAGGAGCTCGGGGTGGCCCATCGCCACGTCGATGAGGTTCAGGCCCATCACGTCGTTCACGAACCGCGGCGAGCCGGTGAGGTCGTTGAGCTTGGCATCGCTCTTCAGGGCGCCGCGCACCACCTTCTCCGGGACGCCGAGCCGCTCGACGATCGCCGGGACGGAGAGCAGCGCTTTCGCCTTCGCCGTCTCCTCGGCGACGCGGTCGGCGGAGCTCTTCGACAGGTGCAGGCCCTCCTTCTCGCGCGTACCGGGGCGGTAGGTCGCCAGGTCGCCGAGTTGCAGGCTCATGCCGCCGATGTCGGTGGAGATGCCGCGGTCGCCGTTGCGCTGGATGCGGGCGTCGGCGCGCACCTTCAGGTCGTGGCCCGCGACGGGCAGCGTGCCGCGCGCGAGGACCTGGTCGGTGCCACGGCCGGTGAACGTGACCTGGGAGGCGCCGAGTTCGCGGTTGAGGTCCTCGAAGGAGAGCAGCACCTCGCCGTCCATCTGCCCGATGGTGGCGCCCGTGATCGAGGTGGGCCCGTCGCCGTCGATGGTCACGTCCGACGCGGTCGCGGAGACCTTGGCGAGCGAGACCCGGTCGGCCGCGACGTCGGGGACGGTCACCTTCACCTTGTCCACGCGCTTGTCGAAGACCTGCGTGAGGAAGGGGAACCCTTCGATGTCGACCTCGGGGGCCGCGCTCAGGTTCAGCTGGTCCTTGAGCTTGTCCGCGGCCTCGTGCTCGGCGTAGAGCAGGGCCCAGCGGTCGCCGAGCGCGAGGAACGCGGTGGCGACGAGGACGGCGACCAGGGCCTTCGCGGCGAGCGGCAGACCGGCGAAGCGGTTGCGACGACGACGGCTGCGGTTACGGCTGCCGCGGCGGTGGTTGGGCGGAGTCCAGGGGACGTCCGCGTCAAGCCCGGCCTTGCCCTTGTCCTCGTCCTTGTCCTCGTCTTCGTGGAGGAACTCCTCCAGCGGGTTCGGCGCGAGGGCACCAAGTTCTTCATACGGGTTGGTGTACGAGGGGGCCGGCGGCGGAGTTTCCGAAGGTGGCGTGGCTATGCGGTGGGGGGAACGCATCGAGTGATCTCACCATACGTTCACACCCCACCCCAAGCCTTACACCCGGTAAGAACCGATATCGGTCAGTTCTTTAACGCGCTGTTTTCACTTCACTACGGTAATGCGGTCCGCCTTCGGCGGCGCGATCGGCTTGGCCGCCGAGGAGTTGGCGGCCAGATAGTCGTTGAACGCCTTCAGATCATCCGCGCCGACCAACGGCTTCGCGCCCTTGCCCAGCTCGGGGAGGCCGTCGCCGCCGCCCGCGAGGAAGGAGTTCAGGGCGACGCGGTAGGTGGCCGCCGGGTCGAGCGCCTTGCCGTTCAGCTTGATGGAGTCGGTGACGACGCGGTCGGCACCGGCCTTGGTCATGTCGAGGGTGTACGTCAGCCCCTCGGACACCTGAAGGATCTTCGGGGAAGCCTGGTTGGCCCCACTGACCTGCTGCTTCAGGGCGGTGACGAGCTGTGCGCCGGTCAGGTCGACCAGGTTGACGGTGTTGCTGAAGGGTTGCACGGTGAACGCCTCGCCGTACGTGACGACCCCATCCCCCTCACTGCCGCTCGCCTTGTGGACGAGGTCGGAGCGGATGCCGCCGGGGTTCATCAGCGCCAGGTCGGCCTCGGGGTCGAGCGACTTGGCGTGCGCCAGCTGCGCGTCGGCGATGAGGTCGCCGAGCGGGGACTCGGGGGTGGTGGCGCCGCGGCCCGGGATGTCGGCGGAGATGTAGCCGACCGCCTTGTTGGCGACGGGCGCGGCGAGCTTGTCCCAGCGCGAGATGAGCGACGTCATGTCGGGCGCCTTGGCCTGCTCACGGCTGACGACGTGGTTCGCCGACTTCACGCTCGTCCGCACGATGTCCTTGGTCCTGCGGTCGTACGTCAGCGTGGTGTCGGTGTAGAGCTTCCCGAAGGAGGACGCCGAGGTCACCATGCGGGGCTTGCCCGACGGGTCGGGGATCGTACAGACGTACGCGGCGTGCGTGTGCCCGGTGACGAGCGCGTCGACCTTGGGCGTGATGCCCTTGGCGATGGTGGTGATCGGCCCCGAGATCCCGTCACCGGCACCCGGTGAGTCACAGTCGTAGTTGTACGCCTGACTGGCCGGGGCGCCGCCCTCGTGGATGAGGGTGACGATGGACTTCACGCCCTGCTTGTCGAGGATCTTCGCGTACTTGTTGACGGTCTCGATCTCGTCGTGGAACTTCAGCCCCTTGACGCCGTCGGCGGAGACGATGTCCGGAGTGCCTTCCAGGGTCACTCCGATGAATCCCACCTTGACGCCCTTTTCCTTCCACACCCAGTAGGGCTTCAGGATGGGCTTGCCGGACTTCTCGTTCGTGACGTTGGCGGCGAGATAGGGGTAATCCGCGCCCTCGAACTGCTTCGGCTTCCCCTTCCGGTCCTTCTCGAAGCACCCGTCCTTGGGATGACAGCCGCCGTTCTGCATACGGGCCAGCTCCGCGGCCCCCTCATCGAACTCATGATTACCGACGCTGCTGACATCCAGGCCGAGCTTGTTCATCGCCTCGACGGTGGGCTCGTCGTGGAAGAGCCCGGAGAGCAGCGGGCTGCCGCCGATGAGGTCACCGGCGGCGGCGGTGACGCTGTAGGGGTGGCCCTTGCGGGCGGTACGCAACGACGTCGCGAGGTACTCGGCCCCGCCCGCGTCGATCTTCTTCTCGCTCCCGTCGGCCTGCTTCTCCGTGACCTGCCCGGAGGATCCCGCCGGAGGCTGCAAGTTCCCGTGGAAGTCGTTGAACGACAACAACTGCACGTCCACGGTCCGCTTCTTGCCGCCGTCCTTCCCGCCGTCCGCCGCCCCGTCCTGCCCCGCACTGGCGGGCAGCGACGCGGCAAGCGCGCCGACGGTGGCGAGCCCCGCCGCAACGGCGAGGACGCGAGTGGTACGGCGTCTGGGCCTTCGGTGCTTAGCTATGGCGGGCACGCGTTCCCCCGGGGAGGTGTGAGAAGAATGGGACCGCCCGCAGCCTAGAGTCAACGCGCGTAGCGCAACAGAGGGTTCCGGGTCACAGCCTGATTGCTGCTCGACCGATACTCGTCCGACGCTCGAGGGGCCGAGCACCGGGTGGCTTCAGCCGGCCCGGCGCGGGGTGGCTTCAGCCGGCCCGGCGCGGGGTGGCTTCAGCTGGCCCGGCACGGGGTCGTTTCAGCCTGTCCGGCACGGGGTGGTTTCAGCCTGTCCGGCGCTTGAGGACGAGCGCGGAGCGCGACAAACCACCCACCACCCGCGGGTGACGAGGCACGGCAGGGAATTCCAGTCCGTCCGGCGCTTGAGGACGAGCGCGGAGCGCGACAAACCACCCACCCGCCGGCAGGCGACAACCCAGCGCAAGCCAAGGATCAAGCCCGTCCGGCGCTTGAGGACGCGAGCGCGCAGCGCGATGCCCCACCCCAAAGGCGCCCCGCCAGAATACGCTCGGGTGTATGACTGACGACCGCCCCGCCGAGGCCTCCCCCACCCCCCTCCGCAAGATCGAGACCCTCACCGCCCTCACCCCGGCGCAGGCCGACGCCGTGCTCGGGCTGCTCGCCGAGGCCGCCCGTACGGACGGCCAGCAGGCGGTGTCCGAGCAGGGGCGGCTGCAGCTCCGGGGAGGCCCCCGCGACGGCGTCCGGCACCTGCTGCTCACCGTCGGCGACCAGCTCGTCGGGTACGCGCAGCTGGAGGACACCGACCCCGTGGAGGCGCCCGCCGCCGAACTCGTCGTACACCCCTCGCGGCGCGGGCACGGGCACGGCAGGGCGCTCGGCACGGCGCTGCTGCACGAGTCGGGCCGGCGCCTGCGCGTATGGGCGCACGGCGGACACTCCGCGGCCCGCCACCTGGCACAGGTGCTCGGACTCGCGCTCTTCCGCGAACTGCGCCAGATGCGCCGCCCCTTGACGGACCAGGACCCGGCCCAGCCCCAGCCCCAGATCCAGGACCAGTCCCAGACACCGCTGGACCTGTCCGAGCCGCCCCTCCCCGAGGGCATCACCGTGCGTACCTTCGTGCCGGGCCAGGACGACGCGGCCTGGCTCGCGGTGAACGCCGAGGCCTTCGCGCACCACCCCGAGCAGGGCTCCCTCACCCAGCGCGACCTGGACGACCGCAAGGCGCAGCCGTGGTTCGACCCGGCGGGGTTCTTCCTGGCGGTGCGGGAGAGCGACGGCGAGCTGGTCGGCTTCCACTGGACGAAGGTGCACGCGGAGGAGCGCCTCGGCGAGGTGTACGTCCTGGGCGTGCGCCCCGGCGCCCAGGGCGGCGGCCTCGGCAAGGCGCTGACCACGACGGGCCTGCGCCACCTCGCGCAGGCGGGCCTGCCGACCGCGATGCTGTACGTGGACGCGGACAACAAGGCGGCCGTCAGCGTCTACGAACGCCTCGGCTTCGTCACGTACGAGACGGACCTGATGTACCGCACGGAGACCTGACCGACACCCGACCAACAGGGCCGGACCGACGGAGTCACGGGGCGGCGTCGCTTGACGCCGCCCCTCTTTTGCACCACCCTTTCACTACTCAATTAGTGAAAGGGTGGTGCAAGGCAGTGGTCGAATACCGCATCGACCGGCGCAGCGGCGTCGCCACCTACCTCCAGATCGTCCAGCAGACCCACCAGGCCCTCCGCCTCGGCCTGCTGGAACCCGGCGACAAGCTGCCCACGGCCCGTGAGGTCGTCGAGGCCACGGCCATCAACCCGAACACGGTCCTGAAGGCCTACCGCGAGCTGGAGCGCGAAGGCCTGGTGGAGGCCCGCCGCGGCCTCGGCACCTTCGTCCGCCGCACGCTGGGCAGCGCGCCCGCCGACTCACCGCTGCGGGGGGAGCTCGTCGAGTGGACCGCGCGGGCCCGGGCGGCGGGGCTGGAGAAGGACGACGTGGCAGCGCTCTTCAGCGCCGTACTGGAAGAACAGTTCGACTCCCCGGACACGGCACCCGCAACACCCGCAGCACCCGCGACACCCGCAACACCCGCAGCACCCGCGACACCCGCAGCACCCGCAGCAACCAAGGGGGACCCCGCATGACCGACACCGCCATCGAGGCACACACCCTGTCCAGACGCTTCGGCCGCCGCCAGGCCCTGCGCGACTGCTCCTTCCGCCTGCCGGTCGGGCGGATCTGCGCGGTCGTCGGCCCCAACGGCGCCGGCAAGTCCACGCTGCTCTCCCTCGCGGCCGGCCTCGACCGGCCCGGCGGCGGCACGCTGACCGTGCTCGGCACCAGCCCCGCGAAGGCCCGCGCCCGCGTGGCGTACGTGGCCCAGGACAAGCCGCTCCACCCGCGGCTGACCATCACCGACACGCTGCGGCTCGGCGCCGAACTCAACCCGGGCCGCTGGGACATGGCCGTCGCCGAGCGCGTCCTCGCCGGAGGCGCCCTCGATCCGGGCGCCCGCGTCCGCACGCTCTCGGGCGGCCAGCGCACCCGCGTCGCGCTCGCCCTCGCCCTCGGCAAGCGCGCCGAACTGCTGCTCCTGGACGAGCCGATGGCCGACCTCGACCCGCTCGCCCGGCACCAGCTCATGGGCACGCTCATGGCTGAGGCCGCCGAACACGGCACGACTGTCGTCATGTCCTCCCACATCGTCGGCGAACTGGCCGACGCCTGCGACCACTTGCTCCTCGTGTCCGACGGGCGCATCCGGCTCGGCGGCGGCATCGACGACCTCGTCACCGCGCACGCCCTGGTGACGGGCGTCCGCCCGGCCGCCGACCTCGCCCCGCACACCGTCATCGAGTCCCGCGCCACCGGCCGCGGCCTGACGGCCCTGATCCGCCCCGAGGGCCCGGTCGACGACGGCTGGGACGTACAAGAGCCTTCCCTGGAGGAACTGTTGCTCGCCCATCTCCGGTCCCCGGACGCGCCGCCCCTGCTGACGCCGGGCACGACCGCCACGTCCCGGCCGGGGGTGGCGGCATGAGCCTGCTGACTCTGCGAGGCCCGCGCTGGGTGGACGTGCGCGTGCACCGCACCGCGCTCCTGAGCGCCGGTGCCTTCGTCGTCCTCGCGGTCGCCTACTCCGGCTGGCTGCGCTGGGCGGCCGGCGCCTATCCGGTCTCTGACGACAACTGCGTCGTGGGCGAAGCCTGCGACTCCTTCCTCGGCTTCGCCAGCGCCAAGGACCTGCTCGACGCCAGCATGGAGAGCGGGTCCATAGGCCTGCTCCTCGTCCCGCTGCTCATCGGCGCGTTCGTCGCGGGCCCGCTGGTGGCACGCGAGTTGGAGAGCGGCGTCCACAAGGTCTCCTGGACGCAGTCCGTCTCACCCGCGCGCTGGCTCGCCGCCAAGCTGAGCACGGCCGCCGCGCTCGCCGCGCTCGGGACGCTCGTCCTCCTGGTGGCGTTCCGGCTCGGGGCCTCCGACGTGCTCGGCGGCCGTTCGCCCCTCCACTGGGCCGACCGGGGCGTCTACGAGGCGATCGGCCCCGTCCTCGTCGCGTACTCCCTGTTCGCCGTGGCGCTCGGCACGCTCATCGGGTTCGCCGTACGCCGCACGCTGCTCGCGATGGCCGCCACCGGGGCCATCACCGGGCTCGTCCTGTGGAGCCTCGGCAACATCCGCTGGCACCTGGTGCCGGTGGACACCGTCACCGGGCCCGCCACCAAGGGCAACACCTGGCCCACCAGGTTCCCGTGGGGCTCCTTCAGCATGGACCAGGGAGTCACCAACGCCGCAGGCGACCGCTTCAACGAGCACGCGTGCCTCCCGAAGCCGTCCCCCGGCTTCTCCTGCCCCACCGACACGAAGATCACCGGCTGGTACATGGACTACCACCCCCGGTCCCACTTCTGGCACGTCCAGTTGATCGAGACCGGCATCGTCCTCGCCCTCGCCGCCATCGCCACGTACGCGGTCTTCCGCCTCCTGCGCCACCGCACGGCTTGAACCGCACGGCCTGAACCGTACGATCGACGAAGACCCCCGGCCCTGTAGACGCCCGGGGGTCTTCGGCCGATGTCCCGCACGTCATGTCGCCGTAACCACTGATTCAGACAGCCTTGCGACGCTCGCTCAATGACGCCCGCCGCGCCCGACCCCGCCCCGGAGAACGGGAGGCTCCGCCTCACTCCCGCGCTCTCCGACGCGCCCATCGTCGTGCCCGCGCGGAACAATGGATCCATGAGCCAGCAGAACACGCAGGGACGAGTCCAGCACGCCCAGCCTTCCGTGGGTTCCATCGCCGCGCACCGGCCCGCCACCATCGCCGCCACCGTCTCCGACCTGGACCCCGACATCGACGCGGATCTCGACGCGTACGACGAGGACGCCGCGGTCGGCCACGACGGCGCCGAGCTGCCGCAGGGGCGGTTCCTGGACCGTGAACGCAGCTGGCTCGCCTTCAACGAAAGAGTGCTTGAACTCGCCGAGGACCCGCACACCCCCCTCCTCGAACGGGCGAATTTCCTGGCGATCTTCGCCTCGAACCTGGACGAGTTCTTCATGGTCCGCGTCGCCGGCCTCAAGCGCCGCATCGCGACCGGCGTCGCCACCCGTTCGGCCTCGGGCCTGCAGCCCCGCGAGGTCCTCGACCTCATCTGGAACCGCTCCCGCGAGCTCATGGCCCGGCACGCCGCCTGCTACCAGGACGATGTCGCGCCCGGCCTCGCCGAGGAGGGCATCCAGCTGGTGCGCTGGCACGAGCTGACCGAGAAGGAGCAGTCCCGGCTCTTCACGCTGTTCCGGCAGCAGATCTTCCCCGTCCTGACCCCGCTGGCCGTGGACCCCGCGCACCCCTTCCCGTACATCTCGGGGCTCTCCCTGAACCTCGCCGTGGTCGTGCGCAACCCCGTCTCCGGCCACCAGCACTTCGCACGCGTGAAGGTCCCTCCGCTGCTCTCCCGCTTCCTGGAGGCCTCCCCGCAGCGGTACGTCCCCATAGAGGACGTCATCGCCGCGCCCGCGCACCTCCAGGAGCTCTTCCCGGGCATGGAGATCCAGGAGCACCACATGTTCCGGCTCACCAGGAACGAGGACCTGGAGGTCGAGGAGGACGACGCGGAGAACCTGCTCCAGGCCCTGGAGAAGGAGCTCATGCGGCGCCGCTTCGGGCCGCCCGTGCGCCTGGAGGTCGAGGAGACCATCGCTCCGAACGTCCTCAGCCTGCTGGTGCGCGAGCTGAAGATCAGCGAGGCCGAGGTCTACCCGCTGCCGGGACCGCTCGACCTCACCGGCCTCTTCAGCATCGCCAAGCTGGACCGGCCCGAGCTGAAGTACCCGAAGTTCGTGGCCGGCACCCACCGCGACCTCGCCGAGGTCGAGTCGGCGTCCGCCCCCGACATATTCGCCGCCCTTCGCGAACGCGACGTACTCCTGCACCACCCGTACGACTCGTTCTCCACGTCCGTGCAGGCCTTCCTGGAGCAGGCGGCGTCCGACCCCGACGTCCTCGCCATCAAGCAGACGCTGTACCGCACCTCGGGCGACTCCCCGATAGTGGACGCGCTGATCGACGCCGCCGAGTCCGGCAAGCAGGTCCTCGTCCTCGTCGAGATCAAGGCCCGCTTCGACGAGCAGGCCAACATCAAGTGGGCCCGCAAGCTGGAGGAGGCCGGCTGCCACGTGGTCTACGGCATCGTCGGCCTCAAGACCCACTGCAAGCTCTCCCTCGTCGTGCGCCAGGAGGGCGAGACCCTCATCCGCTACTCCCACGTGGGCACCGGCAACTACCACCCGAAGACCGCCCGCCTCTACGAGGACCTGGGCCTCCTCACCTCCAACGCGGAGGTCGGCGCGGACCTGTCCGACCTCTTCAACCGGCTCTCCGGCTACTCCCGCCGCGAGACCTTCCGCCGGCTGCTCGTGGCCCCCAAGTCCCTGCGCGACGGCCTCGTCTCCCGCATCAACAAGGAGACGCAGCACCACCGGGCGGGCCGCCCGGCCTACGTCCGCATCAAGGTCAACTCGATGGTCGACGAGGCGATCATCGACGCGCTCTACCGCGCGTCGCAGGCGGGCGTCGAGGTGGACGTGTGGGTGCGCGGCATCTGCGCGGTGCGCCCCGGCGTCGAGGGCCTCTCGGAGAACATTCGGGTACGTTCCGTCCTCGGCCGCTTCCTGGAACACTCCCGCGTCTTCGCCTTCGGCAACGGCGGCGAACCGGAGGTGTGGATCGGCAGCGCCGACATGATGCACCGCAATCTCGACCGCCGCATCGAGGCGCTGGTCCGGGTCCAGGACCCGGCGCACCGGGCGGCCCTCAGCCGGCTTCTGGAGACCGGCATGTCGGACACCACCGCCTCCTGGCACCTGGGCGCGGACGGCAACTGGACCCGCCACTCGGTGGACCCGGAAGGCCAGCCGCTGCGGAACGTGCAGGAGATGCTCATAGACGCCCGGAGGCGCCGGCGTGGCACAGCAACACCATGAGATGACGGGTACGAAGACGGCCACGGGCACGGGTATTGGCACCGGTGCCGGTGCCCGTGTCAGTGCCGCGGGCGATGCCCTCACGGCCTACCTGCAGGACCAGGCCACCGACTTCCTCCGCTCGCTGCGGCTGCACCGCGAGTCCACGACGGACGCGCAGGGTGCGGAGGAGTCCCTGGAGGCGGCCTGCGCCCTGCGCCGCGCGGCGCGCCGCATCGGCGCCACGCTGCACACGTTCCGCCCTCTCCTCGACCCGGACTGGGCCTCTTCCCTGCGCGCCGAACTGGCCTGGCTCTCCGGCACCTTGGCCCAGGAACACGCCTACGCCACCCGCCTGGACCGCCTCTCCACAGCCCTCCACCGCCTCTCGGGTCCACCACAACTCCCGCCGCCACCTTCACCGGTGGACAACCCCGAGCCCGCTGCCGCTGCGGCGGCTGGCACTGCCGCTCCCGCTGCGGCGACGCCCGGCGCTGCCGCTCCCGCTGTGGGCAGGCGTTCCGCACGGCGGAACGGGTGGGCACAGCCCACGGTGCCGGGTGCGATTGACGGAGGCAGTACCCCGCGAGGCCTGGCAGTAGGCGCAGCCAAAGCCGCCGCGCTACTGGAGCGGCAACTCACCCTCGCCAAGACCCGGGCCCACTCCACCACCCTCCAGGCCTTCGGCTCCTCCCGCTTCCACGCAGTGGCGGACAACGTGGCCGTACTGGCCAGCGAGGTCCCCCTCCGCGACGCCGCGAGGGACGACCTCCAGGCCCTCGCGGAACAGGCCAGGACCACCCTGACCGAAGCCGTCACCGCCCTCCCCCTCGGCCAGGCCGGCCACCCCTACAACGCGGGCGCCCTCTCCCACGGCCTCGCCCCCACGGACACCGCCCCGGACGCCCAGGACGCCCCGTGGCTGAAGGTCCGCTCCCTGCTGCGCCTGCACCGGTACGCCCAGGAAGTCCTGGGCCACCCGCACGCGGAGCCCCGTATCGCGGACGCGAGCCACGCCCTGAACGTCCACCGCGAGGCGGCGGCCGCGGCGGCCGCCGCGGCACACGCGGCGCGGACCCCGCGGATCGCCCCGGCCACGGCGTACGCCCTTGGCGTGCTCCACGCCGACCAGCGCCACGAGGTGGAGGCGGCACGTTTCGCCTTCCATCAGGCGTGGCTGCGCGAGGAGGCGAGGACCCGGTGACGTCCGACGAGAATCCGGTGCCGTACGAGGAGGGCCGGCCCGGCGAGGAGGTCGTCCACGCCGCCGGCTGCGTCCTGTGGCGGCCCGCCCCCACCGCACCGCACGGCATCGAACTCGCCCTGGTCCACCGCCCCAAGTGGTCGGACTGGTCCCACCCGAAGGGCAAGCTGAAGCACGGCGAGACGGCGGACGAGGCGGCCGTGCGGGAAGTCCTCGAAGAGACCGGCATGACGTGCGAGCTCGGCGCGGAGCTCCCCACGGCCCACTACAGGGACGCGCAGGGCCGCCCCAAGGAGGTCCGCTACTGGGCCGCCGAAGCGCGCTCCGGCACCTTCGTCCCCAACTCCGAGGTGTCGCACCTCCGGTGGCTGGACCCCGACGCGGCCCGCCGCCGCCTGACGCGCGAAAGAGACGCGGAACTCGTCACAGATCTGCTCGCGGCACTGACGAAGCGCTAGGCAGCCGTATCCCGCCGCTCGCGCAGAGCCCTGCAGAACTCCAGGCAGATCCAGACGCCCACGCCGGCGACGGTGAGCAGGACAGCCATGCCCAGAAGGAACGGGTAGATCATGCGCTGATCGTATCCGGCGCACTGGACCAGCCGTCTTCACCCTGCGTAGTCTGAGCGCTACTTTTTGTAACGCATCACCTAACCAGGCCGACCGCCGAGGTTCACCCGCCGTTCACTCGCGTCCATCGGCCGCTTCACTTGCCCTGCCTAATTTCGGCCTTACAACACGACGCAAGTCATCGCACGCCGCCAGCAAAGGGTCGGCGGCTCCCGGAAGGAAGACCCGAAAGTGAAGCTTCAGCGCAAGAACCGGCTCCGCGCCCTCTCCCTCGGCGCCCTCGCCGTCTCCGGCGCCCTGGCCCTCACGGCGTGCGGCTCCGACGACACGAGCTCGGGTGATGGCGGCAAGGAGACGAACGCCAACGCCAACATCAAGTGTGACGACGCCAAGGGCCAGCTCGCGGCCTCCGGCTCGTCCGCGCAGAAGAACGCGATCGACGCCTGGCGGAAGGTCTACACGACCAACTGCAAGGACGTGCAGCTGAACTACAACCCGACGGGCTCGGGCGCCGGCATCACCGCGTTCGTGCAGGGCCAGACCGCGTTCGCCGGTTCCGACTCGGCGCTGAAGCCCGAAGAGGTCGAGAAGTCGAAGAAGGTCTGCGAGGGCAGCCAGGCCATCAACCTGCCCATGGTGGGCGGCCCGATCGCCATCGGTTACAACGTCCCGGGCGTCGACAACCTGACCCTGGACGCCAAGACCCTGGCCGACATCTTCAACAACAAGATCAAGAGCTGGGACGACAAGGCGATCGAGAAGCTCAACCCCGACGTCAAGCTCCCCAGCACCAAGATCCAGGCCTTCCACCGCTCCGACGAGTCCGGCACCACGGACAACTTCACCAAGTACCTGAAGGGCGCCGCCCCGAGCGCCTGGCCGTACGAGCCGGGCAAGTCGTGGGAGCCCAAGGGCGGCCAGTCCGCGAACGGCTCCGCCGGTGTCGCGGGACAGGTCAAGCAGACCGCGGGCGCCATCTCGTACTTCGAGCTCTCCTACGCCGGTGAGGGCGTCAAGACCGTCGACCTGAAGACCGGGGCCAAGGAGCCGGTGAAGGCCACCGTCGACAACGCCTCCAAGGCCATCGCCGAGGCGAAGGTCATCGGCAAGGGCAAGGACCTCGCCCTGGAGCTGAACTACAAGCCGACCGCCGAGGGCGCCTACCCGATCACCCTGGTGACGTACGAGGTCGTCTGCGAGAAGGGCAACAAGGCGGAGACGCTCCCCGCCACCAAGTCCTTCCTGACCTACATCGCCAGCGAGGACGGCCAGAACGTCCTCAAGGAGAACGACTACGCGCCGATCCCGGCCGAGATCATCTCCAAGGTCCGCACCACCGTCGCGGGCCTGAGCTAGCTGAACCGAGTGCGGCCGGCCCCGCAAGGCCGGGCCGGCCGCACCGTCCGGTGCACCGCCGCCACGGAGCGCCTGCGACACCCGCACGGCGCCTCCGCAGACCGGAGAACCCCATGGACATACCAAGCAATACGACCGCACCCCCGCCCGTCGGCGACGCGAAGCCGACGGCCCCGGTGAGCAAGGCAGCCGCCCGCGGCGCCACCCGCCCCGGCGACAAGATCTTCCTCGGCCTCTCCCGGGGCTCCGGCATCGCGCTCCTCGTGATCATGGCCGCCATCGCGGCGTTCCTCACGTACCGCACGGTCCTCGCCCTCGCCGACAACACCGGCAACTTCCTCACCACCTTCGAGTGGGACCCGGCCGGCATGAGCACCGGGGGCAAGCCGTACTTCGGCATCGCCGTCCTGGTCTTCGGCACCGTGGTGAGCTCGGTCATCGCCCTCGCGATCGCGGTCCCCGTCGCCATCGGCATCGCGCTGTTCATCTCGCACTACGCGCCGCGCAGGCTCGCCTCCCCCATCGCGTACGTGATCGACCTGCTGGCCGCCGTACCCTCGATCGTGTACGGCCTGTGGGGCGCCCTCGTGGTCGCGCCCAACCTCACCGGCCTCTACAGCTGGCTCGACGACTACTTCGGCTGGACCGGGATCTTCGAGTACGAGGGCGGCGCCCCGCGCTCCCTGATGACCGTCGGCATCCTCCTCGCGATCATGATCCTGCCGATCATCACGAACGTGAGCCGCGAGGTCTTCCTCCAGGTCCCGAAGATGCACGAGGAGGCCGCGCTCGCCCTCGGCGCCACGCGCTGGGAGGTCATCCGCATGTCGGTGCTGCCCTTCGGCCGCTCCGGCATCATCTCCGCCTCGATGCTGGGCCTCGGCCGCGCGCTCGGCGAGACGATCGCCGTCGCCACCGTGCTCTCCCCGAACTTCGTCATCAACGCGTCCGTGCTCGACTACGGCGGCGGCACCTTCGCGCAGAACATCGCCAGCAAGTTCAACGAGGCCAGTGAGTACGGCCAGGACGCGCTCATCGCCTCCGGCCTGGTGCTCTTCGTCATCACCCTGCTGGTCAACGGCGCGGCCCGCCTGATCATCGCGCGCCGCAAGGAGTACTCGGGGGCCAACGCATGAGCACCACGACACCCACCCCGCCCGCGCCGCTCACCAAGCGGCCGTCCACCCTCAAGGCCGCGACACTGCCCCGCTGGTCACCGCTGGCCGTCGCCGCGGGATCGGCCGCCGTCGGCATCGGCATCGGCCTCGCGGCCGGCCTGGACAGCCGCATCCAGTGGGGCCTGATCGCCGCCGTCCTCTTCATCGTCGGGTCGTACGCACTCGCGGTCGCCGTCGAGGGCAGCCGACAGGCCAAGGACCGCCTCGCCACCTCGATGGTGTGGGTCATGTTCCTGCTCGCCGTCGTCCCGCTGGCCTCGCTGATCTACGAGACCGCGAAGCGCGGCATCAAGGTCTTCGACGTCTACTTCCTGACGCACTCCATGGGCGTCGTCGCCGACGAGGAGACGGGCGGCGGCATCTACCACGCGATCATCGGCAGCCTGGAGCAGGTGCTCCTGGCCTCCGTGATCGCCGTGCCGATCGGTCTGCTCACCGCGGTCTACCTCGTGGAGTACGGCCGCGGGAAGCTCGCCAAGACCGTCACGTTCTTCGTGGACGTCATGACCGGCATCCCGTCGATCGTCGCGGGCCTGTTCGTCCTCAGCTTCTGGATCCTGATCCTCGGCTTCGACTTCTCCGGCTGGGCCGGCGCCATGGCGCTCGCCATCCTGATGATGCCGGTGATCGTGCGCTCCACCGAGGAGATGCTCAAGCTCGTCCCGAACGAGCTGCGCGAGGCGTCGCTCGCCCTCGGCGTGCCGAAGTGGCGGACCATCCTCAAGGTCGTCCTGCCCACCGCGATCGGCGGCATCACCACGGGCGTCATGCTCTCGGTGGCCCGCATCGCCGGTGAGACCGCGCCGGTCCTGCTCCTGGTCTGGGTGACCCCCCTGATCAACACGAACCCGTTCGACGGGGCGCAGGGCTCGCTGCCGCTGTACATCTACCAGCAGTACGCGGCGGGCACCGACGCGTCGTACGACCGCGCCTGGGCCGCGGCCCTCGCCCTCATCGGCTTCATCATGATCCTCAACCTGGCGGCCCGCGGCGTAGCCCGCTGGAAGGCCCCCAAGACGGGCCGCTGAGCGGCCATATCAGCGACCTCTCCCGCAGAACTCCGAAAGAAGCAGTGATCCCCATGGCCAAGCGAATCGACGTATCGGGCCTCACCGCCTATTACGGCTCCCACAAGGCGATCGACGACATCTCCATGACCGTGGAGCCGCGCTCCGTGACGGCCTTCATCGGCCCGTCCGGCTGCGGCAAGTCCACGTTCCTGCGCACCCTGAACCGCATGCACGAGGTCACCCCCGGCGGCCGCGTCGAGGGCAAGGTGCTCCTGGACGACGAGGACCTGTACGGCAGCGGCGTCGACCCGGTGAACGTGCGCCGCACGGTCGGCATGGTCTTCCAGCGCCCGAACCCGTTCCCCACGATGTCGATCTTCGACAACGTCGCGGCGGGCCTGAAGCTCAACGGCTCGTACAAGAAGAACGAGCTGAACGACGTCGTCGAGAAGTCCCTCAAGGGCGCCAACCTCTGGAACGAGGTCAAGGACCGCCTCAACAAGCCCGGCTCGGGCCTCTCCGGCGGCCAGCAGCAGCGGCTGTGCATCGCGCGTGCCATCGCCGTCGAGCCCGACGTCCTCCTCATGGACGAGCCCTGCTCGGCCCTCGACCCGATCTCGACCCTCGCCATCGAGGACCTGATCGGCGAGCTGAAGGAGCGCTTCACGATCGTCATCGTGACGCACAACATGCAGCAGGCGGCCCGCGTCTCGGACCGCACCGCGTTCTTCAACCTGGCCGCCGTCGGCCAGCCCGGCAAGCTCGTCGAGATCGACGACACCGAGCGGATCTTCTCCAACCCGTCGGTGCAGGCGACCGAGGACTACATCTCGGGCCGCTTCGGCTAGGCCCCCCGACTCCCCGCGGTGCTGCATGGCGGTGCCACCGCAGGGACAACAAGAGAGGCCCGCCCCTGGCTCCCGGGGGCGGGCCTCTCCTATGTCTTCTTCGGGGCTACAGGAACGCGAGGTTCACGATCCAGAAGCTGACCGCCGCCACCAGCGCGGCCGCCGGCATCGTGATGAACCACCCCAGGATGATGTTCTTGGCGACACCCCACCGCACCGCGTTCACGCGCTTCGTCGCGCCCACACCCATGATCGCCGAAGTGATCACGTGCGTCGTCGAGATCGGCGCGTGGAACATGAACGCGGTGGTGAACATGATGCCCGCGCCGGTCGTCTCGGCGGCGAAGCCCTGCGGCGGGTCCAGCTCGATGATCTTGCGGCCGAGGGTCCGCATGATGCGCCAGCCGCCCGCGTACGTACCGGCGGAGAGCATCAGCGCACAGGCGATCTTGACCCAGATCGGGATGGGCGCGTCCGCGCTCTGCACGTCGGAGATGACGAGGGCCATCACCACGATGCCCATCGTCTTCTGGGCGTCCTGGAGGCCGTGGCCGAGCGCCATGCCCGCCGCGGAGACCGTCTGCGCGATGCGGAAGCCGCGCTTGGCCTTGTGCGGGTTGGACTTGCGGAACATCCACATGATCGCGCACATCACCAGATAACCGGCGACGAGGCCGACCACCGGCGACAGGAACATCGGGATGACGATCTTGTCGAGGACCCCGGACCAGATGACCCCGATCCCGCCGGCGAGCGCGGCGCCGACCATGCCGCCGAACAGCGCGTGCGACGAGGACGAGGGCAGTCCGAAGTACCAGGTGATGAGGTTCCACACGATCGCGCCGATGAGGGCCGCGAAGAGGATCCACATCCCCTTGTCGCCGTGCGGGGTCTCGATGATCCCCTCACTGACGGTCTTGGCGACGCCGCTGCCCATGAAGGCACCGGCGAGGTTCATCACCGCGGCCATGGCGAGCGCCGCGCGAGGCGTCAGCGCACGGGTGGAGACGGAGGTGGCGATGGCGTTCGCCGAGTCGTGAAAGCCGTTCGTATACGTGAAACCGAGCGCGACGCCGATCGTCACGATCAAAGCAAAGGTGTCCATGGCGAGGCCTCAGGACTCCTTGACCGCGATGGTCTCCACAGTGTTCGCCACGTGCTCGAAGGCGTCGGCGGCCTCTTCGAGGACGTCGACGATCTGCTTGAGCTTCAGCACCTCGATGGCGTCGTACTTGCCGTTGAAGAGCTGCGCGAGGAGCTTGCGGTGGATCTGGTCGGCCTGGTTCTCCAGGCGGTTGACCTCGATCCAGTACTCGGTGAGGTTCTCCATGGTCCGCAGGTTCGGCATGGCCTCCGCGGTGAGCTCGGCGGCCCGCGAGAGAACCTCGATCTGCTGCTCGACGCCCTTGGGAAGCTCCTCGACCTGGTACAGGACGACCAGGTCGACGGCCTCCTCCATGAAGTCCATGATGTCGTCGAGGGACGACGCGAGGTTGTAGATGTCCTCGCGGTCGAACGGCGTGATGAACGAGGAGTTCAGCTGGTGGAAGATCGCATGCGTCGCGTCGTCTCCCGCGTGTTCCGCGGCCCGCATACGCTCTGCGATCTCGGCTCGCGCGGAAGAGTCCGCTCCGAGCAGTTCCATGAGGAGCTTCGAGCCCGTGACGATGTTGTCCGCGGATGCGGCGAACATGTCGTAGAAGCTCGTCTCCCTGGGGGTCAGACGAAAGCGCACGTGGGGTCCTCGGGGTGCTTTGGATGCGGTCAGGCTGATGCTAGGCGCATCATCCGGCCACGGCTAACCGGCCGCCCCCCAGTGTCGCCCATCAGGCACAGTGATCAGCACACCCCCCGGGAAATCGGCTATCCTATACCCACCGGGGGTATACGGATCGGGTATATGGATCCCCCGACCGGAACCACCGAGCACAAGGAGGACGCGATGACGACCACCGAGGCGGCCGACGCGGCCGTGCCGACCCCGGGGGCGCCCGAAGCGCCCTCCGGCCACGAGGACCACGAGCACGGGGTGCACGGGTACCACAAGCAGAAGGACGAACACCTCAAGCGCCTGCGCCGCATCGAGGGCCAGATCCGCGGCCTGCAGCGCATGGTCGAGGAGGACGTCTACTGCATCGACATACTCACGCAGGTCTCGGCGAGCACGAAGGCCCTGCAGTCCTTCGCGCTCCAGCTCCTGGAGGAGCACCTGCGGCACTGCGTCGCCGACGCGGCGGTCAAGGGCGGCCAGGAGATCGACGCGAAGGTCGAAGAGGCCACGAAGGCGATCGCACGCATGATGCGCACCTAGGGTCTGGCCGGCCCCGGCCGTCCGGCCCCGCGCCGCCGAGGGCCCTCACGGGACCCTCAGCGGCGGGCGTCGTCGCCGGGGGCCCTGCCGCCCTCCCGCACGTCGGTGACGTTCAGGACCTCGTCGATCCGGTCGAAGCTCAGGCGCTCGGCCGCCGCGCTCGCCGCGATGATGAGTTCGCCGCACAGTTCGATCTCGGCGAGGGCGACGTGGTCCTGAACCGCCGTACCGCCACGCGTCGGAGCCACGTTCATCACCTCTTCCTGATGCCGACTTCCCAGGGTAGGGAGCGGTCCACGCACCGCGCATGGCACGGACGGACCATTTCCACCAGTCGTACGCGACTACTGCCCGGCAATCTTCCCGGCGAAGATGTCCTTGTCGGCCGGAAGTCGCACCTTCGCGGGTACCCCGAAGTCGTAGAGCAACGTGGTCGACGCCACGTTCGCCTCGGCCACGGTGAACTGCTGCCGCAGCTTCCGCACCCGCCCGCTGTCGTCCAGATAGACGTCGAACGGCACGCCCCCCTTGCTGAACCCTTTCGCCGCCGCGACCCCCAGCGCACCGCGCTGACCTGCGGAGGCGGCCCGGGCCGCGGCGCGCAGGTCCGCGACACCGCGGTAGTGCCGCACCTCGGTCCCACCGACCCGCTCCTGCCCCACGAACCCCACCTTCCGCGCCCCGCGCAGCAGTTCCGCCGCGGCGAGGGGATCCGTGGCGCCGCCGGTCACGAGATTGCCGTCGGAGAGCGAACGTGTCTCGATCCGCACCCACTTGTCGGCGGGCACCCCGGCCCCGCGGTTCTTCATGTAGAGCGCGCCCGCGGTCATCAGCTCGGTGATGGGCCGGTGCTCGTCGGCTCCCGCGGGATCGGGCGGCAGCACCACCTCGAACCGCCCGAGCTGCCGCCGGTAGTCGTAGACGCCCTTGCCGCGGATGGTGACGCGCGTACCGCCGCTGGCCATCTCCATGGACGTGTTCGCCTTCGAACTGCCCGCCCTGACCAGCGCGTCGGCGGACCGCCGCACCACGTCGCCGGGATCGCCCGCGCCGCTGCCGTCGGCCGCGGCGCCGAGGTTCGAACACCCGGCGGTGACGGCCATCAGTCCCATCACGGCGACCACGGCGGCCGCTCCGCCCGTGCGCCTGTGCCGCAGCACCATCGCCTGTGTACCCCCAAGCGTTTCCGCGCCTGACCGTTCCCCCGTCGTTCCGATAACGACCAGTACGTTGACCCGTCACGCGAGGTCGGTACGGTGACCGCGTGGCCGATCAGCAAGACCCCGCACCCCACCGCACGACGACGGTCGAGAAGGGGAGGTTCGTCGCGGCGCACTGCACCTGCGGCTGGCGCGGTCCGGCCCGGCGGGCCCGCAGCAAGGCCCGCACGGACGGGGCCGAACACGAGGCGGCTCCCTGAGAGCCCTCTGGTACGGAACCCAGGTGCCCCGCACACCGTCTCGTTCTCCGGGAAGCGACGGGAGGCGTCATGGAACGACGTACGTTCATCGGTACGACGGCGGCCACGCTGGCCGCCGCCACGGTCGCGGGCTGCAGCGGCGGCTCGGGCGGCGGGACGGGCGGCACGGCCTCCCGCAGCGGCAGCGGTGACGCCGCACGCGGCGCCGGCGACTCCGGCGGCACCCCCATCAGAACGTCCAGCGCCGCGGCCTCCGCCCCCGCCACCCTCAAGGCGCTCGCCCGCGACCTGGACGGCACCCTCGTCCAGCCCGGCGAGGCCAAGTGGGCGGCGGCCCGCCAGCTGTACAACACGCGCTACGACAACCTGAAGCCCACCGCGGTGGCGTACGTCGCGCACCCGGACGACATCCGTACCGCCCTCGCGTACGCCCGTGCGCACCGCACGCCCGTCGCGATACGCAACGGCGGCCACTCATACGCGGGTTGGTCCTCCGGCAACGGACGGCTGATCATCGACGTCTCGAAGCTGAGCAAGATACGGGCGAGCGGCGGCACGGCCACCATCGGCGGGGGCGCCAAGCTCATCGACGTCTACCGCTCGCTCGCCGCGAAGGGCGTCACCATACCGGCGGGCTCCTGCCCGACCGTCGGCATCTCCGGACTCACCCTCGGCGGCGGCCACGGCGTCGTCTCGCGAGCGTACGGCCTGACCTGCGACAGCCTCACCTCCGCGAAGATCGTCACGGCGGACGGCAAGGAGCTCACGGTCTCCAAGTCCGAGCACAAGGACCTGTTCTGGGCGCTGCGCGGCGCGGGCAACGGCAACTTCGGCATCGTCACCGAGCTCGGCTTCCGCACGCACGCCGCGCCCCAAGGCGTCTCCGCGTACATGACCTGGCCCTGGTCGAAGGCGGCGGCGGTCATCAAGGCCTGGCAGACGTGGGGCCCCGACCAGCCGGACGAGATCTGGTCGTCCGCCCATCTGGCGAACACCCCGGGCGGCACCCCGACCGTCTCCGTCGCCTGCTTCTCCCTCGGGACGTACGGCGAGCTGCAGAACGCCGTCGACCGCCTCGCCGACAAGATCGGCGCCCCCGCGCGCAGCGTCTCCCTCAAGCGGCGTACGTACGAGCAGGCGATGGAGGTGTACGCGGGCTGCTCGTCCTTCGCGACGGACGCCCAGTGCCACCTGCCCGGCACGACGCCGGGCCGCAGCCCGCAGGGGGCCCTCAACCGCGAGACGTACGCGGCGAGTTCCGACTTCTTCGACCGTTCCCTTTCGGCGGCGGGCATCCGCGCCCTGCTGTCGCAGATCGAGAACGTGACGGGCGCGAGCGCCGGCAGCATCGCGCTCACCGCGCTCGGCGGCGCGATCAACCGCGTCGACCCGACGGCGACGGCCTTCGTGCACCGCCGCTCGCGGATGCTGGCGCAGTACATCGCGTCGTGGCGCGCGGGGACATCGGGAACACCGGCACGCGCGTGGCTGAAAAAGGCGCACGGAGCGATGGGGCGGTACGCGTCCGGGGCGGCGTACCAGAACTACACGGACTCGACGCTGACGAACTGGCGCGAGGCGTACTACGGGGACGCGGCGCCGCGTCTGAAGAAGCTGAAGAAGCAGTACGACCCCGGGCGGTTCTTCGACTTCCCGCAGGCGCTGTAGCCCGCTGCGGGGCGGGCGCCGGGTCCGTGGTCCGGGTCCATGGGCCGGGTCCGTGGGCCGGGTCCGTGGTCCGGGCCTGTTCCCACCCGTTCGGCCCCACCAGCGCGCCCTCAGGTGGCCCGCCTCGCCGGACGGCGCTGCGCTGAGGGAATGACCCCTCTGCGCAGCACCTCGCGAATATCCACCGTGACGGCGACGGTGGCGACCGCTCTGGTCCTCGTCCTGGCGGCCCCGGCCACGGCCACGGCCGCCACACCCCCCGTACAGCGCACACACCCCGTACAGCATCCCCCGCACGTCACGGCCGAGGACGAGCATCCCGAGGCGGGCCCGCTGGCACTGGCTTCCGCGGCCGTGGTCGGGGCGGCGGCGGGCGTCGGGGTCTGGCTGCTGCGCCGCCGGGCACGGGACACGGACGACAGCTGAGGACGCCCGTAGAAGACGAGTGAGCGCTACGCGGCGAGGTCCCGCTCGTCCGGGTCCGCCGAGGCGGCGCCCGACGGCGACGCCGTCCCGTTCAGCGGCGCGGCGACGGGGCCGACTTTCCGGTCCCACACCAGCCGGCCCGCGCGCCCGGACGACCGCCCGATCATCTTGGCGAGCGGCGTGAGCAGCGCCATGGCGAGCGGCGAGAGGAGCAGGGCGACGGCGGTGCCGAGCGCGAAGCCGCCGACGACGTCGGTCGGGTAGTGCACGCCCATGAAGACGCGGCAGAAGCCTTCCAGGGCGGCGAGGCCGAGGCCGACGAGCCCGAACTTCCGGTTGGCGACGAAGAGTCCGGCGCCGACGGCCATGGCGAGCGTGGCGTGGTCGCTGACGAAGGAGTAGTCGTTCTTCCCGTCGACGAGGAGCTCGATGCCGCGGTGGTCACGGAAGGGGCGCGGCCGCTCCACGAAGCTCCGGATGGGGATGTTGACCAGGACGGCGATGCCGGCGGCGAGCGGCGCCCAGACGACGGCGGCGACCGACGACGCGGCCTCGTCGAGGGTGCCGCGCTTGCGCTGGCCCCACCAGCACCACACCACGAGAAGGACGAGGGCGAGCAACAAGCCGTACTCCCCGACGAACGCCAGGGCGCTGTCGAACCAGGACGGGGTGTCCTTCGCGAGGCCGTTGATGTCGTAGAGCAGGCTGACATCGGGGTTCGACCCGGTTTCATCGAGTCCAGCCATGGCGCTGCGGCCCCTTGTCTTCTAGCCCATGGACGCACCTTTCTGTGCGCCCTTTCCATCAACCCCCGTTGTCGGTCCAGTCAAGGGAACGCCCGCTCCCCTGTCCTACGTTCCACCCTCCACCGAAAGATCACTCAGACGTTACCGAAGAGAGATACATCGCCGCAGCTCAGGGGAGTGTTCTGACGGAGGGTTCAAGCCACATCACGCCACGCGCACGCGCCCGCGTACCCCCGCGCGGGGCGCCTCAGACCTCTGACCGCTTGGCCGGCACGGCCTCGGCCCCGTCCTCGGTGACACGAGTCGCGCCAAAATAGTCCGGGGTGTCGATGGGGTCGAACCGAATCACCGCACCGGGCCGCGGGGCGTTGATCATGTACCCCCCGCCCACATAGATCCCGACGTGCCGGATGGCCCGGGAATTGGTGAGGTCGTCGGAGAAGAAGACCAGGTCGCCGGGGAGCAGCTCGTCCCGCTTGGGGTGCGGTCCGGCGTTGTACTGGTCGTTGGCGACGCGGGGCAGGGTGATGTCGACGGAGCGGTAGGCGGCGAGGGTGAGGCCGGAGCAGTCGAACCGGCCGCCCTGGTCGGCGGTGCCGTTGCCACCCCACAGGTACGGGGTGCCGAGCTTCTTCTGCGCGTAGTAGATGGCCCCGGCGGCCTGCCGTGAGGGCTCGACGCGGCCCACGGGCCGGGCGAAGCTCTTCGACAGGTCGGTGATGGTCTTCACGTAGTTCTGGGTCTCGCGGTAGGGCGGCACGCCGCCGTACTTGATGACGGCGTACGCCCCCGCGTTGTACGCGGCGAGCATGTTCTTGGTCGGGTCCCCCGGGGCGTCCTTCACATACTTCGCGAGCTTGCAGTCGTACGAGGCGGCGGACGGGATGGCGTCCTGCGGGTCCCAGACGTCCCGGTCCCCGTCCTTGTCCCCGTCGAGCCCGTGCGCGGCCCAGGTGCCGGGGATGAACTGCGCTATCCCGTGGGCGTTGGCCGGGCTCTTGGCCCGCGGGTTGAACCCGCTCTCCTGATAGAGCTGCGCGGCGAGCAGCGCGGGGTTGATGGCCTTGCAGAGGTTGCCCCACTTCTGCACGAGGGGCTGATAGGTCGCGGGCACGGCGCCCTTGGCGAGCCCCACGGATCCGCCGCTCCCACCGCTCGCGATGCTCCCGGCCGCGATGTACGTCCCGACGACGAGCAGCGCGATGAAACTCAGGGCACCACCGATCCCGACGGACGCGACGAGCCACGCCTTACGCACCGTCAACCACCCCTCACCCGCCGGTAGTCCACCGGCGCTCAGTGTAGAGGCCGCGTACGACATCGAGAGGGGTCACCGCACGATCACCGCACAGTCACCGCACATCGGAGAGGGATCACTGGCAGCCGTTATGAACCCATATAGAACACCATTCGACGAACCTCCCATTGGAGCCGACCAGCACTCCATCGATAGCTTGGTTCACTCCAGCGAACCCTCCCCCCTCAGGAGCCGACCGTGAACCGCCGCCCCGCCCTGCTCGCAGCCGCCGCCCTGACCACGGCAGCGGCCCTGACGCTCTCCGCCTGCGGAGGAGGCGACGGAGGGTCCAAGGACAGCGAGAAGATCGCGGGAGCGGACTCGGACACGCAGAGAGACAAATCCCCGTCCCCGAAAGCCTCGGACGACGGGATCGACCGCCCGGAGATCAAGCTGCCGAAGGACGTGAAGAACGTCTTCGAGGGCGGGAAGACCGGGGATCCGAAGAAGGATGCGGTGCTTGCGGACAATGAGCGGTGGCTCGACGCCCTGATCGAGGCCACCGTCGTCGAGTCCGGCGATCACCCGGCGCTGAAGTTCTACGGGTCGGGCGAAGCCCTGTTGTCGGCGGCGGACTACATCCAAGGATTCCGAAAGAAGAACGCGAGCTTCATCGGGACGATTCGGTACTACGACCGTCAGGTCACCTTCCTGAAGGAGGGTGTCGCGGCGGTGACGTACTGCAAGGACGGCACCAAGACGTATCCCAAGGACTTGAAGACCGGCAAAGTGGACCGGTCGATCGAGGGCTCCGCGAGGGATTACGCATTCGTCAACTCTCGTGTGCAAAAGAATGACAAGGGTGTCTGGCAGACGGATTCGATCACGTCGATCACGGGGTCCAAGAAGTGCATCTCATGAGCGTGCGAACGAAGCAGTCGACCCGCTGGGTTGCCCCTGTCCTCGCCGCTGCTGTGGCTCTGATCCCTGGCACCGCGTACGCCGGAGGCGGCGACACGGTCGGCAATGGGGACGTCGGGAGCGAGCAGCAGTCCCAGGGCACCCGCCAGGGCAAGAACCTCGGCATCCAGACGAGGATCCAGACGAGAGTCGAAGGCAGCCCCCAGTCCGCGAAGACCGGCACGCTGACCCCCGCCAACAGCAACTGGGACCCGCCCGCCTGTTGGTACGAGCCCGCCTACACCCCGAAGCAGATCGAGGCCACGGTCAAGACGATCCGGAAGTTCAAGATGCTCGGGATCGGCGACCTCATCGGCGGGATCTTCGACTCGTACTTCAAGGACGGCAAGCCGTACAAGGACTACAACCTCGACAAGCAGGGCGAGGGAAAGTTCTGGGCGGCGGCCGTCGACGACAAGCGCAAGGACGAACCAGAGGCCAAGGCCTGTAACCGGCTGCCGTTCTGGGTGAAGGACGGCGAGACCCCGAAGGAACCCCTCGCGGTGACGCCGAGGATCCTCGCCGAGTACGCGTACGGCCAGCTCCCCGTCCCGGACACCGAGGTCGAGATGGCGCCGGAGGGCGAGACGAAGGTCAACCTGCCCACGTGGGCGTGGCTGGACAAGGCCAGGTTCAAGAAGATCTCGGTCACCGCGACCCTGCCCGGGACGGGCCTCTCCGCGACAACGACCGCCAAGCCGGTCTCCCTGAAGATCGACCCGGGCACGTCGGACGCCGAGACGTACCCCTCCTCCGGCGAGTGCCCGATCGAGGACGGCCGCATCGGCACGCCCCGGGCCAAGGGCACCCCGGCGGACACGGACCCGCCGTGCGGCGTGCGGTACCTGCGGTCCTCGCGCGACGGCTCGTACGAGCTGAAGGCCACCCTCACCTGGGAGGTCAGCTGGACGAGCACGAACGGCCAGGGCGACGACCTGCCTCCCGGCGAGTTCGGCACGACGCAGGACGTCGTCGTACGCGAGATCCAGTCCGTCAACCGCTGACCGCGCCACGACCACGCACAGAAGGCTGGAACGACACCATGAGCGACCTCCGTCTCGACGGCACGGTCTTCGAGAGCCTCAAGAAGACGTTCTCCTCCGTCAGCGACCGCATGGACGCCGCCCGCCGGACCCTCAAGAACACGGACGGCTCGGTCGTCGGCACGGGCAAACTCGCCGAGGACGTCCAGGAATTCGCCGATGAATGGGGCTACGGCGTCAAGCAGCTCGGCAAGCACACCCAGGGTGCCGTCAAGATGATCGACAAGATCGACGAGGAGTTCAGCAAACTGGACCAGGCCCTCGCCGAATCACTCAAGACGGCGAAGAAGAAGTCCGCGGAGAAGAGGGGCGGGGGCCACTGACGTGGGAACCAAGCGACCCGCGTTCCCCCACATAGGCTGGGACCCCACGCCGGGCGACGTCGAGGACACCCGTGAGCTCGCGAAGAAGCTGGGCGGACTCGCATCGGAACTCGGCACCGCGGTGCGGGACCTGGAGCGGATCGAGTGTGGCGCCTGGAAGGGCAAGGCCGCGCTCGCCTTCACCGAGTACATAGGTGAGGACGTCACCCCGCTCATCCGCAAGAGCCACCAGTCCTTCGACAAGGCATCGCGCGCCCTGCACCGCTGGGCGCGGGAACTCCAGGAATTCCAGAACGAGGCCGACCGCCTGGAGGTCCCGTACTCCTGGACTCCGAGGCCCACCTCGGGAAGTACCGCCACCTGCTCGATGTTGTGGAGGACACCGCCCTCAGCCCGGCGAAGTCACGGGACCTGATCCACAGCATCGCCCAAGACCTGTGAAGGGAACCCCCATGCCCACGCACCAGTGGCAGACCTCCTCCTACTGCCAGGAAGGCGACGCCTGCGTGAACGTCGCCAGCGACCCGACCGGCACGGTCGAACTCACCGAGAGCAGCGACCCCACGGGCGTGATACTCCGCACGACCCCCGAGGCCTTCGCCGCCCTTCTGCGGGACGCCAAGCGGGCGCGCGGGCGCTGAACGGACCCGCCTCACGCCCGAACCCCCCGCGCCCACGCCGGCCCCACCCAGAGAAGCGGACATGACCGAGACACCCCGCCCCGAGATCCCCGCCGACCTCGACTGGATCCGTGCCGCGCCCGAGGACGAACAGGGCCCCGGGCCCTGGATCGAGATCGCCTTCGGCAAGGACGACGCCGTCTACCTCCGGGAGACCAGCGACCCGGGCAACGTCGTCACGACCACGCGGAAGAAGTGGGACGCCTTCGTACTCGGCGTACAGGCGGGCGAGTTCGACCACTTCGTAGAGGGCGTAGGAGGCGTAGAAGGCGTAGAGGGCGGCACGGGCAGCTGAGTCGCCCGTGCCACCGGCCCCGCGCTACAGAGGCATCTCCCCTACGACCTCGCCCCCGCTCATCTCCCCCGTAGGGCGAAACCCGAGCCCGAGATAGAACCCCTCCGGCCCGCCCTCCCCCTGCGTCCACGTCACCGTCGCCACCGACTCCCCCCGCCGCCGCAACTCCTCGCACACAGCCTCCACGGCGAACCGCCCGTACCCCCGCCCCTGCCGCCCCGCCGCCACGTTCAACCGCCAGAGCCCGGAGCGGCGGCGGTCGCCGGGCAGCTCCGGGTTGAACTGGACGCCGAGGAAGGCCATGACGAAGCCCACCGGCTCATCCCCGTCGAGGATGAGCCTGGGCCAGGCGACATCCGGTGAGGCATAGGCCTCGGCCAGCGACTTGGCGACCGGGGAGACGAATTTCTCCTGGTCGGCTCGGACTTTGATCTGGACCGCGGCCTCGACGTTGTCGGGCGTGATCTTCTCCAGGCGGAGGCGGGACGTCGTCATCCGGGCACCCTAAACTCGGCCTGCCGACCCACTGTTACCGTCCGCCCATGTCTGACACAGGAAACCCCGCCGACCGCGAACTCGCCGCCGTCACCGCCGAAGACGTGACCACCGCCGTACGTCTCGCCGTCTCCACCCTCCGCAGCGCTCCCGCCGACGCCGACTGGAGCGCCAAGGCGGGCGGGCTCGACTGGGACTGCTGGGAGACGGTCGAGCACCTCGCCGACGACCTCTTCGCGTACGCCGCCCAACTCGGCCCGGAGCAGCCGCCACTGGACACCGAGGTGCCCTTCCTCTGGTACCGCCGCAGGGACGGCGGCCCCTCCAACGTCACCTTCGCCGACCGCGAGGCCGGCGTCGCGGGCCTGCTGCAGGTCGTGGAGTCGTGCGGCGCCCTGCTCACCGGCATGGTCGCGACCACGCCGCCGACGGCCCGCGCCCACCACGGCTGGGGCGTCTCCGACCCGGAGGGCTTCGCCGCGATGGGCATCGTGGAGACGCTGGTCCACACGTACGACATCACGGGCGGACTCGGCATCCGCGACGCCTGGAACCCGCCCGCGGGCCTCTGCACCCGCGTCCTGGACCGCCTCTTCCCCGACGCCCCGACGGACGACACGGAGCCGTGGCCCACCCTCCTGTGGGCGACAGGCCGCGGTGACCTGCCGGGCCGCCCCCGCCCGGCCAAGTGGCGCTGGTACAGCGCCCCGAAGAGCGAGCGCTGAGTCCCCGGTTCCGCTCGCGTGGCGTCCCATGACGGCGTTCCAGGGAATGGACATTTCCGCAGGTCAGGGGCGCTGGGAGCGTTCCAGCGTCCCTGATCGTCCGGCGCTCCTTGCCCCACCCCGAGGGCAACCGCTTCGCTGTTCACCAGGCCGGACGACACGGCCTCGTACGGCCCAGGCCGCACCGCACACCACGCCTCCACACCACACCTCACGGGGACCCCCATGAAGCACACGCACGCCACCAAGACGCTCCTCGCCGGCCTCGCGCTGATCAGCACCCTCGGCCTGAGCGCGTGCAACGGCGACGACACCGCCGGCTCGGGCACCGGGCCCGCGGACTCCGCGTCCAGCGCCCCGTCGGGCGGCGGCTCGGACCAGGGCACCGGCGGCGGCAGCAGCGGCGGCAATGGAAGCGGCGGCGAAGGCGAGGGCACTGCGGCCGGCACCGGTTCCGGCGCGAACGGCAAGGCCGGGATCTGCCGCAGCGACGAGCTGGAGGTGTCCGCCGTCGACAACTCCACCGACAAGACGGAAGGCGTCGTCACCGTCGTGTTCAAGAACGGCGGCGGCCGCGACTGCACCATCAACGGCTACGCGGGCGTCGACCTGAAGACGGCGTCGGGAGACACGCTGTCGGTGAACCGCAACGGCGAGAAGGCCAGCCCCTCGGTCATCAAGGACGGCGAGTCCGCCGCCTTCAACATCACGTTCCCGGCCAACAACAGCGGCGGCTCCGGCGTGCGCATCGCCAAGATCCTGGTGACGCCGCCGAACGAGACGAAGACCGTCACCATCTCCTGGCCCGCCGGTTCCCTCCCGGTGGACAACCCGGACGCCCCGTCCGGCGCGAAGCTGTCCATCAGCCCGGTCGGCAAGGTCAGCGACTCCCCGGCGGGCTGACCCGCCCCGTTCGACACCGCGTCTACGAGGCCGCTCGCTGCCAGGCCGCTCGCTGCCAGGCCACCTGCTACGAAGCCACCCGCTGCGGTACGACCCTGATCCCGAACTCGTACGACCCGATCGCCCGGGCCACGCCCATGAACAGCAGCGCGAAGTGTTCCTGCCCGCGCGCGGTCCCGATGCCTCCCAGGTCCAACTGGGAGGCATCGGGCCATCCCAGGTCGGCGAGGAGCCCCTTCGTCGTCGCCTTGGCGGCGTCGTCGTCGCCCGACAGGAAGATCGTGGCGGGCCCCTCCAGGCTCTCCGGGGCCGTCATCACGACGGAGTCCACGGTGGCGAGCGTCTTGACCACCCGCGCTTCCGGGAACGCCGCCTGGATCTCCTCGCCGAGGCTGTAGTTGGGGTGCGAGAGGTCCATGTTGTCGGTGAAGCCGACGCCGATGTCGACCAGCACCTTCCCGGCGAGATCGGCCGCGTCGATCTCCCTGAGCACGTCCACGGACGCGGTGCCGGGCGTGGCGTTGACCACCACCTCACCGTGCGCGCCCGCCTCACCGACCCCGACGACCGTGAACCCCTTCAGCTCGTCCGCCTCTCGCCGCTCCTCCGGCGAGCGGGACCCCAGTACGACGTCGTGCCCCGCCTTGCTCCAGCCGGCCCCCAGCGCACGGGCCACATGTCCGGTCCCCACAAGTCCGATTCTCATGCCCAGGACGCTAAGCGCCCGTGCCGGCGAGGGCATCGGTCCCGGGCTCCACTCCGCATGGACCCACCGACGTAGTCCAAAAGCCCGGGCAACGCTCGGCTCCTGCTGCTTCACGCGTGTGAATCCTGCCGAAGTCCCGGTCCCCGTCTGCCTCTGGCGTCACGATGGACGTCGAGCCCGGGACGACAGGGGACCGACCGAAGGCGGGGACAGCAGTGGCCGAGAAGCTCAGAGTCGACGCGGTCGAACTCGAACAGTTCATGAAGCTGCTCGACGGGTCCGTCACGTCGTTGAAGGGCCTGCGCGGCGCCCTGGCCGACGCGACGGTCGGGGGGCTGGGGACGGACGAGCTCGACAAGGCCTGTGAGGACTTCCAGGAGGACTGGAAGTACGGCGCGGAGCAGATCGGTGAACAGACGGAGGATCTCTCCAAAATCATCGAGCAGAACAAGAACGCCTTCATGGAAGTCGAAGAGGCGCTGACAAAAGCCATGAACAAGGCCGGGAAGACCAGGGACGACATCGTGGAGATCCCGAAGTGACGAGCGCCGCGAACTACCCGGACCTCGGCTTCGACCCCACCCCCGGCGACTGCGACACCGTAAAGGACTTACACAAGAAGCTGACCGGCTGCGTCACCGTCCTCCGTGACACCCGCAAGGTGGTCACCAAGCTGATGGACGGCAGTTACTGGGAAGGGGACGCGGCCGTAGCCTTCCGCGAGGCCATCGACGAGGGACCCCTCTCCTTGAACCTCAAGAACGCCGCCCGCTCCATCGAAAAGGCCGCAAAGCAGCTGGAGCGCTGGGAACGCGACCTCGACGACTTCCAGCGCCGCGCGAGGGAGCTGAACGGGAAGGCCAAGGACGCCCGGGAGGCCCTGAAGGCGGCGAAGGGTCACGCCGAGACCGCCGGCGCCGACCCCGACCTGGACAAGAAGGGCAAACATCAGGACGACGCGAAGAAGGCCCTGAAGCTCGCCGACGGAAAGGTCGAGGACGCACAGGCGGAGCTCGACCGGATTCTGGGCAGGGCGCGGAGTCTGCAGAGCGAGCACGAGGAGCGGTCGAAGTACCGCGCGGAAAAGATCCGCGACGCGACGGACAAGCTGGCACCGCATGAGCCGGGCTGGTTCGAGAAGGCGTGCGAGTGGGTCAAGGAGAATCTGCCGGACATTCTCAGTGCGGTGGCCGGGGTGCTCGCTTTGGCAGCGATCATCGCCACCGGTCCATTGGGGCTCGGGGTGGCGGCTGCGCTGATGCTGGCGGCGTCGGCCACGAGCGGTGTGGCGCTGGGACTCCGGTTCTCGGAGCCGACCGTGCGGGCGTCCTTGTGGGACGGGTTCACCAAGGGCGAGTTCGACTCCGACTTCTTCAGTAATCTCGTTTCGGTCGGAGCCGACGCCGTAGGAGTGGTGCCCGGACTCGGGGCCGTCGTGAAGGGTGGTCGCACTGCCACTCAAGCGGTGCGGGCAGGAACTGAGACCTTGAATCTCGGGCAGAAGCTGGCCACCTACGGCACACACACCCTGGATGCGGGCAAGGACATCGCCCAGCTGGGAAACCCTTTGATCAATGCATTCGTCACCAGCGACGTGGCAGCTACCAACGTGGCCGCCACTTCAGGAGCTCTCGGTGCGGGGACCGCCGGCTACGGGCTCATCGACGATGACGAAGGCAGGGCCGAGGCATCGACCAAGGTTGACGGAGGGCGTCTACTGCTCGACGTGCCGGGCATTCCGACCATTGCACGTTTCGCCTTCTCTTAACCCTTCCCTGGAGAAAGAAGCGCCCCCATGAACCCTGCCGACCACCCCACTGCGTGGCAGCATCCGCCGACCCGTCGCGCCTGGTTCCTGCTCATGGTCAAGAACGTGGCCGGACTCATCGGATGGATCGGCGTCTGGATCGCCCTCCTCGGGCTCTCCACCGAGAGTGACTGGGTGCTATGGATCTTTATCCCTTACACCATCTACGGCAGTTGGCGACTGTTCGTCCAGGTATTCGGCTACTTCCCCATCGCCATGCGCAAGCTCCGCGTCTTGCGCACATATCCGTGGCAGGTGCTCCAAGGAGTTCCGCACGGCCTGGACACCTATCCCGATATTCAGGGTGATCAGTACGGTTGGTTCAAGTTCCCCAACCCCGCCCACCGCGAGCAGCAACTCCCACTCGTCATCTCCAACCACCTCAGGGTGGGCTGGTGGCACCGCCGGATGGCACCCCGCGCCAAGCAGGAACTGAAGGCCCAGATCGAGACGATCTGGTTCGCCGGTGACCCCCGCATGATCGGCATCCTCGCCGCGCCGACACCGAGCGGTCAGGCGCCCCGCCGCTTCAAGCTCCTCAGGCAGCGTCTTGCCGGCGCCGAGCACGCCCTCACCACCGAGTGGGGTGCCACCCCCGAGGACGTGCACCTCGGCCGTCAGGCCGGATTCGCCCCCTACGTCGACCCGCGCAGGCCGAAGGCGAAGACCCTGTGACCATCAGGTTCATTCTCGACGAGTCGGCGCACAACCCTGAAGCCGACATGTGGTTCGCCCAGCCCGAGGGCTTCACCACGATCCCCTTCCGTACGTTGCTGAATCCGCCGGGCTCCCCGGGAGCCGAGGCTCTGCGCGAGGCACTCGCCCCCGTCCTGGACTCCCTCAACGACGACCTCGCCCGCCAGCGGTTCCTGGCTCACCTCGGGCAGGGGCAGCACCTGCTGGCCGCCCTGGCCGAGGTAGGCACCACCCGGTGCGCCATCGGCCTGCACCGCGACGACATCTCCGCCCCCGGCGAGGCCAGCGAGGCCGGTGGCGAGTTTCTGTTCTCCCTCTTCACCGTGTCGTGGCGGGACATCGCCCCCGCCGCCCCCACCGTCACCGCCGCCCGAGCCGTCGCGGGTGCCGAGGGCCACAAGCACATCGCGTACCTCGAACTGCCCTGCGGCCCGGCGTCCTTCAGCGAGACCGTCCGCACCCCGAACGCCGACTCCGGCCTCCCCCAGGACCCCGTGCTCCAAGTCTTCGCCCATCTCCCGCACCCGGACGGCAAGCGCCTGGTGGTACTGACGCTCGGCACCACCGCCGTACGTCGGCGCGCCGAGTACCGGAGCCTGCTGCACCAGATCGCCGAGAACGTCAGCTTCGAGGACCCCCTCCTCGAAATGAAGGCACTCGCCGGAGCGGACGGTGGCAGTCGGCCCCCGCGCGGTTGACGGGTGTCCGACTTTCCCCGACCGTGAGGGAATTGGGCGCAATACATCGCCCTGCATGCGGCGGCTGGGGGGAGCCGAAGATGCAACCTGGGGATCAGTACGACGCGGTACCGGGCGACGACGCCGGAGTGGCCGGCGCCCCGCGCGGGGACTCGGAGGGAGCACCGCCGGGAGGGCAGTTCGGGCCTCCGCCCGAGATCCCGCCGAACCCGCCGACCCCGCCGCCTTCTCCTCCCACAATCCCCCTGCCGCCTCTCCCCGCAGGGCCACCCCCAGTCGCAACCCCAGCCTCAGCCCCACCACCAGCACCCCCCAACCCCCTCCACCCCCTCTCCACAGCCCTCCTCAACCTCAGCGGTCTCGGTCTCGGGTACGTCCTGTTGCGGCGGTGGCTGCCGGCCGCGGTCTGCTGGGCCGCGACCGGCGTGCTGCTGTTCATGGCGCTGCCCGCCGACGTGGACGGCGTCCCCGGCGGCGTCGTGATCGGGTACGTGGTCTTCCTGGTGATCGTGGCGGTCGACGGGGCCCGGCGTGCCGTGCGCGAAGGCGCGGCCGGGTACGGCAGGAGGCCACTGCGGGCGCCCCTCGCCCTCGGGCTGGGCGTCGTCCTGCTGGCCGTGCCCGCCGGTGGCGCCTTCGCGTACGAGGCCGCGCAGGACGAGGCGGTCGAGGAGATGCTGCTCGACCGCCTCAACAGCGCCGACCGCATCGTCGCGGGCCTCGACGGCCGCCCCTTCGGCGGCGCGACGGAGGAGCAGTACAGGAGAGCCCTCGGGATCTATCGCGGTCTCGCCGAGGACCACGGGGGATCGCGGGCCGCGGAACGCCTGCCCGACAGCCTCGACGCGTACTACAAATCCGTCGCCGCCCCCTACGCCGCCGAGCGGTACTGCGACGCCGTCACCCCCCTCAAGCACCTGCGGACCGTCCCCGGCACCCTCGGTACCGCCGGCAAGGACCGTCTCGGGACCCTCGCCGGCTGGCCCGACGACCCCCTCGCCACCTCGCTGTACGAGTGCGGCGCCGCCGCGCTCGGCAAGGCCGAAGCGAACGACCCGTTGAGCGAACTCCTCCGTACGTTCCCCGAGTCAGACCAGGCCGCGAAGGTCGAGCCCGCCCTGCGCGCCGCTATCGACACCCGGTCGGCCGCGCTCAAGGGAACCGATCCCTGCGCCGACGTCGCCGCGCTCCGCGCCCTCGGTGCGACCGCCGACGCCCTGCCCGGCGACGAAGTCGACGCCGGGCCGCTGCGCGCCGCCACCGACCGCGCCGTGGAACGCGGCGTCTACGCCTGCGGTGTGGACGAGTTCAAGGACGCCGACTTCGCGCAGGCCGCCAAGACCCTGAACGACTTCGCCCGGCAGTACCCCGGCAACGCCAAGCGGGACCGCGCCAAGGACATCGCCGTCCGCGCGGAGATCGCCGTCGAGCGCCCGAGCGCGGGCCGCGGCCTGCCCCCGGCCCGCTCATCCGGCGGCGGCACGGTCGAGCTGGTCGTCGCCAACCTCGGCCCCGGCGATCTCGAAGTCCTCTACACCGGCCCCACCACCGGCACTGTCAAGCTCAAGGACTGCCCGTCGTGCCGCGTCTACGCCACCAAGTCCCAGGGCGACGCGGCCTGCCGGGCCGGCGTCGGGAAGTACCCCAAGACCACGCTCCGGCTGCCCGCAGGCGAGTACCACTTCCTCTACAAGCGGGCCACCGTACGCAATCGAGCCGACGGTGCGAAGCTCAGCACCGCCTACCGCTACACCGACTGCTCCTTCGTGACCCGCGGCACCGCCGGGCTCGGGCTTACTTAACACCTGGTCAGGGGCACGCCGGGCCGTCATTGCCCGGCGTCGTACCGCGTGATACACAGAGTCACCAGACCTCGCGTCCGAGGAACCGTACGAAGTCGGCCAACGAATGGCGCCAAGGCGACATGCGCTGGCCCGATTGTCGGCGACAATGAGCTGTCCTCTGCACCGAGGTGGGCAGAGGTGGCAGAACAACCCACTAGGGGCGGTGAGTTACACATGCTTATGGCAGCCGAAAAGGGCGATATCACCACCATCATCGGCGGGATCGCCCCCGACTGGGGTCCCTTCGGGAGCCTGGGCAACGAGGCACGCGTGATGATCGAGGTCGTGATGGCGATCGCCATCCTCCTCTGTCTCGGCATTGCGATCTGGGGCGCGGCGAAGCAGCGCATCGGCGCGACGGCGCTGCGCGACACGTTCAGCGCCGAGCAGGGCAAGGGCCTGATCATCGCGGGTCTGACCGGCGTCTTCATCATCGGATCGCTGGGCACACTGTTCACGATCGTCTACGGCATGGCGGTCTAGCGGTCCCACGCTCCGGCCTCCGCCGTTCCCTCCCACGTCCCCTCCCCCACGTCCCCCTTCTCCCCCACCCGTCCCTCTCTCCCTGTCCCCCTTCTCCCCCACCCGTCCGTCGTGCCCACCGGCTGAGGTAGCAACTCCCTGATGTCGAGTCACCACACCGCGCCCGCGCGGGAACCAGCAGGGCTACCGTCATACGTGTCCTACGTGACGGTCCAGCGAGAGGTTGAGGGGGCGTACTCGGCATGAGCCTCGACGACGAGCGGGACGACGGCCTCTTCGGCGGCTCGGGAGAGACCCGGACACGGCTTCCCGAGGGGGAGGGCGGGGGCGACGACGTCTACGGGGCGCGCAGGTCCACCCGTCCGGGGCGGACGTCCCCGCGCAGCCTCGTCACGGTCGTGGGCGTCGTGGTCCTCCTGATCGCGGCGATCGCCTTCGCGAACCGGGGAGGGGACGAGACGTCTTCGACGGGCACGGACGCGAAGAAGCCGGACGCGGCGGCGACCGCCCCTACGGGGGAGAAGCCGGTCGGGGACAAGAGCGGGGGGATCCCTTCGGGGTTCGCCCGTGACGAGCAGGGGGCGCAGAGCGCCGCGTCCAACTACGCGGTGTCCCTGGTCTCGGCCGACATCCTCAAACCCGATCGCCGGGCCGAGATCGTCAAACAGCTCTTCGTCACCGACAAGGTGAGTGAGCTGCAGGGCAAGTTCGACAAGACATATTCCAAGGAGTTCCTGGGCAAGATCGGCCTGGATGACAAGGGCAACGCCGCGCCCGGCCACACGTATGTATCCCGCACCGTGCCCGTGGGCACGAAGACGACGGCGTATTCGAATAGCGCGGCGACCGTCGCGGTCTGGTGCACGGGCGCCTTCGGCACAGCCGGCCAGGACACGACCAACCCGGTCAGCAACGACTGGTTCACGCTGACCCTCAAGCTGCGTTGGGCCGACGGCGACTGGAAGGTCGAGAGCTTCCAGTCGAAGGACGGCCCCGCTCCCGTGAACGGCGACAACAAGGTCTCCACCGCCGACGAGATCGCCAAGGCCGTCCAGGAGTACGGAGGGTTCACGTATGCCCGCTAGTCGTCAGGCACTGAAGCTCACCGCCGCTGTCTCGGCCGTCCAGGTCACGGTGGTCCTGCTGGCCTCACGTGCTTACGCCGCCCCCGACCCGGAGGACGAGCGGTGTGACCTCATCGTCGGACCCGCCAAGAGGTACTGCGAAAAAGGCCAGAAAGCCGAAGAAGACGGCGGCGACAGCAAATACCCCGCCGATAGCCCCTTCGGCGACTCCCCCGACCCCCTGAGCTCCCTGGCCAAGGGCTGTGCCGAAGCCGCGTCCTGGACCGTCGACAAGCTGTCCGACGCCGTGAAGGAGACGGCGAACGTCGACTTCACGAACCCCACGTTCCTCCAGCAGTACGCCGTCGTGTTCGCCGCGTCGACCATCCTGACGCTGCTCCTGTGGCTGCTCGCCGTCGCCAAGCGGGCCGTGCGCGGCGTGCCGTTGACCACCGCGATCTCCGAGGCCATCGGGTTCCTGTGGCTCACCGTGCTCGCCTCCGCCTTCACGCCCCTGATCCTGTACACCGTCGTCTCGGCGACGGACGGCGTCACGGACGTGATCGCGAAGGCGACGGGCGGTGAGACGGACACCTTCTTCGGGAACTTCTCCGGTGCGCTGAAGAAGGGCGAGGACATCGGCGGCGGCCCGATCATGCTGATCGTCGTCTCGCTCGTGTCGATCCTCGCCGCGGGCGTCCTCTGGCTCGAGCTCGTGATCAGGGCGGCGCTCCTCTACGTAGGAGCGCTCCTCGGCACCGTCGTGTACGCCGGCCTCGTCGACAAGAACCTGTGGTCCCACGTCCGCCGCTGGGCGGGCATCATGATCGCGGTGATCCTGGTCAAACCGATCATCGTCATCGTGCTCGGGCTCGCCGGGGCGCTCTCCGCCGACGACGGGCCCGACTCCTTCTCCGCGGTCGTCTCCGGGCTGTCGATCATCCTGCTCGCCATCTTCGCGAGCGCCATGATCTACCGCTTCGTCCCGGGCTTCGGCGACGAGATCGCGGGCTCCCGCAACAACCGCATCATGCGCGGCGCCGAGAACAAGGCCGCCGCCGTGATCAGCTCCCCCGCCTCCCTCGTCTCGCAGGGCATCAAGACCCACAGTGCCCGCGGCAACGGAAACGGCGGAGGCGGAGCGGGAGGCAACAGCCAGGCGCGGCCCGCCAACCCCGCCAGCAGCGGCGTTGCCGCCCACAGCAGCCGCGGCTCCGGCCACGGCGGCGGTTCCTCGAACGGCGGCGGATCCGTCCCCTCCGCCGCCCCCGCGCCACGCAGCAGCAGCGCGACGAACACGCCGCACGCGGGCAACCGCGGCGGGTCCCGCAACATCAGCAACAGCAGTACCAACCGCACGGGAGGTGAAGGGCGTTGACGACCCAGTCCCACGTGTCCCAGCCGGTCGCGCCCCGCCGCACATATCTGATCGGCCGCGCCCGGCCGAACGCGATCGTCGGCAAGAACCGCGAGACGGGGGAGATCGCCCTCATCATCGTGGGGGCGTTCCTCGGCATGATGTGCGGACTCCTCGTCCCCGTCCTCTCCCTGCGCATCGTGCTGCTCACCGGCCTCCCGATGCTCGCCATCGCGGCGGTGTACGTCCCGTACAAGGGCCGGACGTTCTACAAGTGGTTCGAGATCAACCGCAGTTACAAGCGCTCCCTGAAGCGCGGCACCGCCTACCGCTCCGGCGCGCCCGAGGCGGGCATCCGGCTGGACGGCAGGGAGGTCGAGGTCGGGCCGCCGCCCGGCATCGGCCGCATCAGCTGGCTGGCCGCGCCCTTCGGCCCCGACGAGATCGCCGTGCTGCTCCACGCGGACCGGCGCACCGTCACCGCCGCCATCGAGATCGAGGGCCCCGGCGTGGGCCTGCGCGACTCCGAGGACCAGGAGGCCCTCGTCGACCGGTTCGGGACGCTGCTCAAGCACGTCGCGAACGGCGACGGGTTCGTCACCCGCCTCCAGATGCTCGCCCGTACGCTGCCCGCCGACCCGGACGCCCACGCCAAGGACGTCAGCCAGCGCGGCGACGACCGTGCGCTGCCCTGGCTCAAGCAGTCGTACGACCAGCTGCAGTCGATGGTGTCGACCAGCAGCGAGCAGCACCGCGCCTACCTCGTCGCCTGCATGCACTACTCCCGCGACCTGGCCGCCGAGGCGCAGGCGATGGCCCGCGCGGCCCGCCCGGTCGGCGGCAGGAAGCTCGACAAGGACGCCGGTCTCGCCGTCGTCATGGCCCGCGAGCTGACCGACATCTGCTCGCGGCTCCAGGAGGCCGACATCCGGGTCAGGCAGCCGCTCGGCCAGGGCCGGCTCGCTTCCCTCGTGCACTCCATGTACGACCCCGACCACCCCATCGACCACATCCAGGCGATGACGAAGCGCAACGCCTGGCCCGCCGAGCTCGACGCCATGGAGGCCACCTACCTCCAGGCGAAGACCCGCGAGTCCTCCACCCGCGCCCCCTGGTGCCACGCCACGGCCTGGGTGAAGGAGTGGCCGATGACGCCCGTCGGCGTCAACTTCCTCGCACCGCTGCTCGTCCACACCCCGGACGTCATCCGCACGGTGGCCGTGACGATGGACCTCGAACCCACCGAGGTCGCCATCGAGCGGATGCTGACCGAGAAGACCAACGACGAGGCCGAGGCCAGCCGCCAGGCCAAGATGAACCGCACGGTCGACCCCCGCGACATCGCCTCGCACTCCCGCCTCGACCAGCGCGGCGAGGACCTGGCGAGCGGCGCGGCGGGCGTGAACCTCGTCGGGTACATCACGGTCTCGTCCCGTTCCCCGGAGGCACTGGCGCGCGACAAGCGCACCATCCGCGCCTCCGCCGGCAAGTCGTATCTCAAGCTGGAGTGGTGCGACCGCGAGCACCACAGGGCCTTCGTCAACACGCTGCCGTTCGCGACCGGCATCCGACGCTAGAGCGCATAAGTGCGAGCGCGCAATTGCGCTAGACGGTATCGACGTAGAGGCAGGCTGTTGTGATGCGGGATCCGCTGACCGTCCTCACGGACGCCTTCACCTCCTTCCTCTTCGGGAAGGTGGAGACGACCAGGCTTCCGGTGCGCACGTCGACGGGGCAGGCCCAGGCGGTCTACCTCCCGACGGCCGCGCCGGGTCTCGGCGACTCGGGCGTGATCATCGGGCGTGAGGTGTACTCCGGCAAGGGGTACATCTACGACCCCTTCCAGCTGTACGGGCAGCAGCTGCCGGCTCCGCACTGGCTGGTGCTCGGCGAGTCCGGCAACGGCAAGTCGGCGCTGGAGAAGACGTACGTCCTGCGGCAGCTGCGCTTCAAGGACCGCCAGGTCGTCGTCCTCGACGCGCAGGGCGAGGACGGCGTCGGCGAGTGGAACCTCATCGCGCAGGAGCTGGGGATAACTCCCATCCGGCTCGACCCGACGGCCGCCCTCGACATGGGCATCCGGCTGAACCCGCTCGACCCGGCGATCACGACCACGGGTCAGCTCGCGCTGCTCAGGACCATCATCGAGGTCGCGATGGGGCACGGGCTCGACGAGCGGTCGGGCTTCGCGCTCAAGGTCGCGCACGCGTACGTGAACGAGACGATCGTCGACCGGCAGCCGGTCCTCACCGACATCGTCGAGCAGCTGCGCCACCCGGAGCCGGAGTCCGCCGAGGCCATGAACGTCGCCATAGACGACGTACGGGCCTGGGGCCTGGACGTGGCGCTGGTCCTCGACCGGCTGGTCGACGGTGACCTGCGGGGCATGTTCGACGGCCCGACGACGGTCGGCGTCGACCTCGACGCGCCCCTGACCGTCTTCGACCTCTCCCACATCGACCGGAACTCCATCGCCATGCCGATCCTGATGGCGATCGTCGGCGTCTGGCTCGAACATACGTGGATCCGGCCCGACCGCAAGAAGCGCATCTTCCTGGTGGAGGAGGCGTGGCACATCATCAACTCGCCCTTCGTGGCGCAGCTGTTCCAGCGGCTGCTGAAGTTCGGGCGGCGGCTCGGTCTGTCGTTCGTGGCAGTGGTGCACCACCTGAGCGACGTGGTGGACGGCGCGGCGGCGAAGGAGGCCGCGGCGATCCTGAAGATGGCCTCCACGCGGACCATCTACGCCCAGAAGGCCGACGAGGCGCGGGCGACGGGCCGGGTCCTCGGGCTGCCCAGGTGGGCGGTGGAGATCATCCCCACCCTCACCCCGGGCATCGCGGTCTGGGACGTCAACGGCAACGTCCAGGTCGTCAAACACCTGATCACCGAGACGGAACGGCCGCTGGTCTTCACCGACCGCGCCATGACCGAATCGTCGGCCGATCTCTCCGACGACACACCGGCCGACGACGCGCTGCGGGCGGCCGAGCTGGAGGCGGAGCAGCGGGCGGCGTACATGGAGCAGCATGCGGGATGAGTGGGAGGACCGTCGCAGACGCCCCGAACGGGGTGTTCCGGACGGCCTGTTGGTGGGCTTCCTCGGGCTGCTGATCGGCGCCACGGTGCTCGTGTGGTCGGCCACGAACCTCGCGGGCCGCTTCGCGCACGGCTCCTGGCCGGAGGGCGTCTCCTTCGGCCATACGCCTCCGGCGGTACGCCATCTGATCGGTGACCCCCAGGACGTCGCGGGCGCCTGGCCCGAGACCCCACCGGACCAGCTCTCGGGCTACGGCCTGCTCTGGGGCCTGTTCATCGGCCAGCTGCTGGTCCTCATCGTGCTGACCGTCTTCGTGCTGGGGACGGTGACGCGGTGGCGGGCGGTACGGAGGGCGCAGCGGGGGGCGGCGGGGGCGGCGGCCGGGCCGGGTGCCGGGCCGGATGCCGGGCCGGATGCCGGGCCGGATGCCGGAGGCGCGGAGCCGGAGGTAGAGAGGGCGGGTGGGTGGGAAACCCGCGCCGGAGGCGCGGAACACAGCACCCCGGTCCCGGGCGCGACAAACAACACCCCGACGCCGGGCGCGGTGAACAGCACCCCGGCCCCGGGCGCCGAGCACGAGGCACCCCGCGCCGGAGGCGCGGAGAACATCGCCCCGGTGCCTCCGGTGACGCCCCCCGTCCCCACCCCCCGTACCCCCCTGATCCTGGGCAGCCCCACGACCCGCCGCCCCCTCGCCGTGCAGGCCGTCCGGGATGCCGAGGGCGCGGCCCTGGTCCTGACCTCCGACCCCACCCTGTGGGCCGAGACGAAGGACGCCCGGGCCAAGCTCGGGCCCGTCCTGCTCTACGACCCCTCCCACCTCTGCGACACCCCGGCCCGCCTCCACTGGTCCCCCCTCTCCGGCTGCCGGGACAAGGCGACGGCGAACGACCGCGCCACCGCGCTCCTCGCCCCGATAAGACCGGCCGCGAAGCTGGACGCCGCCGTCGCGGACACGGCTCAGACGCTGATGCGCAGCTTCCTGCACGCCGCCGCGGTGGCCGACAAGCCGATGAAGCTCGTGCACCGCTGGGCGCAGGGCACGCAGGTCCAGGAGGCGGTACGCATCCTCCGTACCCACCCCAAGGCCGCGTCCGGCACCGCCGGTGAGCTGGAGGCCGCCCTCACCGCGCACCCCGAACGCCGCGACATCGCCCAGGAGTTGACCGCCCGGGCCCTCTCCGCGCTCTTCACCGTCCATTTGCGCGAATCCTGCACACCAAACCGAACTGATGCGCTCTCGCTGGATTCCTTCGTCGATGAAGGGGGCACGCTTTTTGTGGTGGGTGAGGCGATCGAGGATCCCAAGTCCCGCCAGGGCCCGGGTGCCATGCCCCTGTTGACGGCACTCGCCTCCAGCGTGGTCGAGCACGGCCGGCGCATGGCCGCACGGTCATCCTCCGGTCGGCTCGACCCACCAATGACGCTCGTCCTGGACGACGTCGCCGCGGTGGCTCCGCTGCCCCAGCTGCCGGAGCTGCTCTCCACCGGGGCGGACCGGGGTCTGCCGACCCTGGCCCTGCTCCGGTCGCGGGAGCAGGGCAGAGCGCGCTGGCCGGACAGCGAGCTGCCGGTCCAGTAGGCCGCCCGTCACGGGCGCCTCACCGCTTCCCGCCGTCCACATCGAGCGTCGTCCCCGTGGTGAACGAGTTCTCCATCAGGTACGCCGCCGCGTGCGCGACCTCCTCCGCCGTGCCGGGGCGCCCCACCGGCAGGCGTCCCGCGATCTCCTCGCGGTAGGCGCGGTGTTCGGCGGGGCTCATCAGGTGGGCGTGCGTGTCGGTGGGGCCGGGCGCGACCGCGTTGACGCGGAGCGGCGCGAGCTCCATGGCGAGGGACTTCACGGCGGCCTCGACCGCTCCGTTGACGGCGGCGAAGGCGAAGTAACCCGGGTCGGCCTTCCGGTAGAGGTACCCGGAGACGAGCGTGACCGACCCCGACCTCGACCCCGAATCCGACCCCGGCTTCGGCCCCGGACCGGAATCCGCCGCCGCCCGCCCCCGCGGCATGTACGGCAGCGCCGCCCGCAGGCACCGGTACTGCCCCCACCACTTCACCTCGAAGAACTGCCGGATCTCAGCCTCGGTGAGCTCTTCGAAGGGCGCGACGACGCTGCCGGACGCGCAGGTGAAGAGGTGGTCGATGGTGCCGACCGACGCCATGACCTCCTCGACCGCGTCGCCGTCGGTGACATCGAGCGCGCGGAACTCGGCCTCCGCACCGGTCAGTTTGGCGATGCGCTCGGCGTGCGGGCGCACCACGTCCGCGCTGCGGTCGGTGAGGACGACGCGCGCGCCGCGCCGCGCGACGAGTTCGGCAGTGGCAAGGCCGATACCGCTGCCCGCCCCGGTGATGACGACGGTGCTTCCGGCGAGATCCATAGGAACCACGCTCCCTTACTTCCTTTGATTCCCAAGCCCATGCGGGCTCCTGCTCGCAAGTCTCACAGCGAGAAACCACTCCAACCTGGGAAATGGCGGTGCATAATCGTGCGATGCACGATGACGCACAGGGTCCGGAAGCCGGCTGCCGGTGCACCGACACCGCTCGGGCCCCCTGCGCCGAGGGGCTGAGCCGCTACCGGGCCGCCGTGGTCAAGGGCTGCCTGCCGCGGGGGACGGCGCCCCACTGCCTCGTACACCTCGGTCTGCTGACGCCACCGCCGGACGACCCGGACGTCGTCGTGCCCGTGTCGCCCAACGTCGCGGAGTCCGAACTGCTCCAGCCCGTGCGGGAGTTGCTCGACGCACAGCAGGACCGGCTGCGCTCGATCAGTGCCGGCTTCTCGCCGGTCCACGCGATCTACCGGGCCGCCCGGCGTGAGTCCCAGGACTGGCTGACGGTCGTCGACGGCGCGGACGCCGTCCCCGTACTTTTGGAGCAGGCCGTGCGGGGCTGCCGCTCGGAGCTCATGGCCGTCCAGCCGGCCGGCGGGGTCCCGGTCCCGGCCGGCGTCACGCATCGCGCCCTCTTCCCGCACGCGGCCCGTACGCACGCCGCGCAGCGGCGGCGGATCCAGGACATCGAGCGAGCGGGCGGCAGCGTGCGCACCCTGCAGCAACTGACCGGCCGCCTGCTCCTGTGCGACCGCAGCGTCGCCTACCTCGTCGACCAGGGCGTCGTGGAGATCCGGCAGCCCGCCGTCGTCGCGCACCTCGCCGCGGTCTTCGACGACACGTGGGAGCGGGCCAGGCCGGTCGCCGAGCCGGCCGCCTCCCGCGCACGGGAGCCGCTGATCGTCGACGAGGTCCGCCGCGCGGTCATGAAGCTGCTGGTCTCGGGCCTCACGGACGACGCGATCGCACGCCGCCTCGGGGTGTCGCGGCGTACGGTGGCGGGCCATGTGGCCGCGCTGGCCCGGGACTTGGGCTCACAGTCCCGGGCACAGCTCGGCTACCTCATCGCCCGCGCGGAACCCGACCTTTAGGAGCGCCCTGGATCCACGAGAGGTTCCCTGGATCCACGGGAGGTCCCCTGGATCCAGCAGAGGTCCCCTGGATCCACTAGGAGCCCTCCACTCCGTACAACCGCAGGAAGATCTCCACGCCGTCCCCCACGATCTCCTCGATCTCGGCCTTCTCCAGCGGCAGCGCGCCGAAGTACGACTCGGCGGTCACGCCGCCGCCCACCATGAGCGCGAAGTGCCGTGCCGCCTTGCGGGCGTTCGTCTCGTCGACGGCGATCTTCCCCTGCCGCCCCAGCTCCAGCATCCAGCGCGCCAGCGCCTCCTGGGACGCCCGGGGCCCGACCCGCTGCCACTCCTCCAGGACGTCCGCGGGCAGCCGCCCGCCCTCCGGGATGATCTGGCGTACGACGGAGAAGTGCCCGGGGTGCGCCTCGCTCTGGCCGACCCAGTCGCGGGCGAGGTCGAGGAGGTCCTCCTCGATGTCGCGGACCTTGCGCAGATGCCGCTCGAAGAGGGCCTCCGTCGCCGCCGTCACCGACTCCGCGCTCTCCAGCAGGACGGCGCGGAAGAGACCTTCCTTGTCGCCGAAGTGGTTGTAGATCGTGCGCGTGGAGACGCCGGCCTCGGCGGCGATGGCGTCGATGCTCGCGCGCGTGTAGCCCTCGCGGCCGAAGACGGTCCGGGCGCCGCTCGTAATGGCCCGGCGCTTCTCCAGCATCCCTTTGCGCAGGGGCTTCTGCTCCCCCGGGCCCTGTTCCGTACCGCTCGCCATCTCACCTCTCCAAGAAAAATTACAATGACCGTTGTAATAACTACAACGTACGTTGTACTTTACTCGCATGCCCACCGCGACCGCCCCGCAGGCCCCGCACCCGCGCCCCGATGGCAGGGGCCGCCCCGCCCTGACCCTTCTCGTCGTCCTCCTCGGCATGTTCACGCTGCCGATGGCGATGTCCGGCACCACCGTGGCCCTGCCCCGCATCGGCTCCGACCTCGACGCGTCGGGCGCGGCTCTCCAGTGGGTGGTCGTCGGGTACTTCCTCGCCGCCTCCTCCGTCATGCTCGTCGCCGGCTCGCTCGGCGACATCTTCGGCCGCCGCCGCGTCCTCACCGCGGGCGCCGCCCTCTACTCGGCCGGCACCCTGGCCTCCGCCTCCGCCCACCACATCCTGCTCCTGGACGCCGCCCGCCTGCTCTCGGGCGTGGGCGCGGCGGGCGTCATGGCGAGCGGCGGCTCCCTGCTCGCCGCCACGTTCACCGGGCCCGCGCGGACCAGGGTGTTCGCCGCCCTCGGCACCACGGCGGGCGTCGGCCTCGCCATCGGCCCCACCTTCTCCGGCTGGCTGGTGGACGGTCTCGGCTGGCGCACCACGTTCCTCGCCTTCGCCGCCGCGGGCGCCCTCATCCTCACCGGTACCCGCTTCCTCGCCGAGTCCCGCGCCGACGCCCCGCCGCGCGTCGACAAGGCGGGCGCAGCGACCTTCATCGGCGGCCTCTCCCTGACCCTGTTCGCCGTCACGCAGGGCTCCAAGTCCGGCTGGTCGTCCGGGAGTACGCTGCTGCCGCTCGCCGTGGGCCTGGCGCTCCTGGCCGCCTTCGTACGCGTCGAGAAGCGCCTCGCAGCGACCGGCGGGCAGCCCGTCCTCGACCTCTCCCTGGCCCGCGACCCCGCGTTCCTCGGCTGGTCCCTCGGCTCCTTCGGGCTCGGCGCGGGCACCACCGGCATCCTCGTCTTCCTGCCCACCTACCTCCAGGGCACCAGCGGCACCTCGGCGCGCGAGGCGGGCCTGGTCCTGCTCCTGATGACCGTGCCCGTCCTCGCCCTGCCCCCGCTCGGCGCCCGCCTGGTCAACCGCGGCGCCCCCGCCCGTCACCTGCTCGTCCTCTCCCTGCTCCTGATCGCCGCGGGCAACGCCTGGCTGACCACTCTCCACCCCGGCATCTCCACGGCCGCGCTCGCCGGACCCCTGCTGACCGTCGGCGTCGGCCAGGGCCTGTCCCTCGGCATCATCGACGCCCAGGCGCTCGGCATGGTCGAGCCCGCGAAGGTCGGCATGGCATCGGGCTTCCTGAACACCGTCCGGGGCGGCACCGGCGCCGTCATGCTCACCCTCTTCGGCGCGCTGCTGCTCGCCCTGGTGGAGTCCCGGCTCGGGTCGGCGGAGCTCGCGGGGCGCGTCACGGCCGGCGCGGGAGGTCACGCCGGCCCGTTCACCGAGGCCTGGCGGATCACCCTGTGGGCCGTGGCGGGCTTCGTCGCCGGACTCGCGCTCCTGGTCCGCCAGTTGCTGCGACCGCGTACGACGGAAGCGGAAAGCCTGGCCCGCACGTCACCTGGCCTGCCCGAGGCCACTGCGGCCCAGGCGCGCTGAAGCACCCCGGCACCCCCCCCCCGGCACCCCCGCGTTCGAACCCCCATCCCCATCACGTCAAGGAGTACCCCATGTCCAACGCTCCCCTCCGCCTCGCTGTCATCGTCGGCTCCACCCGTGACGGCCGCTTCGGGCCCACCGTCGGCGCCTGGTTCACCGCCCTCGCCGGACGGCACACCGGCTTCACCCTGGACGTCATCGACGTCGCCGACCTGGAGCTGCCGTCGGCCCACCCGGACTGGGGCACCGAGCGCACCCCCGCCCTCACCGCCCTCGCCGAGCGGGTCGACGCCGCCGACGCGTACGTGGTGATCACCCCGGAGTACAACCACAGCTTCCCTGCGGCCCTGAAGCACTTCATCGACCTGCACCGCACCGAGTGGGAGGCCAAGCCGGTCGCCTTCGTCTCGTACGGTGGCCACGGCGGGGGCCTGCGGGCCGTGGAGCAGCTCCGCCTCGTCTTCGCCGAGCTGCACTGCGCGACCATCCGCGAGGTCGTCAGCTTCCACAACGCCTGGGACCACTTCGAGGAGGGCGGCCCGGCGTACGCGGAGTACGGCCCGGTCGGCGCCGCCAAGGTGATGCTGGACCAGCTGGCCTGGTGGGCCAAGGCCCTGCGGACGGCCCGCACGGAGAACCCCTACTAGGTCCTGTCCTGCGTCGCGTGCCCCTCAAGGCCGCGTCAGCACCAGCTCGAACTCCCGCGAAGAGGGGTCGCCCGGCACCGGGACGACCCCTCCGCTGCGTACGAAACCGAACCGCCGGTAGAAGGCCTGCGCCCGCGGATTGTCCTCATGGACATACAGCCGCACCCGGTCGACCCCTTCCAGCGACCACGCCCACCCGACAGCCGCCTCGAACAGCGCGTCCGTCACCCCGCGCCCGCGCCCCCGGTGCTCGGGCCGCACGAAGACCGCCACAAGATGTGCCTGCCGCCGCTCGACCGACCCGCCGAAGACGTCGTCCGCCCCGGCCTCCTCGACCAGCACGGTCACCGAGCCCGCCCATTCGCCGTGCGGCCCCTCCGCCACGAACTGCCGCACGCGCTCCCCGCGCGCGGCGCCCGCCGCCCGCTCCTGCCAGAACGCGTCCGGTTTCGCTGCGGCGTCCTCGTACGTCTCCAGAAAGGCGACCGGGGCCGCCGGGTCCCGCAGCGCCGCCAGCCGCAACTCCCTGACCTGCGGCCACTCTTCGGCACGGACGGCTCGTACGACGTACACGCACTCCTGTTCCATGCGGTGATCCTAAGACGGCGGTCCCGCGGCCCCGCTGCCCCGGGGTTCCCTCGGGGTCGCCGTCGTACCCGGGTACTACCCCCGGCCCGCTCTCCCCGCCCCCGGTCCGACGATCCGCGCCCCCGCGAACGGCAGCATCGAAGACATGATCAGGGCATACGGACTCACCAAACACTATGGCGGCAGGCCCGCCAAGAAGGCCGTCGACGACCTCAGCTTCGAGGTCCACCCGGGCACCGTCACCGGCTTCCTCGGCCCCAACGGCGCGGGCAAGTCCACCACCATGCGGATGCTCCTCGGCCTCGACACCCCTACCCGCGGCCACGCCACCATCGGCGACCGCGCCTACGCCGCCCACCCCGCGCCCCTTCACGAAGTGGGCGCCCTCCTCGAAGCACGCTCCGTCCACCCGGGCCGCTCCGCCCACCACCACCTCATGGCGCTCGCCCACACCCACTCCATCCCGAAGAGCCGCGTCGACACCGTCCTGGAGCTGGCCGGAATCCACGAAGTCGCCCGCAAGCGCGTCAAGGGCTTCTCGCTCGGCATGGGCCAGCGCCTGGGCATCGCGGCGGCCCTCCTCGGCGACCCGGCCACGGTCATCCTCGACGAGCCGGTCAACGGCCTCGACCCCGAGGGCGTCCTGTGGATCCGCACCCTCCTCAAGTCCCTTGCCGCCGAAGGCCGTACGGTCCTCGTCTCCTCCCACCTGATGAGCGAGATGGCGCTGACCGCCGAGCACCTCGTCATCATCGGCCGCGGCAGGCTCCTCGCCGACACCACCGTCGAACGCTTCGTACGCGAGTCGGGCACCGGTGCCGTCAAGGTCGTCAGCCCCGACGCCGGCCGGCTGGCCGAACTGCTCGCGGGCCCGGGCGTGCGGATCTCCGCCGACGCGCCCGGCGCCCTCGACGTACGCGGCACGGACGCCGAACACATCGGCCGCACCGCCGCCGCGCACGGCGTCCCTCTCTTCGAACTCACCCCGCAGGCCGCCTCGTTGGAGCAGGCCTTCATGGACCTCACCCGGGACTCGGTCGAATACGTCACCCCGACGGACCCGGGTCCACATGCCTCCCGTCGACCGGAAGGAGCGGCGGCATGAGCGCCCTCACCGCAAAAGGAATCGTCCGCTCCGAGTGGCACAAGCTGTGGACGCTCCGCTCCACCTGGATCACGCTGCTCACCGGGTGCGCCCTCGTCATCGCCGTCGGCGTCACGATGGGCGCCACCTATGACGGTGACGACGCCGAGATCGACACCGTCGTGTTCACCCTCTTCGGCACCCAGCTCTCCCAGATCTGTCTCGCCGTCCTCGGCATCCTCGTCACGGCGGGCGAGTACTCGACGGGCCTGATTCGCGCATCGCTCGCGGCCGTCCCGAGCCGCCTGCCGGTCCTGTGGTCCAAGGCCGGCCTCTTCACGGCCGTCGCGTTCACGGTGTGCTTCGTGACGAACGTCGTCACGTTCCTGCTCGCTCAGATCTGGCTCTCCGGCACCGACAAGGAGCTCGCCCTCACCGACTCCGGCGTGTTCGGCGCCCTCGCGTCCAGCGCCGCGGCCCTCACCCTGCTCAGCCTCGTCGCACTCGGCCTCGGCGCCCTGTTCCGCTCGGTGCCCGGCGCGATCGGCGCGTTCGTCGGCGCGGTCCTGATCTTGCCGGAGGTCCTGACGATGGTGCCGTTCGGCGCCGTGGACACCGCCATGAAGTACTTCCCCGCGCAGGCCGCGAGCGCCCTCGGCTCGGTGGCGCGGGTCGAGAACACCATCGCGCCGGGCACGGCTCTGATCACCCTCGCTCTCTGGTCGGCGGCGGTCATCGCCACGGCATCCGTCCTGCTCAAGCGACGCGACGTATGACCTTCGTACGAACGCCTGTTGTACGAGGATGAGGCCGTGACCGAGCCACTCACCGTGCCGCGCACCGAGCTGCTCACCGCGCCGCATCCCCTCACGCGGCTCCTCCAGCGTGCGACGCAGCGGGTGCGCGCCTTCGACAGGCGCCGCCCGCTGGTCTGGGACCTGCTGGTCACCGGCTTCTTCGTGGTCGCGGCCCTCGTGGACGCCGCAGGCGGCTGGCGCAACACCGCGCCCGACACGGACGTGCCGGGCCCGCTCATCTTCCTGCTCAGCACCGCGCTTTCGCTGCCGCTGCTGTGGCGCCGCCGCCATCCGATGGCGGTCCTCACCGTCATGGTGGCCGCGAGCCTGGTCAGCAGCTGGACCGGCGCGATGCTCCAGGCCTCGCTGATCCAGATGATCGTCCTGTTCAGCATCGCGATGCGGCTGCCTCTGAAGACGCTCGGCAGGGCGGGCCTCATGATGACGGCACCGCTCGTCGTGGGCGCCTTCCGCTACCCGGAGGACAGTTGGAACCAGCAGATCATCCCGTACGTATGGGCGTACGCTCTGGTCGCTCTCCTCGGCATCGCGGTGCGCTCCCGGCAGGATTACACCCGGGCCCTCGTCGAGCGCGCCCGCCAGCTGGAGGTCGAGCGCGACCAGCAGGCCCAGCTGGCCGCCGCCGCCGAACGCACCCGCATCGCGCGCGAGATGCACGACATCATCGGCCACAACCTCTCCGTCATCACGGGCCTCGCGGACGGCGGTTCGTACGCCGCCGCCAAGTCCCCCGAGCGCGCGGCCCAGGCCCTCGAAGCCATCGGCACCACCAGCCGCCAGGCCCTCGGTGAACTCCGCCGCCTCCTGGACGTCCTCCGCGACGACGTCCTCCGCGACGACGCCCCCGCCACGGCCGAGCTCGCCCCGCAGCCCGCCCTCACCGACCTGGCCCGGCTCATCGACGGCGTACGCGCCGCGGGCCTCCCGGTGCGCAGTACCGTGCACGGCCGCGCGGACGCGGTCGCCGCGGGCCGCCAACTCACCGTCTACCGAGTGGTGCAGGAAGCCCTCACCAACACCCTCAAGCACGCCGGCCCCGACGCGACGGCCACGGTCGACGTCATCTATGCCGATGGGGGTGTGACGGTGGAGGTCACGGACACGGGGCTGGGCGCTTGGGCGGGCGGCAGCCCTCACGCCGGGGGCGGCCGCGGCCTGACCGGAATGCGGGAGCGAACGGCCTTGTACGACGGCACACTTGAGGCGGGGCCGCTGCCTCACCCGCCGGGCGGCTGGCGGGTCCGTCTCCACCTCCCGAAGGACAGCGAAACACCGTGACGACCGTGCTCATCGTCGACGACCAGCCCATGCAGCGCTTCGGTTTCCGCATGCTCCTGGAGAGCCAGGACGACATGACGGTGGCGGGAGAGGCCGGCAACGGCAGCGAAGCGGTCCGCATGACGGCCGAACTCCACCCGGACGTCGTCCTGATGGACGTCCGCATGCCGGGCCTGGACGGTATCGAGGCCACGCGTCGCATCGTCGCGGCGGGCGCCCGCACACGCGTCCTGATCCTCACGACGTTCGACCTCGACGAGTACGCGTACGCGGGGCTGCGCGCGGGCGCGTCCGGTTTCCTCATCAAGGACGCGCTGCCCGAGGAACTCCTCTCCGGGATACGCGCGGTCGCCTCGGGCGACGCGGTGGTGGCCCCGAGCCTGACCCGCCGGCTCCTCGACGCGTACGCGGACCAGCTGCCGACGACCGGCTCCACGCCGGCGGGCCCGGCGAACGACCCGCGCCTGAGCTCCCTCACCGACCGCGAACGCGAGATCCTGACGGTGATCGGCCAGGGCTGGACGAACACGGAGATCGCCTCGCGCCTGCATCTCGCGGAATCCACGGTGAAGACGCACGTGGGCCGCATTCTCGCGAAGACGGGAGCGAGGGACAGGGTGCAGGCGGTCATCCTGGCGTACGACACGAAACTGGTGAGCCCGTCATAAAGGACCAGAACGCAGAAAACCCCCGCACCGAATGGTGCGGGGGTTTCCCATTCAAAAATAGTTCGGCGGCGTCCTACTCTCCCACAGGGTCCCCCCTGCAGTACCATCGGCGCTATGAGGCTTAGCTT
>NZ_JBVKAO010000012.1:0-50537 GCF_055639375.1 Streptomyces sp. NPDC039462
TGCGTGCCCTGTTGTGGCGTGGGTCGTCTGTTGTGAGGTCTGCGGCGGGCGGGTGAGTGCGTGTGCTGCCCCGCGCCGTGCGGATGCTGCCTGTGCCGTGTATGCCGTGCGTGGCGTGTGGGCCGCTCGTGCCGTGTGTGCTGCTTGTGCCGTGCGGATGCTGTCTGCGCCGCGTATGCCGCGTGAGCGGTGTGTGCTGGCCGTGTCGTGTGTGGTGCGTGGGCCCCCGTGCCGCGTGTGCCGCTCGTGCCGGGCGTGCTGCTCGTGTCGTGTGCTGTCCGCGCTGTTCGTGGTGTGGGTGGTGTGGGGTTGGGTTGTCTATCGAGGCGTTTGGGGGGTGGGGGTTTTCGGGGTGGTGGTGTGGTGGTGGTGCGGTGCAGTGCAGGAACTCGACGATGTACGGAGGAGTCCCGTGAAGATTCAGGTTCTGGGTCCGTTGAGCGCCGAGGTCAACGGGGGATCGATTGTTCCGACGGCGAGTAAGCCGCGGCAGATTCTGTCTCTTTTTGCCCTCTACCCGGGTCAGGTGTTGCCGGTCCCGACGCTGATGGAGGAGTTGTGGGGCACGGCGCCGCCGCAGAGTGCGCTGACGACGTTGCAGACGTACATTCTGCAGTTGCGGCGGCATCTGGGGACGGCGTTGGGGCCGGATGCTCCGGGTGCGGCCAAGGAGGTGCTGGCGACCCGGCATGGCGGGTATCTGATGCAGATACCGGCCGAGAGTGTGGATGTGCACCAGTATGAGCGGCTGGCCGCGGAGGGGCGGGCGGCGTTCGAGGGCGGGGATGATGTCACCGCGGCCGACCGGTTCCGCCGGGCGCTGGCGTTGTGGCGGGAGCCGGCGCTGGTGGATGTGCGGGTGGGGCCGATTTTGGAGATCGAGGTGCTGCGGCTGGAGGAGTCCCGGCTGGGGACGGTGGAGCGGCGGATCGATGCGGATCTGCGGCTGGGCCGGCATTCCGAACTGATTGCCGAGCTGACGGAGTTGACGGCTCGTTATCCCCAGCATGAGGGGCTGCATTCGCAGGCCATGGTGGCGTTGTACCGGTCGGGGCGGCAGGCGTCGGCGTTGGAGATCTACCGCAAGCTGCGGATCCGGATGATCGAGGGGTTGGGGGTGGAGCCTTCGCCGCAGGTGCAGCGGCTGCACCAGGCCATGCTGGCTGTTGATCCGCAGCTGGATGTGGTGGCCGGTCCGCGGCGCAGCTCGACCTTCGACCTCTACGCCGCCTGACCGCCCCGCCACCGCACACCCGCCCACCCGCTCACCGCGCAGTCGCCCCCCCCGCACAGTACGTCGTAGTGCACCGCTGTACCCCTGCGGTGCACTGCCGTGCATGCGTGCCGGTGCATCCCGTGGTGCGCTGCCGGCGGTGTGCTGTCCGTGGTGCACTGCCTGCGGTGTGCTGGCGTGGTGGGGGGGGGAGGGTGTTGGGGGTTTTTGCTGGCCGGGGCGCGGGTGGGCTCGAGCCGGGTGCGGGCCTGGGTCGAGCGGGTGCGGCCACACTGGCGTGAGCGGTCTCTTTGCGTGATCCAGGGCCTTGGGCCCGGCCTCTTCCCCGGGCGTCTGCAGGTTGTGTCCGGGCGTCGGCCCGGCAGGCCGAGTCGGCGCCCGGACAGGCGGGCGGGTTCGGGAGCGGGGCGGGGTGGGGGTCGGCCCGGGTGGGCGGGCCCGCACGCCACGGGCTGGTCTCCACCCCGCCGCCGGTCCCGCGTCCCCGTCCCGCCGACCCGGCATCGGTGCGGGCCCGGTGTCCCGCCGGTAGGCATCGGTGCCGGCCCGGTCCGCACCGGGCCCGGCGCATGACGCGGGCCCGCGGCGGGTGGGGCTGGGGTGGCACGACGCTGGCAGGCATCGGTGCCTGCCTGGTCCGCTCGGGGCCCGGCACGTCGCGGGCTCACGGCGGGGTGGGGCTGGGGTGGCACGGCCGGCCCGGCGCGAGGCCGCGGCGGGGCTGGAGCGGCAGGACCGGCACGGTAGGACTGGCACGGGTAAGGGCCGGCGCGGGGCGGGTGGGGGGGTTGTGGTGGCTTTGTGCTGTGGTCGGCCGGGATGGTGCCGGCCGGGGTTGGGGCTGGTGCGGGCCGGGGTTGGGGTGGGGGATGGGTGTTGTTGGTGTGGGCCGGGGTTGGGGTGGGGGATGGGTGTTGTTGGTGTGGGTGAGAGGGGGGTTTGGTGTCCGGTGAGGGTGTCCACCGGTTGACGCATACCGCTGAGGTGGCTGCGCCCGCGTCGGTTGCTTATGCGTTGATTGCGGATCCGGAGCGTTGGCCGTTGTATCTGCCGCGCACGGTGTATGCGCAGCGGCTGGATTTTGATGGGGTGCATGAGCGGCTGCGGGTGTGGTCGCTGGCCGATGGGCAGGTGGCCTCGTGGATTTCCCACCGGGTGCAGGACGCGGCGCGGCGTTGTATCACGTTCCGTCAGGGTCCGTTGATGGCGCCTGCGACGTCCATGACCGGGCGGTGGAGTGTGCTGGCGCTGGGGGAGGGGCGGTGCCGGCTGACGTTGGAGCATGAGTTCACCGCTGCGCGGGAGCGGCCTCAGGATGCGGTGTGGCTGGCGGAGGTGACGGCCGACAACAGCCGTTCGGCGCTGCGCAGTCTGCAGTTCCTGGCCGAGCGGTGGGGGCGTCTGGATGAGCTGGCGCTGTCTTTTGCCGAGACGGTGCGGGTCAAAGGGCCGGCCGAGCTGGTGTATGCCTTCCTGTATGAGGTGGCGGACTGGCCCGGCCAGCTGCCGCATGTGCGCCGGGCCGCGGTGGAAGTGCCGCAGGCCGGTATCCAGAAAGTCGCCCTGGACCTCGCCGCCCCCACCCCCACCCCCGCCCTCGACAGCCCCGGCACTGGTCCCGGCCCCGGCGGCGCCGCCCCCAGCGGTCCCGGTCTTGGTCCCGGCGGCCCCGGTGCTGGTCCCGGCGGTCCTGGTCCTGGTGCGGGGGTGGGTCCTACGGTGGCGGGGATCCGTATCTGTTTTCCGCATGCCGGGCGCATTGTGCACAAGGCCACGGTGCCCCGTCCGTTGCTGGCCGCGCACTGCGGGGAGTGGTCGGTTCTGCCCGATGAGAGGGGTGTCACCGTGGTCGCCCAGCATCACGCCATCGTGCGTGAGGACGCCGTCGAGCGGGTTCTTGGCGCGGGGACCGGGCTGGCCGAGGCGCGCCGGCAGGTGCGTGCCGAACTCGGCCGCGACAGCCTGCAGATCCTGCACCTGGCCCGCCGCCACGCCGAGTCCGCCATCCGCGTCCTCTGACCCGCCCCCGCCCCCTCCCGCCCCGTCCCGTCCCGTTGCGCTGCGCCCGGTCCGCCGCCCGGTCCGCCCCATCCCGTTGTGCTGCGCCCTGGTTGCCGCACCCGGACCGCCGGCGGCGGGTGACTGTGGGGGCCCGGCGGGCGGGGGGATCCTGCGGGTCTGTATGCCTCACGGCGGTCCTCCGTACCGGACCTGCTCTGCCCCTGGCCGGGGCCCGGCCCGGACGCCCCTGACCGCGCCTCCGGCGCGAGAGCTCTCCCCCTGGACCGGCCCCCGGGCTTGCGGGCGGTACTGAGCCACCCGCCCCCTGGGTGTCGGGTGCTGGGCTTCCAGGTCTGCCCTTGGGGGCGGCTCTGGCCGCAAGGCCTCGGCGTACGGGCGGCATTGAGCCCCCCCCGGGGCCCGGGACACCTCCGCAGCCCCCCGGGGCCACCACGGGACGCCACGCCTTCAGGTCGTCGCCCGGGGGCACCCTCTCCGCCCCCGGATCCCGCCCCTGTTCCTGCCCTGCGGGGGTCAACTCGTGCTCGGTGGTGGGTGGATGTGGAGGTGGGGGCTCCGCGGGCCGTCGGTCGGGCGGTGGTCTCGGGTGCCGCGCACGGCGCCTTGTGCCGTGACCTACGTCACTTTCGGAGTCCCTTGGTGTGCGGACGCCATCCGTGTCACTATTTCCGCACGACTTCCCTGCCCAAAGCCGGTTCTGAGGCGGTGGGTTGAGTGTCGTATCCGCCGCCCCTCCTTGCGGGCCATGTTGAATCCATGCCTCCTGCGGCCCGGTTCCCCTTCCGTATTTCTCTGCCCGTATGCCCTAACGCCCGGCGTCACCGGCGTACGGCCCGCGGCGGGAATTTTTGTCTCTTTTTCCGGTCGTCCGGTGCCCAATATCCGTGCGGCCGGGGGAGGGCGGGATGACAGGGGTCGGGCGGCGTATGCGCGTAACCGGGCTGGTTCTTCACGGGCGTTCACGGGGTCCCTTCCTCCCGTAGGCGGTGGGCGGAGAGTGCGGATGGTGGGGCGGGATCCGGTGTGCCCGGCCCGCTTCGCCGTACCCGTTCTTTTTTGTTCTCCGGTGGCCGGTCGGCTGGTCCGGGTGGTGGCCCGGGCGCGGGTGGCGGAGGAAGGCGGCGGGGGAGGGGGTTCTCGTCCGGCCCGCAGTACGTGGCGCGCGGCACGCCGTAGTCCGCCCGCAGTCTTTGGCCTGTCCGGCTGCTGGCGGCCGCGCAACTGCCCGGCCGGTATGCGTAGTTGTGTGCCCAACCGGTCGACTTCCGTGCTCTGTCGTGCCGTTGACCGGGCGTGCCCGGTGTGCGGCGTGCCGTGGGTCGCAAGGCCCCGCCCCGTTGGCTGCCGTACGCCATCAGCGCCACCCCGTCGGCTCTGCACCGCACGCCCTCGGGCCGTCGGGCCCCTCTGTCACCCGCCGCATTCCGCCCACGGCAGGCCGCAAGCGCCCAGGCCGCGAGCCGCGAGCGGCAGCCGTCCAGCGGCCGGCCGTATGCCGTCCCGAACGACCAGCTCCAGCACTCCTGCCGCCTCAGGCGACCAGCTCCGGCGCCCAGCCGCACGGCGTGAGCGGCAGTCGTCCCGCGGCCGGTCTCTGTGGCCGGCCGTAATCCGCCCAGCGGTCAGGCCGTAAGCGGTCATGTCCAGCGGCTGGTCCCAGCGCCCAAGCCGCAGTTGCAGTCCGTCAAACCGCCCCGAGCGGCCGGCCGTGCCCCGCCAGGCCGCAAGCCGCAAGCCCTACCCCGCCCGGCGGTCAACCCGTACCCCGTCAACCTCTACCCCTATCCGGCCGGTTAACCCGTACTCCGCCGGCCCGTGGGCTGTAACCCACCAAGCCGCAACCCGGATCCGAACCCGAACCTCTATTCCGCCCAGCCGTACCCCGCTGATCCGATACCCCGCCCGGCGATAAGCCGTGCCCCGCCCGGCCGTATCCCGGATCCGTGCCCCGCCCGGCCGCAGGGCGTGTCCTGCCCGGCCGCCTCTCGCGGTCGTGCCGGAACGGGGCCCGGCCGGTAAGCCGTCCCCGGCTCGCGGGCCCGGCCGGTATGCCGTCCCGGCCTGCGGGCCCGGTCGGCTGGTATGCCGTCCCGGCTCGCGGGCCCGGTCGGCTGGTATGTCGGCCGGGCTTGTGGGCCGGGTTGTTCCTCTCGTGCCGCCTTCCCTGGTGGCCGGGCACCGTCTCCCGGATTTGTCAGGGGGGCGGGGTCCGGGGCCGGCGAAGGCGGCGCGGCCCAGGCCGTCACCGCTGCCCTTGCCGTCGCCGAAGCGGGCGGCACCGGGAGCGCGCACAAGCTTCTTCACGTGCAGAAGGCAGACTCTAGAGAAAGTGGATTCCCGATATGCCGAGGCTATGCAAGCCGTCAGTGCGTGTGCCGGAATACGTCATCACGGCGGAAGAGACGCTGGATTTCGCCGAGCGGGTCCATGCCGGAAAACCGCAGCTTCCCCTGGCACTTCGACTGATCCGCAACACGGGGGTGCAGAAGCGGCATATCGTGCAGCCCATCGAGCAGACCCTCAAGCACCCGGGCCTGACCGAACGCAACCGCATCTACGAGGCCGAGTCGAAAAAGCGTACCCCCGAGGTGGTGGAGGAGGCCCTGTCCAACGCCGGGGTCACCGCCCGGGACATCGACGCGATCATCTACGTGTCGTGCACCGGGTTCCTGATGCCCTCGCTGACGGCCTGGCTCATCAACCAGCTGGGCTTTCGCTCCGACACCCGCCAGATCCCCATCGCGCAGCTGGGCTGCGCGGCCGGCGGCGCCGCCATCAACCGGGCCCACGACTTCTGCCTGGCCCACCCCGGCAGCAACGTGTTGATCGTCTCCTGCGAGCTGTGCTCGCTGTGCTACCAGCCCGACATGGACGACATCGGCTCGCTGCTCTCGGACGGCCTGTTCGGGGACGCGGTCGCGGCCGCCGTGGTGCGCGGCATCGGCGGCACCGGCATCGAGCTGGAGGCCAACTCCTCCTACCTCATCCCCCACACCGAGGACTGGATCTCCTACGCGGTCCGCGACACCGGTTTCCACTTCCAGCTGGACCGGCGGGTGCCGGGCACCATGGAGCCGCTGGCGCCGGTGTTGCGCGAGTTCGCCGCCGGGCACCGCTGGGACGCCTCCAACCTCGACTTCTACATCGTCCACGCCGGTGGCCCGCGCATCCTCAACGACCTGGCCAAGTTCCTGGACGTGGACCGCAAGGTGTTCCGCCACAGCTGGGCGACGCTGACCGAGTACGGCAACATCGCCAGCGCCGTCGTCCTGGACGCGGCGCTGCGCCTGTTCGAGGAGGACACCCCGATGCCCGACGCCACCGGCCTGATCGCCGGTTTCGGCCCCGGCATCACCGCCGAGATGGCGCTGGGCCGCTGGAGCAGCGACACCCCGCCCGCCGCCGGCTGAGACGACGGCGTAACGCGTGACGGTGTGACGGTGTGACGGCGTGGTGGCGTGACTGCGGTGACGCCCGCCCCGCCCACCGCCCCCGCATCCGCAGTCCCGCCCGCGCAGCGCGGTGCCCCTCCGCCGCACCGGCGGCCCGGTGCCCGCGCGCCCGCCCGCGGGTGTGCCTGCCGCAGCGGCGGCATGGTGCCTCTACACCCGCCCGCAGCCCGGCCGGTGTGCCCGCCCGCACTGGCGGCCCGCTGGCCGCGCGCCCCGCCGGCCGGCCGGTGTGCCGGCCCGCACAGTACCGGCAGCGGTGGCGGCAGGTGCCCGTACGCCCGCCCCGCGGGTGTACCGGCCCGCACGGCAGCGGCAGCGGTGGCGGCGTGGTGCCCCTGTGCCCGCAGCCGGCAGGCCCGACGCCCCTTCGCCCACCCGCCACCCGCCGGCCCGTCCGCCCACCCGCCGGCCCGTCCGCCGGCCAGGCGAGTTGTCCGTACGAGAAGAAGGAAACCCACCCTATGACTGGCCTGATCGTTCCGCCCGGCCAGGGACGCAAGCTGATCACTCCGGCGCAGGAAGTGACCTTCAAGGCCACCCAGGCGCAGGGCTCGTCCATCTCCATCTTCGAGGTGGTCGTGCCGCCCGGCTTCGATGTCGGCGCGCATGTCCACCACGAGTCCCAGGAGTTCTTCTACGTCCTGGAGGGCGAGCTGGACCTGATGTGTTTCGAGCCGACCGAGCGCACCAAGGACACCTGGCACCACTGGCGTTCGGCCAGCGGTGAGCGGGTCATCAAGGCCGCCGAGGGCGGCTGCATGTTCGTGCCGCCCGGCACCCCGCACGCGTTTCGCAACGCCACCGACAAGCCGGTCAAGATGCTCTTCCAGAGCTATCCCTCGCCCGATCACGAGCACTACTTCGAGGAGATCGCCGAGATCTGGGCGCGCGGCACCACGGTGGATCCCGCCGCGGTGGAGGAGATGCGCAAACGCTACGACGTCGAGGAACTCACCCCCTTGCGCTACCAGCCGCCCACCACCACCCCCGCCCCCGCCGTCCCCGCTGTCCCCGCTGCTCCTGCTCCCGGCACCGCCGCCACTGCTGGCGCTGCTGCTGGTGGGGAGGGCGAGAAGTGAGTGCCGTGAAGAACAGTGCCGTCCCCCTGGTCCACGCCAGCCTGGGCGAGCAGGAACTGGCCGCCGTCGCCGAGGTGTTCGCCTCGGGCTGGCCGGCCGGCCAGGGCCCCCGCGGCAAGGCCCTGGAGGCCCAGCTCGCCCAGCGCTACGCCATGGACGCGGTGGCCGTCAGCAACTGCGGGGCCGCCCTGCACCTGGCGCTGCTGGCCCTGGGCGTGCAGGGCGGCGACGAGGTCATCGTCGCCGACTACACCTTCCCCGCCCCCGCCCACGCGGTGCGCTACCTGGACGCGGTGCCCGTCTTCGCCGACGTACGCCCCGACACCCACACCCTGGACGTGCAGGCGGTCGCCGACCTGATCACCCCGCGCACCGTCGGCATCATCGCGGTGGACACCGTGGGGCTGCCCGCCGACTACCGCGAGCTGAGCGCGCTGGCCCAGCGCCACGGCCTGTTCCTCATCGAGGACGCCGCCTGCGCGGTCGGCGCCACCTACCAGGGCCGCCCGGCCGGCGCGCTGGCCCCCGTGGCCTGCCTGTCCTTCCACGGCCGCAAGGGCGCCAGCTGCGGCGAGGGCGGCGCCCTGCTGGCCGCCGATGCGGCCGTCACCGCCGATGCCCGGCTGCGCTCCTCCTTCGGCATCGGCAGCATCTTCGACCAGTCCAAGATCGTGGGCCTGCCCATCCCGGAGTTCACCGAGGTCGGCTACAACTTCAAGCTCTCCGACATCGCCGCGGCCATCTTGCAGGTGCAGCTGGGCCGGATCGAGGAACTGCTGGCCCGGCGCACCCAGGTCGCCGCCCAGTACGCCGAACTCCTGGCCGGCGAGGAACTGCTGAGCCTGCCCCAGGTGCCCGCCGACCGCACCCACGCCTGGCAGTCCTACCTGGTGGCCCTGGACCCCTCGGTGGATCGGGCCGCGCTCGCCGCCGACCTGCGCGGCCAGGGCATCGGCTGCGGCCACGGCACCTGGGCCAGCCACCTGCAGCCGGTCTTCGCGGCCAAGCAGGCCTGCCCCGTCTCGGCCGACCTGTTCGCCCGCCACCTGGCCATCCCCATGCACGCCGAGCTCAGCACCGACCAGGTCGAGCGCGTCGTCACCGTCCTGCGCAGCGCACTGCGCACCCACGCGGCCCCCGCGGGCCGGGGAGGAACCGCATGAGCGAGCACCAGCCCACCCACGCCACCACACCCGCCCACCCGGACACCGGCCCGGCCGCCGGGGCGCAGTCCGGCCCGGACACCGGCCCTGCCGCCGGGGCGCAGTCCGGCCCGGACACCGGCCCTGCCGCCGGGGCGCAGTCCGGTCCGGATGCCGGTCCGGACACCGTCCTGCGGCTGATCAACGGCTACTGGTCCACCGGCATCCTGGGCGCCGCCGCCGAGCACCAGCTGTTCACCCACCTGGAGGCCGGCGCGCACGACGCCGCCCAGCTGGCCCAGCGCGCGCAGATCTCCGAACGCGGCGCCCAGACCCTGCTGGACGGCCTGGTCAGCATCGGGCTGCTCACCCTCGAGCAGGGCCGCTACCGCAACACCCCCGCCGCCTCCGCCTACCTGGTCACCGGCCGGCCCGCCGACCTGTCCCAGATGGCCCGCCTCAAGCTCACCCACATGGGCAAGCTCACCGCCCTGCCCGAGGTGGTCCGCGCCGGCGGCCCGGTCAGCGACCCCACCACCGAAGTCGCCGACAATCCGCACTGGGGCCAGGTGGTGCCCGCCATCGCCGCCCAGTCGGTCCCCGCCGCCGCCGTCGCCGCCGACGTGCTGGGCCTGGCCGGGGCCGGCGCCATCTCCATCCTGGACGTCGGCGGCGGCTCGGGCATCTACTCCGCCACCTGGCTGGAGGCCAACCCCGCCGCCCGCGCCACCCAGCTGGACTGGGAACCCATCAACGCCATCGCCCGCAAACTGCTCGCCGACCGCGGCGTCGGCGACCGCTTCACCTGCATCGACGGCGACTTCCACACCACCGACTTCGGCACCGGCCGCTACGACGTGGCGCTGTACTCGCACATCGCCCACCAGGAAGGCCCCGAGGACAACATCGCGGTCTTCACCCGCCTCAAGGACGCCCTCAAGCCCGGCGGCGCCCTGGTGGTCTGCGACTACGTCGTCGACGACGACCGCTCCGGGCCCGCCTTCCCGCTGCTGTTCGCCTCCGAGATGCTCCTGAAGTCCCAGCAGGGCGGCACCTGGCGGCGCGCGGACTACCACGCCTGGCTCACCAAGGCCGGCTTCAGCGACGTCTCCTTCCACGCCGCACCGCCCGCCACCTTGGTCATCGCCCGCTGACCCGCCCCCCCATACACCCGCATCCGCATCCGCATCTGCAAACGCACCTGCACGCGCACGCGAGCACGCAAACGCACGCGAACATGCCCGACACGTTAAGGAAATCAGCCGTGGAACCTGTGAACGTCGCCGTCATCTACTACAGCGCCACCGGCACCGTGCACGCTCTGGCCCAGGCCATCGCCCAGGGCGCGGAGAAGGCGGGTGCGAGGGTGCGGCTGCGCAAGGTGGCCGAGACCGCCCCGGAGGCGGCGATCAGCGCCAATCCGGCCTGGGTGCAGCACCGCGAGGCCACCGGTGACATCGCCGAGGCCAGCCATGACGATCTGGCCTGGGCGGACGCGGTGCTGTTCGGCACCCCCAGCCGGTTCGGGAACCCCGCCAGCCAGCTGCGGGCCTTCATCGACACCACCGGCCCCCTCTGGTTCGAAGGGAAGATCGCCGGCAAGGTGTTCTCCGCCTTCACCGCCAGCAACACCGCCCACGGAGGCCAGGAATCCACCATCCTGGCGCTGTCCAACACCTTCTACCACTGGGGCGGCATCATCGTGCCCCCCGGCTACACCGACCCCATCCAGTTCCAGTCCGGCAACCCGTATGGAACCTCGCACGTCGCCGGCGACGGCGCCCCCGGCGACATCGCCCTGCAGGCCGCCCGCCACCAGGCCCGCCGCGTCGTCGACACCGCCGCCGCCCTCAAAGCCGGCCGCACCGCCCTCTGAGTCCCCCCCCCGGGGGCCCACCCCCCGCCCGCCGGACCGCACTCCGCCGCATCACACCGCCTGTCCCTCCGGTCCTCCGGTCCCGTCCGCCTGCCCTCCTGGCTGTCTGCCGCTGCCCTCTGCTGCCGGCGCGCCGTCACACGCCCCGGACCGACGGCCCCGGGCAGCCGGCCCGGGCGACGGTCCCGGCAGCCGTCCAGGAGGGCCGCTCCGGGCGGCCGGACCGGGTGGCCGGCCGGGTGACCGTCCTGGGCGGCCGGTCCGGGCGGGCCCGCGCGGTCTCGGTCAAAACCGTGCGGGCCCGCCCGGTGCCGGCGGGCGGGGCCGGGGGCACGGCCGGTGGCAGAAACCGGTCCGAGGGGGCGCCCCCGGGCGCCGTGACGCGGCCCGCGGGCGGCCACCGGCACCGGGGAAGAGAGGGGGCCGGTGTGGCCCCTTTTTTCCGCGGCGGCGGCCGCCCCGCGTCCGCCTCACCGGGTCCGACGAGACAGCCCCGCACATTGTGAGGCCACCTGGCACCACCGCTCCTGCTCCCGCGCCGCCCCACCGCCCGTGCCCCGGCCCGCCCGGCCAACACCGGGCGGGCCCGCCTGCCCCGTGAACCCGCAAAGGAGACAGCCCCGATGAAGGGCTCCACGCTCTACGCCTCGATCCAAAAACGCGGTCTGCACCTGGGCCTGCTGCCCCAGATGGCCGCCGCCGCCAACGGCTCGGCGCCGATCACCCTCGACCACGACCTGGACGTGCTGCCCCGCACCGGCCGCCGCCTGACGGTCGCCCAGTTCGCCGACGCCGTGGACGATCTGGCGGCCCGCCTGGCCGCGGCCGGGGTGCGCCCGGACGAACGCATCGTCATCCACAAGAGCGCCAACGCCGACATCTGGATGCTGGGCGCGGCCGCCTCCCGCATCGGCGCCGTCCCGGTGATGCTCTCGCCCGCCCTGGACGCCGCGACCATCGCCGCCCTCATGGCCCGCCTGCAGCAGCCCACCCTGCTCACCGACACCGCGAAACTCGACGCCGGCCTGGCCAAGGAGGACCTGGACCACCTCACCCGCCGGGTGCTGATCGTGGCCGGCGAGCGGCCCGGCACCCAGTCCCTGGCCGACCTGGCGCACGCGCCGCGCGTGACCCCGGTGGTGCGGCCCATCGACGAGGCCGCGGTCATCACCCACACCTCCGGCACCACCGGACTGCCCAAACTCGTCGTGCACACCCCCCGCACCCAGGGCATCCGCCTGGTGCCCCAGTGGCGCCTGCTCGCCCTGATGCGCAAGAAAGACACCGTCGCGATCCACATCCCCTTCGTGCACTCACGGATGGTCGCGGCCATGTCCCTGGCCCTGCTCAAACAGCTGCCCATCCTGCTGCTGAACGACTCCGACCCCGACAGCGTCGCCGAACACTTCCTGGCCCACCGGCCCGGCTTCGTCGAGGCCCTGCCCAACTCCCTGATGGACTGGGAGGACCTGGCCGGCGACCCACGCCGGCCCTTCGCCTCGGTGAAGGTCTTCAGCAGCACCTTCGACGCCATCCACCCGCGCACCATGAGCCGGCTGCTGAACGCCTCCCGGCGGCCCGGCGCCCTGTTCTTCCAGATCTACGGACAAAGCGAGGTCGGCCCGGCGGTGGGCCGCGCCTACTTCCGCACCTCCGCCCACAAGGCCAACGGCCGCTGCGTGGGCTGGGCGATGCCCTACGGCGCCGCCAGGGTCCGCGTGGTCAGCCGCAACGGCCAGCCCCCCTCCCCGAAGAACCCCGGCTTCATCGAGGTCGCCTGGCCCGGCCTGGCCAAGACCTACTTCGCCGAACAGGACCGCTACGACGCCAACCGCAACGGCGCCTGGTGGCGCACCGGTGACGTCGGCTACCGCACCAAACTGGGCTGCCTGCACATGCTCGACCGCGAAGTCGACATGATCGAAGGAGTCCGCAGCTCCCTGGAGGTCGAGGACGTCGTCCTTGGCCGCCTGCCCGAACTGAGCGAACTGGTCGTGGTGCCCGGCCCCGGCGACGAACCCACCCCGGTCATCTGCACCACCGACGACACCCCCCTGGACCCCGCCCGCTGGCGCGCCGCCGTCACCGACTTCCCCCAGCTCGCCGACCCCGTCCACATCCCCCAGGCCCAACTCCCGCGCACCGCCACCCTCAAGGTCCAGCGCATCGCCCTGTCCCACCAGCTCCAACAACGCCTCACCGACACCGCCTGAACCCCGCCCCACCTCGGGCCCGGCCCCGGGAGCCGGACCCGGGTGCGGGCGGGGCGGGGGAGCGGCGGACGCTCACCCACCCCCCCCGTACGCCGGGCGAAGCCCCGCCCCTGCCGCGGCAGTTGGCCCGCACGCGCGGCGGGGCGCGCGCGGCCCGGAAACCCGCTGCACGCAGGCCCCCGGGACCCGGGAGGCATGCCGCGCGAGGCAGCCGGGCGGGGCCCGGCCACCCGCTCCCGCCCGCGCGCGGCCCGGGCCAACGGCCCGGCCTTTCGAGGAACGCGGCGCAGGGCCACGGCCAGGACACCGGCGCCGCACAAACGCCAAGCCGCCAAGCCGCCAAGCCATCAAGCCGCCAAGCCATCAAGCCATCAAGTCACTTGTTTCCTTTGTTCCTTCGCTCGCCCTGGAGAGTCATGTCCCGTCGCCTGTTCACCTCGGAATCCGTGACCGAGGGTCACCCCGACAAGATCGCCGACCAGATCAGTGACACCGTCCTGGACGCCCTGCTCGCCCAGGACCCCGCCTCCCGCGTCGCGGTCGAAACCCTCATCACCACCGGCCAGGTGCACATCGCGGGCGAGGTGACCACCGCCGCCTACGCCGACATCGCCACCCTGGTCCGCAACAAGATCCTGGAGATCGGCTACGACTCCTCGGCCAAGGGCTTCGACGGCGCCTCCTGCGGCGTCTCGGTGTCCATCGGCGCGCAGTCCCCCGACATCGCCCAGGGCGTCGACACCGCCTACGAACAGCGCGTCGAAGGCGCCGCGGCCGGTGCGGAGGGAGACGAGCTGGACAAGCAGGGCGCCGGCGACCAGGGCCTGATGTTCGGGTACGCCACCGATGAGACCCCCACCTTGATGCCGCTGCCCATCGAGCTGGCCCACCGCCTCTCCCACCGCCTGAGCGCGGTCCGCAAGGACGGCACCGTCCCCTACCTGCGCCCCGACGGCAAGACCCAGGTCACCATCGAGTACCAGGGCAGCCGGCCCGTGCGCCTGGACACCATCGTGGTCTCCTCCCAGCACGCCGCCGACATCGACCTGGACGACCAGCTCACCCCCGACCTGCGCACCCACGTCGTCGAGCACGTCCTGGCCCAGCTCGCCCAGGACGGCATCAAGCTGGACACCGACGACTACCGCCTGTTCGTCAACCCCACCGGACGCTTCGAGATCGGCGGCCCGATGGGCGACGCCGGCCTGACCGGCCGCAAGATCATCGTCGACACCTACGGCGGCATGGCCCGCCACGGCGGCGGCGCCTTCTCCGGCAAGGACCCCTCCAAGGTGGACCGCTCCGCCGCCTACGCGATGCGCTGGGTCGCCAAGAACGTCGTCGCCGCGGGCCTGGCCACCCGCTGCGAGGTCCAGGTCGCCTACGCCATCGGCAAGGCCGAACCGGTCGGCCTGTTCATCGAGACCTTCGGCACCGCCACCGTCCCCCAGGCCGACATCGAACGGGCCGTCACGGCCGTCTTCGACCTGCGCCCGGCCGCCATCATCCGCGACCTGGACCTGCTGCGCCCCATCTACGCGCAGACCGCCGCCTACGGCCACTTCGGCCGCGAACTGCCCGACCTCACCTGGGAGCGCACCGACCGCGCCGAGGACCTGCGCAAGGCAGTCGAAACAGGCTGAGCTCCCGCGCGCCGGCCCGCCCGGGCACCGCACCCGCCGGTACGGTGCCCGGCCCCGCGCGCCGGCCCCGGCCGGGCGCCGTACCCGCGCTGTGGTGCCCGGCCGCACGCCGACCCGCCCCGGGCATCGCCCCGGCGGTGCGATGCCCAGCTCCGGGCGCGGGCCGACCCCGCACCCTCGTACCCGACGGTGCGGTGCCCGGACCCCGGGCGCGGGCACAACCCGGGCGCCGTAACCGGCAAGGCGGTGCCCGCGCGGCGGTGTCCGCCAGGCGGTGTCCGGCCCCGTTCCCGGCGGCGCGGCGCCCGCCCGCGCGCGGGCCCGCCCCGGGCGCCGTACCCGACAAAGGCGGGTGGTGCCCGGCCCGGCGCGCGCAGGCCCACCGGACCCCGCACCCGGCAAGGCCGCCGCCCGCCGCCCCCGCCCCCCTCTCCTACGAGCCCTGCCACCCCCCCCGCGTCCGACCCCTCGTCTCCCGCGGGGCGCCGCCTTCGTGCGCCGCCGCGTTCCCCTCCAGCGCCGACCCGGCGCCGACACCGGCGCCGACCCGACGCTGACACCGGCGCCGGCCGGACGCCGACCCTGGCGCCGACCGACCCCGGCGCCGCACCCCACACCAGCGCCGACCCCAGCTTCAAGGAGTGCCTTTCCGTGCGTATCGCCGTGACCGGATCGATAGCGACCGACCACCTGATGGTCTTTCCCGGACGCTTCGCCGAGCAGCTGATCAAGGAGCAGCTGGAGCGGGTCTCCCTGTCCTTCCTCGCCGACCGGCTCGAGGTGCGCCGCGGCGGCGTCGCCGCCAACATCGCCTTCGGGCTGGGCCTGCTGGACCTGGACCCCCTCCTGATCGGCGCGGCCGGACGCGACTTCGCCGAGTACGACACCTGGCTGCGCGAACACGGCGTGGACACCTCCGCCGTCCAGGTCAGCGACACCCTGCACACCGCCCGCTTCGTGTGCACCACCGACCAGGACCAGAACCAGATCGCCACCTTCTACGCCGGCGCCATGGCCGAGGCCGCCCACATCGACCTGGCCGCCGTCACCGAGCGCACCGGCCCGCCCCTGCTCGTCCTGATCGGCGCGGACGACCCCGCCGCCATGCTGCGCCATACCGCCACCGCCCACCGCCTGGACATCCCGGTGGCCGCCGACCCCTCCCAGCAACTGGCCCGCCTGGACCGCGAGCAGGCCCGCCGGCTCGTCGACGGCGCCCGCTGGCTGTTCACCAACGAATACGAGGCCGCCCTGCTGATGGAGCGCACCGGCTGGAGCGAGGAGAACCTCCTGGACCGGGTCGGCACCTGGATCACCACTCTGGGCGCCGGCGGCGTGTCCCTGGCCCGTGCCGGCTGCCCCAAACTGCCCGTGCCGGCCGTCCCCACCGACACCATCGCCGACCCCACCGGCGCCGGCGACGCCTTCCGCTCCGGCTTCCTGGCCGGCACCGCCTGGAACCTGCCCCACGAACGCGCCGCCCAGCTCGGCTGCGCCCTGGCCACCACCGTCCTGGAATCGGTCGGCACCCAGGAGTACAAGCTCATCCCCGCCGACCTGATCGCCCGCATCGAGCAGACCTACGGCCCCGGCGCGGCCCGCGTCCTGGAGGCGCAGATCGCGAGGACCGCATGAGCAGCACCCCGCAACAGCGCGCCGACGCCCTGCGCCAGGCCCTGGCCACCCGCGTGGTGGTGGCCGACGGCGCGATGGGCACCATGCTCCAGGCCCAGGACCCCACCCTGGACGACTTCCAGCAGCTCGAGGGCTGCAACGAGGTCCTGAACGTCACCCGCCCCGACATCGTGCGCTCGGTGCACCAGGAGTACTTCGCGGCCGGCGTGGACTGCGTGGAGACCAACACCTTCGGCGCCAACCACGCGGCGCTGGGCGAGTACGACATCGCCCACCGCATCTTCGAACTGTCCCAGGCCGGCGCCCGCATCGCCCGCGAGGTCGCCGAGGAGTTCACCGCCTTGACCGGCCGGCCGCGCTGGGTCCTCGGCTCGATCGGCCCCGGCACCAAACTGCCCACCCTGGGCCACACCGACTTCACCACCCTGCGCGACGGCTTCCAGGCCAACGCCGAAGGACTCATCGCCGGCGGCGCCGACGCGCTGATCGTGGAGACCACCCAGGACCTGCTGCAGACCAAGGCCTCCCTGCTGGGCGCCCGCCGCGCCCTCAGCTCCGCCGGCCTCGACCTGCCGCTGGTGTGCTCGCTGGCCTTCGAGACGACCGGCACCATGCTGCTCGGCTCGGAGATCGGCGCCGCGCTGACCGCGCTGGAGCCGCTGGGCATCGACATGATCGGCCTGAACTGCTCGACCGGCCCGGCCGAGATGACCGAACACCTGCGCTACCTCGCCCGCCACTGCCGCGTCCCGCTGCTGTGCATGCCCAACGCCGGCCTGCCGGTACTGACCAAGGACGGCGCGCACTTCCCCCTGGACGCGGCCGGACTGGCCGACGCCCAGGAAACCTTCGTCCGCGAGTACGGGCTCTCCCTGGTCGGCGGCTGCTGCGGCACCACCCCCGAACACCTGCGCCAGGTCGTCCAGCGGGTCAGCGGCCTGACCCCGCCCGCCCGCACCCCGCACCCCGAACCCGGCGCCGCCTCGCTCTACCAGACGGTGCCGTTCCGCCAGGACACCGCCTATATGGCGATCGGGGAGCGGACCAACGCCAACGGGTCGAAGAAGTTCCGCCAGGCGATGCTGGAGGGCCGCTGGGACGACTGTGTGGAAATCGCGCGCGAGCAGATCCGCGAGGGCGCCCACATGCTGGATCTGTGTGTCGATTATGTAGGCCGGGACGGGGTGGCCGACATGGCCGAGCTCGCCGGCCGCTTCGCGACCGCCTCCACCCTGCCCATCGTGCTGGACTCCACCGAACTGCCGGTGCTGCAGGCGGGGTTGGAGAAGCTGGGCGGGCGGGCGGTCATCAACTCCGTCAACTACGAGGACGGCGACGGGCCCGAGTCGCGTTTCGCGAAGGTGACCGCGCTGGCCAAGGAGCACGGGGCGGCGCTGATCGCGCTGACCATCGACGAGGAGGGCCAGGCCCGCACCGCCGAGCACAAGGTCGCCATCGCCGAACGCCTCATCACCGACCTGACGTCGAACTGGGGCATTCATGAGGCGGACATCCTCATCGACACCCTGACCTTCACCATCTGCACCGGCCAGGAAGAATCCCGGGGCGACGGCATCGCCACCATCGAGGCGATCCGGGAGCTGAAGAAGCGCCACCCGGACGTGCAGACCACCCTGGGCCTGTCCAACATCTCCTTCGGCCTCAACCCGGCCGCCCGCGTCCTGCTCAACTCCGTCTTTTTGGATGAGTGCGTCAAGGCCGGCCTGGACTCCGCGATCGTGCACGCCTCCAAGATCCTGCCGATCGCCCGCTTCGACGACGAACAGGTCACCACCGCCCTCGACCTCATCTACGACCGGCGCGCCGAGGGCTACGACCCCTTGCAGAAGCTCATGGAACTCTTCGAGGGCGTCTCGACGAAGTCGATGAAGGCCGGCAAGGCCGAGGAACTCCTCGCCCTGCCCCTGGAGGAGCGCCTGCAGCGCCGCATCATCGACGGCGAGAAGAACGGCCTGGAAGCCGACCTGGACGAGGCCCTGCAGACCACCCCGGCCCTGGACATCGTCAACAACACCCTGCTGGAGGGCATGAAGGTGGTCGGGGAGCTGTTCGGCTCCGGCCAGATGCAGCTGCCCTTCGTCCTGCAGTCCGCCGAGGTCATGAAGAGTGCGGTGGCCCACCTGGAACCGCACATGGAGAAGGTCGAGGGCGCCGAGGGCAAGGGCACCATCGTGCTGGCCACGGTGCGCGGGGACGTGCACGACATCGGCAAGAACCTCGTCGACATCATCTTGTCCAACAACGGCTACAACGTCGTCAACCTCGGCATCAAGCAGCCCGTCGCCGCCATCCTGGATGCGGCGGCGGAGCACAAGGCCGACGTGATCGGCATGTCGGGGCTGCTGGTGAAGTCCACGGTGATCATGAAGGAGAACCTGGAGGAGCTCAACCAGCGCAAGATGGCCGCCGACTACCCCGTCATCCTCGGTGGCGCCGCGCTGACCCGCGCCTATGTGGAGCAGGACCTGCACGAGATCTACGAGGGCGAAGTGCGCTATGCGCGCGACGCGTTCGAGGGGCTGCGGCTGATGGACGCGCTCATCGCGGTCAAGCGCGGCGTGCCCGGCGCCGCTCTGCCCGAGCTCAAGCAGCGCCGGGTGCCCGCCCAGGCCGCCACCGCCGTGCTGGAGGTGACCGAACAACCGCAGCCGGCCCGCTCGGATGTGGCCACCGACAACCCCGTGCCCACCCCGCCCTTTTGGGGCACCCGGGTCATCAAGGGCATCCAGCTCAAGGAGTACGCCTCCTGGCTGGACGAGGGCGCCCTGTTCAAGGGCCAGTGGGGCCTCAAGCAGGCCCGCACCGGCACCGGCCCCACCTACGAAGAACTCGTCGAGCGCGAGGGGCGGCCCCGCCTGCGCGGTCTCCTGGACGAGCTGCAGACCAAGAACCTGCTGGAAGCCGCCGTCGTGCACGGCTACTTCCGCTGCGTGTCCAAGGGCGAGGACCTGATCCTGCTGGACGAGGCAGGCGCCGAGCACACCCGCTTCACCTTCCCCCGCCAGCCCCGCGGCCGCCGCCTGTGCCTGGCCGACTTCTTCCGCCCCGAGGAGTCCGGGGAGACCGATGTGGTGGGGCTGCAGGTGGTCACCGTCGGTTCGAAGATCGGCGAAGCGACCGCCGAGCTGTTCGCCGCCGACTCCTACCGCGACTACCTCGAACTGCACGGCCTGTCCGTCCAGCTGGCCGAGGCACTCGCCGAGTACTGGCACGCCCGCGTGCGCGCCGAACTGGGCATCGCCGGCGCCGACCCCGACACCCCCGAGGGCATGTTCCGCACCCAGTACCAGGGCTGCCGCTACTCCCTGGGCTACCCCGCCTGCCCCGACCTGGCCGACCGCGCCAAAATCGCCGCCCTGCTACGGCCCGAGCGGATCGGCGTCCAGCTCTCGGAGGAATTCCAGCTGCACCCCGAGCAGTCCACCGACGCGATCGTCCTGCACCACCCCCAGGCCAGCTACTTCAACGCCGGAGGCCGGCCATGACCGTCCTGCGCGACCTCATCCACCAGGCCGCCCCCACCTTCTCCTTCGAGTTCTTCCCGCCCAAGACCCCGGCCGCGGCCACCGCGCTGTGGCGCACCATCCGCCGCATCGAAACCCTCGCCCCCGCCTTCGTCTCGGTCACCTACGGCGCCGGCGGCTCCTCCCGCGAGCGCACCGTGGAGGTCACCAAACGCATCGCCGCCGAGACCACGCTGCGCCCGGTCGCCCACCTGACCGCCGTGGGGCACTCGGTGGCCGAACTGCGCCACATCATCGGCCAGTACGCCGACGCGGGCGTGCGCGACGTGCTGGCGGTGCGCGGCGACCCGCCCGGCGACCCGGGCGCCGACTGGATCCCCCACCCCCAGGGACTGACCCACGCCCACGAACTGGTGCGCCTGGTCAAGGAGTCGGGCCACTTCAGCGTCGGAGTGGCCGCCTTCCCCGAACGCCACCCGCGCTCACCGGACTGGGACAGCGACATCCGCCACTTCGTCGCCAAGTGCCGCGCGGGCGCCGACTACGCCATCACCCAGATGTTCTTCCACACCGAGGACTATCTGCGGCTGCGCGACAAGGTGGCCGCCGCCGGCTGCGACACCCCGATCATCCCGGAGATCATGCCGGCCACCGACGTGCGCCAGATCAGCCGCTTCGCCCGACTCAGCGGCGCCGCCTTCCCCGAGGCCCTGGCCCACCGCCTGGAGGCCGCCCGCGACAACCCCGCCGAGGGACACCGCATCGGCGTCGAGCACGCCACCGCGATGGCCCAGCGCCTGCTGGCCGAAGGCGCCCCCGGACTGCACTACATCACCCTCAACCGCTCGACGGCCACGCTCGAGATCCACCGCAACGTCACGAACTCAAGGAGCACCCCGCATGACCTCGCAGCCCACCACTGACGGCCAGGACTTCAAGGTCGCCGACCTCTCCCTGGCGGCGTTCGGCCGTAAGGAGATCACTCTGGCCGAGCACGAGATGCCCGGTCTGATGGCGATCCGCAAGGAGTTCGCCGCCTCCCAGCCGCTGGCCGGGGCCCGCATCATGGGCTCCCTGCACATGACCGTGCAGACCGCCGTCCTCATCGAGACGCTGGTGGCGTTGGGTGCGGAGGTGCGCTGGGTCTCCTGCAACATCTTCTCCACCCAGGACCACGCGGCCGCGGCGATCGCGGTCGGCCCGAACGGCACCCCCGAAGACCCGCAGGGTGTGCCGGTCTTCGCCTGGAAGGGCGAGAGCCTGGAGGAGTACTGGTGGTGCACGGAGCAGGCGCTGACCTGGCCGAACACCCCCACCGGCGGCCCGAACATGATCCTGGACGACGGCGGCGACGCCACCCTCCTGGTCCACAAGGGCGTGGAGTATGAGAAGGCCGGCAAGGTCCCGGCGGTGGAGACGGCGGAGAACGACGAGCACCGCGTGATCCTGCAGGTCCTCAACCGCACCATCAGCGAGGGCTCGCAGAAGTGGACGCAGCTGGCCTCGGAGATCCGCGGGGTGACCGAGGAGACCACCACCGGCGTGCACCGCCTGTATGAGATGCACCGCGAGGGCACCCTCCTCTTCCCGGCGATCAATGTGAACGACGCGGTGACCAAGTCGAAGTTCGACAACAAGTACGGCTGCCGGCACTCGCTGATCGACGGCATCAACCGCGCCACCGACGTGTTGATCGGCGGCAAGACCGCGGTGGTGTGCGGGTATGGCGATGTGGGCAAGGGGTGTGCGGAGTCGCTGCGCGGCCAGGGTGCCCGGGTGATCGTCACGGAGATCGACCCGATCTGCGCGCTGCAGGCGGCGATGGACGGCTATCAGGTGACCACGCTGGATGAGGTGGTGGAGACGGCCGACATCTTCATCACCACGACCGGCAACAAGGACATCATCATGGCCTCGGACATGGCCCGGATGAAGCACCAGGCGATCGTGGGCAACATCGGCCACTTCGACAACGAGATCGACATGGCCGGCCTCGCCGCGATTCCGGGGATCGTCAAGGACGAGGTCAAGCCGCAGGTGCACACCTGGACCTTCCCCGAGGGCAAGGTGCTGATCGTGCTGTCCGAGGGCCGTCTGCTCAACCTGGGCAACGCCACCGGCCACCCGTCCTTCGTGATGTCCAACTCCTTCGCCGACCAGACGCTGGCCCAGATCGAGCTGTTCACCAAGCCCGAGGAGTACCCCACCGGCGTCTACGTGCTGCCCAAGCACCTGGACGAGAAGGTCGCCCGCCTCCACCTCGACGCGCTGGGCGTCAAGCTGACCACGCTGCGCCCGGAGCAGGCCGCCTACATCGGTGTCGAGGTCGAGGGCCCCTTCAAGCCCGACCACTACCGCTACTGACCCCCGGCCGGCCACCGGCCGGCCGCCGAACAGGAGGACCCGTGCACGACCCGGAAGAGGAGGACCACCGGCCGCTCCCGCACCCCGCCGCCCCGGCCGCCCCCGCCCCGTTCCTGCGGCTCGCCGGCATCGACGAGGACGACACCGGGGAGCCCCACGTCGTGCGCGGTATCGACTGACGCACCCCCCCGCGGCGGGGCCTGCCCCCAGGCCCCGCCCCCCCGGGCCGCCCCGGCAGGCCGCACGGCCCTGGCGGGCCCGCACCGCACGGCCCTGGCGGGCCCGTCCCGCACGGCCCGTCCCGTCCCGTCCCGCACGGCCCGTCCCGTCCTGCACCGCACGGCCCGGCCTGCCCGGCAGGCCGCACGGCCCCGGCCAGCCCGCACGGCCCGGCAGGCCCGCACCGCATCGCCCGGCCCCGGCCGGTTCGCCCCGGGCCGGTTCGAGCGTGCGTCGAGCGCCCGCCGAGCGGCCGGGGCCGGGGATGGGCCACCATGACGCCCGGCACCCCAACTCCCGGCCCCGCCACCGCCCCTGGCCCGCCGCCCCGCCCACACCCCACCGCGCCGTGCCGTGCCGTGCGGTGGGTGCGGTGGGGTGCCGGGCGGGGCGGCCGGGGCCGGTCCACCCACACACCACACCCACACACCAGCCCGACGCGGCCCGCCGCCCCACCCGCCGGCCGCGTCCCCACGAAGGAGGAGCGATGCCCACAGCCGCACAAGGCCCCACCGCCCTGAGCGACATCGGCGACGCCCTGGCCAGGGCCGGCGCGGCCTCGCTGACCGGCGAGCGCGCCCAGCTGGCCGAGGGCCTGCTGCGGGCGGCCCTGTCCAAATGGGAGGACCCCGCCGCCCGGCCGCAGCTCCTGGCCGCCTTCAGCGCCGTGTTCGCCGGCGAGGAAGGCGCCGCCCAGATGCGCGACTTCATGTCCCAGCAGATCTTCCGGCAGCTGGCCGCCTCCCTCGACGAACCGCCCAAGGACTTCCAGGAGGTCGCCGCCGCCCTCGGCGTGCCGCCCATGAACATCAACGCCGCCCAGGCCCAGGTGTGGGGCGTGGCGGTCCTGCGCTACGTGGTGAAGCTGGAGCCGCTCGCCTCCGCCACGGTCGACGAGGTCGTCGCCCTCATCGCGCCCACCATCCAGCGCTACCTGGTGGGCTGAGACGACCCGCGCCGGCCCCGTCCCGCCGCGCGGGCGAAGAACCGCCGCCGTTCCCCTCACATTCCGCCGCGCCATTTCGTCGTACCGGTGGAGACGGACGCCAACCCGCGAACAGGGGTGCACGACTCACCGGCACGAGCCCGGAAATGCCCGCGCGGACGCCCTTCTTGGGTCGCACTTATTCGGAGGAAGTAATCAGGCCATGAGTACTCTCGACAAAGAGTCCACGGGCGGGGCGGAAGCCCCCGCTGCCGACCCGCGGCGATGGAAAGCGCTGGCCATTTTGGCGGCGATTCAGTTCATGCTCGTCATGGATGTCACGATCGTGCTCGTCGCGCTTCCCGAGATCGACAAGGATCTGACCTTCAACCCGACGGGCGATCTCGCCTGGGTCATCAACGGCTATGTGCTGACGGCCGGTGGATTCCTGTTGCTGGGCGGCCGGCTGGCCGACATGTACGGCCGCCGCAAGATCTTCATGATCGGTGTGATCTTCTTCGGTGTCGCCTCCGCCACCTGCGGCGCGGCGATGTCCTCCGGGATGCTGGTCTCCAGCCGCTTCGTCCAGGGCCTGGGCGAGGCCCTGTGCGGCCCGGCCGCGCTCGGCATGATCCCCGTGCTGTTCCCCGACGCCAAGGAGCGGATGAAGGCCCTGGGCGTGTGGGGCGGCACCGCGGCCCTGGGCGGCGTGATCGGCTCGGTCGTCTCCGGCGCCCTGACCGAATACGTCGACTGGCGCTGGATCTTCTACATCAACATCCCCATCGCGATCGCCGCGCTGATCCTGGTGCCCAAGGTCATGCCGGAAAGCCGTATGGAACGCGAGGGCCGCAGCGTCGACTTCGTCGGCGCGGTCGCCATCACCGGCGGTCTCGTCGCGGTCGTGTACGGCCTGATCAAGGCCGCCGACCACGAGTGGGGCTCCTCCACCGTGCTCGTCCCGCTGCTCGCCGGCATCGGCGTGCTGTTCCTGGCGGCCCTGTGGGAGATGCGGATCTCCGACCCGATGGTGCCCATCCGCTTCTTCACCAACCGCACCCGGGTCACCTCCAACGTGGTGACCCTGGCCCTGCTGGCCAGCTTCCACTGCTACGCCTTCCTGCTGATCCTCTACATGCAGAAGGTCCTGCTGTACTCCCCGATCAAGTCGGGCATGGCCGTGGTGCCGCTGGCCTTCGCGATGGGCGCCGGCATGGGCGTGGCCTCCGCCCTGATGCCCCGCATCGGCGTCAAGGCGGTCCTGGCCATCGGCTTCTTCGGCGCCGCCGCGGGCCTGGTCGTCGCCTCCACCCTGGAGGCCGACTCCACCTACCTCAACGGCGTCCTGCCCGGCATGCTCGTGTTCGGCCTGTTCAGCGCCATGTGCTACCCGGCCCTGGTCAACGGCGCGCTCTACCAGGTCACCGGCAAGGACTCCGGCCTGGCCTCCGGCGTGCAGACCGCCATGCAGCAGATCGGCGGCGCGCTCGGCCTGGCCACCCTGGTCCCGCTCGCCATCCGCTACACCACCGACCACATCGGCGAGGGCGTCCTGCCCACCGTCGCCCAGTCCGACGGAGCCGCGCGGGCCTTCCAGGTGGGCGCCGTCCTGGTGGCCATCGCCGCCGTCCTGGTCCTCCTGCTGATGCAGAAGGTGGACGCCACCCCGCGCAACGTCCTGGCCGAAGCCGACGCCGACCCCGACGAGGAGGCGGTGGCCCAGCCCACCACCACCGGCGTCTGACAGCTGCCGGCCACCCCCGAGCCGGCTTGCCGCACCGCCCCCGGGACCTGCCCCGGGGGCGGTGCTGTGCTGTGCGCGGGCCCCGCCCCGCGGGGGAGGGGGGAGGGGGTGCGGCCGTACGGCCTGGTGAGCCGAAGCACGGTAGTTGTCACATAGGCAGTCTTGTTGTCACCTGCGAGGTGCGGCGCCGGAAGGTCTCAACTCTTGACGGCCTCTGCGATCTGCTGGGCGGCCTGGGCGGGGGTGAGGTGCGTGGTGTCGACGACCTCGGCCTCGGCGTGCAGCCACGCGCGGGCCGCCTCGGCGTAGGGCTCGAGGTATTGGAGACGGAACGGGGAGTTGGGGCCGAGAACGGTGTCACCCGCGATGCGCGCGCGGAGGGTGTCCTGGTCGGCGTGGAGGACGAAGTGCCTGACCGGAATGTCGCGCTGGGCAAGGCCCGAGCTGATCTCGCGCCAGTACCGCTCGACCAGGACGGTCATAGGCATCACCAGGGTTCCGCCGGTGTAGTCGAGGATGCGTCGGGCGGTCTCGACCACGAGGGGCCGCCATGGCGGCCAGTGCTGGAAGTTGTCCGTCGTGGGCAGTCCTGGCTTGATGTCCATGAGTGTCTCGCCGACTTTCTCGGCGTCGAACACTCGGGAGTCCGGGATCAGCTGCTGGACGAGCGCACTGGTCGTCGTCTTGCCTGCGCCGTGGGTGCCGTTGAGCCATACGATCATGAGCTTGACGCTAGCGTCGTGTGGGCCACGGGACAGGCAGAGCAGAAAAGCTGAATGAGCGCATGTGACAAATCGAATGCCTTGTTGGTGACAACCCCAGTGCTTCGCCGACCCCGTTTCGCCAGCTCACTCAGCTCCACAGGTGACAACTTCTGAGGTTCGGCTCACCTGGTTGCCCGCGGCGCCCGCCGACGGACCCTCAACCCGCCTGCCGCGGCGGCCGGTTGGCCCCTTTTTGCGGCCTTCGCGGGCGAGTGACCCACACCACTTCGAGGCGCCCTAGGCGCGGAGTCGCCCCGCGTGTCACTATTCCAGTGCATCCACCCTGCCCAAAAGCATTACAGCGGCGGGGGATTGCGGGCCCCACCAAAACCGCCGGGCGCCCCCTCTTTCCCGTACGGGGAGACGATTCCCGCACACCCGGGGCCGCCCATACGCCCCCTTCAAGCGGCACGGACCGGTATGGCCCCCCGCGATGTCACCCCGCGCGCACCGGCTTTCGTACCCTTCGCGTTTCCTGCGCGCTCACCCGGCGAACCCCCGGCGTCATTCACCCGGCGCCGCGCACCGGGAAATCGGCCCCACCCCGCAATTCCACGGCACCCCCGCCGCGGTGTCCTGCCTCATTCCGTCCGACACGTCTGGATGATGCGATCTCCATGCAGAAAAGACCAGGGGAGCCGAGTGCGCTGACACCACCGGCCCCGGCCCGGGGCAGCGCCCCCGTCCGCCGGGCCCGCACCGTCGGCGTCGGCCGCGCCCACGCCAAGACCATCCTGCTGGGGGAGCACGCCGTGGTCTACGGCGCGCCCGCCCTGGCGCTGCCGGTGCCGCAGCTGGCCGCCACGGCGAGCGCCGGCTGGTCCGCGCCCGGCCCGCACGGCGCCGGCGAGGTCTCCTTGACCATGACCGGATCCCCCTCCCGGCCGGTGGCCACCCAGGCCTCCGACGGACTGCGCCGGCTGGCCGCCGAGTTCCGCACCGCCATGAACATCTCCCGCGACGTGCACCTCGAGGTGATCCTGGACTGCGCCATCCCGCCCGGCCGCGGACTGGGCTCCAGCGCCGCGTGCGCGCGGGCCGTGGTCCTGGCACTGGCCGACCTCTTCGGCCGCGACCTGAGCGACCAACAGGCCTTCGACCTGGTGCAGAGCGCCGAGAACGTGGCCCACGGCCGCGCCAGCGGCGTGGACGCCACCGCCGTCGGCGCCCGCGGCCCGCTGCTGTTCCAGCAGGGCCGCAGTCAGGAACTGCCCCTGGGCTGCGAGGGATTGTTCATCGTCGCCGACAGCGGCGAGGTGGGCCGCACCAAGGACGCCGTCGCCGTGCTGCGCGCCGGCTTCCAGCAGCACCCCGGCACCCAGCAGCGCTTCACCGACCGCGCCGCACACCTGACCGGCCAGGGCGCCCGCGCCCTGACCGCCGGCACCCTGGAACAACTGGGCCCCCTGCTGACGCAGTATCACCACCTGCTGCACGACGCACGGTTGAGCACCCCGCGCATCGACGCCCTGGTCCAGGCGGCCCTGGCGGCCGGCAGCCTCGGCGCCAAGATCACCGGAGGCGGCCTGGGCGGCTGCATGCTCGCCCTGACCCCCTCGGAACAGGCCAGCGCCGTCACCCAGCAACTGCACGCCGCCGGCGCCGTCCAGACCTGGGTCCTGCCCCTGAAGACACGCACCGACCACAGCACGCCCCGGCCCTGAACCAGCACGCCCGCCCCGCGCGGGACGCTTCACGGGCCGACGGCCCGCACCCGCGCCCGCCGGGGGCCGGGCTTGTCGCGGGCTGGTGCCGCGCCTTGGCTCTGCCCCGGTGCGCCCGCCGGGCGCCGGGTTCTGCGCGGGCCTGGCAGGCACCCGGCCCTGAACCGATGCGTGCGTGCAGGGCACGGGGGCTGTCGTGGGCTCGCGGCGCGATCTGGCCCTGAGCCGATGCGGGGCCGGGTATGGCGCGGGTTCTTTGTGGGCCGGTGGCGCGCCTCGGTCCTGCATCGATGTGTGTGCAGGGGGCGGGGGGCTTCCATGGGCTCGCGGCGCGGCCTGGCCCTGCACCGGTGCGCCCGCTTGGTGCCGGGTTCTTTGTGGGCCTGTGGCGAGCCCCGGCTCTGAAGCGATGCGCGCCGTGTACGGCGCGGGATCCTCCGCGGGCCTGTGGCGTGCCCTGGCCCTGAACCGGTGCGCGTGCAGGGCGCGGAGGCGGTGCGCCCCGGGTCTGAACCGATGCGTGCACGGCGCGGAGGTTTTCAAGGCCCGTCGTACGTCCCGGTCCTGAACCGGCGCGCTCGCCTGGCGCCGGGTTCTGCGCGGGCCGCGGCATGCCCGGCTGCCCGCACCCATCTACTCATCCATCCATCCGCACATCCGCATACCCGAGAGGAGCAGGCACATGAGCGGTATCGCAGCACCCGGCACGGGCGCCCGTGTGCCGTCCCGCCGAAACCCGGGGGATGACGGCACCACCGGTGCGGCGCCCCGCCCCCGCACCGGGGACAGCGCCGTCCGCAACGACGCGCCGCGCAACGACGCCCCGCGCCGCAGCAGTCTGCTGCCGGCGGCGGGCCGGCAAGGAGGCGGCATGGCCGCGGGCGCTGCCCTGCTCGCATGGTGAACGGCTACCGCCCGCCCCGCGACAGCGGATGACGGCCGGCGCACGAGGGACACGCGTGAGGCCCGCGTGCCGGATCACACCGGCCGCCGCCGGCCCCGCCGTCCGCCCGCTCACCCTGCGCGCACCCGCCCCGCGCCCGCCCGGCCGTGCCCTTCGGCGCACCCCGGGCCGGCCGCCGCCCGGCCGATGACTTCCCGGGCCGGCGGGGCATGCGCCCGGAGCATCCTCGGCAGCCTGCCCGAGACGGTGCTCCCCGACCGGAGGCAGCCGGCGCCGCTCTGTGCGGCCTGCCGCGCACCCGGTCCCGCCCCGTTGCGTGACCAGCAGAAACGGTAGACATGACAGCGACACATCGCACGGTGTGCGTGGTAGGTGCCGGACCGCGTGGACTGTCCGTACTCGAGCGCCTGTGCGCCAACGCCCGCTCGCAGTCCTCGCACCACACCGTCCACATCCATGTGATCGACCCCTACCCGCCCGGGCCCGGCAAGGTGTGGCGCACCGACCAGTCCCCGCACCTGCTCATGAACACCGTGGCCGGCCAGATATCGGTGTTCACCGACGCCAGCGTCGACCTGCACGGGCCCCTGGAGCCGGGGCCGAGCCTGCACGAGTGGGCCCGCGCGCTGGCCGCCGGCGAGATCGACGGCGACCACCCGGCCGAGGTGCGCGAGCAGGCCCGCGCGCTGGGCCCCGACACCTATCCCACCCGCGCCTTCTACGGCCACTACCTGCGCTGGGCCTACGACCGCATCGTGGCCGGCGCCCCCGCCACCGTGCAGGTCACCGTCCACCGCGCCCTGGCCACCGCGCTGGACGACGAGGACACCACCGCGCTGGGCGCGGACGACACGACCGCGCTGGGCAAGGAGGACACCACCGCGCTGGGCGCGGAGGGCGTCACTGCCCTGGGCGCGGGGGACATCCACGCCTTGGGCGTGGAGAAGACCACCGTCCTGGGGGCGGAGGAGACCGCTGCCTTGAGTGCGGAGGGCGTCACCGCCCTGGGTGCGGAAGGGGTCACTGCCCTGGGCACGGAGGACATCACCGTTCTGGGTGCGGAGGACATCAATGCCCTGGACAAGGACGACACCACCGCCCTGGAGAAGGAGGGCGCCACCGTCCTGGGCGCGGAGGGGACCGTTGCCTTGGGCGCGGACACCGCCGTCCTGAGTGCTCAGGACACCGCCGTCCTGGGCAAGGTGAAGGGCACCACCGTCCCGGCCGTGGAGAACACCCCGGCCGCAAAGAACACCCCCGGCCGGGGCCGTCAGCGCGTGACTCTGAGCGATGGCACCGTGCTGCGGGGCCTGGATGTGGTCATCCTGTGCCAGGGGCATCTGCCGGCCACCGCCGACGGGGCCGAGCGGGACTTCGCCGCCCGGGCCCGCACCGCAGGGCTGTGCCACATCGCGCCGGCCAACCCCGCCGACGTCGACCTGGACGTGCTGGCCCCGGGCCACACCGTGCTGCTGCGCGGTCTGGGGCTGAACTTCTTCGACTACCTGGCCCAGCTCACCGCCGGCCGCGGCGGCACCTTCACCCGCGCCGGCGGCCGCCTCCTCTATCTGGCCTCCGGCCAGGAGCCCCGGCTGTGGGCCGGCTCCCGGCGCGGCATCCCCTACCAGGCCCGCGGCGAGAACGAGAAGGGCCCCCACGGCCGCCACGAACCGCTGCTGCTCACCCCCCGGCGCATCCAGGAACTGCGCGCCGCCCACCCGTACGGCCTGGACTTCAGGGCCGACCTGTGGCCGCTGATCTCCCGGGAGGCCGAGACCGTCTACTACACGAGCCTGCTCAGCTCGCGCGGGGACGCCGGCCGGGCGGCCCGCTTCCAGGCCGACTACCTGGCCGCCGCGGCCGGGCCGGAGCAGACCGACGCCGTTCTGGAGTCCTACGGCATCGGCGACAAGGACCGCTTCGACTGGGACCTGCTCGCCCGCCCCTACCGCCACCGGGAGTTCACCGGCCCGCACGACTTCACCGGCTGGCTCCTGGACCACCTGCGCCAAGACGTCGCCGAAGCCCGTTCCGGCAACGTCAACGGCCCCCTCAAGGCGGCCCTGGACGTCCTGCGGGACCTGCGCAACGAGATCCGCCTGGCGGTCGACCACAACGGCCTGCACGGCGACTCCCACCGCACCGACCTGGACGGCTGGTACACCCCGCTGAACGCACACCTCTCGATCGGCCCGCCGGCCCGCCGCGTCGAGGAGATGATCGCGCTGATCGAGGCCGGAGTGCTGCAAGTCGTCGGCCCCGGCCTGCGGGTGGACATCCAGGACGGCCAATACGCCGTCCACTCCCCGCTGGTACCCGGCTCGGCGCTGCGCGTGGACGCCCTGGTGGAGGCGCGGCTGCCCGCGATCACGCTGCGCCGCACCGGCGACCGGCTGCTGCGATACCTGCGCGACAGCGGCCAGTGCACCGCCCACCGCATCCCCGTCCGCGGCGGGGCCCCCTATGTGAGTGAGGGAGTGGCCGTCACCCGGCGGCCGTTCCACCTGATCGACGCGGCCGGCCGGGCCCACCCGCGCCGCTTCGCCTTCGGTGTGCCCACCGAGTCGGTGCACTGGGTGACGGCCGCGGGCATCCGCCCCGGCGTCAACTCGGTGACCCTCACCGACGCCGACGCCATCGCCCGCGCCGCCCTGGCCACCGCACCGCCCCCGCCGCCCACCGACGTTCCTCCGCCACCGGCCGCGGCCCCGGCACAGGTGCCGGTCCCGACCTCGGCACAGGTCCCGGCCTCGGCCCCGGTACAGGCCCCGGCCCGGCAAGCAGAGCAAGGAGCCACCCATGCCCACTGACCCCCCGCCCACCACCGCGACGGCACCCACCGCCCAGACGGTCCCCGCCGCCCAGTCGGCCTCCGCTGGGCAGACGGCGCCCGCCGCCCAGTTGGCGCCCGCCGCCCAGGTGGCCCCCGCTGGGCAGACGGTCCCCACCGCCCAAGCGGCACCCATCGCCCAGTCGGCCCCCGCCGGGCAGGCGGCGCCCGCCGCCCAGTTGGCGCCCACCGTCCAGGCGGCCTCCGCTGGGCAGACGGTCCCCACCGTCCAGGCGGCACCCATCGCCCAGTCGGCCTCCGCCGGGCAGGCGGCGCCCATCGCCCAGTCGGCCTCCGCCGGGCAGGCGGCGCCCATCGCCCAGTCGGCCTCCGCCGGGCAGGCGGCGCCCATCGCCCAGTCGGCCCCCGCCGGGCAGGCGGCGCCCATCGCCCAGTCGGCCCCCGCCAGGCAAGCGGCCCCCACCGCGCCGCCGCCCCCCGCCGCGCGGGCACCGCGGCTGGACTCCGGGCTGCTCGCGCCGGTCTGGGCGGATGCGCCCGTCGCCGATGCGGTCTCCGACGATGCCTGGCTGCAGGCCATGCTGGACGCCGAGGCGGCCCTGAGCCGGGCCCAGGCCCGCCTGGGCACGGTGCCCGCGGCCGCTGCCCGGGCCATCACCGCCGCCGCCCGTGCCGAGCGCCTCGACCTCGCCGCGCTGGCCGTCCAGGCCCGCCAGTCGGCCAACCCGGTGGTCGCCCTGGTCCGGGAGTTCACCGCGCTGGTGGCCGCCCAGGACCCGGACGCGGCCGCCTACGTCCACCGCGGCTCCACCAGCCAGGACATCTTCGACACCGCGGCCGTCCTGGTCGCCCACCGGGCGCTGGACCTGATCCGCGCCGACCTGCACCGCGTCCAGGAGGAGCTGGCCCTCCTGGCCCGCACCCACCGCGACACCCTCATGGCGGGCCGCACCCTGGCCCTGCACGCGGTGCCCACGACCTTCGGCTGCAAGGCGGCGGGCTGGCGCCACCTCGTCCTGGACGCGGCCGACCAGCTCACCGCGCTCAGCGCACGCGCACCGGTCCAGCTCGGCGGGGCCGCCGGCACCCTGGCCGGCTACCTCGCACACGCCCCGGGCGCCGACCCGGACACCTACACCGCGGCCCTCACCCAGGCGTACGCGGACGAACTGGGGCTGTGCGCCCCGCTGCTGCCCTGGCACGTGCTGCGCACCCCGGTGGTGGAGCTGGCCCACGGGGCCGCGTTCACCTGCACCGCCCTGGGCAAGATCGCGGTGGATGTGCTGTCGCTGACCCGCACCGAGGTCGGCGAGGTCCACGAGCCGGCCCCCGCCGGGCGCGGCGCGTCCTCGGCGATGCCGCACAAACGCAACCCCGTGCTGGCCACCGCCATCCGCTCCGCCGCCCTGCAGGCACCGCAGCTGGCGGCGGGCGTGCTGGGCTGCATGCTGAGCGAGGACGAGCGGTCCGCCGGCGCCTGGCACGCCGAGTGGGAGCCGCTGCGCGCCCTGCTGCGGCTGGCCGGGGGAGCGGCGCACCAGGCGGTGGAGCTCGTCTGCCACCTGTCGGTGGACGCCGGGCGGATGCGCGCCAACACCGGTCTGACCGCGGGACAGATCGTCTCCGAGCGGATCGCCGCCGCGCTGACCCCGCTGCTGGGCAAGGCCGCCGCGCGCGAGGTGCTCGATACGGCCTCCGCCCGGGCGGTGCGCACCGGCCGGCCGCTGGCCGAGGTCCTGGCCCAGGACGAGCGGGCGGCGACCGCTTTGGACGGCGCCCGCCGCACCGACCTGTTCGACCCCCAGGCCTACACCGGGGCCGCGGCCGCGCTGACCGAGCGCGCCCTGTCCCGCGCGCCGCTTGCCGCGCCCGCGGGCCCCGCCCGCCCGGCCGCCGCCGGCGACCACCCCAGGTGAACACGGCAGCGGCCCCCCCGCAGGCCACCGGCAGCCGGGACGGGAACCCGGGACGGGACCCCGGGGCGGGTCAGCGCTGGCGCTGGAGAGCGATCTCAGTGAGCTCTTCTATGTCGAATTCTGAGCGCCCTGGGGTGCCGTAACGGGTTATCTTGCCCCGGCTCACCCACTTGCGGATGGTCGCTTCGGACACACCCGTGGCCAGCGCGGCCACATTCGTGGGCACGAGCCTGTGGCGCGGGGGGCGGTTCATGCGGCGTCCTTCCGTTGCCGGTCCATGAGGTGTCGGATGCTGAGCAGTTCGCGCATTTCCCATGAATGTCCTGACGTACAGCCGATACGGCCGCGGACGGCCTTGGTGTGCCGCGGCGAGGTGTTGATCGTTCCCGGGCAGTCGTCCACGACGCACCCGATGACGGGCGCATCGTGATCATCGGATTCCGGGTCGATGGCGCGCAGTGATTCCATCTGAAGGCTCTCGACTTCATCGGCGAATTCAGCAGCCGGCGGCTGGGCGGTGAGCCACTCCAGATGGCGGATCAAAAAGCACGCGAGATGCGGGACGGAACGGCCAGGGGTGCTGGCCCCGAGCTTTTCCGAAACGAAGCACGACCACGACTCGAGAAGACCGGAAATATTGTTCCTGGCGTCGAGTGCGGAAATATTCAGGTGATCCCGCCTGCGGCTTCCCGACACCTTTGTCGGGTTCCGCCGCCGGGACGTCGAAAGAATGTGGTGCAGTCCTTCCTGGTGGAGACCGGGAAGGGTGCGCAGGTTACGTTCCAGCTGCTCGATGCAGGGGATGCAGAGGACGGAACCGGCGGCGGCGGGGACTTCCTGAGCATGGTTCCTGGGGCATGAGTGAAACTCCAATTGAATCTCCTTCATGAGCTGACGCGCCCCGCAGCCGGCCCGGAGCGCAGGGCTCCGTGCCGGATGCTGTAGTGAATGCTGGATCGATGGCCCCTGGGGGAGGGGGCGTGGCCGGAACCCCAGAATGGGGCCGCTGAAAGACGCCGCGATGACGCGGGACGGTCTTTTAGGAAATTCCGGCGGACGAGATGGAGAAGGCCCGTCGAGTGCAGGCCCCCATGTGCTCTCTGAATACGGCCGTCATGCGCCTTCCATCCCCCCGTTGTCGCCCCGAATCCTACGGCTGCCTAGCCGCAGCCATGGGTGCACTCGGAGAGTTCCATGAGCGGTCGGGGGGTGTCAACGTGCGCCCTGCCGGGAAGAGAGCGGTAATCCGGCGGTGTGTAAATTTTTCATTTCGTAATCGATCTGCCCTAAAGGGGAACTCTAGATTCCTCTTTTCTGGAGGGAAACTCTAGGGATTCTTCAGACCGCCCGGCCCCCTGCCCGCCCCGCTCCGGAGGGCGGGCACGGGCGGGCCGGCGGACCGGCCCCGGCACCGGCCCGCCGCCCCCGGCCGCTCTTACCGCCCACCCCCCGTGTTCGACTTCTACGCAAGGGAAAAGCTGTGGCTATGGAAATGGCCTGTATCGGAACCGACCAGGAATTGACTGCCTTGGCGCGCCGCACCCGCGAGGAACTGCTGGAACAGATGGAGGACCGCTTGCGGGCCTTCCTCCGCGCCGAGCACGAATTATGGGCGGAGGTGAACGAACGGGCGGTCGGCGCCGTCGCGGCGCTCACCGACCTGGTCACGGCGGGCGGCAAACGCATCCGGCCCGCCTTCTGCATCGCCGGCTACCTCGCCGCCGGCGGCGACCCCGACGACCCCGCGGTGGTGGCGGCCGCCGCCGCCCTGGAGATGCTGCACGCCTCGGCCCTCATCCACGACGACGTCATCGACGCCTCCAGCCACCGGCGCGGCCGGCCCACCGTGCACGCCCGGCACTCCGCGCTGCACGACCGCAACGCCTGGCAGGGCGAGTCCCGCCGCTACGGCGAGGGCGTGGCCATCCTCGTCGGCGACCTGGCGCTGGTCTACTCCGAGCAGCTGATGGCCGCCGCGCCGCCCGCGGTCCTGCCGGTGTGGGGCACCCTGCGCTCGGAGCTGATGATCGGCCAGTACATGGACATGACCGCGGCCGCCGAGTTCCTGGTCGACCCCCGCCTCTCCCGCTGGATCGCCCTGGCCAAGTCCGGCCACTACACCATCCACCGCCCCCTGGTGGTGGGGGCGAGCGCGGCCGGCCGGGCCGATCTGGCCCCCGCCTTCGCGAAGTACGGCGAGGCGGTGGGCGAGGCCTTCCAGCTCCGCGACGACCTGCTGGACGCCTTCGGCGACTTCGCCCACACCGGCAAGCCCGCCGGCCTCGACTTCAGCCAGCACAAGATGACCCTGCTGCTGAGCTGGGCGATGCAGCGCGACGCCCGCATCCACAGCCTGATCACCGAACCCGGCCACACCCCCGACGAGGTGCGCCGCCGCCTGGTGGACACCGGGGTCCCCGACGACGTCGAAAAACACATCGCCGGCCTCGTCGAACAGGGCTGCGAGGCCATCGCCGACGTCCCCATCGACCCGGTCTGGCGCACCGAACTGACCACCATGGCCACCCAGGCCGCCTACCGCACCACCTGACCCCCCCGCAGGGGGAACCCACCCACCCCCGGGCACACCGGCTACGGACCGGCGCAGCCCCGCCCCGGCATGCCCGCAGCCCCAGCCCGGCCACCCCGACACATCGTCGGGGGAGTGCACCACGGCGGGTGCACCGCAGCACCGGGGCGGGACCAGCGCTGGCCCCGCCCCTACCCGGCCAACCCGGGGCACCTTGGCGGGGTGCACCACGCGGCGCGTGCACCGCAGGCGCGCCGGGGGAGGGGGCAGCACTGCTCCGCCCCGGCCCTCGTACCGACAAGGAACCCCGGGCGGGCTCCAGGCCCCGCAACCCTGCCCCAGCCCCAGCCAACCCAAGTGGCGCTTGGGGGAGTTCGTGGTGCCGGCACGACCGGTGCGCACCGGTGCTGCTCCGTGCCTCCGCTGTCGTACGAGCGGGGGAGCGGGCGAACCTCGGCACCCCCGCGCGGGCAGCGGGTGAGGAACTCGCCTGCTGGATGCGGCAGGTGCAGGCCGGTGCTGGCCCGCCCCGGGGCTCGTACAGGAAACGCTGGACGGGCCTCAACCCCCCTGCCCATGCCGAGCCAACCCGGCTCGCCTGTGGGGGAGTTCGCGCTACCGGACGCGGCCGGTGCGTACCGGTGCTGCTCCGTCCCTCCGCTGTCGTACGAGCAGGGGAGCGGGTGAACCTCGGCGCCCCCGCGCGGGCAGCGGGTGAGGGGCTCGGGTGCCAGCTGCGGCAGGTGTGGGCCGGTGCTGGCCCGCCCCGGCCCTCGTACAGGCAAGGGACTCCGGGCCTCGCCCAGAGTCCCCGTCCGGGTGCGGCCGGTGCTGTTCCACCCCTCGCTTGCGTACGAGTGCGGGAGCGGGCGAGCCCCACGCTTCACTGCCCCCGGCGGCCGGGCCCGCAGGTCCGTTCGTCGGGCCGGGTGTCTGGAGGCTCGGGCGTCGGATGCGGCAGGTGCAGGCCGGTGCCGCCTCGCCCTGGTCCTCGTACAGGCAGGGGACTTCGGATGGGCCCAGTGCTCCGTCCCGCCCTGGCCAACTCGGTCCGCCCATGGGGGAGTTTGCGGTGCCGGGTGCGGCCGTTGCATGTCGGTGCTGCTCCATCCCCCGCTGTCGTACGAGCAGGGGAGCGGGCGCACCCCGCCGTCCCGGCCCCGGTGCCCGGGCCACCCCCTGCGTCACCGTCCTGTTGGTCTCGCCGCGCGTCTGGAGGTCCGGGGCGCAGGCCGATGTGGCCCCCCATCTATCCCGTACGCCCAGAGGGCCGGGACATGCATGCCCCGGCGCGTCACCGCCCCGCCCTCCTCGCTCCGGCCCCCGTCAACTGCCCTGCACCGGCGTACAGTTCGGCCCGGTGTGTCTGCCGCGGTGTGTCTTTGGGAGGACTCGCCGCGGTGGATGTGCCGTAGTCACCAGTCACCAGTCGCAGTCACTGCCACCGGCACCGGGGCACCGGGGGTGCTCGACGGGTGGCGGAGGGATCGTCGTGGGGGCCTTGAGGGGCGCTTGAAGCAGGTGGCCGGTCCGGGCGCTCTCGCGTCGGGGGCCGGGGGTGCGGGAAAGGGGTGGGGCAGGCGGTCCCACCAGGCATGTCGGGTCCGGGCGCGGCGGCCCAAGGCGGCCGGGGGCCGGTCCGGGGGCGGCGAGGGCGGCGGCCGGGCGGGGGCGGGGAGTTGGGCGAAGCGCGCCGCACGGGCGGCGACGCGCCGCATGATGCAACCACAAGCGCACCGGAAGGGCGGCCAAGATGAGTGGGGACGCACGCGGCGTCGACGGGAGCGGCGGCCGCGGCCACGCCGTGGTGATCGGTTCGGGCTTCGCCGGGCTCACCGCGGCCCGGGCCCTGGCCAACTCCGTGGACCGGGTCACCGTGATCGAACGCGACCCGCTGCCGCCCGGCGCCGCCCGGCGCCGCGGCCTGGCCCAGGCCCGGCACACCCACACCCTGACCACCGCCGCCCAGCAAGGCCTGGAGCAGCTCTTCCCCGGCATCGGCGGCGACCTGCGGCGCGCCGGCGCCGTCGAGATCTGCCTGCCGAGGGATGCCCTGGTGCTGGGCCCGGCCGGCTGGCTGCCCCGCTTCACCTCGGGCCTGACGATGCTCAGCGCCGGCCGCGACCTGATCGACGCGGTGCTGCGCGAGCGCCTGCGCACCGAGCCCGGGGTGCACTTCCTGCCCGGCCACGAGGTGCTGGCCCTGCACCCCGACCGCAACGACACCGTCACCGGCGTATGGGTGCGCGCCCGCAACCGCCACCGCCCCGGCGGCTGGGACGCCGAACGCCTGATCCCCGCCGACTTCGTGGTGGACGCCTCCGGACGCCACTCGCGCGCCCCCGCCTGGCTGGCCGCCCTGGGCTACGAGCCGCCCCCCGAGACGGTGGCCGCCTCCCGCACCACCTACGTCTCCAGCCTGTTCGCCCCGCCCGTCGGCCATGTCGCCGACTGGCAGAGCCTGCTGCTCATGGCCGCCCCCGACAACCCCCGCCAGGGCACCCTCAACCTCATCGAGGGCGGCCGCTGGTCAGTGACCCTCGCCCTGGGCGAGGACGAACAGCCCCCCGCCGACCACGCGGGACTGCTGCGCGCCGCCGGCCGGCTGCGCCACCCGCTGCTGCACGACCTCCTGCAGAGCGCCACCCCGCTGGGCCCCGTCTACGCCTGCACCGGCACCGACAACCGCTGGCGCCACTACGAGAAACTGCGCCGCTGGCCCGACCAGTTCCTCGTCGTCGGCGACGCCCTGGCCACCGTGGACCCCGCCCACGGCCAGGGCATGACCCTGGCCGTGCAGGGCGCCCTGGCCCTGGACCACGTCCTGGCCGGCCACGGCACCACCGTCGGCCTGGCCTACCGGCTGCGCCGCGCCCTGGCCCACCGCCTGGCCCCCGCCTGGCAGTCCAGCACCCGCCACCTGCGCACCCGCACCGCCCCCGCACCGCCGCGCGGCCTGCGCGCCCGCCTGGCCCGGCGCTACACCGCCCGCCTGGCGGCCCGGGCCGCCACCGACCCGCACGCCGCCACCCGGCTGCTGGCCCGGCTCCAGGCGGCCGGACCGCTGGCCGCCGTACCCCGCCCCGCCCCGCCGCCCACCAGCCCCGCCCCGGCCCCGGCCGCGGCCCGGTGGCCGGCGCCGCCCAGCATCACCCACGGCGCCCACGCCCGCCCCCGCCGCGCCGCCCCCACCCCGCCCGCCATCGGCGTCGCCACCGGCTCCGCCCGCCTGCACCCGGCCGGCTCCTCGGCACAGTGGCCCTCCCCGGCCCCGGCCGGCGAGCGCCGCCACCCCTGAACCGGGGAGGCGCCCGCAGCCGCCACCAGGCACCGACATAGGCTTCGGGCATGACAAGAGCGCAGCAACTACCCGCTCATGCAGCGGACTTGGGCGACCCGAGGTGGGCGCGCGACACCAACTCCGCCCACCCATACGCCCTGTTGGGCGCGGCCCGGACCACCGGGCTGCGGCACCACTCGAAACTCGCTCAAGAAATGGTGGAGTTGGGACCGGGTTCCGGCTCGAGCTCGGTTGTCCGCCCGCCGCGGGTGTCGATAGCGTTCGATCCGCTTCAGGGCACGGGCCCGTTTGCGCCGCTGCAGGCCGCCCCCACCACCGGCCGTACACCGGCCGGCGCGGGTGTGCCTGTGACGACTGAGCGGCGAGGGGAGGGCGCGCGGGCATGAGCATCACCGAAGATGCGCCGCAGCGGGAGCGGACCAAGGCGCCGCAGGGCGAACGCATCGCCGACTGGGCGGACGGCCGGCTCGGGATCTACCAATGGCGCACCCTGATGCGCAAGGTCTTCCCCGAACACTGGTCCTTCATGTTCGGCGAGATCGCCCTCTACAGCTTCATCATCCTGATCCTCACCGGCCTGTACCTGACCATGTTCTTCAACCCGAGCATGGCCCACACTGTCTACGAGGGCCCGCACGTCCCGCTGCAGGGCGTGCAGATGTCCGAGGCCTACGCCTCCACCCTGCGCATCAGCTTCGAGGTGCGCGGCGGCCTGTTCATCCGCCAGCTGCACCACTGGGCGGCCCTGACCATGATCGCCGCGACGATGGCGCACACCCTGCGCCACTTCCTCACCGGCTCCTTCCGCAAGCCGCGCGAACTGAACTGGCTGATCGGCGTGGTCCTGCTGGTCCTGGTCACCCTGGAGGGCTTCCTGGGCTACTCGCTGCCCGACGACCTCCTGTCGGGCACCGGCCTGCGCATCGCCGAGGGCGTCACCCTCGCCATCCCGCTGGTCGGCACCTACCTGACCATGTTCCTGTTCGGCGGCGAGTTCCCCGCAACAGACGTCATCCCCCGCTTCTACAGCCTGCACATCCTGCTGCTGCCCGGCATCATGCTGGCCCTGGTCACCGTCCACCTGATCCTGGTCGTCTACCAGAAGCACACCCAGTTCCGCGGCCCGGCCCGCACCGAGAAGAACGTCGTGGGCCAGCCGCTGATGCCGCACTACGCGGCCAAGGCCGGCGGCTTCTTCTTCCTGGTCTCCGGCGTCCTGTCGCTGATGGCCGGCATCGCCCAGATCAACGCCGTCTGGGTGTACGGGCCCTACCGGCCCGACCAGATCTCCCAGGGCTCCCAGCCCGACTGGTACATGGGCTTCCTCGAAGGAGCCCTGCGCGCCTTCCCCGCCTGGGAGTTCGCCGTCGCCGGCTACACCGTCAACATGGGCGTCCTAATCCCGGCCGTCGTCCTGCCCACCCTGCTGATCGGCATCGCCTGCCTGTGGCCGTTCATCGAGGCCTGGATCACCGGCGACAAACGCGAGCACCACCTGCTGGACCGGCCCCGCGAGCAGCCCACCCGCACCGCGTTCGTCTGCTCCCTGGCCGCCTTCTACCTGGTGCTGTTCTTCGGCGGCGCCAACGACATCCTCGCCGAACGCTTCCACCTGTCCATGAACGCCATCACCTGGGCGGTACGCATCGGGGTCTTCGTCGTCCCCGCCCTGACCTACGTCATCACCAAGCGGATCTGCATCGGCCTGCAGCTGCGCGACCGCGACAAGCTCCTGCACGGCCGCGAGACCGGCCGCATCAAGCGGCTGCCGCACGGCGAGTTCATCGAGGTCCACGAACGCCTGGAGCGCGGCCAGGAGTACATGCTGCTCTCCCGCGAGGTGCCCCAGCCGCTGCCCGCCCCGCTGCGCGAGGACCGCGACGGCGTGCCCAACCCGCGCTCGCGCAAGGACCTGCTGCGCCACAAGCTCAGCCGCTGGCTGACCGACGGACAGCTGGCCAACCCCACCCCGCAGGAGATGCAGCAGGCCCTGGACCACCTCGACCCCGCCTCCTCCAACGGCCACACACCCCAGGCCGGGCCGCCCGCCCCCGTGGAGGGACGCGACCCGGACCCGCAGCAACTGCACTGACCCCGGCGGCACACGGCCGGACACGGACAGCGGCGCGGGCGACCAGGGGACGGGTCACCCGCGCCGCCCCCGTTGCCGCCCCCGCGCAGGCGCGCCCTGCCACGGCGGCAGGGGAGGCCCGCCCAGAGGGCAGCCAGGCCGCTTACCAGGGGCCAGGGGCCGGGGCAAAGGGCGCGCCCAGTCACCGACGCGGCGGTAGGGGAGGGCCGCCCAGGGCAGACAGGCCGCCGGCCAGGGTCAGCGGCCAGGGGCCTGGGCGCAAAGGACGTGCTCAGTCACCGACGCGGCGTCATGGGACGGCTGCCTCGGGCGGACAGGCCGCCGGCCAGGGTCAGCGGCCAGGGGCCGGGGTGCAAAGGGCGCGCACAGTCACCGACGCAGCGGCATGGGCGGCCGCACAGGTAGGCAGCCGCCGCCGGTCCGGGCCGGGGCGCAAAGGGTGTGGGCTCCCTCGCCGTCGCCGCCGATGCGCCGGCCGACGGCGGCCCCCGGTGAGGGGGCATCAGCCCGGCGCAGGCGAGGCACCTCACGCCGCCGGCACGCGCACCGCCACCCCAACTCCGGCCCCGGCACCCGAGCACCCCACCACCCCGGCCCCGGGGCGCGCGCACCGCCACCCAACTCCGGCCCCGGGCACCCGAGCACCCCAACTCCGGCCCCGGCACCCGAGCACCCCACCACCCCGGCCCCGGCGATCGAGCACCCGCCCCGGACCCGGCACCCGAGCACCCAACCCCGGCCCCGAGCACCCAACCCCAACCTCAGCAATCGAGCGCCCCGCGCCATGCTCGCCCCCGCGGCCCCGGCCCCGGCGATCGCCCCCCCCGCGCCGTACTCGACCCCACCCCGCTCCCGCCGCCCGAACCCACCACACCCCCCAAGCAGTCCCCAAAGCACCCCCCAAGCCGTCCCCAGGCACCTGCCAAACACCTCCCCAAAGCACCCCCCCACGCAGTCCCCAAGCACCTGCCAAACACCTCCCCAAGCGGCCCCCGCAGCACCCCCGCAGAAGCCGCCAACCACCCACCTCACCCGGCGAGTTGCACCCGCTCCGTATCACCGGAGGCCCCCGCCCCCGCCCCCTTTCTGCCCCGCCCGCGACCGGCGCCGGGGCCGGAGTGCCGGGGTGCGGGAAGCGGGTCGTATCCGCCTCCGTTTGGAGTGACCCACGTCACTTTGCAGGGCCCTTGGTGTGCGGGCGGGCCCGTGTCACTATTTCTGCAGACCTCCCCTGCCCAAAAGCCGTGCCCCCTCCCTGGCGGAGTGCGGAGCCCCTGGCCGGCGGGGAGTTGTCGCGCCACACGGACCCGAGGCCATCCCGCAGTCACCCGCTGACAGGGGACGGGACGGGCCCGCCCCCCTCTGGCAGCCCCCCCTTTTCTTCGGGCACACACCGGCCGATGCCGCCGTGTGTGCCCGCCACTGCGCTGCGCTGTGCCGTCAACGGCCCGGCGCGGCACCCCTTTTCGCGCCCGCCCCGACCCGGCGCCCCGCCCCCGCTCCACCGCGTCCGCGCGGCCCGCCGCGGCCCGCGCACGCCGCTGTCCCAGGACGATGACCGCCCGGCCGCCCCGGCCGCAGCCGCTTCCCGCGGCGCCCGGTGCACCGACCCGTACCCGTGCCGCCGCTCACGCGGGCGCCGAAGAATTCACCTATGGAGGAATGATGTCGGGAACCGCCGATCTGGCAGGTGTCTACGCTGCCGTTGAGGAATCCGCCGGGCTGCTGGACGTGTCCTGCGCGCGCGAGAAGGTATGGCCCATCCTGGCCGCGTTCGAGGACGTGCTGCCCACCGCTGTGATCGCCTTCCGGGTGGCGACCAACGCCCGCCACGAGGGCGAGTTCGACTGCCGCTTCACCGTGCCCGGCAGCATCGACCCCTACGCCGTCGCCCTGGACAAGGGCCTGACCCACCGGAGCGGCCACCCCATCGAGACGCTGGTCGCCGACGTGCAAAAGCACTGCGCGGTCGACAGCTACGGCGTCGACTTCGGCGTCGTCGGCGGCTTCAAGAAGATCTGGGTGTACTTCCCCGGCGGCCGCCACGAGAGCCTCGCGCACCTGGGCGAGATCCCCTCCATGCCGCCCGGCCTGGCCGCCACCGAGGGCTTCTTCGCCCGCTACGGCCTGGCCGACAAGGTGGACCTGATCGGTGTCGACTACGCCAGCAAGACGATGAACGTGTACTTCGCCGCCTCGCCCGAGGTCGTCTCCGCCCCGACCGTCCTGGCGATGCACCGCGAGATCGGCCTGCCCGACCCCAGCGAGCAGATGCTCGACTTCTGCAGCCGGGCCTTCGGCGTCTACACCACCTTGAACTGGGACTCCTCGAAGGTCGAGCGGATCGCCTACAGCGTCAAGACCGAGGACCCCCTGGAGCTCTCCGCCCGCCTGGGCTCCAAGGTCGAGCAGTTCCTCAAGAGCGTCCCCTACGGCATCGACACCCCCAAGATGGTCTACGCCGCGGTCACCGCCGGCGGCGAGGAGTACTACAAGCTCCAGTCGTACTACCAGTGGCGCACCGACAGCCGGCTGAACCTTTCCTACATCGGCGGCCGTTCCTGACCCGCACGCCCCCGCGCCCCGCCTGGTCAGCCCCCAACCCGGCGCCCGCGGGCGCGCACCGGCCGCTGCCCGGTGCGCCGCGCCGGCCCGGCACCACCACTTCGAAAGGGATCAGCCGCAATGACAACTGAAGCCACCCTCGCGCGCTTTCGCGAATACATGGTGGGCCCCTCGCGGTTCATGAGCCTGCTGTCCGTCTTCGAGCTCGGCCTCGTCGACCAGCTGCGCGAGCGGCCCGGTGCGAGCGCGGCCGAGCTCGGCCAGGCCGTCGGCGCCAAGCCCGACGCGGTCGAGCAGCTCCTGTTCCTGATGGTCAAGGAGGGCTTCGTCGCCCAGGACGAGGAGACGGGCGGCTACACCCTGGACGCGCTCGCCGAGGTCGCCGAGAGCGACCTCAAGCGCGCCCTGACCTACATGAACATGATCAAGGTGGTGGCGCTGCGGCAGCTCTTCTACCTCACCGACAGCGTGCGCACCGGCACCATCGTGGGCCTCAAGGAGCTCTACGGCGCCGGCGAGGGCACCCTGTACGACATCGTCGCCGACCACAGCGACCTCAACGACGCCTGGCTGACGCTGATGAACAACGTCACCGCCAACATCGACCCCTGGTTCTTCGCCAACATCGACGTCCCGGCCGGCGCCCAGGTCCTGGACGTGGCCGGCAACACCGGCCTCGGCGCGATCCACACCTACCGGCACAAGGCCTCCGAGGGACTGAAGGTGACCACCTTCGACCTGCCGGAGAAGGAAGCCACCTGCCTGGAGAACTTCGCAAAGCACGGCGTGGCCGAGCACTGCTCCTTCATCGGCGGCAACGTCTTCGACGAGATCCCCAAGGGCTTCGACACCGTCCTGATCAAGCACTTCCTGGACATGTTCGACAAGGACGACGTCTTCACCATCCTCAAGGGCGTGCACCGCTCCCTGGAGCCCGGCGGCCAGGTCCACATCATGGTGCCGGTCTACCCCGAGGACATCCGGGACACCGACAACTACAACGTCGACTTCTTCCCGGCCTTCTTCATCGGCTGCACCATGGGCCAGGGCGGCCCGCAGAAGATGTCGACCTACCAGCGCTGGCTGGAGGAGTGCGGCTTCAAGGTCACCAAGGCCCTCACCAAGGACCCCGCCGAGGTGCCCCGCGACGTCATCCCCGTCCAGGCCATCCTGTGCGCCACCAAGATCTGACCGGCTGACCCCCCGACCCGCCCGCCCGGCCCCGAGCCCGGCCGCGCACACGCGCCGAGCGCACATGGAGGAGAGATGTCCCCAGTCACTGGCACCGAAGAGGTGTACGCGGCCGTCGCCGCGGCGGCCCGGCTGGCGGGAGTGCCCTGCACGCGCGAGAAGGTCCACCCCGTCCTGAGCGCCTACGGGGAGGGCCTGGAGCGGGCCGGGGTCGTCTACAGCGTCTCCACCAGCCACAGCACCCCGACGGAGCTCGACTACACCGTCACGGTGCCGGCCGCCGGCGAGGACCCCTACGCCACCGCGGTGCGGCACGGCTTCGTCACCCCGGACAGCCACCCGGTCCACACGCTGCTCTCGCACCTGCAAAGCCGGTGCGAGATCAGCGAGTACCTCGTCGACGGCGGCGTCGTCGGCGGCTTCAACAAGATCTACGCACACTTCCCGCAGGACGTGCAGAAGATCTCCCGCCTCGCGGAGCTGCCCGGCATGCCGCCCGCCCTGGCCCGGTGCGCCGCCCTGCTCGAGCGGCACGGCCTGAGCGACGTCGCGATGATCGGCATCGACTACCCGCGCCGCACCCTCAACCTGTACTTCACCCAGCTCTCCGAGGAGTGCCGGGCCCCGCAGACCGTCCTGTCCCTGCACCGCGAGATCGGCCTGCCCGCCCCCGGACAGCCGATGCTGGACTTCGCGCGCAGGTCGTTCAGGATCTACACCACCCTCAGCTGGGACAGCGCCGGCATCGAGCGGATCTGCTACGCCCCGCCGCCCGCCCGCGGCTGGGACCCCGCCGCCCTGCCCGCCGAGATCACCGAGCGGGTGCGGGGCTTCGTGGACGGCGCCCCGCGCGCCTACGAGGGCGAGCCCATCGTCATCGCGGCCGTCAAGTGGGCGCCCGAGGGCCCCTACCTCAACCTCGGCCCGTACTACCAGCTCTCCCCGCTGATGCGGAAAGTGATCAGCGCGGTCCACAACAAAGAGATATGACGCCCCGCCGCTCGTGAATTGCCTGAGCCTGGACCGCGTCCGGCTCGGGCAATTCCTTTGCGGACCCCCTTTTCCTGCCGTACCGGGGGGTATTCCGTCGTGCTGCCACCGGTGCATGCCCCACCACGCCCACCTTAAAGTTGAACGTTACACCGGTTCATTGGTGCAGCGTCAAAACGGTGTTGATTTGCCCTGTTGAATCAGGCAAGATCACTCAAGGCCGACAGGGGGGATCACTACGCCTGCCGCGTGTCCCCCCAATTCACTCACCAAACACAGAAGGGGACACCCATGTCTGATTCCGTTCCGGCTCAGGAATTCACCGACGCGGCCGAACTGCGCCGCCGCAACCGCGCCACCGTCGAGCAGTACATGCACACCCGCGGCCAGGACCGGCTGCGCCGGCACGAGCTGTTCACCGAGGACGGCCGCGGCGGCCTGTGGACCACCGACACCGGATCCCCGGTGGAGACGGTGGGCCGCGACCGCCTGGCCGAGCACGCCGTGTGGTCACTCAAGTGCTTCCCCGACTGGGAGTGGTACAACATCCAGATCTTCGAGACCCAGGACCCCAACCACATCTGGGTGGAATGCGACGGACGCGGAAAGATCTGCTTCGGCGATTACCCCGAGGGATACTACGAGAACCACTTCCTGCACTCCTTCGAACTGGACAACGGGAAGATCAAGCGTAATCGCGAATTCATGAATCCGTTCCAGCAGCTGCGTGCGCTCGGCATTCCGGTGCCCGAGATCAAGCGCACCGGAATTCCCACCTGAGAAACACACCTCACCGCTGGATCGGAGTACGTCATGGAAGACGTTATACGGGAGATTCGTATCCGCGGGGCACTGCAGCAACCCGAGTGGAGCGACCTTTCTCAGCTGAACCGGGTGGGTGAGGCCCTGGCCGCCCGCCCGCCGCTCGTCCAGGGAGATGACCTGGCCACCCTGCGCACCCTGCTCGGCAAGGTCGCCCGCGGCGAGGCGATGGTCCTGCAGTCCGGCGACTGCGCCGAGGACCCCCAGGAATGCACCCCCCGCCACGTGGCCCGCAAGGCCGCCCTGCTCGACCTGCTGGCCGGCCAGCTCGGCCTGATCACCGGCAGACCGGTGCTGCGGGTGGGACGCATCGCGGGCCAGTTCGCCAAGCCCCGCTCCAAGCCCACCGAAATGGTCGACGGCCTCGAACTGCCCGTCTTCCGCGGCCACATGGTCAACGGCCCCGAACCCGACCTCGAGAGCCGCCGCCCCGACCCGCTGCGGATCCTCACCGGCTACATGGCCGCCGGCGACATCCTCGAACACCTGGGCTGGCGCGAGCGCGCCGCCGGCCGCGACGTCGTCGAACCCCTGGTGTGGACCAGCCACGAAGCGCTGCTGCTGGACTACGAGATGCCCATGCTGCGCACCGACGACAAGGGCCGCCTCTTCCTGGGCTCCACGCACTGGCCCTGGATCGGGGAGCGCACCCGCCAGGTCGAAGGCGCCCACGTCGCCCTGCTCGCCGAGGTCAGCAACCCGGTGGCCTGCAAGGTGGGGCCCGCCATGGAGGTGGACGAGCTGCTGGCGCTGTGCGAGAAGCTGGACCCCTGGCGCGACCCGGGCCGGCTCACCTTGATCGCCCGGATGGGCGCGGACAAGGTCACCGAGCGCCTGCCCCGCCTGGTCGAGGCGGTCCGCGAGGCCGGCCACCCCGCGATCTGGCTGAGCGACCCGGTGCACGGCAACACCGTCACCGCGCCCGGCGGCTACAAGACCCGCATGGTCGACACCGTCGCCCGCGAGATCACCGGCTTCGTCCAGGCCGTGCAGAACGCGGGCGGCATCGCCGGCGGCCTGCACCTGGAGACCACCCCCGACGACGTCACCGAGTGCGCCAGCACCGAGGCCGACCTGGAACGAGTGGGCGAGCGCTACACCTCCTGCTGCGACCCCCGCCTCAACCCCACCCAGGCCCTGCACGCCGTCAACGCCTGGCCCGCCTGACCCACCCGGCCCCCACATCCCCAGCCACGCATCACGTCCAAGGACTGGAACCATGACCGGCATACCCCCCATCAGCCCCTACCCCCTGCCCGCCGAGGGCGACCTGCCCCCGGCCGCCGTGTCCTGGACCGCCGACGCCGACCGCGCGGTCCTCCTCGTCCACGACATGCAGCGCTACTTCCTCAAACCCTTCCCCGCCGGCCTGCGCCAGGACCTCATCACCCACGCCGCCCAGCTGCGCGACCGGTGCGCCGCCCTGGGCATCCCCGTCGCCTACACCGCCCAGCCCGGCGGCATGAACGACGAACAGCGCGGCCTGCTCAAGGACTTCTGGGGCCCGGGCATGCGCCCCGCCCCCGAAGACCGCCAGGTCGTCGACGCCCTCGCCCCCACCGGACAGGACTGGCTGCTCACCAAGTGGCGCTACAGCGCCTTCTTCAAGACCGACCTGCTCGAGCGGATGCGCGCCGCCGGCCGCGACCAGCTCATCCTGTGCGGCGTCTACGCCCATGTCGGCGTCCTGGCCACCGCCGTGGACGCCTTCACCCACGACATCCAGCCGTTCTTCGTCGCGGACGCCACCGCCGACTTCTCCCAGGACTACCACCGCTCGGCCCTCACCTACGCCGCCGAGCGCTGCGCCCGGGTCACCACCGTCAAGGGGCTGTTCACATGACACAGACACCACCCACCCCCACTACCCCCGCACCGCAGCCGGCCGCCGACCTGCTGGACCAGGTACTGGACGGCCGGGCACCGGCCTTCGCCCTGCTGCACCGGCCCGGCGCCACCGGCCCCGGCACCGTGGAAGTGCTGACCGGCGCGGTGTCCCTGCCCGCCACCCTGGCCGACATCCCGCTGCCCGAGGCCCCCGCCCCCGGCGCCCCCGCCCGCCACGAAGTCCTGGTCGTCATGCCCTACCGGCAGCTGGCCGAACGCGGCTTCGCCTGCGCGGACGACGGCACCCCGCTGGTGGCGATGACCGTCACCGGCCAGCAGCAACTGCCCCTGGACCAGGCCCTGGCCCGCATCCCCGACGTCCCCACCCCGCTCTCGGGCGGCGACTTCGACGTGGACGACGCCGCCTACGAGGACGTGGTGCGCCGCATCGCCAAGGAGATGATCGGCACCGGCGAAGGCGCCAACTTCGTCATCAAGCGCACCTTCGTCGCCGACATCACCGACTACGGCCCCGCCAGCGCCCCGGCCCTCTTCCGGCGGCTGCTGCAGCGCGAGTCCGGCGCCCACTGGACCTTCCTGATCCACACCGGCAGCCGCATCCTGGTCGGCGCCTCACCCGAGCGCCACGTCAGCCTCCAGGACGGCACCGCCGTCATGAACCCGATCAGCGGCACCTACCGCTACCCGCCCTCCGGCTCCACCCTGGAAGGCGTGCTGGAATTCCTCGGCGACCGCAAGGAGACCGACGAGCTCTACATGGTCCTCGACGAGGAACTGAAGATGATGGCCCGCATCTGCGACACCGGCGGCCGCGTGGTGGGCCCCTACCTCAAGGAAATGGCCCGCCTCGCCCACACCGAGTACTTCATCGAGGGCCAGACCGACCGCGACGTGCGCGACATCCTGCGCGAGACGATGTTCGCCCCCACCGTCACCGGCAGCCCCCTGGAAAGCGCCTGCCGCATCATCCACCAGTACGAGCCCGGCGGCCGCGGCTACTACAGCGGCGCCGCCGCCCTCATCGGACGCGACGCCCGGGGCGAGCGGGTGATGGACTCCGCCATCCTCATCCGCACCGCCGACATCAGCCCCCAAGGACGCCTGGCCATCGGCGTCGGCGCCACCATCGTGCGCCACTCCGACCCCGCCTCGGAGGCCGCCGAGACCCGCGCCAAGGCCGCCGGCCTGGTCGCCGCCCTCAACGGCGACACCACCACCCGCTTCGCCGACCACCCCAGCGTCCGCCGCGCCCTGGAACTGCGCAACGACACCATCGCCGACTTCTGGCTCTCCGACCTGCAACACCGCAGCGCCGCCCTGCCCCAGCTGGCCGGCCGCAAGGTCCTGGTCGTCGACGCCGAGGACACCTTCACCTCGATGATCGACCAGCAGCTGCGCTCGCTGGGCCTGCAGGTCACCGTGCGCCGCTACGACCAGGACTACACCTTCGAGGGCCACGACCTGGTCGTGATGGGCCCCGGCCCCGGCGACCCGCAGGAAGTGGCCCACCCCAAGATGCACCACCTGCACACCGCGGTGGCCACCCTGCTGCGCGAACAGCGCCCCTTCCTGGCCGTCTGCCTCAGCCACCAGGTCCTGGGCCTGCAACTGGGCCTGCCCCTGCGCCGCAGGAGCGTGCCCAACCAGGGCGTCCAAAAGGAGATCGACCTGTTCGGCACCGCCGAACACGTCGGCTACTACAACACCTTCGCGCTGCTGAGCGACGACGAGGAGTTCACCACCCACGGCGTGCCCGGGGTGCCCGACGGCCAGCTGGTCCAGGTCAGCCGGGACGCGGCCACCGCGGAGGTGCACGCCCTGCGCGGACCGGGCTTCGCCTCCCTGCAGTTCCACCCCGAATCCGTCCTCACCCGCCAGGGCCCGCGCATCGTGGGCACCGTCCTGGCCGGACTCCTGGCCCCCGCCCGCACCCCCGACCCGGCCTGAGCGGGCCACCCCAAGACCGCCGGGCCGGCGCCCTCCCCCGAGCGCCGGCCCGGCCCCCCGCTGCCCTTTTCCCGAAGGAATGACTCATGTCTGAGCTGTCCCAGAAGACCAACGGCCGTACTCCCTCGCGGCGTTCGGAGACGCTGACGGGCACCGTGGAGGTGGACTTCCCCCAGTTC
>NZ_JBVKAO010000013.1:0-1432 GCF_055639375.1 Streptomyces sp. NPDC039462
GTTTCAGAACCAACACAGTGGACGCGAGCAACTGAGGACAAGCCCTCGGCCTATTAGTACCAGTCACCTCCACCCGTTACCGGGCTTCCAGATCTGGCCTATCAACCCAGTCGTCTACTGGGAGCCTTAACCCCTCAAAGGGGGTGGGAATACTCATCTCGAAGCAGGCTTCCCGCTTAGATGCTTTCAGCGGTTATCCTTTCCGAACGTAGCCAACCAGCCATGCCCTTGGCAGGACAACTGGCACACCAGAGGTTCGTCCGTCCCGGTCCTCTCGTACTAGGGACAGCCCTTCTCAATATTCCTACGCGCACAGAGGATAGGGACCGAACTGTCTCACGACGTTCTAAACCCAGCTCGCGTACCGCTTTAATGGGCGAACAGCCCAACCCTTGGGACCGACTCCAGCCCCAGGATGCGACGAGCCGACATCGAGGTGCCAAACCATCCCGTCGATATGGACTCTTGGGGAAGATCAGCCTGTTATCCCCGGGGTACCTTTTATCCGTTGAGCGACGGCGCTTCCACAAGCCACCGCCGGATCACTAGTCCCGACTTTCGTCCCTGCTCGACCCGTCGGTCTCACAGTCAAGCTCCCTTGTGCACTTACACTCAACACCTGATTACCAACCAGGCTGAGGGAACCTTTGGGCGCCTCCGTTACCCTTTGGGAGGCAACCGCCCCAGTTAAACTACCCATCAGACACTGTCCCTGATCCGGATCACGGACCGAGGTTAGACATCCAGCACGACCAGAGTGGTATTTCAACGGCGACTCCACGAACACTGGCGTGCCCGCTTCAAAGTCTCCCACCTATCCTACACAAGCCGAACCGAACACCAATATCAAACTGTAGTAAAGGTCCCGGGGTCTTTCCGTCCTTCTGCGCGAAACGAGCATCTTTACTCGTAGTGCAATTTCACCGGGCCTATGGTTGAGACAGTCGAGAAGTCGTTACGCCATTCGTGCAGGTCGGAACTTACCCGACAAGGAATTTCGCTACCTTAGGATGGTTATAGTTACCACCGCCGTTTACTGGCGCTTAAGTTCTCAGCTTCGCACACCCGAAAGTGCACTAACCGGTCCCCTTAACGTTCCAGCACCGGGCAGGCGTCAGTCCGTATACATCGCCTTACGGCTTCGCACGGACCTGTGTTTTTAGTAAACAGTCGCTTCTCGCTGGTCTCTGCGGCCACCCCCAGCTCAGAGTGCAAGACTCATCACCGGTGATGGCCCCCCTTCTCCCGAAGTTACGGGGGCATTTTGCCGAGTTCCTTAACCATAGTTCACCCGAACGCCTCGGTATTCTCTACCTGACCACCTGAGTCGGTTTAGGGTACGGGCCGCCATGAAACTCGCTAGAGGCTTTTCTCGACAGCATAGGATCATCCACTTCACCACAATCGGCTCGGCATCAGGTCTCAGCCACAT
>NZ_JBVKAO010000013.1:1525-3311 GCF_055639375.1 Streptomyces sp. NPDC039462
CCTCATGTGCGACGGATTTGCCTATCGCACGGCCTACACCCTTACCCCGGGACAACCACCGCCCGGGCTGGACTACCTTCCTGCGTCACCCCATCACTCACCTACTACAAGTCTGGTCCGTCGGCTCCACCACTTTCCTTTCCCCGAAGGGTCCGGAACGGCTTCACGGACTTAGCATCGCCTGATTCGATGTTTGACGCTTCACAGCGGGTACCGGAATATCAACCGGTTATCCATCGACTACGCCTGTCGGCCTCGCCTTAGGTCCCGACTTACCCTGGGCAGATCAGCTTGACCCAGGAACCCTTAGTCAATCGGCGCACACGTTTCTCACGTATGTATCGCTACTCATGCCTGCATTCTCACTCGTGAACCGTCCACCACTGCCTTCCGGCGCAGCTTCACCCGGCACACGACGCTCCCCTACCCATCCCAGCCCCCGTTGGGGGTATGTGCTGGAATGACACGACTTCGGCGGTACGCTTGAGCCCCGCTACATTGTCGGCGCGGAATCACTAGACCAGTGAGCTATTACGCACTCTTTCAAGGGTGGCTGCTTCTAAGCCAACCTCCTGGTTGTCTCTGCGACTCCACATCCTTTCCCACTTAGCGTACGCTTAGGGGCCTTAGTCGATGCTCTGGGCTGTTTCCCTCTCGACCATGGAGCTTATCCCCCACAGTCTCACTGCCGTGCTCTCACTTACCGGCATTCGGAGTTTGGCTAAGGTCAGTAACCCGGTAGGGCCCATCGCCTATCCAGTGCTCTACCTCCGGCAAGAAACACACGACGCTGCACCTAAATGCATTTCGGGGAGAACCAGCTATCACGGAGTTTGATTGGCCTTTCACCCCTAACCACAGGTCATCCCCCAGGTTTTCAACCCTGGTGGGTTCGGTCCTCCACGACCTCTTACAGCCGCTTCAACCTGCCCATGGCTAGATCACTCCGCTTCGGGTCTTGAGCGCGCTACTATGTCGCCCTATTCGGACTCGCTTTCGCTACGGCTTCCCCACACGGGTTAACCTCGCAACACACCGCAAACTCGCAGGCTCATTCTTCAAAAGGCACGCAGTCACGACGTACAGCACAAGTGCTGCACGCGACGCTCCCACGGCTTGTAGGCACACGGTTTCAGGTACTATTTCACTCCGCTCCCGCGGTACTTTTCACCATTCCCTCACGGTACTATCCGCTATCGGTCACCAGGGAATATTTAGGCTTAACGGGTGGTCCCGCCAGATTCACACGGGATTTCTCGGGCCCCGTGCTACTTGGGTGTCTCTCAAACGAGCCGCTGATGTTTCGACTACGGGGGTCTTACCCTCTACGCCGGACCTTTCGCATGTCCTTCGCCTACATCAACGGTTTCTGACTCGTCTCACAGCCGGCAGACTGTGAAAGAGAGATCCCACAACCCCGTATGCGCAACCCCTGCCGGGTCTCACACGCATACGGTTTGGCCTCATCCGGTTTCGCTCGCCACTACTCCCGGAATCACGGTTGTTTTCTCTTCCTGCGGGTACTGAGATGTTTCACTTCCCCGCGTTCCCTCCACACTGCCTATGTGTTCAGCAGCGGGTGACAGCCCATGACGACTGCCGGGTTTCCCCATTCGGAAACCCCCGGATCAAAGCCTGGTTGACGACTCCCCGGGGACTATCGTGGCCTCCCACGTCCTTCATCGGTTCCTGGTGCCAAGGCATCCACCGTGCGCCCTTAAAAACTTGGCCACAGATGCTCGCGTCCACTGTGCAGTTCTCAAACAACGACCAACCACCCATCACA